>NZ_JAFBDT010000075.1 GCF_016908355.1 Fusibacter tunisiensis | reverse complement strand
TGGACGGTGTTTTCCTTAACCGGCGTCTCCATGCCGTCGTTCTTCTTTGCCTTATTATTGATCTTTTTCATAGCCATACCAGTAACCTGGCTGCCTTTAAACGGTATGCGGACGACAATCTATATGGCGAAAGGCTATGACAGTTTTGGACAAGAAGTACTTGATGTGTTAAAACACATGATTTTACCGGTAACGGTACTGACGATATCATCTCTAGCAAGTTTAACAAGATATGTCAGAAACTCGGTAATTGAAGTTATTAATCAAGATTATATCCGAACAGCACGTTCAAAAGGATTGGCTGAGAAAGTGGTAATCTACAAGCACGCTTTTAGAAATGCACTTTTACCAATCGTAACGCTGCTCGGTCTATATATACCAAGTCTCTTTGGTGGATCAATTCTACTTGAGACCGTATTTATCTGGCCAGGAATCGGTAACGTCCTGTTCACCTCCATTGGGGACAGAGATTATTCAATGCTTATGGCGGCCAATACATTCTATGCGGTTCTGATGCTGGCAGGAAACTTGCTGGCGGATTTAGCATACGCTTTTGTAGACCCAAGAATCCGTGTCCAGTAGGCGCATCGGGAATAATCCAAAAAAACATAGGAGGAGCATATGGCTGGAAAAATGAAAGAAACAGAACACAAGCAAAAAGCCATCGGCCCATGGCAAATAGCATGGGAGCGGTTTAGAAAAAATAAAGTTGCAGTGGTAGGCGGCGGCCTATTTATCATCATCGTTCTATTGGTAATTTTTGTACCGATTTTGTCCCCTTATGACATATCGGAGTTTAACCTTGAAGATAAGGAACTTTCCCCTTCAGCAAAGCACTGGCTAGGAACAGATGAGCAGGGAAGAGATGTTCTGCTTAGACTCTTTATGGGTGGGCGTATATCCATCTTAGTGGGTTTAATGGCAGCAGGCGTGTCGGTGACCCTAGGCTCTTTAGTCGGCGGTATGGCAGGGTATTATGGCGGGAAAATCGACAACTTGTTGATGCGATT
>NZ_JAFBDT010000074.1 GCF_016908355.1 Fusibacter tunisiensis | reverse complement strand
ATGTCAGAATCGGTGGTAAAATACCCATAATAAACGGTTGAATTTTCCCCACAAACGACGTATATTCCTCTTAGAAAGGGGGAATATACAGGTGATTAGTTGTGAGGAGTATTTTATGATTAGAGATTTAAAAAGCAAAGGATTAACAAATAAGCAAATTGCTGATCAAATAGGTATTGATCGCAAAACAGTAGGCACTTGGCTAAAAATGAACACTTTGCCTTCGTACGAAAGAAAAACCAACAAAGAAAGCAAACTGGAACCATATAAAGCATATGTACTTCAAAGAATGAATGAAGGATGTGTAAATTCAGTTGTTTTATATGATGAGATTGTAGATCTTGGATATCAAGGTAAAATGACGATTCTTAGAGAGTTCATGAAACCACATCGTGAAAAAGCCCTTATAAAAGCATCAATCCGGTATGAAACTCCCCCAGGAAAACAAGCCCAAGTGGATTGGGGTGAATTTTACGGACAGCTTCCCGATAAAACGTTTAAAAAGATATATGCTTTTATAATGATTCTTGGATACTCAAGAGATTATTATTTAGAGTTCACGGAAAACTCAAAATTCGAGACACTTATAGGCTGTCATGAACGTGCTTTTTCCTACTTCGGCGGTGTTCCAGAAAGTATCCTTTACGATAATATGAAAACGGTTGTTGCCCACAGTCATAAAAAAGGTGTTGAAAAATGGAATCAACGATTCTTAAGGTTTGCTGAACATCATTCGTTCACACCTGTTAGACATCGTCCATATTTACCAAGGTCCAAAGGAAAGGTGGAACGAGGTGTAAGCTATATCAGGGGGAACTTCTGGCCTCGAGTAAAATCATTTAGTGATCTTGCCGACCTTAATGAACAGGCGAAAGTATGGCTGGACACCAAGTGCAATGTTAGGATCCATAAAACAACACGAAAAATTCCAATGGAAGCGCTAAAAGATGAAAACCTGAAACCAATGAATCTTGAACCGTTTTTGGCGTCTGACCACCTTCCACGAAAAGTAT
>NZ_JAFBDT010000073.1 GCF_016908355.1 Fusibacter tunisiensis | reverse complement strand
AAGTTATTGGTCAGTAAGTGGTGAATGACTCTGATTAATTTTTTAGCAACATGAGAGTTAGCAACATAATGATGTTTACCTTCGGATTTTTTCTTTTGATAGTATTCTTTAAAAGTTGGATCTCTCATAGCAACTAATCTAGCAGCTTCAAGAATAGCCCACCTGAGATAAGAAGAGCCACGTTTAACCATCTTCATGCCTGTGGCGACAAACCGTCCTGATTCGTATGTAGAAGGTTCTAGACCGGCAAAAGCTAAAAGCTTGGATGGAGAATCAAAACGATTTATATCACCAATCTCAGCAAGGATTACAGAAGCAAGACCGTAAGAAATACCAGGAATAGTAAGAATAGGACTTTGAATTTCATCCATAATGCTTTTAATCTCATTATCAATCTTATTGATTTCATTAGAATAAACTTCTATGAAAGATAAAGTTTGAGAAAGTTCAAATGAGATAGCTCGGCTGTCGGTTCCTATTGATTTAGCAGCAGTTTCTTTTATAAGTATTGCTTTTTCCTTGCGATATTTTCCTTTAGAGTGCTTGATTAGAAGGTTTGTAAGTTTAGTAAGATGTGCAGAAGTAATGGCCTGTTTAGAAGGAAATGCTTTAAGTAGTTCATAAGTAGATTTTTGATTTAATGAATAAACGACCGAAGCAAGCTCAGGAAACATGATATCAAGAATTCTATGAAGAGAAATTTTGTATTTAGCAAGATTGTCTTTAATCCGGGATTTATGTCTAGTAAGTGACTTAAGCTCACGAAGATGGTATGATACATCTGAGTGGGGTTTAAAGTTACCTGACTGCAGCATAAGCGCAATGAGTTTGGCATCAATCTTGTCTGTTTTACTTTTTCTAAGCGTATGAGCTTTTCTGAAAAGGTTTGTCTGAAGCGGATTAAGAACAATCAGCGGGAACTGGTTATCGATGATGAATCTCATAAGGTTAAGGCTGTAGTGACCAGTAGCTTCAAGTCCCACTTTAATTTTATCTTTAGATACATTAGGGATGGCTTCTAATAAAGTATTGAATCCAT
>NZ_JAFBDT010000072.1 GCF_016908355.1 Fusibacter tunisiensis | reverse complement strand
TTGAGTTGACGCTTTCAATGGCATTAGTTGTGTACATGACTTTGCGAATGGCTTCGGTGTAGTTATAAAGTTGCTCCACATGTTTCCAATTAGCGTCCCATACACGAATAGCACCCGGATATTCAGACCATTGTTCTTTGAACTTTTCGAACTCAAGAAGCGCCACCTTCTTGTTTGGAGCTTTGTAGATTAGCTTTAAATGTGCTGTAAAGGCCTTATATTTCTTTTGAGGGATATATTTGATGGAGTTACGAATCATATGGACAATGCATCGTTGTATCACTGCTTTGGGAAAGATTGTTGCTGCACCATCTTCAAGACCCGGGAGTCCATCCATTGAGATAAAACCGATGTCTTCAACTCCACGAATTTTGAGCTCATCGAAGATTTGCATCCATTGAGACTTGTTTTCCGATTCGCCAATCCATAGACCGAGAATATCCTTTTTACCCTTTAGATCATAGGCTAGAATCGTATATATGGCATGTTTTTTGGTCTCGTATTCAGTGCGGATGTTGACATAGAAGCAATCAACAAAGAGAAAAGGATAGAACTTCTTTAGAGGCCGACGTTGCCATGTTGTAAGCTCTTCGAGAACACTATCTGTAATGATAGATATCTGCTGATGAGAGATGCTAAAACCATAAATGTCTTCAATAATATCAGCAATATCGCGTTGACTAATGCCTTTTGCATACATCGAAAGAACCTTGCCTTCGATGCTGCTGACATCTGTAGTTCGTTTTGGGATAATCTGCGGATCGAAGGTGGCTTCGCGATCTCTAGGAGGGTTGATTTCAATACCGCCCATTGATGTGTTGATAGTTTTTTTGCCACGTCCGTTACGACGGTTGGTCGTTGTCTTCTCAGAATGATCATTGGATGCAAAACCAAGGTGATGTTCCATTTCACCTTCAAGCATGCTTTCGAAGATTGGTCCAAAGATGGATTTCAAAGCATCTTGGATATCTTCAGTTGTTTTAGGGTCATAGGTTTCGATGATTGATTTGGCAATAGCCTCACCAGGAGTTGGGTCTTTCTTTTTAGCCATTTGTGTAATTCCTTCCATGATGTAATCCTTTCATAATCATAATCAAAACTCTTTGATTTTCCAAGAGTTTTTTGGAACTTACACACTTTATATTACACTGTC
>NZ_JAFBDT010000071.1 GCF_016908355.1 Fusibacter tunisiensis | reverse complement strand
AAACCGGCAACGTTCTACTCTCCCAGGCAGCTACCCGCCAAGTACCATCGACGCTGGAGGACTTTACTTCTGTGTTCGGGATGGGAACAGGTGTTGCCCCTCCGCCATCGTCACCGGATTTGTCTCCTGCATATGTCTGTTTCAACTATTAATAATTTTTCTGTGTTTTGGTCAAGTCCTCGACCTATTAGTACCTGTCAGCTGAGTACATTGCTGCACTTACACCTCAGGCCTATTACCACATTATCTTCATGGGGTCTTACTCCATTTAAGGATGGGAAATCTCATCTTGAGGGGGGCTTCGCGCTTAGATGCCTTCAGCGCTTATCCCTTCCAAACTTAGCTACTCAGCCGTGCCTTTGGCAAGACAACTGATGCACCAGAGGTTTGTCCATCCCGGTCCTCTCGTACTAAGGACAGCTCCTCTCAAATTTCCTACGCCCACAGCAGATAGGGACCGAACTGTCTCACGACGTTCTGAACCCAGCTCGCGTGCCTCTTTAATGGGCGAACAGCCCAACCCTTGGGACCTACTTCAGCCCCAGGATGAGACGAGCCGACATCGAGGTGCCAAACCTCCCCGTCGATGTGGACTCTTGGGGGAGATAAGCCTGTTATCCCCGGGGTAGCTTTTATCCGTTGAGCGATGGCCCTTCCATGCGGTGCCACCGGATCACTAAGCTCGACTTTCGTCCCTGCTCGAGATGTCTCTCTCGCAGTCAAGCTCCCTTTTGCCTTTACACTCTTCGCGCGATTTCCAACCGCGCTGAGGGAACCTTTAGGCGCCTCCGTTACTCTTTCGGAGGCGACCGCCCCAGTCAAACTGCCCACCTGACATTGTCCTGAATCAGGGTAACTGATTACAGTTAGAATAACGTTATACCAAGAGTGGTATCCCAACAGCGACTCCATTAAGACTGGCGTCCTAACTTCTCTGTCTCCCACCTATCCTGTACATGATATACCATTATCCAGTGCCAAGCTGCAGTAAAGCTCCACGGGGTCTTTCCGTCTAGCTGCGGGTAACCGGCATCTTTACCGGTACTACAATTTCACCGAGTCCATTGTTGAGACAGCGCCCAAATCGTTACGCCTTTCGTGCGGGTCGGAACTTACCCGACAAGGAATTTCGCTACCTTAGGACCGTTATAGTTACGGCCGCCGTTTACTGGGGCTTCAGTTCTGTGC
>NZ_JAFBDT010000070.1 GCF_016908355.1 Fusibacter tunisiensis | reverse complement strand
TGGATTTCTTTTTCTTTTTGCCATTTCGGACCTCCATTTTGTCTAAGTGAATTATAACTGATTTTTCACTTTACACAAAATATCTTACACCATCGGCTTTGGATTGTGAATTTGAAGGTTTTTTTCTTGATAAAGATGGAGAAAGGATTTAGATTAGTCATGCAAATGAATGGTTTTAATATATATAACAATGAAGATAATATTGTATCTTACGAAAATAATGCTGGGATATTTAGATTACTTGTCGAAGATGAAGATATTGAGGTATTTGAGTCTAACATTAACGCTGGAAAATCAATTATATGTCAGCCCTATGAGTCTAAGGATGCTATTAATGTACTTATTATCTTAGAGGGTAAGTTGTTTTATACTAATGAGAGAAAGTATGTTGAAGCTGGCAGTAGAATTACTTTTAAAAATTTGAAAGAAACACATCATCTGAGTGTTATTGAAAAAACCAAACTCATCATGATTCGTAATTCTAAACATTTCACATCTCAAGCAAGTAGAACAGATAAAGTCTATGATTTGATCCATCAAATACAAGAAAAAGACAATTATACTGAAGACCATTGTAATAATACAGGTAATTTAGCTGTTCAAATAGCAACAATGATGAAACTATCAGAAACTCAAATAGAGAACATATTACATGCCGGTAAAATACACGATGTGGGCAAACTAGAAATACCAGAAGATATTTTGAATAAACCAAATAAACTGACATCTGAGGAATACGAATTAATAAAAAAGCATTCTCAATATGGTTATGATATAGTTATGAAGGAAACTAATGATCTTTCACTTGCAAAGATAGTACTAGATCATCATGAAAGGCTAGATGGTAGTGGCTATCCTAATGGATTAAAAGGTGATGAAGTCTCAATTGAGTCAAGAATAATGGCCGTTGTCGACAGTTTTGATGCTATGATATCAAATCGCCCTTACAAAAAACCTATTTCTGTACATTCTGCACTTGAAGACTTAAGAAAACACTCAGGAACATGGTATGATGATCAAGTTGTTTCTATACTTACTGATATAATTAACTTTACGGTGAACAGCTCCAATTTGGACACTAAAAAACCCTAGATTCTGCTAATCGAATCTAGGGCATTTTATTATTACCTAGATTCTACGTGCAATCTACTCATATAACCCTTTAAGCAAGTATTTATAATCGTTAAGCCAAAACCATTCTTTCACCCAATGGGTGA
>NZ_JAFBDT010000069.1 GCF_016908355.1 Fusibacter tunisiensis | reverse complement strand
TTTTCTAATGGCTAGATTTGCTGTACCATTTTTTCAGAAATGAAAATTTATAAAAAAACTCAAACTACTTATTGACTTTTATTAGCTGGTCTTTATTGGCAATTTAAATGCCTTATTTCATACCGATACGTAGTAAATAGTCTTTGTACATATAGTCTGTTGTTATGATATGTTTAAATACCCACTGAACAATTTGCGCCAACAGCTTTTTAAGGAAACCCTTTTGATTTTCATCAATATCTTCGGGATTTACAGATTTAAGAAAGGCAACAAAGTCGTCATGTTCTTTCTTATGTGCATGATACTCAGGATAATTGTATTTAAGAAACAGTTCTTCTTCTGTATTGAAATGATACACGGTATATGCGCGAAGTTCCTCGATCACTTCATAAATTTCATCGTAATTGTCATCGTCATCATCGTGATTCACCAATAGCTCGTTAATCCTATTACCTAAATCTAACAGACATTTATGCTGTTCGTCTATTGATTTTATGCCTAGTTCAAATTCCTTCTTCCAGATAAACATAATGTCCTCCCAATTATAAATTATTTTTCTTGCTCAACCCTTGATAGCTCTAAAGTCTTAGCTAGAAAACGGCATGTACGGTCTCCTGTACACCAACAGTCTATTTCCTTTACAGTAAATGGCGTCCCCGTGAAAGACTCCAAAAGTGCACTGATAAAGCCCTCATCGTATGTGCATATTTCAATACCGTTATCCGGTAAACCTGAACAATCCAAGTCTTCTGATACTGTCAAGACGAGTTCGCCTTTTTCCATGTCCATTTGCTCAATGCGTAAAATCCCAATCCCAAGTTCTCTTAATAGTTCTTGCAACTGATTGATAAAATCGCTTAGATTTACAACATCTTTTAAATAATGGTCGTAGAAGGCCTTTCCTGCAAGTTTGCCTGCATCATAGAAAAGTTGATCTGTCTCTTCTGTACCAAGTTTTTTTTCCATCACATCTCTAAAGGTGAATTGCATAAGCCTATACACTTCAACACGTGTCGTATTGCCTATATTGGGACGCCCTTCATCAATATTACCTAGAAGTGACCACGAAAATTCATATTTTCTTTCCTCACTCATATCAAAGCCTCCTTCCAATTTAGATTAATTGTTCCTAAATTCTACGTCGTTTTACGAAAACCATTAAAAATCGATATTTTCGCTGAACCTACGAAGAATTCAAGTAGTTACTCCTACATTTTAACATT
>NZ_JAFBDT010000068.1 GCF_016908355.1 Fusibacter tunisiensis | reverse complement strand
TAGCAACCTTCAGGCAATTCAAATGGATTCGGTACAATCCCGTCTATGCTGTTGAGTCTCTCTCTATCTTCATCTAAGTTCGGGATCGAGTGCAAAAGACCCACTGTGTAAGGGTGCTTTGGATTGTCAAAGATCTCCACAGCACTTGCAGACTCCACGATCTTGCCAGAGTACATTACCAATACATCATGTGCCATCTGAGCCACTACCCCAAGGTCATGTGTGATAAGCATTATCGCTGTGTTTGTCTTTTTCTGAAGGTCATTCATAAGCGATAATATCTGTGCCTGAATGGTTACATCAAGCGCTGTCGTTGGCTCATCTGCTATAAGGACCTTTGGATTACACGCAAGTGCCATGGCAATCATAACACGTTGACGCATACCACCTGAAAGTTGGTGGGGGTAATCTCTTACCACTTTCTCCGCTCTTGGTATCCCTACAAGATTCAAAAGCTCCACTGCCTTTACATACGATTCCTTCTTTGTCATTCCTTGGTGTAGAATCAAGGATTCACCAATCTGATCTCCAATTCTAAAAACTGGATTAAGGGATGTCATTGGCTCTTGAAAAATCATCGATATTTCATTGCCTCTGTAGGTACGCATTTTCTTATCCGCTATCCCAACCAGTTCTTCACCATTGAACTTGATTGATCCTTTTACAATTTTTCCAGGCTTTTCTATCAAATTCAAGATACTCATTGCTGTTATACTTTTACCACAACCTGATTCTCCTACGATTCCAAGCGTCTCGCCTTCTTTCAGTGTAAACGAGTTCCCGTCCACGGCTTTGACCACGCCTTTGTCCGTGAAGAAATAGGTTGTCAAATCTTTTACTTCCAATATATTCTTCATCTTTACACCTACCTAATCTCTTTTGGATCAAATGCATCTCTTAGCCCTTCACCCAGAAGGTTGATGCTTACAACCGTCAGCATAATCATGATTCCCGGTGGCAACCACAACCATGGCATTGTTCTAAATACGTTGGTATTTCGTGCACGCTCAACCATATTTCCCCATGTTGGCGTCGGTGGTGTTACACCAAGACCAAGGAAGGATAAGCCTGCTTCTGTAAGAATCGCACTTGCCATACCCAGCGTTGCACTTACAATGATGTAAGCCAGGGTGTTTGGAAGCAAGTGACGTGCTATTTTAGACCGGTCCGATATCCCCAATATTTCTGTCGCCTGCATAAACTCTTGCTCTCTAAGTGACAGGATTTGACCCCTTACAATACGGGCTAA
>NZ_JAFBDT010000067.1 GCF_016908355.1 Fusibacter tunisiensis | reverse complement strand
CTTTCGTGCGGGTCGGAACTTACCCGACAAGGAATTTCGCTACCTTAGGACCGTTATAGTTACGGCCGCCGTTTACTGGGGCTTCAGTTCTGTGCCTCGGTTGCCCTAACACTTCCCCTTAACCTTCCAGCACCGGGCAGGCGTCAGCCCCTATACATCATCTTTCGATTTAGCAGAGACCTGTGTTTTTGGTAAACAGTCGCTTGGGCCTATCCTCTGCGGCCGGATCTAGCTCTGAACCTGATCCGGCACCCCTTCTCCCGAAGTTACGGGGTCATTTTGCCGAGTTCCTTAACAATGGTTTTCTCGCTCGCCTTAGTATTCTCTACTCTCCTACCTGTGTCGGTTTACGGTACAGGCACCTGCTCCCTCGATAGAAACTTTTCTCGACAGTGTGATATCTGCTGCTTCGCTACTAGTTTCACTCCCCATCACAGCTTGTCCTTACATGGCGCGGATTTGCCTACGCCACAGACGTGCTGCTTGGACACGCTCTTCCAACCGCGTGCTCAGCATAACCTCCTGTGTCATTCCTTCTCTCAATCGGTTCTCGGTGGTACAGGAATCTTTACCTGTTGTCCATCGCCTACGACTTTCGTCCTCGGCTTAGGTCCTGACTTACCCTGAGCGGACGAACCTTCCTCAGGAAACCTTAGGTTTTCGGCGGACGGGATTCTCACCCGTCTCTCGTTACTCATGCCAACATTCTCTCTTGTATGATGTCCACACGTCCTTACGATCGTGCTTCGCCCCTCATACAATGCTCCTCTACCAATTAGATTACTCTAATTCCATAGCTTCGGTAGTAAGTTTTAGCCCCGGTAATCTTCGGCGCAGGATCACTCGACTAGTGAGCTGTTACGCACTCTTTAAATGTATGGCTGCTTCTAAGCCAACATCCTAGTTGTCTGTGCAATCCCACATCCTTTCCCACTTAACTTACATTTTGGGACCTTAGCTGATGGTCTGGGCTGTTTCCCTTTCGACTATGAATCTTATCACACATAGTCTGACTCCTGAGTATAAGATATCGGTATTCGGAGTTTGATAGTCTTCGGTAGCCGGTGAAAGCCCCTAGGACATTCAGTGCTCTACCCCCGTATCTCTTAACTCAAGGCTAGCCCTAAAGCTATTTCGAGGAGAACCAGCTATCTCCGGGTTCGATTGGAATTTCTCCGCTATCCACATGTCATCCCAACCTTTTTCAACAGATATGGGTTCGGGCCTCCAAGAGGTTTTACCCTCGCTTCACCCTGCACATGGATAGGTCACCCGGTTTCGGGTCTACGCCATACAACTC
>NZ_JAFBDT010000066.1 GCF_016908355.1 Fusibacter tunisiensis | reverse complement strand
CAAGTCATGAATCAATTAGAGATCCTTTTTTCTGACAGAATCGCTGCTCACTTAAAATTTTAAATCAAACTTTACACAAAATTCTTGACAGGTCCATCTATATTGACGTTTTAGAATCAGAAGATAAGTATAATGTAGCGATTGAAGGCGCTACGACTACAGTAAGTTCAAGTTTAGATGCTATGCCTAAAGCAGTGACCCATCTAAATACTGATATTCTACAGATTAATCAAGGCGCAATAGCTAACTATTTTGAGAGAAATGAGCTGTCTAGCTTAGCTAGAAAAGCGGGTAAAATTGAAGAATACCAGATTGCAAAAGCAAAATTTAACGAAATCCATACTGAATTAGATAAAAGGATTTCTGATTTGCATCAAGTCTATGAAGATATTCATGAGATAAAGCCAGACCAAGCAATTATTTTGCATAATAATACTATAGATAAACTCTTAAATTCTGAGTATCACTTAAAGATGAATAAGGATAAGTTGATAGAGTTAACTTTTTCTTCAGAAAAATTTGATGAGACAATAAAAGTAGTTGAAGATATTGAAGTATTAATCTCAAAGCTGAATAAAGCTCCAACTATCGATATTGAAGAAACTGAAGTTGCAATAATTGAAGGATTTGTAAGTTTACTTTCAACGATGAAAGGCAAACAGAAGAAGAAGAAACTACTGCATGAATATATGACAAAATTTATTGGAAATGCACACAATATTGTGTCTAGTGCGAATGACAAATTAAATGCTGCTGGAAAAGAAAAGGCTTTAGCTGAAAAGGGTAAGCGAGAGATTATAAACAAAGTAAAGGTCCATTTTAAAGCTTTTGCTGAACTAAATTGGAGTGTAAAGAGTACATTATCATTAAAGTTAGACCATACTGAGTTAATCGATTTAGACGAGGACAGCAAACTTTGTATAGAGCTTCAGCCAGAAAAGGAAATTAAGGAAAGTATACTTGATGGCATTAAGGGTTATAGCAAGGATGACTTATACTATTCGCTTGTTGAACTCTTGTATAACGAAACAAGTCTGAAAAATTATGGAGATAATTCAGCTGATAATTTTGGTAAAAAGATCAAGAGTCAAATAAAGGCATTAGCAAGTTGCTTTGATAAACTAACTGACTATCTAGAATATCGGGATGGAACTACATCAAAGAGTAATAGTCCTGGTTATAATTCGGAAAAATACCTGAAAGTAGTATTGAATAATCCTAAATGTGGATTAGTAATTATTGATCAACCTGAGGACAACCTTGGAAACAAGTTTATTTCTGATCAATTAGTTGAATTAATAAGAAAAATTAAGTTTAAGAAGCAAATTTTCTTGATAACAGGGTTTGTCAACTAAAGTGTGTAAGTTAGGTTTTCCTATCCCAGTTTGAGCTTGGCTCGATAGATCGTACTGACCGATATTCCAGTCATTTTTGA
>NZ_JAFBDT010000065.1 GCF_016908355.1 Fusibacter tunisiensis | reverse complement strand
CTGTCGAAGGTGAAATCAATGACTGGGGTGAAGTCGTAACAAGGTAGCCGTATCGGAAGGTGCGGCTGGATCACCTCCTTTCTAAGGAGATTAGATATTTAAGCTGTTCAATTTTGAGGGTTCTTAGAATCTTCAAACAGATGTATTTAAAAATGTATAAAGTGACGTCGGAGAAATAAACTCTCCTAGATTTCTACGAAATCTTACGTCGAGCGTTTTTTAAATGCATGTAATGAAAAGAAAAACAAAGAAGAAGTTAAATGACAAGATGAAAAAGAGAGGCATATCTCTCCTGTGTTTGCAAACAAACACTATGTCGAGTCGAATTAGCTTCGACCTTGAGATGTATTTAAAAATGTATAAAATGACGTCGGAGAAATAAACTCTCCTAGATTTCTACGAAATCTTACGTCGAGCGTTTTTTAAATGCATGTAATGAAAAGAAAAACAAAGAAGAAGTTAAATGGCAAGATGAAAAAGAGAGGCATATCTCTCCTGTGTTTGCAAGCAAACACTATGTCGAGTCGAATTAGCTTCGACCTTGAGATGTATTTAAAAATGTATAAAATGACGTCGGAGAAATAAACTCTCCTAGATTTCTACGAAATCTTACGTCGAGCGTTTTTTAAATGCATCGCATTTAAAAAATGGGGGTTTAGCTCAGTTGGGAGAGCACCTGCCTTGCACGCAGGGGGTCAAGAGTTCAAGTCTCTTAATCTCCACCATTTGTGATTTTTAGAGCTTTGCTTTAAAGGTCATTATTAATCAGAAGGACTGAATCAAGTTTTTGCGAGATGTTTAGATGGAAAAAGAGTGGCATAGCCCTCCTGTGTTTGCAAGCAAACACTACGTCGGGTCGAATTAGCTTCGCTAATCGATTTTCGTCTGCGACAAACTGCTTGGCGCCATGTGGCCAAGGAAGACTAAAGTCTCCCGTGTCCGGCACGGCAACCAAGTGAGGCTATCGCCTCTGAAATCAGCTTCGCTGATTTGCACTTTGTCAACTGCATATGTAAGAACCGACTATTAATAAAAAAAGAACGCAAGTTCAAAGTCAAAGGCACAATATGTTTTAAGACTAAAAACGCAAGTTTTGTGGTCAAGTTACTAAGAGCATAGGGTGGATGCCTTGGCACCAGGAGCCGAAGAAGGACGTGGTAAGCTGCGAAAAGCTACGGGGAGCTGCAAGCGAGCAAAGAGCCGTAGATGTCCGAATGGGGAAACCCGGCTGGAGTAATGTCCAGTCATCCATAGCTGAATACATAGGCTATAGGAAGGGAACTCGGGGAACTGAAACATCTAAGTACCCGAAGGAAGAGAAAACAAAAGTGATTTCCTAAGTAGCGGCGAGCGAACGGGAAATAGCCCAAACCTGAGTCTACGGACGAAGGGGTGAGGACAGTCGATAAAGCTGAGCTGAAATCTAGTGAAAGCGTTTGGGAAAACGCGCCGCAGAGTGTGAGAGCCACGTACACGAAAGAGGCAGGCAAGCGAGA
>NZ_JAFBDT010000063.1 GCF_016908355.1 Fusibacter tunisiensis | reverse complement strand
GGGTTAAGGTTTAAAACCAACCCCGAATGTTCTTTGATAATTTCAAATCTATAGTTCAGATGAATCACAGACACCTTACCTTGATTTTCCTAAACATCGTGCTATAATCTCTTTGTCAGAGAGATAGATGTGCGTGCCTCCTGGATCCTTCATTAAGAAGACTTATCCGTAAAAAAGCGTGTCACTCCACAAGGACGATTCTATGTTTAGCTGGTTGGGCCACCTTAGGGTGATACCCGTTTCAAATGCAAGGTTGTTTGGCGTTCTTCATTTAGTGGATGCTCTGATTCATACTGAAATGAAAGGTTGTGTTACTGTGTCTAAATTTATTAATGATTTTGTTGTAGGCATTGACGTTTCCTCAGAATTCTCTGTGGTTGCAATGCTTGAACCAAGTGGTTCTCTTATTCGCAAGCCATTCAGGATTGATCACAATCCAAAAGGCTTCAACAAGCTTCTTGAGATTCTCAAAAAAGAAGAAGAGCGGTTAAAACAAAAGCCCATCTACTTCGTAGAATCTACGGGTATCTTTCATTTACCACTCTTCTATTTCCTGAGATCGAATGACCTCAAAGGATTTGTCCTGAATCCTCTATGTGTTCATTCTACCAAGAATTTCGACTTAAGAAAAGTGAAAAATGATGCAAAAGATGCAGAATCTATCGCAAGACTCGCAAAATTTCAAGAAGTAAAGTATTCTCTTGTGCCTGAGCCTCAAATTCTCGCGCTTCGCATGATGAGTCGTGAATACTACGCCATGTCTGATATGCTCACTGAGATGAAAAACAGGCTCTGTACGGATTTATATCTCCTGTTCCCAGGATATATAGACGTCTTTGGTAACCCATTTGGTAAAGCTTCTCTAGAGATTCTTAAAAGATATCCATCTCCACGATTGCTTTCTGAAGCGGATCCGAACGAACTGGCCATAATGATTTCTAAAATCAGTCGTAAGACCGTTTCTTGGGCTATGAAAAAGGTAGAAATTCTGCGTGAAATCACTGAACATGCACTGTCTATGCCAATGGAATTTGACATACTAAGCCTTAAAATCAAAGCGCATGTGGAAAACATTGAAAGCTTTCAAGACAGGCTTGACGGTATCCTCAAGCAGCTCAAAGCGATGATCCAAAGTTCTGATTTTCCGACTAAAGAACGCCGTTACATCGAGCTTCTCGAAGAAATGCCTGGAATCGGCTTTCTTACTGCGGTAACACTTATTGCTGAGATTGGTGATTTTTCAAAGTTTCACTCTCCAAAAGCCTTTGTCGCATTTTTCGGAATCGACCCAAGTGTTAACCAGTCAGGCAAATTTAATGGCGATAGAAACAAAATTTCAAAGCGTGGAACACGTTTTGGTAGAAGGGTTCTATTCACCGCTGCCCTAGCATCCATCAGGACAACCCGCAAGGGGGATGCCATCAATCCGATTCTTAGAGACTACTATCATAAAAAATGTGAAAACAAGAAAAAGAAAGTGGCGCTTGTAGCTGTTATGCACAAACTTTTAAACTACATCTTCGCGGTTCTCCGTGACGAAAAGTCTTTTGCTTTAAGGAGCCCAGAAGATCACCAAACTTGGCGTCATGCTAAAGAATCACCTTTAAAACTTGCAGCGTAATTAA
>NZ_JAFBDT010000062.1 GCF_016908355.1 Fusibacter tunisiensis | reverse complement strand
TACCAGAATTCTGCGTCTCTGGTTGCGCTTTCCTATGATAGTCAAATTCATATAAATCAGACTTGCTTTCTATACTATTTTATCACAAAACTCCTTACTAAAAACATGTTCTAGGAATAATTAGGTTTTTAATAAACCAATTATGAAATCTTCGCATGACTAATAGAACTCATAACTTAAAATAGATATATTCCTACTGCTTACGCTAGAGCACGTATGTAAATACCTTTATAGGGGTATTGCTCCGGTAATTTTAGAATCTTATACCTTGCAGTAGATATGATTTTCCCTGCTAGAAAGACATACTTCAATCTAAAGGACTTTATCTGTTGACGATACTCTTTTGCTGTCATATACGACATCTTAAACATCAGAAAAATGTTGTATGTTAGCATCATTAACTGAAAAATCGCTTCATTAGCCCAGAAAGAATGAAGAATAAGGTTCCCAACATTCATATCATACTTTGATTCTTTAATGTAATTCTCGCAATTTCCTCTTTTCTCATAAAACAAGACAACTTCTTCAGAAGATATGGATTCATCATTTGTCACAAAGAAAAAATAGCGATATTCCTTCTCGAATAATGTCATTTGATTAGTTTCACCGCTTTCCTTAAGAACTCGAGATACAAGAATTCTTCTATCGTCATCCCACTTATCTAACTTTGTAAATAGTTCTGCTGTAACTCTACCTTCAGAACCCTTTTGAAAGTACTCATCTGATGGAACTTTTGATACTAGGGTCGCATATGCTTTTGCCTTAATAACATATTTACATCCTAAGGACTCTATGGTTTTTATAATTTCCTCATCAAAATAACCACTATCCATTCGAAAACAAATATCTAAACCTTCAAAGTGGATATTGTCATAAATCTCTTTAATGAGTTCAGATGCACCATTTGCTGAATGTGCATTACCACTTCTTACATAACCTGATATGTAAGCCTTTAGTTCATCACAAAAGGCAAATTGGATATTGTAGCATTTATTCCCTTTCTTCTTTGGATTGTATCCTTTGGCAGTACCTTCTTGATGACCTTCCACATTAATGACACTACTATCAATGTCAATGGTGATCTTTAACAGTCCACTTTTAGAAAGCATATGGTTGAATACTTTAAAACTGACGGTCCTTAACTGGTGTGTTGTACGGTAGTCAAATTTTTTAAGGAATCTTGAAATAGTTTCAGGTGATTTAACATCGACTGCCATTTCATAGACTAAAGGATCATTGTATAACAGACGCATTCTTTCAAGTTTATCGATACCAATGAAGAAACCACACAACAGAGACTTAATGTGATTCATTTTTATCTTGTTAATAGATGGGTTGTGGAATTTGACTTCCTCATCAATCATTTCAAAGATGCCTTCAGCATCAGTGTGATTATATAACATTAAGGTTCCTGAATTTGAGGTAAGGTTCTTTTCGCTGAAATCAATTTTACTTATCATGAATGGCCTCCTTTAGGGTTAAGTTTACATTAAATATTTACCCTAAATCAGACTCAAAAAACAGTATTAGTAGTATTTTTTTCTTTCACCCAATGGGTGAAATCGATTGATTTGCCTAAGTATTGATATTTCAACAAATAAAGCAGTTTTTATACTTCCCCATGCAGAATAGGGGTA
>NZ_JAFBDT010000061.1 GCF_016908355.1 Fusibacter tunisiensis | reverse complement strand
TGTCAACTTCCAGAAAAAATGTTACTAAAACTCCTGATTTCGATTCTTTTCAGGAGTTTTTTACGTTTTTTACCTAAACTTTTTCCTGATCTGATTCTTGAATAAATTGAAGAATTTGTTCATATGATTTTTCACTTTTCATAATGGCATTGATAAGTTCGTCCCGTTTTAGTGCATCTCTTTTGTCCATTAAGTCTTTCAATGTCGATACCGCCAAATCATATCTCTTCTTCGTCTTCACCACATCCGATTGTGCCTTTTCAATCTTTTGGTCCAACGTTTCCAGCCCAACTGTCCGTGCCATATTTTATGCCCTCTCTTAACCCTTATTTTTTAATGTTTCACTGATTTCATCCGCTTTATATTTCACATAAGAAACATCTATTCCGAACGCTTTGAGGATGGTCTTCTGAGCTGCTGTAACTGCATGGTCTAGTCTATATACATTGTCCAGTTGTCTGACCATCTCAATTTTCTCAAGTTCTTTTATCGCTGCAGGAACAGTCATGAAGTTTGGTCTTTTATCCAGATTCTTCATCTCTTCTTTGAGCTTTGTAAATATCCTGCTTCTAATGATGAGTGCTATGAACTCTATAAATATCTTGGCAGATGCCGACTCATCCGAGTACACTCGAAGGCTTCTATTTCCAAGATAGGACTTGTCTCCTCTGAATAGTTTTTCTGAGGCGTCACGGCTCTTGTAAAGATCGATTGCTTCTTTGGCAGTCATCTTTTCGGAGGTGATTATGCAGAAATATCCACATAATTCAATCTCATTTTCTATCACTCTGGCTTTCTCAACAGGAAATAGAAAGGTTTTGTGTTCCTCATCATAATATAACTCGAAATACCTTTCGAATCCTGGTCCAAACTCACGCATTTCATTGGAATGACGCTTCATGAACTTTGTCATTTCATCAATTCTGTTTTCCAGTTGAGTCCGTTCTGCACTTTCTTTTTCTATACTATGATATATGTGGAAATACCGGTCTTTTTCATCCGTAGCATACAGTTTTTTCTTGACCGTTATGCCATAAACCCTGTAGTCTCCAATGTTATGAATCCTTTTTTTCTCAAAAGTTCCTTTATGCTTGAGAATAAGCTCATTCACAAGGGTCGCCATCCCTCTGACCATGATAACAAAGCTGTAACCACACTGGTCCATGTACTCGATATTGCTCTTGCTGAAGTACCCCCTGTCCAATATGAAACCAACTTTCTTATACCCATATCCCTTTGCCTTATCCAGCATATACTGAAGCTGAGACACATCATTTATGCTTCCGGGGTATGCTTCATAGAAAAGAGGCTCTTTGTTTCTTGTATCATAGGCGATTGAATAATTGAATATCGGGGATCCTTGATCCACCTTCGCATTCCCATACTCAAGCATTTCTATATCACCAGCCTGACAATTTTTATTCGTCGAGTCATAGGATATATAGATTTTTTCTCTATGGTCTTTGCATTCATTCCACGAGTTCAAAAATCCTACGCTTTGATTATCCGTGATGCTTCTAAAAAAATCGGACACCTTCGAGTCACTATATATCCTCATATCTTGGCTGAATATCGCATGATTATAGGCATAATCCGGATAATATTGGGCTGCGTTGCTTTCCGTTATGATGGAATAAGCCGCTAAATCCAAGAACAAACCCAAATCTTTTTCACTGAAATATTGGCTAAGCATTTCTGGAATTCCACTTTCACGAAAAATCTTTTGAAGAAGAATATATGTGCCAACTCGTAAACAACTACTC
This sequence comes from Fusibacter tunisiensis, assembly GCF_016908355.1. Taxonomy (GTDB): domain Bacteria; phylum Bacillota; class Clostridia; order Peptostreptococcales; family Acidaminobacteraceae; genus Fusibacter_D; species Fusibacter_D tunisiensis. Next base: position 314 of record NZ_JAFBDT010000061.1, on the reverse strand, counting down.
CTCAATGTCCGGTCCTTTTCTTCAGGAAGCTCCACTTCAGGAAAAAATTTCAGGTAGTTCTGGTTGGGCTGCATCATTTGAGAATCGGCTTTGGATTGCTTACCAATCATCGCTCTTTTTACGTTTGTATACTTCTGAGAAGGATCATAAATTCTATCATACTCATAGTATACATAACATGAATTATCTCTTTTTCTGTATGTAATTTTGCCTTTTACTTCTGGAATTTTGACTAGAAAATCGAGGTACATTTTTTGTCCTCCCTTTAGTAACATATGCGACTAAATACAGTATATCATTATGCCCGTATTTTT
>NZ_JAFBDT010000060.1 GCF_016908355.1 Fusibacter tunisiensis | reverse complement strand
AAAATCTGAACTTCCGGCATAATTAACTCTCAGACATCTGAAAAATGATTTCAAATTCTCTGAAAGTGTTCTTTTTCCAACGAATTCAGCGAAATCTTGTTGATTTTATCAGGAAAATATGGTATGATTATAGAGAGTTAATTAACTCTCTACAGGAGGCCGATATGTACACTGATGTGAGAGTGAAAATACCAGAGGAAAAAGGGAAAGTTACAAGGAAAAAAATCAGAGGAACCACCTACATTTATTACCAATTAAATCGCGTTTATGACCCGGAAAAAAAGTATAGCATTCCCCAAAGTACCCCCATCGGAAAGGTCTGCGAAGATGATCAGACCATGATGATTCCCAACGAGAAATACTTGATTTTCTATCCGGAAGCAAAACTCCCGGAAGAAAAGAAATCCTCCCGCAGAAGTGCTTGCTTAAGAGTTGGCGCACATATGGTTCTTAAAAGAATCATTACAGAATATCATTTAGATGTTCTCTTGGGAGATCTAATCGGAAGAGACAGTGGCCTCTTTTTGGATCTTGCAGTCTATACCATCATCACAGAAAACAATGCTGGGCAGTACTACCCGGATTATGCATACAATCATCCGTTATTCACCAGTAAAATGAGGATGTATAGCGATTCTAAAGTGTCTGACTTCATAGCTTCGATCAAGAAGGATCAAAGCGTTGAATTTCTGAACAGGTGGAATGAAAACCGGGATCACAGAGAAAAAATTTACATATCCTACGATTCGACGAACAAAAATTGTCAGGCAGGAGATGTTGACTTTGTTGAATTTGGCCATGCCAAAGATGATCAGAACAAACCGATACTTAATTACTCCATAGCTTACGACAAGAATAATAGGGAACCCTTGTTTTATGAAATGTACCCTGGAAGCATAGTGGATATATCTCAGCTACAGTATATGCTTGAGAAAACAGAAGGTTATGGCTATCGACATGTTGGATTTATACTGGACCGAGGATATTTCAGTAAAGAAAATATAAGATATATGGATAAATGCGGTTATGATTTCGTCATCATGATGAAAGGGATGAAGAAGTATGCCCATGAAATGGTGATGGCAAACAAAGGAACCTTTGAAGAGAGCCGAAAACACAGTATTCGCGACTATAAAGTAAGCGGAACCACGGTGAAAGGGAGATTGTTCCCTTCTGATGAGAAAGACAGATATTTTCACATATACTTTAACGAAAGCAAGAGAACAGGCGAACGCGAACAGCTGGAAGAAAAAATCGACAGATTGGCCTCATATCTAAAATCCCAGGAAGGGAAGATGGGATATGAATGCCCGAGTGCTTTATGTCATTACTTTGAACCTTTTTATCATGGCCAGGGAGATGAAAGAGTTTTCATGTTCGCAAGAGAGCGCCAAGACGTGATTGATAGGGAAATCAAACTGTGCGGATATTTCATAATTATCACATCAGAAAAAATGACAGCAGAAGAAGCTCTAGAACTGTATAAAAGCAGAGACGGTTCCGAGAAACTATTTAAGGGAGACAAATCCTATCTGGGGAACAAAAGCTTTAGAGTTCATGGAAGTGAATCAGTGAACAGCAAGATATTCATTGAGTTTGTCGCCCTGATCATACGTAACAAATTCTACACATATTTGAAAGATCAGATGAAGAAGAACAACAAAAGTGAAAACTATATGACCGTTCCAGCAGCTCTAAGGGAACTTGAAAAAATCGAGATGATTCGTCAAAGTGATGGAAACTACCGTTTGGATCATGCTGTGACCGCGACACAAAAGGGAATACTTAAAGCTTTTGATTTAACTGAAAGAAGCATTCGTGAACAAGCGCTAGGTATTAACAATCAACTGAAAATGATTGAAGAGATGTAAGGGGGCAGACAAATGGGCAGACGAAGCATATCTATTGATGAAAAAATCTCTAAGCAAAAAGAAGTGGTTTCCGCTATGAAAGATAAGTACGATTCAGCGCTTAACGAGTTGAATCTTTTAATGAAAAAGAAGCAGGAACTGCAAGGAAAAGAACTCCTAAATGCATTTGTAAACAGCAACAAAAGTCTGGATGAAATTCTGGCATTTATGAGTGAAAATGAGGATGAAAAGTCCTGAAATAGGGTTTGAGAGTTAATTTTTTCAGGAAGTTAGGG
>NZ_JAFBDT010000059.1 GCF_016908355.1 Fusibacter tunisiensis | reverse complement strand
TGCTAACTTCTCACACTTTATCACACTCAATTGTTTGTTCCTTATTTTCCTGTATTGAAAAACAGCTCGAGCCACTGAAAACAAGCGGATTTTGTTGTGATTTTGCTTGCACTTTAGTGGTTTTTTTGTTATAATATTTGAGTAGGATATCATACTTTGGAGGTGTAAGATGTATTACGATTTTCTGATAAAAATCCCCGAGCAAACAGGAAAAATTTCAAGAAATAAGCGTGGTGATACAACTTATATTGAGTACACTTATGACAGAAAATATGTTCCTGAAAAGAAGTATAATGTGCCCATGCGTACTACCATTGGAAAATTGTCTAATGATGATCCAACTATGATGTATCCAAATCCAAATTTTGAAAAGTATTTTCCGGATATTGTTCTCCCTGTTGAGGTAAATAATCCAGCTTCGCGCAGTTCTTGCATCCGAGTTGGAGCATTTTTGGTGATCAAGAAAATCATTGATGATTACAAACTTGCGAATCATCTTTCATCGTGGGACGATCGCGGAAAAGGACTATTGCTTGATCTAGCCACTTATTCCATTATCTGTGAGAGCAATGTTGCTCAATACTATCCTGATTATGCTTATAATCATCCTGTTCTTACTCCAGAGCAGAAAATATACAGCGATTCAACCATTTCTAGATTTTTTTCTGAGATCACGGAAGATGATCGAATTGATTTTCTGAATAGTTGGAACAAAAACAGAAACCATAAAGAGCAAATCTATTTATCTTACGATTCGACCAACAAAAATTGTAAAGCTGGAGATATTGAAAAAGCTGAGTATGGCCATCCAAAAGAAGATATTGGAGCTGCAGTTGTAAACTATTCTCTTGCTTACGATATAAACAATCAGGAGCCTTTGCTATATGAGAGTTATCCAGGAAGTATTGTTGATGTTTCGCAGTTACAGTATCTTATAGAAAAAGTCCAGGCATATGGATACAAGGACATTGGATTTGTTCTTGATCGCGGATATTTCAGCAGGGATAATCTGAATTATATGGACCGATGCAACTATGATTTTGTGATTATGGTTAAAGGAAAAGCTTCATTTGTGAATGGTTTAATCATGGATCATAAAGGAGAGTTCGAAACCAATAGAAACTGTGCGATTAAAGCTTTTAGAACCTATGGAATGACGGTATGTGACAAACTTTACGCAGATGATATTAAGGACAGATATTTTCATATTTATCATAAGGTAAACCGCGAAAGCGCGGAACGTGCTCAGTTGGAAAATGAGCTGCAACGTATGGAAGAAATGATGAATAAGAGCAAGGGAAAAGATATAGACTTCGGGAAAAAATATGAGCACTATTACGAACTGACCTATCATGAAAAAGATGGTAAACGCAAATTTTATGGCTATAAAGAACGAGAGGATGTTATTGAAAAAGAGCTGAAACTGTGTGGTTATTTTACAATTGTGACATCAAAAAAGATGAGTGCCAGCGACGCACTTTTGTTATACAAAAGTCGTGATGCTTCCGAGAAATTATTTTGTAGCGACAAATCTTTCCTTGGTAATAAATCATTTCGAGTTTCGAGCAATGATGCTCTTGAATCTAAAATATTTGTAGAATTCATTGCTCTAATTATCAGAAGCAAGATATATACCCAGTTGAGAAAACGTATGGCTGAGATGGCAAAAAAACCAAACTATATGACCGTTCCGGCTGCTCTTCGAGAATTGGAAAAGATTGAACTGATCAGGCAGCCTGGTGGTAACTATAAATTAGATCATGCAATTACCGCAACACAAAAGACTATTTTAGGAGCATTTGGAATAGATGAAGACAGTGCGCGAGCAAGAGCATTGTCAATAGGAAAAGAACTTATGGGAGCAGCCGCTCCAGAACAAGAGGAGGATGAAGATGGCGCGAACGAAGTCTACTAAAACAATCGACGAAAAGATCCGTGAACAAGAAGAAAAACTCCGTAAAATGAAAGAACGATGCGATAAAATATCTGGAGAGCTTGACGATCTCTACGAGGAGAAGAAAGCGTTAGAAGCCAAGGAGTTATTGGATGCAATAGCTCGCAGTTCTAAAACCAGAGCTGAGGTATTGGCATTTCTTGAAAGTTAACAGAAGGTTCAACACTACCTATTTTGAGTAATCACTGATGGCGTTCTTATGTTGAGTAGGAAAAATATGAGAAGTTAGCA
>NZ_JAFBDT010000058.1 GCF_016908355.1 Fusibacter tunisiensis | reverse complement strand
AAGTATGCTAACCCAGTTTTACTAATTATTGATGAGTGGCTTCTTCTAAAACCAACTCCAAATGAAGCTAAAGATATCTTTGAGTTATTGCACCATCGAAGAAAGAGGTCATCAACTATCTTCTGTTCTCAATACCGTCACGAAGGTTGGTACGAGCAACTTGGTGGCGACGATTCACCTCTGGCAGATGCGATTTTAGATCGAATTGTTCATGACGCTTATAAAATCAACATAGAAAGCATCGATCCATCTAAAGACTTATCTATGCGTGAGGTTTATGGGTTGGAGAAACACTTAAGTGAGTGATTAAACAATCGACAGTGGCTCAGTAGTTCCGGACAAGTGGCTCACGCCACACCGGAACTGCGGCTCTGCTGCATAAGAATATTCATTAGACCCTGTATCCTCGCCATGAGGCGGGCCTTTAAAGGGTTAAAAGAACTTCCTAAAAACTTTTGGAGGAGGAGAAGAGGATCCTGCAGGTGATGAACCAAAAGGAACATCGAAGCCTTTCCCCAAACCAAGTCTTTCATAAGCTCATTGATGAAAAAGGAACATATATCGCCTCGGTTTCAAGTTTTTATCGGGTCTTGAGATATTTTGGTCAGGTCAACCATCGGGGTTATGCAAAAGCACCCATAAGCAAGAATATTACAACACATTGTGCAACAGGACCCAATCAGGTATGGATGTGGGATATCACCTGGCTACCAGGTCCCGTGAAAGGAATATATTATTACTTGTACATGATCATTGATTTATTCAGCCGCAAAGTGGTAGGCTGGGAGATCTGGGATCACGAGAGTTCTGAAAGCGCCAGTGTTCTTGTGAAGAAGGCTGCGTACTCTGAAAATGTATTGATGAAGAACGAGCCTTTGGTGTTGCATTCTGATAACGGAAGTCCGATGAAAGGTGCTTCCTTGTTGACAACGCTGTACAATTTAGGGATTGTGCGATCCAACAGCAGGCCAAGAGTGAGCAATGACAATGCTTATATTGAGTCAATGTTCCGAACGGTCAAATACATGCCCTCTTTTCCTCATAATGGATTTTCGGACATTGGGACTGCCCGCAGATGGGTCGATGCCTTCGTTGATTATTATAATAATGACCATCACCACAGTAGCTTGAAATTTTTGACTCCCAACCAAAGACACAGTGGTTCGTCCGATGAGATCCTTCAAAGAAGAAAAGAAATACTGGAAACTGCAAAGGCAAAGAACCCTGAACGATGGACCGGTCCGGTTCAAAACTGCACCATAGAACAAGCCGTTTGGCTGAATCCGTCAAAAGAGAAAAACAATGAAAAAGCATGCTAGCATATTTGAGAAAAACGACAACTATGTTGACAATTACCGTATTCCAAATTTCAACACTCTTCTCCCTTTACTTGTTATTATACAGTTCATTTATTTCAGTCAATAAGTTATGATACTCTTCAACAACTGAAACAGGTCCAATAATCTGTACGCCACTTCCTAACATAAAAATCCAGCTAAAGAAAGTTTTAGTAACAGTCACTTCAACCACTACAGAAAAATGATCTTCTGTTTTCTTGTAAATTGCTACATCCTTACCAAAACGATCAAATACTATATTAGTCAATGAATTATCAAATCTTAAGTCTACTTTTAAAGCATCACCACTATACATTTTAAACAACTGCTTACTATAGGAAACCTCATTAAATGGCAATTCAACCTTCTCTGTGTTACGCTCACTATTTGATACAACTACCGAATCCATTCTATCTATACGGAAATTACTTATATCCTTATATCTTTCATGATCGGCTACCATATAATATCTATCATCATTCCACATCAACGTATAAGGACTAACTTCATAAAAATCCCCCTCATATCTGTATATTTTTTCTTTATCAACAGAATAATCAAAATATCTAAACCTTATATTTTTATTTTCATTTATTGCCTGGTTTATTGTATCAACATTGTAGTATACACTTTCATTATCGCTTTTAACACGGCCCTGAATTATTAAACTTCGGTTTAACTTTTGAGAATCATGTACACTGACAAGCTTCTCTAGTTTCTTGATAAGGTTCCTACTTTTATTTAAAGTTATAAACTTAGCAGCTAGAATTGCATCTATTACCCCTATTCTGCATGGGGAAGTATAAAAACTGCTTTATTTGTTGAAATATCAATACTTAGGCAAATCAATCGATTTCACCCATTGGGTGA
>NZ_JAFBDT010000057.1 GCF_016908355.1 Fusibacter tunisiensis | reverse complement strand
ATCAGATCAGGAAAAAGTTTAGGTAAAAAACGTAAAAAACTCCTGAAAAGAATCGAAATCAGGAGTTTTAGTAACATTTTTTCTGGAAGTTGACATTAAATTCTTCGCTATATTTTGCCATTGGGGCCTCCTGATATTTAGTTGCTTACACTACTATATGCGTTGTTTGGCCTTCTGACAACTAGTTTAACACATAGGGGGGGCTCGTGTCATAATAGTGACAGGGTGCATAAACATTTTAACATCAAGGGTTTCAGGAACTTTTATTAAAAAACTCATGCATTGTTTAGAGTAATTAGGTATAATTGTTGTAAACAGTGCATGATGTGGAAAGGGTTTAAGTTGTTTACAAATTATGATTATATCAAAATCATTGTTAGTCATATATAAGGGAATTTATATTCAAGAAAATGATAAATCAAACGAATACACGAGAAATCTTTTAATGAATTTTTCCCAAAAACATGAAATGAAAAGCTAATTTTCATTATTTATGAGTAGTTGAAAATATTGACTTTATAGAAGGGAGATCCTATGGAAATAAAGGATATAATAAATAACTTACAAGATGATGATGTTAATTTCGACTTGTTTTTTACTCGGAAATTAAGGAATGGAAACTATGTTACTTTTTCTCCAAACATTGATGCTCAAATATTTGATGACTTGTTAAATCTTATTATAGCTTATTTGGGGAAATTTAAGGATTATGAAGTAATTGAGTATGATCCGACAGGATACAAAGATGGAACAATTGAAACTTGTAAGATTTCATATTTGAATGATTATGAAAAGGTGATCGAGAGTTTCGAAAAATCTGATAATGTTGAAACCGAAATAGACCCAGATAATTACAATTTCTATACTTTTAAAATTACAAAAAAAGATGAAACTTTTCCAGAAATAAAATTATTTAGAAGGGTTACTAAATTTAAAAAACTTCATTCAAAAGGTATTATTGCAAGATTTAATGGGAATACACTGAATAAAATTGAAAGTAAGTTAATAGGAATAGATGGCGAGGTTGATTTACTTGTAATTGCTGATAAAATACTTATTTTGTCACACTATTCGTTAGAACGTATTTTTAATTTAGACGAACAATTTAGAGACACAGCATCGGATTTTTTGAATCAAGAAGGTTTATGTGATGGAATAACAAACTTTGAAAGCTTTTATGAAGATTGTCTTAATGATGGGAGGTACCGCAAGACTCTTACAAAAATGACCAATGAGAATATAAATGTGGCTAAAACATATAAAAATCAAGAGAATATTGTAAAGACTATTGATATGTTTAATTTAGATATAAATTATAGTGAAAATCCTAAGTTTTCAATCATATATGAAGAGAAGAATCAAATAATGGATATTCTGAGAATTTTACGTGATTCCTATTATAGAAGTCTTATAAACGAACAGATCGGGATAGACGATAAATAAGATAGGAGGATAAATCATGAGGAATAAAGATAAGATTATGAATATAATTATTAAGGTAATGATGTTTATTTCTTCATATTTTCCTCTTTATATAATGTTATTTATTTTGTATTCAAAAAAAATAAAGAAGGAGATATATGAGAGAAGCATCCCATGGATTATTTTTGCTGCTTTCTTAGCTTTGCTAATTTTAATTTCAATTAGTACTTTAATTTTACTAAAATCTGGGAGTGGTAGAAGAAAGAAAGATATAGTTGATCTTGAAAGACCGGACGATACAGTATTAAGTTATATAATGACATATGTTATTCCATTAATTGCAAATGAAGATAGTTCGACAGAAGTTTATATAGTAAATATTTTATTATTTATTTTGATTGGATATATCTATCTAAGATTGAATTTAATATATTTGAACCCACTATGGGCAATATTTGGACATATAGTGTATCGTGATGCTAATAAAGATATGGTTATTACCAATCTTTCTAGAGAAGCACTTAAAAACAAGGAAAGTCTTTATGGATATTATCTGAGTAATGATATATTTGTGGCACATAAGAAAGATAATATTGATTACTGAAAATATTGAAAAAAACATAAGAAATAGATATTATTTTAAAACAAGCCAATAATTATAAATCTTAGCGGTTCAGACTAAAAATCTGGGCCGCTTTTTTTTATTTGTAAGCGTAAATTCCAGTGCACATATTCAAGTTGATCTACCAGTGATAAAATCATCTCAAAAACGGAGGTGATTTTTTTATGCGCAAAAAAGCAGACTCTGAAGACTGGTGTTGATTGTCAAGTAAAATTGACCCACTTTTTCATTTAAAATTGACCCACCCCTTGAAGTTTTTCTAGAGGATCAGATTTTTCTGTTAATC
>NZ_JAFBDT010000056.1 GCF_016908355.1 Fusibacter tunisiensis | reverse complement strand
CCGTGGGGCACACGGGGATAGCTCGCTTATGCTGTAGCCATTAGGCTATTCGAACGAGAAGCCCCCACTTCTTAAGTGGTGGGAGTATGTCACAAGAATTTGATCCTGTAGATTATGAGTCAATTCCAGATTATTATGAAGGGCTTGGAGAAGACGAGGTGGTTACAGATTTGGAAAATTATGTGCCAGGCGCTGAAAATGAAGAGACTTCAGAAGGTGGGGGGTCACTTATGTGGCTTGTCATTCCTGTGGTTATTTTAGGTGCTGGAGTTGTTCTCATAAAAAATAAGAAAAAAAATAAATAGCTTATAAAGCAAAAACACCTCTTTTGATGGCAACCTGAATGGACCGTCAAAAGGGGTATTTTTATTTTTTTGGGTAAAATTTAAATAAGATGCAATAAAAAAGCGGTCTCATCCGTTAACCTTATATAAAGGAGAAATAACATGTTGATTTTATCCATGCTGGTTGAAACAGAACAGCCAATAAACAGTAGGCAGCAAAAATTAATGTTTGACGAGCAGATATTTACAGCGATTGCTGAAGGGGATACCCGGGCAATTGAAAATCTGTATCTAAAAACAGAACGCGTTCTATATGCCTATTTGCTTTCACTGACGAAAGATCATGACTTTGCAGTGGATTTGCTCCAAGAAACGTATCTTAAAATAATGGCGGCAGCCCATCTTTATACACCAAAGGGCAAGCCTATGGCGTGGATTTTTTCAATAGCGAAAAATTTGTTCCATGATGCCTTAAGGAAAAAAAGTCGTGAACTGTCAGTTGGTGAAATGGAACTGCTTGAGCACGCAAATCTTTCTTATGAAATGCAACCAGAAAACAAATTGGTGCTAACAGCAGCTCTAGAGGAACTGGCAGAAGAAGAACGGAGTATTATTTTGCTCTATGCCGTATCGGGCATGAAGCATCGTGAAATTGCAAAAATGTTGAACCTGAATCTGTCTACGGTTCTTTCTAAATACCACCGTGGACTCAAAAAATTAAGAACAATCATTGAAAAAGGAGGGACTTCCTCATGAAACAGGAAAAAATATTGAGTCATTTAAATGCAGGTGTTCATGAAGCACCAGTGGACCAACTGGATCAAGTGAAAAACGCGCATGTAAAGAAAATGTCAAAACATGATCATATTACCAAGCAAGAACACAAACCATTTCCAATTTTAAGATATGCCGCTGTGGCAGCAGTACTATTTTTGGCGGTATTCGGATATCGGTATCAGTATGTTACCCCGGATTCCATGGTATACCTGGATGTGAATCCAAGCTTTGAAATCAGCATTAACCGGGCAGGCAATGTGGTTGCAGTTGAAGGCTTGAATTCAGAAGCGAAAGATCTGGTGGATGATTACACCTACAAAGGGAAACGCGTTGAAGAAGTGGTTGAAACCCTAACACAGAAACTTGTTGAAAGCAGTTATATTCGTGAAGATCAAAATGTAATTCTCGTTTCTGTCTACAACAAAGATGCATCGAAACGAACTGCTCAAAGTGACGCCATAGAAAAAGTTATAACAGTTGAACTTGAGAAATCCTATATTAAGCCCGTTGTTTTGTCACAGGCTATTGAAGCTGAAGAAGTATCTGCTAAAAAGGAAAACGATGAAAACTCTGTTGGGAAAACACATTTTGTCAATGCCCTTGTTGCGCGTGACCCTGAACTTAAATCAGATGATCTTGTAAATCTTTCAGTTGCAGAGCTGGTTAAAATGGCCAATGAAAAGGACTTTAATCTAGGCGATTATTTTAAGCCTTCTGAAGTTGAGGCGCTTAAGCAAGCTTTATTTGGTGACGACGACGATGATGATGCTGACGATGACGATCAAGATGCTGATCGAGATGATCAAAATCGAAATAGAATTTCAGCAGAAGAAGCGCGCAAGATTGCACTGAACCGTGTAAATGGCACCATCGTTGAATTTGAGCAAGACGATGATGACTATGAAATAGAAATTGAACTAGACGGAAAAGAATATAAAATCGAAATCAATGCCTACACAGGTGAAATCATCAAATTTGAAATGGACGACATTGACGACGATGATGATGACGACGATGCTGACGATGACGACGATGATCGAGATGATCAAAATCGAAATAGAATTTCAGCAGAAGAAGCGCGCAAGATTGCGCTGAACCGTGTAAATGGCACCATCGCTGAATTTGAGCAAGACGATGATGACTATGAAATAGAAATTGAACTTGACGGAAAAGAATATAAAATCGAAATCAACGCCTACACAGGTGAAATCATCAAATTTGAAATGGACGACATTGACGACGATGATGATGACGACGATGCTGACGATGACGACGATGATGATCGAGATGATCAAAATCGAAATAGAATTTCAGCAGAAGAAGCACGTAAGATTGCACTGAACCGTGTAAATGGCACCATCGCTGAATTTGAGCAAGACGATGATGACTATGAAATAGAAATTGAACTAGACGGAAAAGAATATAAAATCGAAATCAATGCCTACACAGGTGCAATCATCAAATTTGAAATGGACGACGATGATGCTGACGATGACGACGATGATGATCGAGATGATCAAAATCGAAATAGAATTTCAGCAGAAGAAGCGCGCAAGATTGCACTGAACCGTGTAAACGGAACCATCGTTGAATTTGAACAAGACGATGATGACTATGAAATAGAAATTGAACTTGACGGAAAAGAATATAAAATCGAAATCAACGCTTACACAGG
>NZ_JAFBDT010000055.1 GCF_016908355.1 Fusibacter tunisiensis | reverse complement strand
CTGAATCCAGACTTTGTTGTGGCAGATGAGCCTGTATCGGCACTTGACGTATCGATTCAGTCTCAAGTCTTGAACTTGATGATGGACCTTCAAGAGAAGATGGGCCTATCATATTTGTTTATCTCCCATGACCTAAGTGTAGTAAAGCACATTAGTGACAGGATAGGGGTTATGTATTTGGGATCTTTGGTTGAGATGGCAGATAAGAAGGATCTTTATAGCAACCCAACGCACCCATACACAAGAGCGCTTCTTTCAGCGATTCCGGTGCCAAATCCGAATCGCATTAAGAAGATGGAGCCGATTATTGGTGAGATTCCAAGTAACGTAAACACGCCAAAAGGGTGTAAATTCCACACGCGATGTCCGTATGCAAAAGACATTTGTAAAGAGATTGTGCCACCGAATAAGGAAGTTGGGCCAAGACATTTTGCAGCATGTCACTTTGCAGGAGAGATTTAAACATATTATGGGTACCTAATTGTCATTCAAAAACAATTATGGTACCCTGTTCTCATGATGACATAAAAATAAGAGAGGCAAATTATGAGAGCATTTAAAATGGATTTCCATGTACACAGTGATTTTTCGCCAGATTCACAAACACCAATGGTGGAAATGATTGAACATGCAATTGAAATTGGGGTAACAGATTTATGTTTTACAGACCATATTGATTTAGATTATGATCTTTCTGTGCCTCAAGGCGATTGGCTATTTGATCAAAAGGGGTATTTCCAGAGTATTGAAACCTACAGAAAACGGTATCCAAGTCTTAAAATTTATGCGGGTGTTGAACTTGGTCTTCAACCGCACTTGGGAAAACGATATATGGAATTGCTTCACCCCTATGATTATGATTTCATAATTGGATCAACCCACACTGTATCAGGTCATGATTTGTATCGAAAAGAGTTTTTTAATAGCCAAACACCGTTAAATGCTATTCGAACATACTATGAAGAACTGTTAAAGAGTATAGAGGCGTTTAATGGGTATCAAGTTATTGGACATTTGGATTTGTACACAAGATATGATGCGCGAACTCGAAAAGTCCTCTTTAAAGATTATTTTGATTGGGTTGAAGTGTTGTTAAAAAAATTAATTGAGTTGGGAAAAGGCATTGAAGTGAATTCAGGTGGGTTTAGATATCATCTAGAGGATAATAATCCGAGTAGGGAACTTCTTAAGCTTTATAAAGAACTTGGTGGTGAAGTCATCACGCTTGGAAGTGACGCACACGGCCCTGAAGCATTGGGGTATCGGTATGAGGATAATATTGAACTTTTGAAATCACTTGGATTTCAGTACCTATCAGTATTTGAAAAACAAGGACTTATAATGAAAAAAATTATTTAGGAGGTATGATTATGTTTGATTTTATTGGAGGCGAGGTATTTAGTGCAACTTTCCGTGTGATTGTAATGCAATTTGGCTTGAAGCTCATTTTAGCCCTGTTGACTTTAGTTATTGGTTTTAAATTAGCAAATTTTATAGAAGGACGTCTTGAAAAAACAAAATCATGGATGAAAGTTGACGATACACTTCAAATATTTTTGGGATCGGTTGTTCAAATTGGTTTTAAAGCCCTTGTTGTGATTACGGCAATTCTTATTGCAGGTGTTCCAATGGCAACATTTGTAACGATATTGGGTGCAGCAGGTTTGGCGATTGGTTTAGCCCTTCAAGGGAGTTTGTCAAATTTAGCAGGTGGCGTTTTGATTATTGCACTTAGACCCTTTAAAGTTGGAGATTATATTGATGGTGCTGGTTTTTCAGGAACTGTAACTGAAATTGGTCTTTTTTATACAAAAATGAAAACAGTGGACAACCGGGCTATTGTGATTCCGAACTCAAGTATTTCAGGTGACTCTATCGTAAACTATGGTTTTTATTCTACAAGAAGATTAGACTTAGATTTTGGTGTCGACTATGGGTCTAATATTGAACATGTTAAAAATACAATCTTAGAGGTCATCAATGCACACCCTCTTGTCATTAAAGATCCTGAACCGTTTGTACGATTGGGAACACATGCAGATAGTGCTTTGATTTTTAAAACGAGAGTTTGGGTGAGCACGGCAGATTATTGGACACTCAATTTTGATCTTCAAGAGCAAGTTAAAGAAGCACTTGATTCAAATGGAATCGATATTCCATATCCACATATGGTGATTCAACAAAAGTAGAAGCATCATAAAATATAATGAGCAGTCTCTCGTCAATATTGGCGCAGGGGCTGCTTTTTAAATGTTAAGTTTTTTTCAAGAAATTAATTGTTCAGAAAAATGAATGGAAATAAATCTGAAGTTTCAAATTTTTGAAGTTGTATTTAAGAGATTTGCTTTTTTTATTACTTATATATCAGTTCGCGTTTGAGGCCTTTGTTTTAAAAGGATTGGGTTTTAAATTGAAAAATATTCGGGTTGCGAACTAATCATAAGCGTCATAAAATAGGATGCAGAAAAATTTCCAGACGTTGGCTTTGCTTAATTATTGCCGAAATGTAATAAAATTGTATACGCGTTTTTCCTATTTAATTTTTAGGCTTTTTAGTGTAGAATGAGAAATATCTTAAAAAACCCTTTCAAGTTTGTTCACATTTGAAATATGTATGTAATACCAATCGAAATTGTCATACAATTTTGATTATTCAAAAGTGTATATATCCCGACAACGGGATTATATAAAATAGACGTATACTATTTTACGTCACCATCTAATAAGAAGGAGGATTATTTATGAAAAAGTCGTTAATCTTGTTTCTTTGCTTAGTAATGGTAACTACCGCGTTTTTGGCAGGATGTAGTTCTACAGACGAGCCAGAGGTAGCAGAGACACAACCAGCAGGCGA
>NZ_JAFBDT010000054.1 GCF_016908355.1 Fusibacter tunisiensis | reverse complement strand
TGTAAATAATGTTACCATGTGTGAGAAGCAGTCTAAATTCTTCGTGAAATAGTGATTTTTGAAGCTAATAAAAAACACACGTGGAATTTAGGTATTAGGGGTGAATGATGTTGAGACAAACTATAAGCATCTTATTAATTGCAAGTGTCATGATACTTTTTGCAGGATGCACGCCAAAACCAATTGAAATGATGGATATGAATACGCGACTTATCGCTGAAGTGGACCGGAGCCTTGATGATTATTTGGAGGCGATGGGTGATAAGGCATTGGAACAACTGCTAGAGCTGGATTCTATACACTATGGCGCTTTTACCGAAGTGGGTGCGGAGGAGATGCTGGTTCAGTTTAAGGTGCTCGATGTTCCGCATGCGGCGGGGCTCGATAGGACGGTGGTGCTGATTTGCGATGCTGCGACGCTTGAAGTGAAGCATCAAAAGACGTTTATGGCGGATCGGGTGACGATTCATTTGCTGAATGGACTAGATGAGCGACTTGAGGTTTTGTATATCGGAAGTGTGACTTATCAAGGTTTTACGGCTTATGGGATTGAGCGATTTGATCTGACTAGGGGGGGCTGGACGAATGTGGCGGTTTCCGATGTCGCGTTTGGTGAGCGGGATGCTTTCTTTTTTGCAGATGATGTTTTGCATGTGTTTGAGTTGACTTATGAGGATTATGAACCGGTGTACAGTCTTAGGGCGACGCTGTTTTGGGATAGTACGAGTCGGGTTTTTAAGTCGACGCCTAATTGAGAAAAAGATCATGGGGCCTGACCACCTGATCATTAATGAAAGGACATAATACGAATAGAAAAGCATCAGCATCAAAGTTGGCGAGCAGACAATCAAACCGATTTATTACGGTGATCGATACAACGCTTCTCGAAGTGATATCGAACGGTTTCTCGGGAAGCCGTTTGATGATGGTTCCTGAATTAACCGAGCCACATACCAAAATGGAAATCAGTAAGCTCATAAATCTGAAAGCAGGTAATTCTAATGTGTTCAAGTGATGAAGATGTGGGAGCTTCCATATAGGTATGTGGCTACATTCAGAAATTGTGGAAGTATGTCGATGAGATTGTTTAGTATTGCTATTACATATTACGCTCAATTAAGCTTATACTTACGTTATTGAAAATACATTTAATAGGAGGTTAACATGGCTTGTATGTATCCAGCACCTAACAACACACCTGAAGTTCTGTACCCTTATATAAAAAACGAGCTCTTAAAGCTCTTTGAGACGGAAGATAATTGGATAGCGAATGCCGCAAATGCTGCTGCTACTTTGGGCTTTCTCATGCCACAGCTCAACTGGGCTGGTTTTTATCTTTACGATGGCAAAGAACTGGTTCTAGGACCATTCTGGGGTAAACCTGCAGTAACGCGTATTCAAATCGGTAAAGGGGTTTGTGGTGACAGTGCACAAACTCAAAAGACAATAGTGGTTCCAGATGTACATCAATACCCTGGTCATATTGCTTGCGATCTTTTTTCAAACAGCGAAATCGTTATACCCCTTTTCAAAGACAATCACCCAAAAAATACAAAAAAGACAACGACTCTGATTCTTCTAATCAATAGTCACTGTCCTGTTTATGGGATAGTTTGTTTGCTATACTATTTATGCTAGGGGGTGATAAATCTTTATGGCCAAAAGAGATTTTATTAAAAACACAGCTGAAAGTCTTATAAAAAAATACGATACGCGCGATCCATTTGAGCTTTGTAAGGCAGTTGGCGTTTATGTGGTATTTGCTGACCTTGGCAGCCTTAAAGGTATGTATAAATACCTAAAGAAAAACCGATTTGCCATCATAAATGAGCAGCTTGATTCTGATACCAAACGCCTTGTTTGTGCGCATGAACTTGGACATGATCAGCTTCATCAAGAAATCGCAAAGCTCATCTGCCTTCAAGAGTTTGCCCTTTATGATATGAAGAATAGACCTGAATATGAAGCCAACTTATTTGCTGCAGAAATATTACTGCCTGATGATCGCATACTGACTCATGCACATGAAGGATATGATATAGAGCAGATTGCTAAAGAGCTTAGCATAGATATCAATCTGGTGGCGCTGAAGGTGTCATCCATGAAACTTAATGGGCATATTTTAAATGATATACATTTACCAAAACTGAATTTCTTAAAATAACTGTTTTAGAGGTTTCTGGAAACAGCTATTTTTATTTATCTACATACTTTATTTTTACCAGTTCGCTTTGCCCGATACATAGCATTATCTGCTCTAGCAACTAACTCTATACCTGAGATTTCTTTTTCGAATGAAGCTACACCAAAGCTAGCAGACATATGAGTAACTGCGTCAAACTTATGTTCATTGATTTTAGCCCGTAACTTTTCAGCTAAAACCATACCACCATCACAGTCAGAATCTGGTAAAATAATCATAAATTCTTCACCGCCCCATCGTCCTGCAGTATCATTCTTTCTAATTGAAGACTTTATAATCTCCGAAAACTCTTTAAGAACTGAATCACCAATAATATGACCATGTCCGTCATTTACCTTCTTAAAATCATCAATATCAAGAAGAATAATCGAAAAAACAGAATCACTTCTTCTTGATCTTTCTATTTCTGATTTTAATACCGCATCAAGTTTATAGCGATTGTAAAGCCCTGTTAATCGATCTACTTCTGTGAGTCTTGTGATTTCTTCTTCCATCTTTTTTCTATCTGTAATATTTCTAGAGACCCCTAACATACCTAAAAACTGGCCTTCTTTATCATATATCCCTGAAACCGTTAGATCCGTCCATACCGTACTGCCATCTTTACAAGGTTGCTCCATATCTCCCCTAAATACTTTAATGGGCAAATTATTTTGCACATAATAGATAGCATCCTCTAACCCCTTCTCCATTAGAGCGAGTGAATCAGGACACAATAATTCCTCTTTGGACTGCTTCATGACCTCTTCAACGGTATAACCTCTGAACTTTTCTACTGACGGGCTTAAATAAGTGAATCTGCCGTTTAAATCCATCGTCCAAATGACGTCGCTTGCATTATCTGCAATCAGTCGATGCCTCTCTTCACTTTCTCTGAGTTTGTTTTCCAGAAGTTTTAATTCCGTTACGTTTTTAATGACGCTCAGAATGTATTTTTCATTATTAATCCAGATAACAGCCGTGGAAAGAAGACCATATATCGTACGTTCTTCAGAACTTCCTAGATTAATTGATAAGTTCATCACATGATCTGTTTCGCTAATTGCCCTTTTAAATACCTTCAATTGGTTTTCATCACTAAAGATACGTAATTTCTCTAAGCTGCATCCTAATATCTCATTTTTTGAAAGACCAATCATATCAGCAAATGCTTGATTACAGTTAAAAAGTTCTAAATTTTTACTTGAAACAATCATCGTTGCATCGGGAATTGTGTCAAAGAACAATTCAAATAATGCTCTGGCGTCATTTAAGTCGCTAATTGTCTGCTGAAGTTTTCTGGCCATGCTATTAAACGAATCTGAAAATTCACCTAAAAAATCCACGCGATGTGAAAAGTCTCCTTCAGAAATGGATTTTGTTTGCCATATTAAATTTCTAAGGGTTGCTTGCAGGCTTTTTACGGTACCCATTAAATAGCCTTTGCCTATAAGCTGTTCAGATAAATCTCCGTTACCTACTAATTTAATGGCCTGTCGTAAATTACGGATTGTATGATCAATTTCAAAAATACCCTCAACATCACGAAGTTCATTTGGGACCTCAGGTGGTATAGTTGCATCATTCAATAGCGTATTTACATAGTTAATTATTTTGTTAGAGTTTACACCCATATTGATCGCCACCTTGTAAGATAAATATAGGGTTAAGGTTTAAAACCAACCCCGAATGTTCTTTGATAATTTCAAATCTATAGTTCAGATGAATCACAGACACCTT
>NZ_JAFBDT010000053.1 GCF_016908355.1 Fusibacter tunisiensis | reverse complement strand
TGTTAAAATGTAGGAGTAACTACTTGAATTCTTCGTAGGTTCAGCGAAAATATCGATTTTTAATGGTTTTCGTAAAACGACGTAGAATTTAGGTAATAGGCATTGGATATCCAGATGAATCAAAACCACCACATGTAATTGACGATACTTTACGTTCAAAAATCCATTTTGAAACATTTTGAACGGAGATTGTCGTTAAAAAGGCACCAGATATATAACAGTTAAACGTCATATAATCTGGTGCTAAATTTTGATATAATGAAAATCACCATTTGTTTTTTACTTTTTCTGCAAAACCAAGTATATTTTCAAAATTTATGGTTTCACCTGAGTCAAGGACAACTGTCCCAGTAAAGTGACCAAATACTTGGTGTTGGTCGCTGAGTAAAATGCCAAATGATGTATAAGCAGACCGATCAAGAATTGGAAAAAAGTCTGCTTGAAATCGATTGTCTGAAGATGTAAACTTCCAAGGAGAGAGATAATCAGGTGTCCCATCAGGGTTCTCAGGAATATGGAAAGTCACGTGATTTAGTTTGTGAGCACCATTATAAAAAAGCATATTTTCAGTAGCTGAAGAGGTGTCTCCAAAACCATAGCCAATATTGAAACCAAAAATATCACCATTTAAAATTCCATTTGCAGCACCCCAATACCATGTATTATTATAAGTCCAAACACCTCTGCCCCAATCAAGTATGCCAAAAGATTCCTCAGGATTGAAAACATAATATTTGTTTTTATAGTTTACATTTCCAGAAGCGCGCATGCCTATTATTTTTTGGTTGTAATAAAAAGCTTTTGATTTTTTTGAAAATGGTGTTGCAATAACTATACTTTCTTTCAGTGTTGGTGTTAACATAACATCAATATAAAAGGAAGATTGCTTATGAAATTTTGGCATATTTAGCTTTAAGCGTCTGCTATTGCCTTCATGGGTAAAATGGATCTCAAATTGTTTGTTTTTAAAGTGGATGTCGCCCACTTCAGAACTAGGCGGTAAATCAAGTTTACCAAGCGGCATCAAGAGCATCGGGCTTACAGTCTGGGTTTCACCGGATATAAAATCTAGGAAACTTGCACTAATTAGACCCATATAGCCATTGTCTGCAATGGTTAAGGCAATGCCGAAATCCTTGTTATAAACCAAATAATAGTCCCACTCTTTAATGCGAAGTTTGCTTGACTTTATTTGGTTGCGGTTGTATGTTTTTATAAGTTCAGTTGCATAACCAGCCTGATTCAGATAACCTTTTGAGTTCAAAAGATTTCCAGGCTTTAATTGAGTCTGTTGCATTTTATTTTCCCCTTTTATTTTACATTATAATATAATTCTTTGGAAAGAGGTGCTAATTTGGACTATTTTGTTTATGGAGAGTTGGAAAAAAAATATCTAATTGAAAGAGATCCTAAACTTGGAAGGGTTATTTTAGAAATGCAAGACATTAAGCGGCCGATAAATTCGAATTTGTTTGAAAGTCTAATGACCAGCATTATTTCACAACAAATTTCATCAAAAGCAGCAACAACTGTTTGGAGTAGGTTCAAAGATCTTGTTGGAAGTGTGAGCCCAGAAAATGTAATGGCCTTGAGTCTTGACGAAATACAAAAACAAGGGATGTCATTTAGAAAAGCCGGCTATATAAAAGAAATTGCGGAAAGAGTCAGTGATGGCGACTTGAATTTGAAAACGCTAGAAACTTTGCCCGACTGTGAAGTTGTTAAGCGGTTAAAATCATTACCAGGAATTGGTGTCTGGACTGCTGAAATGTTGATGTTGTTTTCAATGAGACGCCCCGATATATTGAGTTGGGATGATTTGGCAATACGCCGGGGAATGCTTTTTCTTTATGGCCTTGACACGATTGACCGTACAACCTTTGAAACATACCGAAAAGTATATTCGCCCTATGGAAGTGTTGCCTCTCTTTACTTATGGGAAATCAGTCATAAAGGAGTCGAAAAACGTGGTAAATAAAGTTGAACTATTGGATTTATATACTAAAGATAGAGAAAGAACTGGTAAAACGATTGAACGTGGAGACCCTGTTCCGAAGGGGTTCTATAGATTAATTGTACACATTTGTATCTTTAACAAAAAAGGCCAAATGTTAATTCAGCAAAGACAACCCTTTAAAAAGGGATGGTCAAATTTATGGGATGTCTCAGTTGGCGGGAGTGCAGTTGCAGGAGATAGTAGTGTGGAAGCTGCAGAACGAGAAGTTTATGAAGAATTGGGTCTTAATTTGGTCCTTAGTGACTCTCGTCCTGCATTGACTGTTAGCTTTGAGGATGGATTTGATGATTTTTATAGTGTTATTTTAGATTTAGAACCAAGTGAACTCCAGCTTCAATATGAAGAGGTAAAGG
Source organism: Fusibacter tunisiensis (assembly GCF_016908355.1). Taxonomy (GTDB): domain Bacteria; phylum Bacillota; class Clostridia; order Peptostreptococcales; family Acidaminobacteraceae; genus Fusibacter_D; species Fusibacter_D tunisiensis. The sequence continues at coordinate 1,851 of NZ_JAFBDT010000053.1, read as the reverse complement.
CGGTAAAGTGGGCAACTAAAGAAGAAATACTTAGCATGATTGATTCAGGTGTTTTTTTACCTTGGCACAAGAGTTTGATTGAATTATTGTTTTATATGTATGATAATCATCGCGTTCTAACAGATTAAAGTTACTTGAGCCTCGAATCCAAATTGAGAATTGTCTTTTTCTCAGCTTCGGGTAGCATCGCCATCAGTTGATTTCTTCTTAATATGCCTTCATCCATTTTATTGTTTTTTAGTGAGGCGTGCTTTTGAACTTCGGTCCAAGCAATTTTTTTACGCTTGTAAAAGAGATCAAAATCGGCCAATCGTGTGCCATCTTCTAAATATTCGAGTCCCATTAATATTTTTTTGAGTTCTATAGGTGGCATTAAACTAAAGAGTCTCACTTGATAGACCATTAAGGACATTAAAACATGGGCAAAATCACGTGTCCAACCTTCACCAAGAACAAGGCCAAGTTCGAGTCCAGAAATAACTTGAGCGAGTCTTTGAAAATGGATTTCAAAGTGGTCATCTAAATCATAGAGGTTGATTTCATAATCATACCAATTTTCTTCCTCCAATGTATGTGTAACATACATTAACGCTTCTCGCTGCAATCTTGCATAACATTTATGTAAGGGCATATCCACTAAAATATGGCCAGAAAAAGGCAATGGAGAGGGGTGAAGTGGTTTTGTGGTTAAACTCAATATTGTGTGGTTCTGTTCACCCAATTTAACCGCTTCCTGCCAGTTCATCGAACGCCCATTAAATTCTTTTTCAAGGAGTTCTTTGATTTTTAAGTTTTCACTGGGCAATCTGAACAAAATAATTTTCGGACCAATGTCTACTTTTGAAATATTGCATTTCATATCGCAATTGAAAAGGTCGGCAAGAACAGAAGAACTGCTTTTTCGAGCCAGCATAATGTATTTAGCGTCATTGGTATCTGTTATAACTAAATTTTTTTCCGTAATAAATAAAACGGTGCTGTTGTTGTCGGTACAACTTTTAGCAACTTCCATAGTAACTGTTTCATAGGCAAATTTTTCACTTAATAAGGTACAAGTGCTATCTGGGGCTTCAGATCTTAAAAATAATATTCGAGTTCCCATTCTCAAAAATATCATGAAATACTCCTTTTTTGAAATTTATTTTTTCAATCAATTCTATTGATTATTATAACATAATTTGGAAAGCAGGCGAGATCATGAAAATGAATCTGAAAAAAATTGATCCAGAATTGCGCTTGATGGGTTTTTTGGTTAAATTGATAAACCCTACATTTACAAGGAAGCGACTTGAGTTCATGAGCCAATTTACCCGCCTTACTTTGGTTACATGGCGGCGGATATGCTATTGGCGCTCCAGAATCATCTTTGTTTTGGGTACGGAAGATTATGGAAGCAAGTCCGTGTTATAATTATACCAGATTATAGAAAATCGTTTGAAGCCCCATATCCTGCAGCACTTTCTTTATATGCAAGAGATCGAAATGAAGTGAAAATTGCATTTCAAATGCCTTTGTACCCAATGATCGACGACCGTATGAACTTAGATTCTGCGATAGATAATATAGCACCAGTTTGGGATTCAAAATCAAATTATATTGCTTGGAAGTTATATTTAGGGGATTTATTTGAAACCAATGAAATACCCATATATGCTGCCCCAGCCAGGGCTGACTCATATAAAAATATGCCAACAACAATTACTTTTGTAGGCGATCTTGAGCCTTTTAGGGATGAAACGATTCATTATGTGCAACGTTTAACTAAAATAGCCGAGAAGTCCCCCGCCTCTAAGCCACCTTGCTCACGGAGTGAGAGTGCAGGTGGTGGATGAATCGGCTTGTTTTTGACCC
>NZ_JAFBDT010000052.1 GCF_016908355.1 Fusibacter tunisiensis | reverse complement strand
CCGTGGGGCACACGGGGATAGCTCGCTTATGCTGTAGCCATTAGGCTATTCGAACGAGAAGCCCCCACTTCTTAAGTGGTGGGAGTATGTCACTGTATATATGTTTAGATGTTATAGAACAAGCTGTCTGTTGAAAAAGCAGCTTCGCTTGTGAGTTCTATGCCCAAATCTCTAAGTGTTTTTTCGTTACTTGAATTTAAAATAGTTGTAGAGTGTGCTTGACAATTTCTTAGAGCCTTTAATTTTTCCATTGCAACCTGTGCAATTGGGTTAAAGGCGGCACTGATACTAAGTGCAATTAACACTTCTTCACAGTTTAAAGTTGCATTACCTACGCCAAGATGCTGTCTTTTTAAATTAATAATAGGATCCAGAATGGCAGGTGAGAGCAAGTGAACATCATCATTGATATTGGATAGATTTTTAATCGCATTAATTACTGCAGCAGCAGGTGCATCCATGACTTCCCCTGTCTTTCCAGTAACATATGTGGTTTCATCCAGTGCAATGGCGACAACTTGGTTATAGGTTTTATCAGGCCTATTTGTTTTGAGTGACTCTGCATAGGTGAGGGCGGGCTCAACGACAGGTCTGTCTAACGGTTTAAGATTTAGGGCATCCATAATTAGTTTTGAGCGATTAAAGGTTTCCAAATCAACATGGCCTTTTTTGTATTCGCATCCTGTTTTGAAATACCGCCTAATAATTTCTTGTTTGGCGGCTTCTTGAACCACTTCGTCGTCTATAATGCCACACGAGATTCGGTTTACCCCCATATCGGTAGGGGACTGATAATTGGACTCGCTTCCTGTTATTCTTTCAATAATACGTTTTAGAACTGGAAAAGTTTCAACATCACGATTGTAGTTAACAGCAATTTCATTGTAAGCTTCCAAGTGAAATGGGTCCACCATGTTTACATCTTTTAGGTCGACTGTGGCAGCTTCATAGGCAATATTTACAGGGTGCTTCAAAGGCAGATTCCATACGGGGAAAGTCTCGAATTTTGAGTAACCAATGTTTTTACCCCGCTTGTGTTCATGATAGAGTTGGCTTAAGCATGTTCCCAGTTTACCACTTCCAGGTCCTGGTGCAGTAACCACTACGATTGGACGCGTTGTTTCAATATAAGGATTCATACCATAGCCCTCTTCGCTGACGATGGTATCCACATCTGATGGGTAACCTTTTGTTGCTTTGTGCGTGTACACGCGGATGCCACTTTGTTCAAGTTTGTTTATGAAAACCTTTGTAGCGGGTTGATTGTCGTACCGAGTGATAACCACGCTGTTCACAGAAAGCGTTTCATTTCTCAGATCATCAATGAGTTTGAGGACATCTAAATCATAGGATATGCCAAAATCGTTTCGAATTTTATTGCGTTCGATATCTCCTGCATAAATACATATAATAACTTCAACATGGTCCTTGAGTTTTTTCATCAATTGAATTTTGGCGTTTTCATTGAATCCTGGAAGGACGCGTTTGGCATGCATGTCAAATAAGAGCTTGCCACCAAATTCAAGATATAATTTGTCGTAGGACCGTACTCTTTCCAAGATAAATTTAGACTGCTCCTCTAGGTACTTTTCTGAATCAAAACCGATTTTCATACAAACCTCCATGTGTTTTTTCCATTTTACACATCTCAATTAAAATTATATTCCTTTTAAGGAATACTTTCAAGTCATATTATTTCTATAATCACATTTATATTTATCTTTTCACCTTCCTATATCCATTTTGTCAACTCACCACACTTTTTATAGTCATCTAGTCAACTCAAAAGCCCTACTATTCACTTAGCCACTCAACCTTGTATTCTGCTATTCTTGGATAAGTTCCCACAAAATAAAAAACCGTGATTATCCTCCCGGCTTGGAGCCAGATCTCAAATCACGGAAAGTGCTTATTTACTCAATATCTCCAAGCGCAATAAGTGCCCCATTGATGGATCCAATGGATGTTCCAGCGACCACATCAAATGTATATCCCATTTCATAAAGCGCTTTAATGGCACCTACTTGAAAAGAACCTCTTGCACCGCCACCCTCTAAAGCCAGTCCTCTCATCTCATCCTCCTGTAAGTTTCTCTGCTATGTTTATACCATTATAATACACTGTACAAACAAAACAAACTGTAAAGCAAAAAGACTTTCAGCGTAATTAAATTTTTTTCTAAACCGTTGTAAAAGCCATTGTTCGTGTTTTCTAATGGCTAGATTTGCTGTACCATTTTTTCAGAAATGAAAATTTATAAAAAAACTCAAACTACTTATTGACTTTTATTAGCTGGTCTTTTTTAGTTACAACAATTACTCTCATAAAAACCTCATTTTTGGGCATAAAAAAAAGATCTATCCGATTGGATAGACCTTTGGCCTCTAAATATTGTGCCACTCATTGGTGGACTTTAAAATTGTAAAAAGAATAATTAATTGTTATCACTATATTATCATTTTTCGTAAATTTAATCAATTGTTCACAAGGATAAATAATGAGTACTCGTAAGTATGAACAGAACGTTCTAAGGTTAGTGATTATTTTCTCAATTATTAGAGCGATTCTCTATTAATTTAGAGAAATCAAATAATTCACCCGTCTCAAAATCTACTTCTACAAAATATCTATTTGCTTCATCATAGTATAAGCGCCAGACAAGATTTTTTTTTATTGCTTCATAGCTATCTATTTTCCCAGTTTTTCTATGACTAATCCATAACTCAATTTCGTTTTCCTCACTAGTATAACCATACTTATTTGCAATTTTTTGAGCTTCTTCTCGTGTGATTCCATCATTTTGGCTAATTATATAATTTCCATTAGTTCTATCTATATGGAAAATAAAAACTAAGTCTTCTTGTATATTCTTTCCTTCAGTGATTTTATAATATGGACCATGCCTTATCTCTGATATTCGAATATTATTTTTAAATGCAATTATATAAGAATCAATTATTGGAATACAATAAAGGAAAGCAACCGAAGACATTACAATAATTATTATGACTAATGATTTGTATTTTTTCATGAAATGCCTCCGGTATACTCTAGCTTTAGTTGATTAATAACTTGGTATTATCTTAAACGTTGCCCAAATATCGCCTCTTGATATATCATTGTCCCAATTTCTGTAGATTGTAAAAGGATTCCACAAATCGTGAATAATATAGTAATTCCCACCAATTTCATCACCAAAAGCATAGCCAACCAGAGTGGTATAATGTAATCCATATCGGTCGTCATACACTTGGTTATAGTCTTTAAATAAAATTGAACCAGGTCGATTTCTATCTACTTCATATTTAATGAAATTAGAATAGTCAGAAGTTGTTATATTAAAATCACTAACGACGGATAAATTATAGTTTCCAACATAGTCAAAGTAATCGATTAATCCTTGTCCATAAGGACCTCCATTAAATCCTATTGGAGAAGTCGCATGCTCTCCATTAGGAAGTTGGAAACTTCCCATATAAATGTACAAAGCATTATATATGTTAGAAAAGGTTTGAGTAGTCACTAAATTAGAATACCCTTTTCCATCCCAATATTGAATTATATTAATTCCTGAAACTGGTCCACATGCACTGTATGGAGCATCGTTTTGATTGTTAGGTACTCCTGGAATAATACTTTCAGTATATCTAAAAGTATTATTTGATGATTTTAACTCATCATTAATTTCTTTTTTATTATTAATATCTTCAACATTTTGTTCAATTGATATGCTCATATCTCTAGTAAAATAGACTATAGTATTAAAATCATCCAATGTATATCCTTGAAATATCCCATTTTGAACTAATTTTAACTCATCTTTTACTTTTATACTATCAATTCCTTTCTTATTCAAATACTTTTGAAGATATGTTTCAAAAGGTGATTCACCATGCGAAAATTCTACAATTGTTCCGCTGTATATATCAGTGATTATATAGCCAGTCGACTTCGTATTATTCCCAATAATTAATAACTCGTATCTTTCTTTACCATTTTCATCATACAATATTTTAACTTGTTTAATACTACTTTCTTCCCAATCTTTAAATGAATTAATTCCATTCATCAGTTTAAACATAACTTCATCTTGTTTATTGTTCGTAACTTCAGCAAAGTTCATGGATGATGAAAACAATAACGATGGTGTAAGATATTTTGTGTAAAGTGAAAAATCAGTTATAATTCACTTAGACAAAATGGAGGTCCGAAATGGCAAAAAGAAAAAGAAATCCAG
>NZ_JAFBDT010000051.1 GCF_016908355.1 Fusibacter tunisiensis | reverse complement strand
GGATTACAGCTCATGTTCACATGTACAATTATTTCGGCGGTGTTGCAACACTTTTAGTGCCAGACAATTGTAAAACAGCTGTTATCCATACAAAAGACTGGTATACCCCCAAACTTAATGCAACCTATCATGAAATGGCAGAGCATTATGGTACTGCCATTATTCCAGCTAGGGTTAGAAAACCCAAAGATAAAGCAAGTGTTGAAGGCGCTGTTGGTAACATTTCTACTTGGATTACCGCTGCGCTTCGTAATGAACAGTTTTTCTCACTCGAAGAACTTAATACTGCTATTCGAGAAAAGCTAGAAGCATTTAACCATAGAACCTTTCAAAAAAAGGAAGGTAGCAGGTGGAGTCTCTTCCACCATGAAGAGTTCCCTTTCCTAAGCCCCTTACCAACTACCCCTTATGAACTGGCGGACTTTAAACAAGCCACCGTTCAGTTTAATTATCACATATCCTTAGATGGAATGCTATATTCTTGTCCCTATGAATATATCAAACGCAAGGTAGATGTAAGGGTTACGGAAAGAGTCCTAGAGATTTTTTATAATCACAATCGTATTGCTTCACATAAACGGCTTTATGGTCGTAAAGGACAATACAGCACAACCTTAGAACATATGCCACCCGACCATCAGAAGTATCTAGAGTGGAATGGGGAGCGTTTTAAACAATGGGCCCAGCGAATAGGTCCCAACACACATCAAGTTATTATTGCGATACTTTCCTCCAGTCGCGTGGAGCAGCAAACCTATAAGAGTTGCATGGGATTACTCAAGTTAGCTGAAAGACACTCAGAATCACGTCTTGAAGCAGCTTGTGAAAAAGCTTTGAACTATACAGCCAGCCCAAGTTACAAGAGTATCAAAAATATTCTTGCGACTGGGATTAAAGAAATCTCAAAGCCCGAAACTGAGAAACCCACGAAGAACACTTTTGGCGTAACGCGCGGTGCAAACTACTACGGAGGAAAATACAATGATAAATAATCCAACAATCGACAAACTGATAGATATGCGTCTAACTGCAATGGTGTTGATTGTCAAGTAAAATTGACCCACTTTTTCATTTAAAATTGACCCACCCCTTGAAGTTTTTCTAGAGGATCAGATTTTTCTGTTAATCCTAATATTTACACTGTGATTTGACCCACCTGTTAATAGGAAATAACCTTGTAACCTGCATTTTTTAAAGATGTTTGATCAATCATCATGGTCTTCGATGAAGATTCGAGTATGATATACTTACTTAACTCAAGTAAGCGATCACCTAACAAGTCTTGAATCAGTTTTTCCATAGCGATAGAACGGTTATCAATCTTTTGGATTTGTTCTATATTCACAGGCGAGCAAAGCTCTTCCATACTCATAAAAACATCATCTGAATGTGGCTTATCTTGATATATGAAATGGTCTTTACTTTTGTCATAGACGAAATTTGGATGTTTTTTCATCCGTTTTAGCACCGCATAGGGCTGTTTAATGTCATGGCTTCTTATCAGTTTATAGGCTGCTTGTCGACCTTCATTATTATATATTTGTGCAATACTTATTAACTCACTATCTTTTATCTTGCTCATTTTTTCCACCACCTATTTTAGATTATGCAAGACGACTTTGTTGAATTGATGGGCACCTAGGAATGACATAGGTACCCCAATTTCTTGCTTGTAGCGTTTGCTGCTCGTATTATTCATTCTATGTCAGTCCTTTTTTTGCACTGTAATTTGACCCTTTGACACGATAGCTATCACCCGTTATACTAATTACATGACAATGATGAAGCAACCGATCTAGAATTGCAGTTGCAGCCAATTGTCCAGTAAATAGTTCGTTCCATCTGCCCATTGGTAGATTGGTCGTAATAATGAGGGAGCGTTTTTCGTATCGTTGGCGAATGATCTGGAAAAACAAGCTCTCTTTTTCTTTGTCCATATTTATATAAGATAACTCATCAACAATTAATAAATCAATTTTATTAAGGCTTTCTAAAACCTCTGGTAATGTGCCTTTAATCATTTCGTTATGAAGACGATCAACCAACTCTTTAGCATTAACAAACAGGACACTTTGGCCATTTTCACAAGCTTTTCGCCCGATTCCTGTTGCTATCATGCTTTTTCCAACTCCAGGTGGACCAATAACAATAATGTTCTCGCAGGCCTCCATAAAACGTAATGAACCCAACTCTTCAATTTTATTTTTATTAATATTAAGGTTAAAGGTATAATCAATGTCTTCCAGTGATGCGATGGATTCAAAACAAGCTTTATCCAACAATTTTTCGTATCGGCGATTTTTCTTACCTTCTTCTTCAACTGAAAGTAATCGGACGAGAAAATCCATATAACCCAAAGATGCTGTTTCAGCTTCATTAATTAGGTCTAGGTATTGGTCACGCATATCTACAAGCTTGAATTGTTTCATCATGGTCTGGATATACTCTTCTTTGTTTTGAGTGATTAACTGTTGCATACTGATTCCTCCCTTGTAGTCAATTCATAGTAACTGCAATCCCTTGTTAGGGATGAGTCCTCATCGCAATAGTTATTCTCGCTAGCATTGTCTGCTTGATTTGAAGAAAGTTCTCTGTTACCACTATTATAATTACGCAGGAGGCGACGGAAAGATTGAATATCCATTTTGTTTTCATCAACAGCTATGCCTATAAAGGTGTCTAAAACATGGTCTTCATATAATTCTTGCAGTTCCATGATTTTTCTCGCATAGTGGGTTGGTTGGTCAAATTTTCGACCAGCAGATTCTAAATATCTATAGCCATTAACAAACCTTTCCGTAAAATCTCTTCGAATTTGTGGAATAGACGTGCTGACTTTTTTAGCTATTGGTTCGTAATGCTCGCTGCTAGAAATCGTATCATATCGTTTTTCTGACTGTTCGATACTCAGAACAAAGACTTCTTTTGAATCATAAATTTCGATTCTAAAACCATATACAATTCTATATTTCATTGTTTTTCCAACATATTTTACTGGGAGGCTATACTTGTTGGTAGCAATATGAATAAAGCTATCAGGGCTTATAGTCCGTTTGCTTAACGTTTTCATTCGATAGTGTATAGTGGGGAGTGGCTGTAAAGCTTGCTTCTCTTCCAATAAGTAATGTTGGTTTGGAATTCGCTTTGTTGTAGAGTGTTTTTCATCACACCATTCACGCACAAACTTTTTACCACGAGCATTAAGATCTTCCATCGTTGCAAACGAATTTCCTTTAACGAACTGCTCTTCAATGAAGTTAAAGGGTCTCTCAACTTTGCCTTTTTTTCGGGGCCAATAGCAAGGACATGCATTCAGTTCTGTACCCAAATGTTTTGCCATCATGAGTGCATGAGTATTGTACTTTATTTCGCCTTCGGACTTTGGGTTGTTTTCGATAACAAGTGCTTTGGGGTTATCAATAAGCAGTTCTAATGTTACACCACCTAAGTCATCAAATAACTCTTGTATGGCTTCATAAATGGCTTCAGCATCTACTTTGAGTGAGAAGCAAACAGCTTTTTTCCTTGATGCAGCTAAGATCATGGCAAAGCAGTATACTTTTCGATAGCGATTATCTACAACTACTTCATATTCGGTCCAGTCAAACTGTGCTTGATCACCTGGTGGACTTTCATGCCTTACCGTTGCTTTTTTGCTAATATGGCCCCCAATGTCTTCGTTAACTTTATTCAGAAAACGATAGATAGGGCTGATACTGCCAGTATAACCTCTCATTTTCAATTCTCTGAAAATACGTGTCCCATTGAACAAATATGGCTCACATCTCCACTCAATAATCTGTTCCTTGTAGTGATCGATTTTGCTAGTATATTCAGTGCGCTGATATTCTGGTGGTTCTGATAAATCTAGCAACTTCTTGACTGTGTTTCTAGAAATGCCAAGAAGTCTAGCTGTGGTTCGTTTGGACTTCGTTTGCTTGTATACACGTTGTACAGCTGCCCAATCTTCCAAGTTTTTCACCTCTTTTTCCTCCTTCTGCATGTCTAAGCATGCAAAAAGGATTATAATTGTCTTTCAGAGGTGGGTCAAATCAGAGTGTTAAATTTTAAAGGTTCAATGTATAATCAAGATAGATAGTGCTAAAACATTCCCAGCTAGGTGGGTCAAGTTTAAGCGTTAAACCCGGGTCAGTTTTAAGTATAAATCAACAAATGGCTGAGGCACTTCTTCAACAACTTTCTGACCCAAAAATGAAAGACATTGATTTTGAAGATCGCATCGGAATGATGGTTGATATCGAGTATA
>NZ_JAFBDT010000050.1 GCF_016908355.1 Fusibacter tunisiensis | reverse complement strand
CTTTCACCCATTGGGTGAAAGAATGGTTTTGGCTTAACGATTATAAATACTTGCTTAAAGGGTTATATGAGTAGATTGCACGTAGAATCTAGGTAATATCCATATCAAAGGGGTGAGCAAACATGACTACAAACCAAATTAATTGCAGAAACTGTATTTACTATTATATAACCTGGGATCCTGTTAACCCAATGGGTTGTAGACTATTCGGTTTCAAATCTAAACGCATGCCATCTGAAGTTGTCAAGCAATCTTCAGGCGAACCCTGCAAAGGATTTAAACAAAAACCCCCAAAATAGACGTTTACATACGCTTATTTTGGGGGCGCTTAATTTTATTATGCCTGTGGCAATCTTAAATCATCTTTCTTAATGTAATTTTTCTTACGCATCCACTCACTAACACCAAGAGAAATCAAAGCGGGCAAAATAAAATGCATCCCTAAAATCAATATCAAAAATTTTGCAATTGACATTTGGTCTCCCATAGCAGCATAAGCGCCAAATTGACCGACCAAACCACTTGTCCCCATTCCAGCACCAATACTATTACTTTCCATTTTTAATAAAGTTGTACTAATTGGTCCTAAAATTCCACTGGCTACAATAGGCGGAATCCATATCTTAGGGTTTCTTATTATATTGGGAACTTGTAGCATAGACGTCCCAAGGCCCTGTGCAAGTGCGCCTCCGAAACCATTTTCCCTGTAACCGATTGTTGCAAATCCAATCATTTGACAGGCGCAACCTACAAGGGAAGCCCCAGCAGCAATCCCCGATAATCCAAGAGAAATTGCAAGCGCCGCACTGCTAATTGGAAGCGTCAAAACCATTCCCATAATAATTGCAATAACGATTCCCATTGGAATGGGTTGAAGTTCTGTTGCTGTATTGATTACTGCACCAAGTGCTTTCATAAAACTAGCGATAACAGGACTTAAAGTCAGGCCAACAAGCCCTCCCACAAGAATGGTCAAGGCAGGTACTAAAACAATATCCACCTTTGTTTTGCCTGAAATCAATTTAGAAAATTCTGCTGCTGCAAGGGCTGCAATAAAGGCACCCATTGGTTCACCAATCCCAATAACCATTTGGCCTGCTTCAGATATTTTAACACTTCCGGCACCAATAGCACCCGCAACCAAAGCTGCAAAAATCCCAAGTGGCGATGCCCCTACACTATAAGCCACAGCTGCACCAATAGCTGGACCCATCAATACTTGTGCAACGCCTCCAAATGTTACCATAACTTCGATTCCTGTTAAGTCACCAATCTGCTTCAATATCAAGCCAATAATTAAAGAAGCAAAAAGGCCAAGAGCCATCCCATTTAATGTTTTTGTCAAGTACTGTCTAATCTTCATATACCTTCCCTCACTCTTATTGAATTGTCATCTGTCTTGTCACTACAAGCCTTTTTAAAGAGGGTATAATACCCTCTCAAATTTATAAGATAAATCCTTTTGCTTTCAATTCGGTTAAAATTAGATTGAATAACTTTTCACTTGGCACTTCTATTGTATGAATATGAGCACCTTGTGTTAAAACCGACAAAGGACTTGCACCAACATTTTGGACTTTTTCAACGAATTGTTCAACATCTTCAACAGTTGAAATATGAAGCGATCCTACAATTTCTCCATAAATCGGATGTTCAACAATCACATCTATGATTTTACCACCATATTCTACAATAATCAACAATTCTTCTCTGAGCCGTTCAATTCCTTTGTGCTGGGATACAAATGTTTTAATAAGTTTTTTTGAACTGACATTTTTAGGTGTCATATACCCATTTGAAGTCGCTAGTATAGAAACTCCAGAAGCTCTGATAATGGCAATGTCTTGTACAATTACCTGTCTCGAGACACTAAAAAGATCTGCCAATTCAGTTCCTGTTATGGGTTTTTCATTGGCGTTCAAAACAGCCAATATTTTTTGACGTCTTTCTTCAGACACCATTTTAAACCTCCATGCAACATCTATACAAGTGATTTTATATTGGCATTTGATACTGATATATGTGCAATTAATGCTTCTTTAGTTGCGCTACTATCATGAATCTTAATGGCTTCCAATATTCTATGATGTTCTTCAAGGGCAACTTCCAATCTGCCTTCCATTTTCAATGAATTATTTCTTGAAGATTTTATGAAAAGTTGAAAATCATTTAATACACCTTCTAAATACCGACTTTTAGTCGCTTTATAAAGGGTTTCATGAAACTTTGTGTTAAGTTCGAAAATTCGATCAACATCATTTTTTTTAGTATAGAATTCCATTAAGTCATAAATTTCCTCAAGTTCTGAAATTTCTTCGTCTGAAATTCTTTCAGAAGCCCATTGACCAACCAGCCCTTCAATACAGAGCCTAATCATAAGAATATCCTCAATATCATCTTGGCTAATGCCTTTAACGACAACGCCTCTGTTGGGAATATTTTCAACTAAACCATCCAGTTCCAATTGTTTCAAAGCTTCCCGAACAGGTGTCCGACTGACGCCTAATTCATCTGCAAGCTTGATTTCTACAAGCTTGTCTCCTGTCACATAACGTCCATTTAAAATGTCTTCACGAATTTTATCAAATATCAAGGATGTTAAAGATTTATTTTCCTTTTTTTGGTCAAACAAGTCCATATTGCCTCCGCAGTTTCATATTCCCCTATATTCTATCAGATTTGAAATTAGTGTCAACAAATCACGTGTTTATCAAATCTTTTTTCGGTTTTTACTTAACATTTTATAGGAATAAGAGTAGAATAAGATATGGTTATTTAGCCCTATTTTATTAAGGAGAATCGTCTTGAAACAAAAATATTTTTTTATTGTCCTAACACTTCTTTTAACAAGTCTAGCTTTAAATTCAAATCCTTCTTATGCAGACTTTAACACGCTAAAGCCTACTGTATTGAATTTGACAGAATCTGGGAAATGGGGAGAAGGGTATGCTTTCCTTTTAGAAGATTATAAGGAAAACGGGTCCTTAAAAACATTAAGCGCTATTCTTGAAATAGAAAGCTATGTAGGGGATACAAGTTTGATGCTTGGTCATGCAATGACACTCTACGAAGAAAGCCTATTGGCGCGTGAACCGGTCGGTGAAATCCTAGGCACTTATTATTTAGGAATGGTTTATTATCATTTATATGATGATGAAAAGGCCAGCTCATACTTCAATCAATGTAAGGACTTATCGGAAAAATACGGCATTGAGTTAGGAAATAGTCTATCACACTACGGCCTTGGCCTAATTGAATATTCCTATGAAAATTACGAGCCGGCCCTTGCACATCTAGAAGCTGCCAAATCTGGTTTTGATGACTCTAAAATCATTTCAGATTGGACTCTCTATGCCGAATTTATTTCTTATAACGCATTTTTAATTGACTTCATAGATGTCTCTATTGAAAACATCAATACTATTGTTTCAACGTATCAGCATGAGAATTGGCCTATGCGTCTTAATACACTTTGGGATGCCGCCATATATTTAAATTCAAAGGGCTATCAAGATCAAGCTCTGCCTTTATTGGAAGAGGCTGCTGAATTATTGGAATCATCGGATTTTGGTATTTTATCAACTGATATAACGGCCTATTTAAATTTTGATTTAGCCTATACCTATTATACTCTAGGAGACTTTGAAAATGCCGCTAAACTTACTCTGGAAGACGCTTATGACTATAATGTAAAAGAAGATGTAAATCGAGTTGAATATCTTAATGAAACACTTCGATCACTTGAAACACGAGATCTCCGTGAAACTTCTGAAAGACAAGCCAATATAATAACTGCAATTGGGGTGTTTTTAGGAATAATAAGTGTTGGAACTCTAATTATCATCAAAGAGTATTTTAAAATTAAGAGACTCACACAAGAAGTACAAATCAAATCTATTACAGACGGACTAACGGGTTTGTACAACCGTACTGCCGTTATAGAAATGTTTGAAAACGATACACATCAAATTAAAGCCTTGGGCGTTGTCGATATAGATGACTTTAAAATGATTAATGATGTCTATGGTCATGCAACTGGAGATTGGGTCATAAAAGAGATTGCTTCTATCATCTCAAAGGCACTTGACGGTTTTGGATATGCAGGCCGTTATGGTGGTGAAGAATTTATTTTAGTAATCGAAAATTCCCACCCCTCTGATCCTGTAGAGCTTGCAGAAAATATACGCGAAACGATAGAAACCCATCAGTGGTCCTCAGATGATATCTTTATTCCAGTTACGGTAAGTATTGGAATCATCCGTAATAAAACGCATGAATTTGACGATGCCTTCAAAGTAGCAGACAAACTTTTATACGTCGCTAAAAACTCTGGCAAAAACAAGGTTGCGCATGTTGACCAATAAATAAAAAAAGCCTAATCGAAAATCGATTAGGCTTTACTTATAGTCTCAAACCGGCAACGTTCTACTCTCCCAGGCAGCTACCCGCCAAGTACCAT
>NZ_JAFBDT010000049.1 GCF_016908355.1 Fusibacter tunisiensis | reverse complement strand
ACACCTGTTCCCATCCCGAACACAGAAGTAAAGTCCTCCAGCGTCGATGGTACTTGGCGGGTAGCTGCCTGGGAGAGTAGAACGTTGCCGGTTTGAGACTATAAGTAAAGCCTAATCGATTTTCGATTAGGCTTTTTTTATGTGAAAGAATTCATTACAAAAAATTGACATCTATTTAACAATATGTATGTTATAATATTAACGATGAAGGGCGAGGAATTCCTTTCTCTAAATCACAAGCTAACTAAATCGTTTTTTTAATGGTCAATGAATCTGACGCAAAGGAGTTTTCCAATGCAGAAGGCGTAGAATGGACTTTAATTTTCATGCGCCTTTTGGGCGCATTTTTTATTTTTGGGGGGTTTATGGAGACACGAGTTGCATTAATCGGTATTGTTGTTGAACAGTATGAGTCTGCTGAAAAATTGAATCAAATTTTACACGACTATGGCCAATATGTTATTAGTCGTATGGGTGTACCTTATCGGGATAAAAAAATACACATAATCTCGGTGGCTGTGGATGCACCTATGGATATTATCAGTACCATTTCAGGAAAATTAGGGATGTTACAAGGTGTTTCTACAAAAACTGTATATGCCAAAAATACTGGGAGCAAACTATGACAAATAAGGCGCGTATAGATTATTTACATCGTTTTAGGCAGTTAAATGATAAAGATTTAACAATTCTAATTGACACTTTTTCAAAAGAAGATTTAATGTATGCTAAAAGTATAGCCATGGCAATAAAAGAAAGTTATTATGGCCGTGACATTTATATAAGGGGATTAATTGAATTAACCAATTACTGTCAGTGTAATTGCTTATATTGTGGCATAAGAAGTGGCAATACTAAAGCTGAAAGATATCGTATTATGCCTGACGAGGTGTTTAAGTGTTGTGAAAAAGGTTATGAGTTGGGATTTAGAACATTTGTCATTCAAGGTGGTGAAGATCCTTGGTATACAGATGACAAATTGGTGCCTATGATTCAAAAAATAAGAAATAACTATCCTGATTGTGCCATTACATTGTCTCTTGGAGAACGTTCAAGGACATCGTATGAAAAATTATATGATGCAGGTGCAAATCGGTATTTATTGAGACATGAAACAGGTGATGCATCTCATTATAGAAAATTGCATTCACCAGGACAAGAGTTGGCAGATCGATTGACTCATTTAAAAATTTTAAAGTCTATCGGGTATCAAATTGGCACAGGATTTATGGTTGGTTCACCTGGACAAACGCCAGAATCATTGGTTAAAGATTTGTCCATATTAAAAGAGTTAAACCCTGAAATGGTTGGCATTGGACCTTTTGTACCACACCATGAAAGTGTTTTCAAAGCGTGTCCTCCGGGACGTGTAGATTTAACTCAATTTATGTTGGCTTTAATAAGAATTATGTTACCATCAGCCTTAATTCCAGCGACAACTTCACTTGGAACTGTTGATGTAAAAGGTAGGGAAAAGGGTGTACTGTCTGGTGCAAACGTCATAATGCCAAATTTATCACCAATGAATGTACGCAATAAATATTTGTTATATGATAACAAGGCATACACTGGATCAGAAGCAGCAGAAAGTTTAGAAAATTTAAGGAAAGACATGGAACTTATAGGTCACCAAGTTGTTGTTCATAGAGGCGATTTTATTGCCATAAGAGAGGGGAGTATATAATGTATAATAAAACATCAAAAAAAGCAGCAGAATTTATAGATCATAATGAAATTATGGATACACTTGAATACGCTCAAAAGAATAAATCCAACAGAAAATTGATTGATTCTATTCTTGATAAAGCGAAACAAGGTATGGGATTAACACATAGAGAAGCAACTGTTTTGTTGGAATGTAATCTTGAAGATGTGAATGAACAAATTTACCAACTTGCAAAAGATATTAAAGAAAAATTTTATGGCAATCGAATCGTGATGTTTGCACCGCTTTATCTATCAAATTATTGTGTAAATGGATGTGTCTATTGTCCTTATCACTATCAAAACAAACATATAGCGAGAAAAAAATTAACTCAAGATGAAATTCGACAAGAAGTCATGGCGCTTCAAGATATGGGACATAAAAGGTTGGCGCTTGAAACGGGTGAAGATCCTATAAATAGTCCAATTGAGTATGTACTTGAAAGCATTAATACAATTTATAATGTCAAACACAAAAACGGTGCCATAAGAAGAGTAAATGTTAATATAGCAGCAACGACAGTGGAAAATTATAGAAAGTTGGCAGATGCAGGTATTGGTACTTATATTTTATTTCAAGAAACATATCATAAAGAAAGCTATGAAAAATTGCATCCAACAGGTCCAAAGCATGACTATGTATACCACACTGAAGCAATGGATCGAGCGATGCAAGGTGGTATCGATGATGTTGGTCTAGGTGTTTTATTTGGTCTTGAAAGATACCGATATGAATTTGCTGGTCTTTTGATGCACGCTGAGCATCTAGAAGCAACTTATGGTGTGGGGCCACATACAATTAGCGTACCACGTATTAGACATGCAGATGATATAGATGCAGATGATTTTTCAAATGGTATAGATGATGAGATATTTTCTAAAATTGTTGCATGTCTTAGAATATCAGTACCTTATACAGGTATGATTATTTCCACTAGAGAAAGTAAGACTTGTCGTGAAAAAGTTTTAAAACTTGGTGTTTCTCAGATAAGTGGAGGGTCTAAAACAAGCGTAGGTGGCTATGTAAAACCTGAACTTGAAGATCATAAATCAGAACAATTTGATGTAAGTGATAATCGGACTTTGGACGAAGTTGTTAAGTGGTTATTAGAATTGGGCCATGTCCCTTCTTTTTGTACAGCTTGTTATAGGGAAGGACGCACTGGCGATCGGTTCATGAGTTTATTGAAGAGTGGTCAAATTATCAATTGTTGTCATCCTAATTCTTTAATTACATTAAAGGAATATTTAATGGACTATGCAAGTGAAGAGACGCTAAAACTTGGTGAGGCTATTATTGCGGATGAAATTGAAAAAGTTACACATCCAATTGTAATGGAGAAAGCAAAATCAAATTTACTGTCAATTGAAAAAGGCGAACGCGATTTTAGATTTTAGGAGATTGTAATGGGAATGAATCAAACACCTTCATCAGAACGCATACACATTGGAATATTTGGTAAAATGAATGTTGGAAAATCCAGTGTAATTAACGCAATAACAGGTCAAGATTTGGCAATTGTATCCGATGTTCCAGGAACAACAACTGATCCAGTGTATAAAACGATGGAGCTTTTACCAATAGGACCGGTTGTAATTATGGATACACCTGGATTAGATGACACAAGTGTACTGGGCAGTCAACGTATTGCGAAAACAATAGATGTGCTCAAAAAATCAGACTTGGCCTTGGTGGTCGTGGATTCAAATACAGGAATTTCAGACAAAGACCAATTTATTATAGATGATCTAAAAAAAAGAAGAACACCCTTTTTAGTTGTTTTAAATAAAGCAGATGTTTACCATGCCAAGACCATAGAATGTGAAGAAAATCATATCGTTGTAAGTGCTTTAACAGGTTTTAATATTTTTGAATTAAAAGAAAGAATTGGTGCAATATCGAGAGAAGCACATCAAGAAAAATATATTGTTATGGATATTTTGAAACCAAAAAGTTATGTTGTTTTGGTGGTCCCAATTGATAGTGCAGCACCAAAGGGCAGAATCATTTTGCCACAACAGCAGGTTTTGAGGGAAGTATTAGATTTTCATGGGAAATGCATGGTTGTACAGCCAGAAGAATTGAAAGATTTATTAGATATGATGAAACAACCACCTGCACTTGTTATTACGGATTCTCAGGTATTTGAACAAATAAAAGATACTGTTCCGAGCACAATTATGCTCACAAGTTTTTCGATCCTCTTTGCCAGATATAAGGGAAATCTAAAAGAAGTGGTAGCAGGCGCAAGGGTATTGAAAACATTCGCGGAGAATAAACCTATAAAAATATTAATAGCCGAGGGATGTACGCATCATAGGCAGTGTGATGATATAGGAACTGTCAAGCTTCCAAAGTGGATTCAAAAATATTTGGGGCATGATAATATTGAGTTTAAGTTTACAAGTGGAACCGGATTTGTTTCGGATTTTGAAGGTATTGATTTAGTCGTTCATTGTGGGGGTTGTATGTTGAATACAAGGGAAATGGGACGGCGTATTGATGAAACAGTCTTGAATAATGTGCCTATAACAAATTACGGTATTCTGATTGCACACATGAATGGGATACTAGATCGAAGCGTAGAACTATTTGCTTCAGAATTATAAAACTCGAGTTGCAAAGGGGTGGACTTTAATGGTGAAAGTCTACCTCTTTTTTACTTCTATCAAAAAGATGAAAAAAATCTAAAAATGACGTTGACATGAAAATAAAATCTTGATATAATATCCAAGTTGTCGCTGATAAGCGGCGTCGAGAGAACCTTGAAAATTGAACAGCTTAAATGAAAAAAACCAAACGCAATTCAGTTGAGGGAAACTTCAAA
>NZ_JAFBDT010000048.1 GCF_016908355.1 Fusibacter tunisiensis | reverse complement strand
AAGAAAAAATCCGAAGGTAAACATCATTATGTTGCTAACTCTCATGTTGCTAAAAAATTAATCAGAGTCATTCACCACTTACTGACCAATAACTTTAATTTTATTTAGATTATTTTGTTTTTTCTATTGACTTCATATAGTTAGTCTCAACTTAAAAATACCACGCAAAAGTCTTTTGTGCAAGACTTTTGCGTGGTATTTTATTTTTTTGTCTTTTATAGAAGACTTTTTAAAGTTAAACCCCTTTACTTATGATACGGTTCACCTTACGAATCCTATACAGAACGGTTCTAATAATCAATCAGCTACTGTGAGGATTAAAAAATGGCTTATCATTTGGGAATGGTTTGGTCTCCATAAACATATGCCAATTATACTGAAGTTCACAAAAGAAGAACTTAAAAACATATAATGAATTCAAAATGAAAAACAGTAGTTAAGTTGCAGTAAGATTGGTTTATGGGCTGGTTTGTTACCCTTTTGATGAAACTCACTCAGATTAGAAAAAATTGAAATTAAATTTTAACATCTCTTCGTCTTATTGAATAGCAGAAGTATGAGGCAACCCTTATATGGTTGCCTCATAATCCTAAAAGTTTCTTAATATATTTTCAATATTTTTTTCACCTTTATACATCTCACTGACCATTGCTTTCATTGCAGTTGAGTCAATATATCTAAATCTATTAACAATAAGCTTGTACAATTCTACAAATTTAACTTCATCATCCTTGTACCTTAAGAAGAAGTGGTATAACCCATTCATAACCCCCATAACTATGCTGTGATATTTAATATAAGTGGAATCATTTTTCAGTCTGACATATTTCTTTTGCCAGAGGTGTTCATCTATTTTAGTTCCCAATACCATAACACTAGTACATAATGCATCTTCTCTATAGTAGTATGGATATTCATCTTTATCAGGTAGATTAGGTTTTATTAAATTATGATAGTACCTAGTACGACCGACATACCAATCAAGATAATCAAATATCATTGTAACGAACTCTAAATAACGGTCATTTTCAATTCTGTCCTCAATAAAATGTAAAAACTTGATATATATATTGATAAAACTATCGTAATCACAGAATCTTGACATGCTAAGATAAACACTGAAAGCTTCATTGATATCATCATCTTCATGTAAGTTATCAAATGTATCAATCACATTTACTAGATTGAAACTTATAAATGTGTAATCTTGCCTAATCAACTTTTCAATATACTTAGTTGTCTTCTTTCGTGTATCTGCATTTCGTAGAGATAATGCTTTTAGAACTGATGAAATATCTACTACATATTCACTATTATCTGTTATAGCATTTCTTAAATTATACTCTCCAGATAAATAAGGTATCTTTTCAGAATGAGAATAATGTAGATTGAACATTGTCTCATCAGTAAAATGCCTATTACCATGCATAAGACTTTGTTTTATTGCAACTAACTTCACATTCATTGAATTAGAAATAAACTCTAGAATTGTTCTTATTTTAGGGCTTTCCATCTGAATAATTATAGATAGTAGACTCTCATAGGTTGTATAGGATATTTGAACTTCTTCAAACTCTTTGAGAATTTCGAGACAATCAGCATCAGCTAATACGTACAAAGAGATTAAGTCAACAAGAATAACATTCTCTATAACTTCTGCATACTGATTAATCTTTGAAACAACACCCTCACTTACTTTAATCTTCTTTTTCAAGTATCTTAATTCACCAAATATGAAATCCAACTTCATATCATTCATAACTTTAATATAAGTAGAAACACCAAATTTGTAGTTAAAAAAGGCTTGCCTTACTTCGTTATAACCTGTTCTATCACCAGTTAATTTCATTAATTCTTTGGGGTCAATTGTATCATTACCATCTTCATCTTTTACTAAAACATTTCCACTTCTTATCCAGTCTTCTTTAGGGAAATTCTCATGGAATTCCACCATATGTTTTGTTGCATCATCTGTTCGATTGACTCTCAACCCTATCATCACAAAAAAACTGTGGCTTGGGCTTTTAAATAAGTCCTTATCTATTTCCTTTGCCTTTAATGCAGAATCAAACGCTTTATCATTTTCGTTATTCATTATATATAGTTTAGACAAAGCCCTATATAATTCAGATTTTTCGTAGTTCCCAGAGTCTCTTATTTCTTCAAGTAATCTAATACCTTTTGACAATTGATTTGTTACTGAATACAACGATGCACCATATATTAAGTGGCTATTGTTTTGAACCTTCTTTGCATATTCAACGGTTAAATCAGCTAGTTCTTGAAGTTCACCCATGAATCTATGGTATTCAACTTGAATCTGAAGTTTATCTATTTCTCCAAAGGTTCCTAAGTCAATTTTATTGAAAAACTGTTCAGCTTCTTCAAATGATTTCATATCAATCAACATGAACAAATGCTTTTTTTGAACTTCATTAAAGTCCTTTGGTCTGACAGACTTAACTCCATCTACAATCATTTGAGATAGTTCAAATCGTTCCTGATTCATATTATGTCTCTCATAAAACATATATGCATCTAAAACTGCAAGAGGTTCATCTCTTTTTTCAATTAATCTCTTAACTTCGTCTTTTGCTTCTTCTAGTTTATCGCTATGTTCTAAATATTGAATCCAAATCAACTCATATTCTACCTCACCCTTAAAATTCTCCTTATACCTTTTTAATTCAGGAACAAAGTCGCTATTACTTGTTCTAATCAAAGATATCAAATATAAAGCTATAATAGCTTCATCATTTTTGAAAACGGAATCCATCAATGGTAGAATTCTAGTATATACCTCACTATACTTTCCCTTTGAAGCAAGGTTATATAATTCAAGTTTTGCTTTATCAGAACCACTTAATTTATCGATAGCTTCTTGCGATACATCTCCAGCAAGCATCTCAGCATGTACTGATATAATTGCCATCTCTCTTTTTTCAAAATCAACAATATCAGCTACTTCTTTTTTTATGTCCAATATTTGCTGTGACTCCTCAGTAAACTCTAATGCATTCATATAGAAAGGTATAATTTCTTTTAGTATTGCAGTATTCTTTTCTTTAGATGCTACTTCATAAATCTCATCAAATAACACTCTCGCTTCATGTAATGAATCGAAATCTAGTTTTGAAAACTTGATATATCCATTAGCATTAGCATTTTTAACAGCTTTCAAGAAGTATGCAATTGCAACACCAGCCTTATAATTAAGGGTTTCTTTTAAACTATAGGCTTCTGAGTAATACTCAATTGCACTATCAAAATGTTTTGTATTTAGTGAAATATCACCTTTTGCAATAATTGCATAAGCTTTATTAGAATCCTTTAACTCATGTTTCTTTATTAACTCATCTATAGTTGTTATTGCTACATCATACTCTATTTCTTGAGAAATAGATTGTGCAATAAGCAATAGTATTCTTGCCTTATAGTAATCTTCATGTTCATCAAGTACTTCTTGGCACAAAGGAATAATATCGTTTGCTTTATCTGTTTTGAATTGGTCTAGTGCAAAGAGATACTTAAACTTATAGTATTCATCAGCAGTGTTTAAATCGTTCCTTATCATTGTCTCAACTAATTTTTTCTCATTTTCGAACTCACCGAGATTTATATAACAAGTATATATACTCATAAAAATTGAAAATCTATCATTTACCGTTAGAGGTTTTGCTGAAACTAAGTATGTTGTCTTTAACTCATCTAATTCTTTCAACGCTTGTTTAGTCTGATTACCGTCCATCAACTCTCTAATTTCATTTATTCTTACTTTTAATGATTCATCATCAGTAACTTCAGTTTTATCACCAAAAACAATGTTGATTAGACCTTTCATATTGAATATTTTTTTGTTGTGGCTGTTATTTTGACTTATGTTGATATCGCTATTATCATTACCAAGAGAAATATTTCCTGATGTATTAGTCTCATTTAAATTCATTTGCTTATCTTTAGAATTTAACCCCCAAAAGCCTGTTTTTCTCTTACTCATCTATTCACCATCTTTCTTACTCTTATTAGTCTGGTTAATATTATGAGAATTCTTTTGGTTTATTTTAACATTATTAGCGTTGTCGCCAATTGAAATATTTCCTGAGTTCTTTTGTGAGGCTTTATTCTTTTGCTTTAACTTCACTAGTATTCCACCACCAACTACTGCACTTAATACAATAACAGCAATCTCAACAATACTTTTAACTAAATCCATGTCAATATTATTAAACATTCTACCACCACCTATATCATTTTGAAATATTTGAATGCATCTGAAATCATTTCTTGTTTATCACTAGGACAAGGATTAGTTTTTGAATCAACTGAAATTCTATTTGGTGCAACTCGTTTCTCTAGTCCATGATGTTCTTTCATATCAGCAATCCAGCATGTCTTTACTGATATATCATATTTCTTTTTTACATAACTTTGAATTTCTTTATATGTAGCCATTCAACTCCCCCTTAATCTTATTTCTTGAACAGTTATAATTGGTTCTTCAATATACTCTATTTTATTAGATGGTGTAAGATATTTTGTGTAAAGTGAAAAATCAGTTATAATTCACTTAGACAAAATGGAGGTCCGAAATGGCAAAAAGAAAAAGAAATCC
>NZ_JAFBDT010000047.1 GCF_016908355.1 Fusibacter tunisiensis | reverse complement strand
GTAGATTTCTCTACTTCTTTTTGTCGTGCAATTTTTTAACTTTAATTTTATTTAGATTATTTTGTTTTTTCTATTGACTTCATATAGTTAGTCTCTTTCCATAAAAAAACTCAAAGTATAATTGAATACCTTGAGCTTTGATTTCGTACAATTACATTTATTCTATTTTAATTTGTAAGCATGTTATTCCTTACTTATGATCGGTGATATGATTAACTGTACTATCTCATATGCGGATGTTTAGACGAGTTTCCAAAGCTTTTTATGTTCTCATATTTTCATACACAGTATGATTAATCAAAGTAAATCATCTCGAAGCATATATCCTAAAACTGACTCATGTTCAACCAACCAATTTAGTATCGTAATCACATCACTTTTTATTTTTGTGTTCCTTCTTATCTCACTTCTATGTTGATTAACAAATTTTCTAATGGTTATCTCTAAATACTGTACTACATCCGCAATAATACTAATTCCATCAAAACCATTACTATTCCTAAACATATCAGCAACTATGGAAATACCCACTTTAAAATGCACTGTACCTATTCCGTTTACAAGCTTTAACATACTCCACAAAACATCAGGATGATAACTCAGCTTTTCAGCGATTTCTTTAAAATAAAGCATGTCCATTTTACTTAGACTATGCCATTCAACAGCAGCACTGTTCCATCCATTTTCACAAAGCATCAGCGTTCTAATTATCTTGCTATTCCGTCTTAAGAGATACTTTTTTTCAGTATATGTGCTAATTTCAGCGATTAGCATTTGCTTCAACGCCTTCATCCACCACCAGAAATTTTCTCGTTCTTGAAGATAATCTTCAACAATAATCATTTCTCGAGCAATATCGCACGTTACATCACTATTAACCATATTCTCAGCCACAGGTATAAAAAGTTTCTTTCTATCGACTTCACTACTTTTTAACATTAGCTCACAAAAACTTTTTATGAAACCATCAGTGCTATAGATTCTACTGTTATTCTTTTCAGCCTCATAGTAGTAATTCAGTACATCCTGAGACAAAGCATGCTTAATCTCAGTTAAGTTGTCATTTTGAATTATCGATATAATTTGAAAGCATTTCGCTTTAATATCTGGTTGAAGATTCTGTAAATCAATGCCATTTACTTCTGAATCAATTATTGCACTAGTAATCTCACTATCATAGTCTGCCGAAAATTCTCGGATTAACTTCTCGGATGAAATAGGCCTGTACTCTTCTCTAGCTTTCATTCTGTAGCAGTCAATATAATTCTTATAAAGAACGGATACGGCAGCATATTTTGACATTAATCCTTTGACAAACTCTACATAACCAAGCTCAACTATTCGTTTTAGTGCATTAATCGCATAGATGCAAAAATGATTAACTGCATCAATCGGATACTCATCAAGTAACGCTAAAATTAAAAATCTTTCTATATTATTCACAGATTCCATATTTCTAGATGTCAACAAAGGTAAAGAAGCATATGCATAGGATACTCCGTTGAAAGCATTATATTCAAAACCATCTTGATATGGTGACATCAATCCCTCAATAAGCAGATTTTCACATAGTTCGATCTGAGACTCATTTAAAATTGAATAGTAATCACGGTACATCACAGCAGGTACCATATATTTTAATTCTTTACCAGTAAGACTTGATTGTTCACCATTTTGATGCAAATCATTGAGATACTGATTAAATTCATCAAAAATTTTGGATATATCATTGTCATAGGACTTATTATGTTCGGATATATTCTTTCCTTCAAACTTTTCTCTACACCATCCTTGTAGTCCTAAGAACCTAAGCCTTTTATTATTTTCCTGTAAAATTGCTAATCTAGTTTTTTCAACGTCATTATCAAATACTGGAGTATACACCTGATATTTCTGTTCTTCAACCATAGCCTCTTGCACATCCATTTTTCTTATGTCCATTCGACCAAGACTCATTCTCCAGGTTATAGACTCTTGTATATCTTCCTTTCCCAACTCTTCGTAATGCTTATCTAAAATTGCATATAGTTCTTCAAGTCTAGATTTACTTTCTTCATCTTTTTGTTTCGAGTAATAGATGGCATAATTTGTGAACAGTTCTTCCAAAGATATCTTACGATGCTTCAATTTTCTCGACGCCTCTCTTTCATTAATGTAAAAGAGATGAGCAGGAGTCCCTCCAATCAAAAAACTTCGCTCTAAACTTAGCCTATTCTTATCAAATACAAAAAATAACTCATGTCTAAAAAGTCGCAACGCTACTTCAAACATCTGATCAGGATAAGCACAAATCATACTTGCAACAAGACCTAAGAGAATAGCCGAGTTTGTATTATCAATAATGTATATCATATATGGCATCAGAATCTCGCCACCTAAAGCATCACCAATTCTAAGCAATTCTTTTTCTAAGGCCATAAATACCGATTCCAAAACATCTGGATTGGTTTGGCTTCCTCGATAAACACACCAGAGTCTATTTGAAACCTGTATTTCTACTATTATTCCATCGCTCCTCTCGATAGGCACAGTCCATACTTCATTTTGTGAAAGTCTTGATTTTAGATAATGCTCCGTTGTATAGTTGGCAAACCAAATACAAAAATCTAATCCCTTGTTGAAATCTGCCTGAAGAATTCGTCGCACCGGAGTCTTGTACGGGCTTGATGGGTAGAAATCATGATGGCATTCATTTAATCCATAATAAGGCTCCAAACTACTACTATGCCCATATAGCCTTGAATACTTGTCCTCATTACTTTCTGTCCAATAAAGTTTCATAATCTGTATTAACTCTTCCGTTAATGCTTCTGCAATATAATTACCGCTCATATCCTCAATAATAAAATCACATAAATTATTATAAGGATCTCTATGATGGTTCCATTTATTATCAATAATCTGATCAAACACTTCTTTAAGTTCAGTTTTAATTTCATTTGAACTCATCACAATAATTCTGAGTATCTTTTTTTCAAAATCATTATTACTATGAAATACTCGCTCAGCTTGCAACCATTCATAATAGCGTAAAGCTAATACACCAGCATACCTTGCAGTATTGCCTGTAATATTATGGAATACCCAATCGTGAAGCACCTTAATAACAAATCCAATATTATCAATCTCAATTGATGATATTTCATCATGCACAAATCCAATAAATGACTTCCAACCCTCTCCAGTTGGTGCTGTTATAAGATGTAACGATTCATTGACTTTTTTAGCAAGAGCTTTAGAATACTCCATGTCAACGACTTTACATGAAGTAACCAATAATGCTGCAATTCTTTTTAGAAGGAATAACTCATTATCGAGGAGCTGATTCTTTGCGCTACTAAAAAATAATTGCGCTTGGCTTGATAGTAAAATTGATATCAAGATTTCATCTTTCCAAAAAGGTTCAACCTCCATACCACCATACACAACATCAACCATGGCTACAATTACATTCTCATCATATTCAAGCATATCCCCTAACCAATTTCGAAACGCTCTGCGTAAAGGCAGACTAGTACCAACTCGATTAAAGAATTCTTCAATATTTGTTGAAGTTCTATAGAGAATATCTACATGCTTTTCGAGTGCCCACTCTTCATAGATATCATGAGCAATAAAATAACCAGACTCGTCTTGGGCAAGTATTCCTTCATCAACAAAAATAGATGCATACTGGTTCTCTGATTCATTGTAAAATGATGACCGTGTAGCCTTTTCAGCCGCAAAATTTATGAAGAACCGCTCTCTTTCACCTTTGCCCTTTTTAATTTGTTTAATCCATAGCTCTGTCTTAAATCCCAAATAATCCAGTTCTTCATTCTCTCCATAATTCGTCAAATATTCATTTAAATAAAAAGGAATACAGATTAATTCTTGCAATCTACTTGAAGTTGGTATTTTGAAATTATGACTCTTTGCCAAAGCTTCAAGTTCTTCACTTTGAATACTATCTATTTCAATTTTTAATGGTACTATATTAAAAATATCGTTGACCATATAGCTAAGTGGTTCAACAAAGTGATTTCTAACCGTGTAAACTATTGTCCAACCACTTACAAGTAGTTTAGTCACAACATTTAAGTAAATCTCATCATCTTCTAATTCATGTAATTTTTCAGCTGAATCAATCACGAAGAACTTTTTATTAACCAACTTGTGATATTCAATAAATTCATCTACATCCAACTTCTCTAATCTGTTCTTTGACCTACCCAATAACTCGTGGGCTTTAATCAAATACATTGCACCATTGTCAGCTGATATCTCATCATACAAGTACTTCACTAAAGCAGTCTTACCATTTCCACCTGTCCCCATTAAGAAAATCATTGGTGATTCACTAGATTTTAGCTTCTGTAACTCTTCTCTTCGATTTATCTCAATATCGTGGGCATTAAATATAATCTTAGTACTTATCTTATCTAGTGAATTCTCTGTATGAGACTTCAACTCCTGCACTACATCTATTATGTTATTTTCAAATGTAAAGAAGAATTTTGAAATTTCTTCACATTCGAGCACCACAAATTCTGATTCAAAATAACTCTGAACCATCCAAACTATTTCAATATTATGTTCTTTAGCTTTTTTCTCAATCTCTATCTTTGATGCCGGTTCTTTACCTCTAGCTTGTCCCCATTCAGAATTTGTATAAATCTGAATTATCTTGATTTCTGGATAATATTTAACAGATTTCTCTACCATCTTTAAAAGATCATCCTTGTTATCGGTCAGTGACCCTTCATAAAATTTTGCTTGCCAGCCAACCAAAATACTGTCCACTTCAACTGGATCTGTTTCAATAGCGGCTTGGTTCTTATAGCGATGTATAAAATTGCAGTTATACTGTCTGCAAAAAAGCAGGTAGCAGAACCACTCGAAGTACTTTTGTGGATTACTCGTAAACTTACTTTTAAATATGTTCCAATCAGGTATAATCAAGTGTACTCACCTCTCTTCTTATATATAAAGGGATTTCAGACCAACGTTATAAAGAAATATGTAATATAGAAAAAGCACCTGTTGAATTTTATTCAATCAAGTGCTTTACTATCTTTACTATTTTGTTTTGTTGCTAACTTCTCACACTTTATCACACTCAATTGTTTGTTCCTTATTTTCCTGTATTGAAAAACAGCTCGAGCCACTGAAAACAAGCGGATTTTGT
>NZ_JAFBDT010000046.1 GCF_016908355.1 Fusibacter tunisiensis | reverse complement strand
GTCAAAAACAAGCCGATTCATCCCCCACCTGCACTCTCACTCCGTGAGCAAGGTGGCTTAGAGGCGGGGGACTTCTCGGCTATTTTAGTTAAAAGGGATTTTAAGAAGGGTCCCTTGAGGGTAATTGTTTTCTGCTTCATCAGCTGTTACTGGTCCGCATTAAGCCATGGGCACAACCTCTTTTCCAAAAAATCTATACCTGTGAAAATTACATATCCCATCAGACTGATTCCAATAATACCTGAGAACATCGCTGTATAATCTACCATAATCCAATTGTTCATAATATAATAACCAATACCATACTGGGTGGCGTAGTTTTCTGCAAAAAAAAGTGCAGAAATTGCAATTCCCATCCCTATTCTCAACGCCGAAATCAGTTTTGGAAGAATACTGGGAAACACCACATGAACAAACTGAGATTGATAGGACAATTTCAAAGATTTCGCAGACAAATATACTTCATCTGGAATTTCTTTTATGCCGTCACGAACACCAATCATAATTTGAAAAACAATTATAGAAACAATTAAACCAATCTTTGAAGCATCACCCAGTCCAAATAAAATCATAAAAACTGGCAAAAAAGAAATTTTGGGAATAGGGTATCCCAAATACACAATTGGTGATAAAATCCGATCCCCCCAGCGGGTCATTCCCATAACCGTCCCTAACAGCACACCCATTAAAAGAGAAATTGAAATGGCCATCACAATTCGATAAAAACTGTATACTAAATGAATGCCAATTTCATTTGTAAAATGGGCGAAAAAATACTTTAAAGTCATTATAGGATTGGGGATTACTAAAGAATCAACTGCAAAATCAAGCAAAGTCCACAAACCAAAAATGGCAATAAGCCCGTATATTTTTCGGATTAAGCGCGAAATTGAGTACTGACTAGTCATCCCCTGCCTCCAAAGCTGTTCTAACAGCCAAACATGTATCGTAAAATTGTTTAGATGCTCTATGATTCTTCATGCCCATATTTGAATTTTCAATTACTTTTGAAAGTGATCCCTGATGCATCACCACAATTTTCTGACCTAAAAAAACAGCTTCTTCAATACTATGGGTTACAAATACCAACGTCATCGGTCTTTTTCTAAACAATTCCAACAAAAGGTTCTGAATTTTCTCCTTACTTAGGGCATCAAGTGCTGATGAAGCCTCATCTAAAAGCAATATATCTGGGTTGGAAATCAACGTTCTTGCAATTGCCGCTCTTTGACGTTGTCCTCCACTAATTTGATTGGGGTATCGATTTGCAATTTCTTGTATGCCCAACAGCTCTAGCATTTCATCTGTTCGCGCGTTCATTTCAGATTTTTTTACCAAACCCCTGTCCAATCCCAACCCAATGTTGGCCTTTACCGTTTTCCAAGGAAAAAGACCATAGTTTTGAAGTACAATTCCAGACGGTTTAAGAAAAGGCTCCGGCATGGGTAAAAGTCCAGCTAGAAGGTATAAAAGTGTTGTTTTTCCACATCCTGAAGGCCCTATTATTGCGGTAGTAGTTCCTGCTTCAACCGTCAATTTCATTTTATTTAAAGCCAAATTTTCGCCATAAGAATAGCTCAATCCTTCTAAAGATATCATGGGTTCACAAACTCTCTTTCAAAAATAGCATCTACATCCAAATTAATTTCTTTTCCAATTGTTTGAGCTGTCCAATTCATCATTTTTATAACATACTGGTCATCTGGCAGATTGGTTTTTTTATACTCTGGCATCTCAATCAAATCTCTAATTTCTGAATTTAAGTTTAATTTTTCAATTAATAAATCTCTCCCAATTCCATCATCTAATTGTAAATCCATAACCGCCCGGTCAAGTGCACGATGAAAGGCTTTAATTGATTCTTTTTTTGTGTCAATTGCAGATTGCGTAAAAACAAAAATATCTGGACAAGGTTCATCCGAATTATAAAATACTTTTTCTAACCCACTCAACGCCCCCATAGTGGCCATCGGCTCGGGAAACACACCCATATCTACGTTTCCACTTTTAATCATTTCAAGTCGCGCTGGGATTTCGTTGATATAAACTTTTTCAAGGTCATAATTGGCACCCAGCCACAAATCGGCCAAGTAGTTCGCCACGCTGACTTCCATCACAGCAACTGACACCACTTCACTCTCGCCTGATTCTGGCTGTTTTAAAATCGGAAACATTCCATCTGTCATGGTAGTTCCTTTTATTTCAAATCCACTTTGTACATTTGTTATAAGTGCAATCATATCTGACATTCCGCCATCTATTCCACCTGTTTGAAGTGCACTTTGACGATCCTGTGCATTTGTAAACAGGGTTACTTCAACATCAATCCCTTCGTCTTTAAAATATCCTTTTTCTGCTGCCACATATATGGGTGCTGCATCAACCGCTGGCATCACACCTATTTTTAATGGTTCATCTGCTTGTTTTTCCTTTGTGCCACATCCCGAAACCAATAATACAACAACCGCCATCAATCCTATCAATTTCCTCATCTTTTTTTTTCCTCTCTATCTGTCATGTATAAGTGTTTTTAATTCTATTTCTGAAAATTTGTGAATCAATTGGTCTGGGTACATTGCTTTTAGTTCAGCTTCAGTATTGGCACCTGTATCAATACTAATTACCTTTGCACCCAGATGCCGTGCTGTTTTAATATCCAAAACTGTATCCCCAATCACCCAAATAGATTGAATTTTTTCATCTGTTTGTTTTTTGACTTTTTCAAGAGCAGCATCTGCAATTTCAAACCTCGTAAGCCCATCCTCTCCAAATCCGCCTGTAAAAAAGTACGACCACAAACCAATCTTTTTAAGTTTATAAGCTGCGCCCATGCTTAATTCGCCTGTAATCAGGGCCAATGTTACATTAAATTTAGACAATCTTTCTACAAATTCAACCGCATCCACATTGGGTCTCCAAATATCATCCTGTGCATACTGATTTAAATGCGTCTCATATAGTGTCAAAAATTTAAGCCATAACTTTTCCGTATACATGACACCCGATTTTGAAAGTGCCTCTCTGAACACATCTTGATCACTTCTTGCAGCCGTATCAATCCCTTTCATGGTGTTTTTCATCCCAAGAAGTTCATCCACTGCCTTTATAAAGGGTAAATCCGTCCTTTGATCGCGTTCAATTAGTGTCCCATTAATATCAAAGAATACAATTGGTTTCATTTGAATCCTCCAGTGCTATAGATTTGACGGTACCTCTTTTTTGAGGTATAACAAAATATATATAGAATTCGGGGGGCATCCATGAAAAAAAGAGAGAATACACCCTGGTATAAGTTAGACAACGCCGGAAAGCTCTACCCTTCCATTGCAACTGCACGCGTGTCTACTGTCTATCGACTCACAGTGGTCCTAACAGAAAAAGTAGATCACAATCTGCTCCAACAAGCTCTTAACCATACTGCTGCAGATTTTCCACTTTTTAACGTTAAATTAAGAAAGGGCCTATTTTGGTTTTATTTTGAACACACATCAGAAGTACCTAGCGTTCATAAAGAGCGTTTTTATCCATGCACATCTTTAAGCATCACTGGCAATCAGCCCATGACATATAAGGTCATGTATTACAACAATCGAATACTCATTGAAATGTCTCACGCCATGGCGGATGGTGCAGGTGTGATGGCGTTTATGAAAACGCTTGTGAAAAACTACTACAGGCGACTTCATAATTTAGAGATGCCTTCACATCCAATGCCTTTGGAATTTGCAGAAGACGCATCTCGTAGATACTACGAAAAAAAAATTCCTGTTCCTTCAAAAGTGCCAAAAGCCTACCATTTTCCCTTTAAACTGATAGAAAATGGAGAATATAGAGTTATTGATGGTATAATTAGCGCCAAAGCCTTTAAAACACTCTCCAAGCAATATGGAACAAGTCCAACAAAAATGATGCTGTGCCTATTTTTTGAGGCAATTCAGGACTATGTGATTGAAACAGGTACTTTGCCAAAAAAACCAATCATTATCAATACACCTGTAAACTTAAGAAGTATCTTTCCGTCACAAACACTTCGTAATTTTTTTGTGAGCATCACGCCACAAATTGATCTCAGACTGGGCACTTACACCCGAAATGAACTGCTTCAATATTTGGACAGTTACTTTAGACTTGCAATTACGGAAAAAAATCTCAAGAAATACATTGCAAGAAATGTGCGAAATGAAGATTTTTGGCATGTGCGTTTAATACCATTGGCAATTAAAAATTTAATCATCCCCATCATTTACAATTATTATGGGGAAAGCAGTTATACAAGTAGCATTTCGAATCTTGGAAACATTGGACTTGATCCACCATATGACCAAATAGTGAGTCGTCTCAGCGTACTGCCACCACCAAGTGAGGGCAATATCCTTAAAGCCACCATTACAACTTATAAAAACAACATGTCCATCACTTTCGGTTCACTTACTGACAATCATATCATTGAAAAATTATTTTTTCAACGCTTGCGCAAAGAAGGTATAAACGTAAAAATTGAAACGAATTTCCGATAGGAGGCTAGCCATGGCATATTGTAGCAAATGTGGTGTCGAACTTGAACCCCATGTCCCTATTTGTCCACTTTGTAATTATGAAATCCCAGAAGAGTTGGTGCAAAAACAAATTGAAAACAGTGCCTTTCCAGAGGCTATGAATGCATACGAAAAACAAGCTTACGCCACACGCAATAAAATTCTCTACACCTATACTATTGTTGTGATTGCAGGTATGCTCATTTCTTTGACCCTAAACTTTATAGCTTCAAGTGAAACGGCGCTTTTTAAAATTATCATGTTAAGTCTAGCCGCTTCTAACATCCTTGTTTTTCTAATGCTTGGATACATCAAACGCGTCGATAGAGTCCTACTTTATATGGGGATTGCAGCCCTTATTGTTACCTTGATTCTGGACAGCCTTGACGGTAACTTGGTATGGGCACATCGATACGCTATGCCTATGATTATTCTGTCTACTCTAATCGCTGTTCTAACTGCAAAAAGATATAAAAAAATCAAAAATGCAAACCACTATATTTTTATTCCAGTTTTTATTTGCATCGCCTTAGCGCTGATTCTTCCTTTTATAGAACTGGTGATTTCCCTGAACATCAAAAATAAAGTATATCTCAGTTGGTCGCTAATATCGTCCATTTCATTACTCGCTTTTTCAGGTTTGTTGTCCGGTCTTTATTTTAAACTGCCAGACTACATCAAAGAACGCTTGATTCGATTGTTTCACATGTGACATACTCCCACCACTTAAGAAGTGGGGGCTTCTCGTTCGAATAGCCTAATGGCTACAGCATAAGCGAGCTATCCCCGTGTGCCCCACGG
>NZ_JAFBDT010000045.1 GCF_016908355.1 Fusibacter tunisiensis | reverse complement strand
TTTCTTGAAAGTTAACAGAAGGTTCAACACTACCTATTTTGAGTAATCACTGATGGCGTTCTTATGTTGAGTAGGAAAAATATGAGAAGTTAGCATTTGTTTTACTTCTGGTCAAGTTGGCCAGAGGTTATCCATATTAAATAACTTAAGATATTTTAGTTTTCACTTTTTTCAATCTCGTCTATGAACTCTTCAACTTTATCTTCAGCATTTTCAATAGTTGTATTCAGTCTTTTAGATATTTTTCCTTTTAAATTGTATACGCTATATTTTAATTTTTCAATCGGCTTTGTTTTATATGAACTTACTCCAATTAAAGCTAACAAGGCTCCTAGTAGAGCTCCAACAAAGAAAATATCTCTTTTATATTTATTCTGCATCCGTTTAAGTTCTTCATTTTCTATTTTCAACTGACTATATTTTCTTAATAGCATCTTCTTGATCTCCTTTTTTTAGTTTTTCAATTTTCATTTTTAGGTTCTCAATTTCTAATAATTGACTAGTAGACTTTTCTTGCAGCTCCTTAATTTCCTTATTCATCATTGCATTGTTTTTTTCAAATTCTTTACATCTTTTTCTGCTTTTCATTTTAGAAACTGTATCAAGTGAATAAACAATAACAGCTCCTATACTCGCTGATAATAAAATCACTAATGCTGCAGAAATATCCATCTTCATAAATATTAGATTAACAGGGATAGCCGCTGCGTTTAAAATCGCAAAAAATGCGATCAAAATTGAAAATAGTAATGTAATAATCATGTTTTTTTGCATCTGTACCTCCTTCCTATACTTAATATTAATACCACTTTTTTAACTTGAAAAACAATAACATTCCACCAGCAGTTGTTGCACATACAGTAATGAATACATAGAATGCGGATTTAATGTCCAAACCAGGAATATAAGAGAAATTCATACCAAATACACCTGCTAAAAATGATAATGGAATAAATATTGCAGAGAATATTGTCAACGTCATCATGATTTTATTCATATCATTGCTCACATTTGACATATGCATCTCATGTAAACTATTATTCATTTCTTTGTATGCCTTTAAAGAATCTGTTATTTGACATAAATGTTCATTAAGATCATTATAATACGGTCTCATATTTTCATGAACAAAAGACTCCTTCTGCATAAATATATATGCAATCGAATCTTTAATTGGTGTAATTGAATTGAATAAGTGTATTTGGCAATAGTTTTTTGAACAAAATGGCAAAACATTTTGAACAGTACATTCTGGTTAATAAGTTACTATTTTAAAAGTGCATTTTGCTTCCTGTGACTTGGACCATCAAAAAATAATAAATGTGAGTGGTGAACCACTCGATCAATGATGGCAGCGGTCAGTTTTTCATCAAACAAGAAGTTCTTCCAGTGGCTAAACTCGATGTTTGTGGTTATTATTAGGCTCTTTTGTTCATAACACATGCTGATAACCTCAAAGAGCAGTCGGGCACCTTCTTGATGAAGTGGAAGGTATCCCCATTCATCCAGAACCAACAAATGGGCTTTTTTAAGCTTTTTCATGAATCTTTCATATGTGTCATTTTCCCTTACCTGAATGAGTTTATTAATAAGCTCATGAACCGTAAAGAAGTATACGATTTTGATTTGCATGATAGCTTTAATTCCAAGGGCAATCCCCAAATGGGTCTTGCCTGCTCCAATATTTCCATAAAGAATCAGGTTTTCTTGGTTCTCAAGAAAATCCAAGTTTGTTATCGCACCAACAGATAGCTTTTCAGGTATCTGTACATGGCTCCAATCATAGGCTTCCAAGGTCTTTTTGACCGGGAAGTTTGCCTGCTTCATGTTTCTAGCCATAATACCTGCTTGACGCTCCTTATAGAGCTTTTCAAGAAGGTCATGGATAAACTGGTCCTTGTTTTCATAAGGCGTTGTTTCATATATATCAATAAGGTTATTGCTTAAACGAAGTTTCTTCTGATAGTTGGTAATAAGATCTTTCATTGTAGTTCACCACCAATCAGATCGTCATAATCTTCAAGGGTTACGGTGAAGTTTGGAAATGAGAGCTCCGACGCCTGTGTATGCGGTAAGTATAAGGATTGATCCTCATTCATACGGTAGTATGTTGTCCATAAAGCTTCGGGTTCCGTCACGTGCTGGTTCATATTTTCTTCAACAACTTTTGTTGCAAAGGCAAAGTCTTTTTCAATAAGACAATGTTTGAGGAAATATAAAGCATCACGTAAGTCCTCAGGATTAAGGCGTGCGGTATAGTCTTGCCAGACTTTAGGTAAGAGGTGATAGAACTCTACATACTTCAGGGCTCTTGGTCGTTTGGCCACAAGGTTTAGGAAATCTACCCAATGGGTGAATTTCTTGCCTTTGTCAAAAGATCGCCGGTGCCGTGTGATTTCCTGGTACCGCCGGTTATATATAACCAGTTCGTTGGCAAAGAACTTAACGATAACGTGTTCGCCAACATGACTTGGTGATACGGAATATTCATTATTGTCAACCTTGATATGACCGTTTTTGTAGACTCTATACTTATCTTCCTTAGCATAATCAAGAGGAATCGGATTGAAGTCGTGCATAAGATCCATTTCTTTTTCAAAGATAGCATTCAGGGTCAATGGCTTTAGCTTGTAGTGCTCACGGGTATTGTCCTTATCGCAACGATATAGGAGGTCAGCATTGTATTTATCGAGGTCGTCGATAATCGGCTCTGGTATGAAAAGATTATTCCTGAAGTAACCGACCTTGTTTTCAACCGAGCCTTTTTCATTGCCAGAGTGTGGATTACAAAAGACAATCTCGAAACCATGATGGACA
Source organism: Fusibacter tunisiensis (assembly GCF_016908355.1). Lineage (GTDB taxonomy): Bacteria > Bacillota > Clostridia > Peptostreptococcales > Acidaminobacteraceae > Fusibacter_D > Fusibacter_D tunisiensis. The sequence continues at coordinate 2,825 of NZ_JAFBDT010000045.1, read as the reverse complement.
GCAAACCGATGAAATCTTGGATTAGGGATAACCTTACCCTCTGAATCTTTTAACCGTAAAGCGGCAGCTGCCATTTGATCGAACCAGATCTTGCTAGGTACTTTGCCAATATGTTCAAAGATTTTTACCATACTTTGGCAAACGGCTTCCATAGTTTCGCTAAGAGTTACCTGGCAGAATCCCGCATTACTGGCAGGAAAACTCATAACGAACTCGTGAGCAGTGACTATTTTCCCATCTTGGTAGATATCGATTTCACCGAAGTCTACTTGAGCTTCACCGCCGGGGTGGTCTAAGTCAAGGAAGCATTCTCTATCGACATAGATAAGAGCCTTTTCTTCTTTGACAATGTTACGCATGGTTCTTTCACTGATTTTGCATAAGTTAGGAACTTCCTGACAAGCTCTGGCGTAAATGCGTTTGGCAGTGTGGCGTTTTTTCCTTCGTTTGTTCTTGTCCTGAAGCAATATACTTCGGACAAAGGGACGAACGAGATCAGATTTTCTTTCTTTGGTTCGAGTATAGGCAGGAGGGTTAAAATCCTCTTGATTTAGGTATTTAGTGATGGTGTTTCTGGCATGTGTTGTACGATTTTGGATTTCTGTTACAGAAAGTCCTTTATTAAAGTACATATCTCGGATATAATCTATTTGAGTAATTGTCAGCACGTCCTTTCAATCCTTTCAGGTATTTTGTCGTAACTAAAAGGATATTCGATTGTGAATGTACTGGCAATTACTTTTTAATTTGTTTTGCCATTTTGTTTAAACTTATTTTACCAAAAACAGAATAAGTAAACAAGTTCTTTTCTCATTTCATAAATTTTTTCCTTATGTTGAATATCATTTTCCAATATTTTCATTTCTAATTGTTTAAAATCAGTTGAAATATGATTGATTATTATAAAATATTGATCTATTAATGCATCCAGTAGTGTATAAAAAAGGTAATCGCTTCCTTTGTCTCTAATTTGGCCCTTTCCCTCTTTTAATCTTTCACGAATTTCATCAAAAACATCACCTGGTGTTTCTTGGAAAGTGATGACAATATTATCTTTTTGCAAAATTCCAAGATGCTCATGTATTATTTTCTTCTCATTGAGGTAGATCATTTTTAAAATTGAAAATATATAATCTCTTTTTACTTCTATTTTACTCCATTGAGATACATGGACTATATCTTCCACATCCATATGATGCATGCAAAATTTTTCGCCTATACTTTTAATTAAGTCAGCATTATTTAATCCAATTATATTAAACCAATAAGTCATATCTTGATTAAACTCGTTGTCTATCTCACTAACATTTTTTATAGTAATTTCATCTTTATTGTATTCATAACATTCAATTTTAACTTCAACATCTACATATTGCCCTGTATAAGCAATTGTACCTGGTGGTTCCCCTTTATACTCTTTCTTTCCCCGTAAAATATTAAATGGGTCATAATAATTCTTCAACTTTACCTCCTTTACTTTCAAGTCTAAAAAGCCTTCCTGTTCTAATTTTTACACGATGGAAATTTTTCCACCACCACTTTTTTTGGAAATGTACATTGCAGAATCAGCTATTTTTAATAAATCACTTGCTGTTTTTATCTCTTCGTTTATAGTTGCTATACCTATACTCAATGAGGGTTCCCAAAATTCTACAACATGATCATCTATTTTTTTAATTTTTTGGTTTAGATTTTGGCCAATTTTAATAACACCTTCTTGATCTGTATGCGAACAGATAATCACGAACTCATCACCACCAAGTCTACAAGCAATGTCTGTTTTTCTAATGTTATGACACAAAAAATCTGCAAGTATTTTTAAAACTAAATCACCTTTATCATGACCAAATTTATCATTAACTTCTTTAAATTTATCTATATCAATGAAGAGAACAGAAAATATTGTTTCATACCTTTCCCAATTTAAAATAAGTTTCTGAACTTCTTCCATTACAAATCTACGATTTGGTAAACCTGTTAAAAGATCTTGTAACAACATTTGCTTTAATTGCTCATTTGACTTTCTGAGTTCTTCAGTCCTCGCTTTTACTTTATATTCCAATTCTAGATTTTTCTTTTCTATCTCTTTATTTTTTTTAGAAACCAATCTATAAAGTACTTTTAGTGCTTTCAGTAACGGTTCTGTTGAACTTTCATCCATTTCTTCTTCCATATCATATGCTACAGATGGGGACATTTTATCATTTGATATAGAATGAATTTGCCTTACCAAACTCTTATCTGTATTTAAAATATGATAAGCTAACCACCTAATGAGATACTCCATTACTTCATTTAATTTTGCGGGACTTTCTAAGTTTGTTCTATTGCTAATAAATTTTGAAACTTCATTACTAAATTCCTTGTGTAATTTAAAGTGTTCATCACTATGACGTAGATCAACTGAGTATCTTATCATTAATTCTTCTTCAGTTTTAAAATGTTCATTAATATACTTAGAAAGATCATTTTTTATTATATTAATCAATTCAATACTAATACTTTTATTATTCACACTTATTTCGAAAAGTTCATTAATCGTTTTTACTAAGTTAAAATGCTGAGAATCTATCACAAGATTACCAGTATCAAAATCATGATCCCATTTCAATAAATACTTCCCCATTAATTGGCCCCTCTTCATAAAGTTATAATTTATAATCATTATTGATTAGTACATAATTGATGAGACTTCAAAACACTTCAAATGACAGGTTAAAAATATCTATCTACCAGAATTCTGCGTCTCTGGTTGCGCTTTCCTATGATAGTCAAATTCATATAAATCAGACTTGCTTTCTATACTATTTTATCACAAAACTCCT
>NZ_JAFBDT010000044.1 GCF_016908355.1 Fusibacter tunisiensis | reverse complement strand
ATAATTGGTCATCATGTGACCTCCTTTATAAGTATTTGCATTGAATCAATACATATTCTAATTATAAAGGAACTACAATTGTTGGCTCAAAAGCTACGGAACTATGGCTCAATCTAAAACGGAATGGTGGCTCATTGTTATCGGACACACGGCTCAGAAGACACCGGAATACTCAGCCAGAGCAAGACCTATCTCGTGTGCTTTTTCAGGACTTACCTCTCCAGGGACAAAGCTTTGTATTAAATGTCTAGCTAAAACTGTTCCTCTAGTATCATTGATTTCCCTCGTATTCATAAACTGTAAATGAGCAGTTGAGGGAGAGCAACCATCAGAACTGATCAATATTTGTTCATCAGTTTTTTCATCACTAGTAATATAATCAATAGCAAGGCTGAGAGTAGATTTGATGGGGTGTATTTTTGTAATAGCCATATCAATCAGACCTATTCATATATTTTCTTGTTAAGATATTTTGAATTTTTATTATCTCTCTTGATATATCATCATTCTCTTTTTTTAAGTCTTCAATATCCTCTCTATAGATTATTCCTGTACTATTTACTCTCTTTGCAATTTGATTAAGGTTGTTAGAGTTCTTCCCTATAAGAGTTTGTAGCCTTCTAAAAATACTCATATCAATTACAAATATAGGAGCTTCAAGGACACTTTTCCTTATAAAATGAGCCATTGATTTTGACTTACTCATCTCATGTTTTTTCTTAAAAAGTTCTTTTTCTTCTGTTGTCAGCTTAATTTCAATACGTTCATTTCTAAATCTGTTTGTCATATGAATCCTCCCTTTCTTTTTTATTTAAACAGGGTATTAGGGGTGTCCCCTAAATCATTCCGATAGGAACAAGTAGAAAATTGAATAAAAAGAAGCGAGCCCAAAAGGGTCCGCTTCATCAATTTTCTCGTAAGTGTCCGTACACTTACTGTGCTTGCTCATATACTAATCGTGTAAGAACAACTTTAAGCATAATATTTATATTATTATACCATAGTTTGGAAAAATAAAAAATTATATTTCATCAACGTTTCATAAAAGGTGTGTAGAATATTATTGAAAGTAGTTATAAACTGCTGTTGTGTAAAAATAAAGGAGGAAAAATTTATGAAAAAAATAGTATCAAGAGGAGCGTGTGTATTACTTACGTTATGTTTGAGCTTAAGTGCAGTTGGCTGTCAAAAAAGTAATGAAAACAATAAAATTAAAGAAGGACAATCCATAAGTTCTGAAGAAGCAGGCATGTCAAATAATGCAAATGGCAAAAATGAAACTTTTAAACCGTCAGATTATACATTGGAGGCAAAGGAAGAATATGTTTATGAATATTTAGGGCTTAAATTCAAACTCTCAGACAAAGTTAAAAAGTATATGACGGATAAAAAGATAGCGATATTAGATGATCAAAGTCCTATAGATAAAGAACTAAAGTATGCTATTTTGACATTTGAAAAAATGACGGAAGAACAAAAAAATGCAGTTATAGAAAAAATGGGCGATGGTTATGAAAAATGGAAGAATGGGCTTGAAAGAATTGGGACTATTGGTATATTTGAAAAAAATATGTCAGAAGAAAAAATATCTGAAATTACAAGATGTGATACTCATACTAAAATAGGAGTTTCAAGTGATGGAAAATACGATTGCTATTTAAGCACAAATAGCGGAGCTGAAAGTAATCTTCTGGATGAATTAAATAGAACTGAGATTCAAATTATAGATAAAAAAGAACGTCCTAAAAATGGTTTTGTGCTATCAGAAAAAACTGATTTAGAAAATACAGAAGCATTTAACAAAGAATCGGTTAAAGATTTACGTAAACTATCAACAAAGGACATAAATGGCAAGGATTTTACAAGTAAAGATTTTGAGAAGTATGATCTTACTATGGTAAATGTATTTGCAACTTGGTGTACAGCTTGTGTAAAGGAAATTCCTGATTTGGTTGAGGTTCAGAATGAAATGAAAAGCAAGGGTGTAAATATCGTTGGAGTTGTTACAGATACTGTTGATGATAACGGTGAAAACAAGGAAGCAATTGAAAAGTCAAAGTTAATACATGAAAAGACAAAGGCTTCATATCCTTTCTTAATGCCAGATAAGACAAACTTTAATGGTAGATTGAATGGTATACAGGCTATGCCAGAGACTTTCTTTGTTGATAGTAATGGAAATATTGTAGGTGATACTTATTCTGGGGCAAAGAGTGCAAAGGAATGGAAGCAGGTAATTGAAAAAGAATTGGAAAAAATAAAAAATAAATAAAAGTAAAGCGGTGATTGGTATATGGTTAATAAGTTTTTAAAAAGCCGTGCCTTGTCTTTATTAATTATCTTTATTAGTATGGCGATGATTTACTATGGTCATAGTAATGGAGAAACTAAAGTTGTCTTGGATAAGGCGATAAGAATTTGTATGGAGTGTATTGGAATTGGATAGAATTAAAAATATTATAAATGGTAGTACAAAAAAAGATAAATATAAAATAAGAGATCGTTTTAGGCATTTATTTCAATCCGTTTGGTTTTTAATTACTAATTCTTACTTTGAAGGGTTTAAGACTGGTAAAATCTACGGTGGGAATTTAAAGAAAATTTGTGTTCCGGGTATGAACTGTTATTCATGCCCGGGAGCAAAAGGTTCTTGTCCTATAGGATCGCTACAGGCAGTGATTGGAAACTCGAACTATAAGTTTAGCTATTATATAGTTGGCTTTATGTTCTTGATAGGTGCGCTTATAGGAAGATTTGTTTGTGGATGGCTATGTCCATTTGGATTGATTCAAGATTTGCTACACAAGATTCCCTTTTTTAAAAAAGTTGAAACATTTAAGTTTGATAAACATTTGAGAAAATTGAAATATATAATATTGATTGTCTTCGTTATAATACTTCCTCTATTTTTAGTTGATATTTTAGGGCAAGGGTCTCCATATTTTTGTAAGCTTATTTGTCCAGTTGGTATGCTTGAGGGAGGATTACCGCTTGTATTATTGAATAAAAGTATGAGAGGAGCTATAGGATTTTTGTACTATTGGAAGGGAGTAATTTTAATACTTACTTTATTAGTTTCAATAGTAATATATAGACCTTTCTGTAAGTATATCTGTCCTCTGGGGGCTATTTATTCTATATTTAACCCGATTTCAGTATTTAGGTATAGATTAGACGAAAAAAAGTGCATAAGTTGTGGTAGATGTAAAAAAGTTTGCCAAATGAATATAGACCCAGTTGAAAATTGTAATCATCTAGAGTGTATCAGGTGTGGACGATGTAAAAATGCTTGTCCTGTTGATGCAATTAGTTTTGGAATAAAAAAATAGAGAGGAGCTTATCAGGAAAGTGATAAAAAATGCAATAGCATATATTACAAGAAAGAGAAATAGAACTTTAATAATTTTTATCATATTAACTATAGTTCTTTCTTGCTTGTATTCTTGTTTAACAATAATGAAATCAAGCAATGAAATAGAAAGGGCTTTATATGAAAGTTCTAATTCTTCAATATCAATAACAAAAAAAGATGGTAAATATTTTAATGTTAATCAATTTAAAGATATTGAAAAATTAAAAGAAATTGAAGAAAAAATAATTCAATATGATGGATTAGCAAAACTAAAAGATGCTAAAGTAGTTAGCGGAGAACAAAGAATAAATAGAGAAGATTTATCTGACGAATTTAAGAATGTTGTTTCACTCGAAGCTACAAATAATACTAAAAGAAATATTTTATTTAGTAGTGGAGTATTTACAATTAAAGAAGGTAAAAATATAGAAGAAAATGATAAGAATTCAATTATTGTTCATGAAGAATTTGCTAAACAAAACAATCTAAAATTAGGTGATGAAGTTGATCTTGAATTACTAGATATTGAAAAAAGTGGAAAAATAAAAAGTCATAAATTTAAAATTATAGGGATCTTTTCTGGTAAAAAACAGGAAACATATACAGGATTATCTTCTGATTTTAGTGAAAATATGGTTTTTGTAGATTATTCAACAAGCCAAGAGATATTAAATAAATCAGAAAATAATAAAATCGCAAATAAAATTTTAATGTATTCTGGTAGTGCAGAATCTACAGACTTAGCCTTAAACAAATTGAAAGAGCTTAAAATTGATGAGTCAAAGTATTTTGTTGAAAAAGATTCTAATGCGTTTGAAGAGTCTTTAGAGTCAGTGAGTGGAATAAAACATATAATAAAAATAATGACTTATTCTATTATGTTAGGTGGGATGGTTGTTCTTTCATTAATCTTGATTCTATGGTTAAGAGAAAGAATTTATGAAATAGGTATATTTTTATCTATTGGAACATCTAAGATACAAATTATAATGCAATTTATATTCGAGTTAATATTCATATCGATACCAAGTATAATATCTTCCTTATTTTTAGGAAATGTATTACTAAAAGTAATTGTAGATGAATTCATTAACTCAGAGGACTCAATGATTTCCGGTGGAAGTTTAATAAATAATAGTAGTTTTATGTTAAATATAACAACACTTGGACAAAGTTATTTAATATTAATAAGTATTATTGTTTTATCAGTTGTATTTGCTTCTTCATTAATATTAATCAAGAAGCCTAAAGAAATATTATCAAAAATAAGTTAGGAGGCAATAATGGATATATTAGAAATAAAGAATGTAGCATATAGTTATGCAAATTCTAAAGAAAAAGTTTTGTCAGGAGTAAATCAAAAATTTGAACTTGGGAAGTTTTATGCGATAGTAGGAAAGTCAGGAACAGGAAAATCTACACTTCTTTCCTTACTTGCTGGACTTGATAAACCTCAAACAGGAAAAATATTGTTTAAGAATGAAGATGTACAAAAGAAAGGATATAGTAATCATAGAAAAAATAATATATCTTTAGTATTTCAAAACTATAATTTAATAGATTATTTATCACCAATTGAAAATATTAGATTAGTAAATAAATCAGCAGATGAAAGTATCTTGTTTGAACTAGGTTTAGATAAAAAACAAATAAAAAGAAATGTTATGAAATTATCTGGTGGACAGCAACAAAGAGTAGCTATTGCTAGAGCATTGGTATCAGATGCTCCAATAATACTAGCTGATGAGCCTACTGGTAATCTAGACAGTGTTACTGCTGGAGAAATAATTAATATATTAAAGACATTAGCTAAAGATAGAAATAAATGTGTAATAGTTGTAACACATAGTAAGGAAGTAGCAGATTCTGCGGATATCATTTTAGAACTAAGTGGTAAAAAGTTGAAAAAAGTAAATAAAATGAATTTGGAGGTTGAATAATGATAAAAAATGCATTTGCTTATGTAACTAGAAAAAGCTTAAAATCATTAATTATTATATTAGTTATTTTATCTATGTCAACTTTAAGTCTCATTAGTTTATCTATTAAAGATGCTACGGACAGAGCTTCAAAAGAAACATTTGCTAATATAACAAATAGTTTTTCTATGGAGATAAATAGACAAGTAAATCCAGGAACACCTAGAGGCGGGGGAAATGTAAAAGGTGAAGATATTAAAAAGATATCTCAAACAGATAGTATAGACTCCTATGTAAAAAGAATAAACAGTGTTGCAGATTTAGTTGATTATGATATTATTGAAACTCAAGAGACTCTTGCGAATCAATCACCTGAAAGAGCAAAGAATTTTAAAAGAACAGTTATGTTAACTGGGGTTAACGACTCATCAAAAGAAATAAAATTTGTATCAGAAGCATATAAATTAGTAGAAGGAAAGCATTTAGAAAATGAAGATAAAAATAAAATCTTAATGCATAAAGATTTAGCTGAAAAAAATAATCTTAAAGTTGGAGATAAGATAAAAATAAAATCTAATTTATTTGATGCTGATAATGAGAAAGGTGCAGATGAAACAGTAGAAGTAGAAATTAAAGGTCTATTCGATGGGCATAATAGCGGTGGAGTAAGTGCAGCACAAGAACTATACGAAAATACATTAATCACTGATGTTCATACAGCTGCTAAAGTTTATGGTAATACAGAAGATACAGCTGTATACCAAGATGCAACATTCTTTGTAAAAGGTGATAAGAATCTTGATAGTGTAATAAAAGATCTTGGGAAATTAGATATAAATTGGAGAGAATATAATTTGATTAAAAGTTCATCAAATTACCCTGCATTACAACAATCTATATCAGGTATCTACTCAATTTCAAATAAATTATTTGTTGGCTCATTAATATTTGCAGGAGTTGTAGTTTCATTATTATTATTCTTATGGATGAATGCTAGAAAGAAAGAAATAGCAGTATTACTATCATTAGGTATATCAAAATTAGAAATTTTTGGTCAATTCCTAATTGAGATGGTATTTATATCAATCCCCGCATTCGTTGGTTCTTATTTCTTAGCTCAATATACAGCTGATAAGCTTGGGAATAATATATTGAATAAGGTTACTGGTGATATAGCTAAACAAATAGCTAGACAATCTGCATCTAGCCAATTAGGTGGTGGGGCAGAAGCTGAAGGATTTAACAAGACATTATCAAGTTTAGATATAAATGTATTACCTAAATTCATAATTTATGTAGTTATATTTATGAGTTTAGTACTTCTTGTATCATTGATTATTTCTTCATTCAATATATTAAGAAGGAATCCAAAAGAATTATTAATTGACAATAATTAAAATTTTCGGTGCTTTTTAGCACCAAAAATTTTTTGGTTTTTAAATATCAAATAATATGCTGTATAATATAAGTGTATAGGCTTAAGTAGAGGTATATATGAAAATATTAACTGTTGAAGATGATAATATGATAAGAGAGGGAATAAGTGAATATCTTTCAGAATTTGGATATACTGTTATTCAAGCTAAAGATGGAAGAGAAGCCTTGTCAAAATTTAATAGCGATATAAATTTGGTTATCTTAGACATTCAGATACCTTTTATAAATGGTTTAGAAGTGTTGAAAGAAATTAGAAAGAAAAGCAATTTACCAATTCTAATCTTGACTGCATTTAGTGATGAAGAATATAAAATTGATGCATTTACTAATTTAGTAGACGGATATGTAGAAAAGCCATTTTCATTGCCGGTCTTAAAGGCTAGAATAGATTCTTTAATTAAGAAGAATTATGGACATTTAGAGAAGTTTGAATATAAGGATCTATCGGTTAATTTTAATAGCTATACAGCTAAAATAAATGGTGAAGAAATAGATGTAAATGCAAAAGAACTAGAAATATTAAAATGTTTATTGGATAATAATGGACAAGTGTTAACAAGAATGCAAATTATTGATTATGTATGGAAAGATAGCGAAGAAACTCCTTATGATCGAGTAATAGATGTATATATAAAAGAACTTAGAAAAAAATTACAATTAGACTGTATAACTACTATAAGAAATGTAGGATATAAATTGGAGAGAAAATGAGAAAATGAAAAAATTAAAGATATTTCCAAAAATGTTCATACAAATATTTTCTATTCTTGGAATAATAATTATATTAGTTCATTCATTAGTTTTTTTTATCTTTCCTAAAACATATTTGGAGACGAGAAAAGAAAAGATTCATAATATGGCAAATGAAATTTCTAGTAATATGAATGGAAAAGAAATAAAATATATAGAACAAACTTTGGAGCTTTATTCTAAGGGTAGTGAAATAAAAGCATTTATAAAAGAAAAAAATAATAAGAATGAAATACAAATCAAAGATAATATAAATGTTAATTTAGAAAGTGATAGTAATTCTTTGATAATTGAAGAAAGAGAAATAAAGCTTAATGATGGTAAAAAAACAAATCTACAATTTGTTTCTACAGCTGATATGCAAAAAGATGCGAAAGATTTAAGCCTTAAATTTTTACCATATTCTTTATTAATATCAATTTTATTTTCTGCTATTATTTCTTTAATTTATGCAAAATTAATAAAAAATAATATACAAGAAATAAAAATTGTTACTGATAAAATGATGAAACTTGATAAAAAAATGCGTTTAAAAGTTAGCTCTAATGATGAAGTTGGAGAATTAAAACAACAAATTAATGATTTGTATTCTACTTTATTAAGAACAATTGACGATTTGGAATTTAAAAATAAAGAAATTTTAAAATTAGAAAAGTTAAAATATGACTTTTTTAAAGGTGCATCCCATGAACTTAAAACTCCTCTTGCTAGTCTTAAAGTAATACTGGAAAACATGAAATACAATATTGGGAAATATAAAGAAAGAGATATTTATATTAATGAATGCATTGAAATCGTTGATAGTTTAACAAAAAATATTTCTCAAATATTATCAGTTCATTCTATAGAAAATTTGAATAATGATGAAGAATATTTGAAAATAAATGATACATTAGAAGACATATTAAAAAAGTATGAAATATTAGCAAATCAAAAGAAAATAACTGTCAATAATTATATATTAGATGAGAATGTTTATATAGGAAAAACAGCTTTAAAGATTATTCTATCTAATTTGATTAGTAATGCGGTAAAATATACTGATGTAAATGGGGTAATTAATATTGGGATAGTTAATGATTGGTTATATATAGAGAATTCATACGGTAACAATAAAATTTCGAATATGGATAAAATATTTGATGTTAAATTTGATTTAAATAAGGAAAATAGTAATGGATTAGGTTTATATATTGTAAGTAATATTCTGAATAATTACAATATAGAATATAAAGCATTGCAGGATGAAGAATTTTTTATCTTTAAAATTAAAATATTTTCTTAAATAAGATATAATTTTGCAATAGTTATTGAAAAATAGAGACTTATTATTAGCCATGGAAGTAAAGACTTTTTTCTTATTGAAAGTGAACAGAAAATCTGAACTTCCGGCATAATTAACTCTCAGACATCTGAAAAATGATTTCAAATTCTCTGAAAGTGTTCTTTTTCCAACGAATTCAGCGAAAT
>NZ_JAFBDT010000043.1 GCF_016908355.1 Fusibacter tunisiensis | reverse complement strand
GTCAAAAACAAGCCGATTCATCCCCCACCTGCACTCTCACTCCGTGAGCAAGGTGGCTTAGAGGCGGGGGACTTCTCGGCTATTTTAGTTAAAATGCATCGTCCAGAATAAGGGTTTTTACGTTCTTTTTCAGAAAAATTAAGCACAACAACCCAAGTTTTCTCTGAATTTTGCCGCTCATATGCCATTAGCGATCGAGTTGCTTTTAAAGGTACAAAGTCACCCGATAAAAGTACGGGGTTCATCTGCCTGAGTTCAATTAATTGCCTATAAAAATTCAGTAAGGCGTCCGGATCTGCCTCTTGGGATTTGCGATTGATCTTCACGTAATTGGGATTGACTTGTATCCAAGGCGTCTTAACAGAAAAACCTGCATTTGTAGCATCTGACCATTGATAAAGGCGAAATTAGTCATACCAATTTCTTGGCCTTGATAGATAAACGGAGTCCCTTTAAGGGTCATTAACAGCATTGCCAGCATTTTTGAAGCGTAGTGCCAGTACTTATGGTCGTCTGCAAACCGTGAGACACTCCTAGGTTGATCATGGTTTTCCAAATAATTTGCATTCCAATAGAGGGCCGTTTGCCATTTGAAAATAACCTTTGCAAACCGTCTTAAATTAAACTTCCGTTTAAACCATTTTACAATGAACTGGTCTGTTTCCACATGCTCAAAAGAGAAAACGAGATCCAGTTCCTGCCGTTTTGGATCAATAAATTTCTTTGCATCCTCTGGCGTTACAAAAACGGTCTCACCCACTGTAAAACACTTGTATTTGTCCCAAACTGTTTTACGAAAATACTTTAGCAATGCGTGGACACCGGATTTTGACAGATAGTACTCACTGCCTGGTAACACCAACCGTTTCTTACTATTGTCTAAAGACTGTTTGTATAAGATGTTAATAACGTCACACCGAAACCCATCCACACCTTTTTCAAGCCAAAATTCCATGATGTTTTGAATTTCTTGAATGACGCTTGGGTTATGATAATTTAGGTCCGGTTGATGTTTTGTAAACAGGTGCAGATAATAGGCATTGGTTTCTGAGTCAACCATTTCTGTCATAGTCCCATAGTCTGGATGAATGGCATAATAATCACTTATATCATACCCAAAATCCACATTTGGCGAGGCGTAAACCGGACTAATCCATAATATGCCAATTCCAAGTGCTTTCAATGTTTCTATCTCTGAAATAATACCATTTAAGTCTCCAATCCCGTCTCCATTTGTATCCTTAAAACTTCTTGGATAAATTTGGTATACCACACGTTCCTGCCACCATTTCAAAAGACATCACGCCCCTTAACATCTAAACCTTTAACCGATTAAAAAACTTTGAATCTTCACGGATCATATGATTTATGATAATGTCTTTCACAAAGTAATCAAATGCTTCAATTGGATCAATACGCCCAATGGCCAATTTGTTTCTTAGAATTTCTGCTTTTTTGATCAGATTGCCATGAATAATTACATGCTTGCTGTAGCCTTCATAGCCTATTTCAAAAAGGACCTCTTCTTCGTAGGCAAAGTGATACTGGACATGCTCAATAAGTTGATCCATCTGTTCTATAAGCACTTCAATGGGTTTGTCTTTTAGCGTCGCATTAATAATGGAAGACCCAATTTTCAAAAGCATTTGATGCTGTTTGTCTATTTCAGAGTGGCCACTGATATAACTTGGTAACCACTTGATATCAAGCATGGCTTCATCTTCAAAGCTTTCACCCGTACAAACCCGATTGCGGCCTTCTGCTTTAGCCTTATATAGGGCAGCATCTGCACGTTTAAACCATTTCTCCCGGTCTTCTTCAAGATGCCTTTGGGCTACGCCTAAACTAACGGTTACCTGCCCAACACCTGGATGTTTTATAGCTTCTACCTCTTTTCGAATTTTTTCAGCGGCTTCTTTTGCCCCTTCTACATCTGTATTTTGCAGTAAAACGACGAACTCTTCACCACCCCATCTGGCAAAAAGGTCGCTTTTTCGCATCAACCCATCAACATGTTTTGCAATGGCTACCAGCACCTCATCTCCAATGTCGTGTCCATACCGGTCATTGACATTTTTAAAATGATCCAAGTCAAAAAAAATCAAGGTCAAATCCCCACCATACCGGTCCATCTTTGCCATTTCATCGTATAAACGCTGGTCAAAGTAATTTCGATTCTTAATGCCAGTTAATTTATCTCTGGTTGCCACTTCTTCAAGCATTTTGTTTTTTTCCTCTAGTTCCTGGCGCAAATCGCTTAAGTTCTTGTTCATTTTTTGGAGTTTTCGATTTTGAATTTTAGACAGAACAATTGCAATGGTCAATACCAGAACCAACAAAAGAAGCATTGTAATGTCAAAATAATGATGGTCTTCTGGAAACATTATAAACATGGGCAATCACCACCCTTCTCTTTTAAATGCATATAGTAATTAATACCCATACTTTATAAAGAAAACCACCCAGCATTCAGCTAAGTGGTTTGTATGCTCGTTTTGTTTTTTTTACTTCAAGTTAGACAGTTCCACAGCAATTTGTGCAGCAACTCTTGCGTTGTTATAGACAAGCTCAATGTTGGCATCTAAGCTTGTGCCTGCTGTAATTTCCTTAACTTTTGCAAGCAGGAATGGTGTGGATGCTTTACCCTTGATGCCCTGGGCTTCAGCTTCTGAAACGGCACTGTTAATGGCTGAGTTAATGGTGTCAAAGTCCATTTCATAGGCCTCTGGAATTGGGTTTGCCACAACCACGCCACCATTTAGTGCCAAGTCCCATTTTGCTTTTAGGGCTTCTGCGATTTCTTTAGGGTCATCTACTCTATAATCAACGCCAAACCCACTTTTTCGCGTATAGAAGGCAGGGAGTTCGTCTGTTTGATAGCCTACAACGGGAACGCCATTGGTTTCAAGGTATTCAAGTGTAAGTCCAATATCTAGAATTGACTTCGCTCCTGCACAAACAACCGCTACATTGGTGTTGGCCAATTCTTGAAGATCTGCCGAAATATCAAAGGTTTCTTGGGCGCCCCTATGCACGCCACCGATGCCACCGGTTGCAAATATTTTTACACCTGCAAGTGCAGCAAGAATCATTGTTGAAGCAACAGTTGTCGCACCGTCTAGTTTTTTTGCAATAATAAATGGGATGTCTCGTCTAGATGCCTTTACAACATTTTTTGCTTTTCCAAGATATTCAATTTCTTTTGGTGTCAGGCCCACTTTTAAAGTGCCACCTAAAATTGCAATTGTTGCAGGCACAGCACCATTTTCACGAATAATCCGTTCGACTTCAAGGGCTGTTTCGACATTTTGTGGATAAGGCATACCATGGGAAATAATTGTAGACTCAAGTGCCACCACAGGTTGTCCATTTGCAATGGCCTTAGCCACTTCTTCACCTACTGAAAGATAAGGTTTTAAATTCATTAGAGTACCTCCATTTTCTTAAATAGTAATCCCTCAGACATTTGAGGATTAATTGTATTTTCATGTGATAAGGCTATGCCAGATGCGGCAATGGCCATCTTCGCTGTTTCCAGTTGGGTTAATTCCATTAGGCTGGCTTTAGCAAGTGCCGCTATAAAGGCATCTCCTGCTCCAGTTGCATTGACAATTTCAATCTTGGGTGCTTTTATAAATTGGCCGCCTTCTGGGCCACTGGCATAAATGCCCTTCTCACCCATGCTGATAAAGACATTTACAACACCTTTTTCATGAAACCGGTCTGCTGCAATTGTTGCATCCGTTTCCGATTTAATTGGAACCCCTGTCAACATTTCAGCCTCTATACGGTTGGGTTTAATGGTGTTGAAATACCCAATCAAAGACGCTACTTTTTGAGCTTTTGTACTGCTCACTGTATCAAGGAAAAACTGTTTGTCCTTAAAGGTTGTCAAAATATATTCAATCGTTTCAAGTGGTAAATTTGTATCCAAAATACAAAGTGCCGCATTTTCAATAATATGATGTTTTCTTTTTATAAACTCAATTGTTAAGTGTTCCATAATGTCCATGTGTGAAATCGCAAGAATCATGTCTTTGCTATCATCTAAAATGGACAAATAAGTAGATGTTTCTCCACCTTGAACCACAAGTGTGTCCACCATATCGAGACCCACGCTTTTTGCCTCTTCTAAAATCTTGTCACCATACAGGTCATCTCCAATGGCACTAATCAATTTTGTGTGAACGCCCATTCGCACTAGATTTTCAGCGATATTCCGCCCAACACCACCCATAGATACTTTTACTTTTCCGACATTTGAATCCCTATAAATCAATTCAGTTGTGGGAAATCCTTGAATGTCTACGTTGGATCCTCCTATAACACAAACGTATGCGTCTTCTCGAACAATATACCCTTTTCCAAGAATATGCCCTTTTTTCATTAGGTTGGCAATGTGCACGGCTACAGAAGAACGTGTAATGCCAAGTAAGTCTGCTAAATCCGATTGAGGCATCATAGGATCCTTTTTAAGATGCTCCAATATCTCTTTTTCCCTACCAGTCAACGGAACCTCCTTTCACGAAAATAAGCAAATGCTTATCTTTTAAACTTAAGTTTATTTTAAACCACATTATTTTTCTTGTCAAGCCTTTTTAGAAAAAAAATAAAAGCAAATTAACACCACCTAAAACGGCAGTCAAAATTAAAGTGGGGCCAATTGTTTTCCTATAAAGAGTTGATTCGCTTATATCATCTCCTGCAACTGACGCTGCCAAATAGACGATTGTTGGACTTAAAACGACACCAAGCGATCCAGCAATGGATTGTACAGCTGCCATTTGGTAAGGATTTTTTCCCATTTCTTTAGCAACCGCCACTTGAAAGGCACCAAAGAGTACATTGGAATTTGTGTTACTGCCTGTAATCAAAGTACCAAGAGCCCCTACAAAAGAAGCAAAAAATCCATAAGTTTTACCTGTTAAACTGGAAATCATAGATGCCATTTTTACAATCATTCCCGAGTCCATCATAACAATGGACATCGCAATAAAGGCCATAAGTCCTATGGAAACACCAATTCCTTGCCTTACAACGCGATTTAGAGCGCGTTTTAAACGTTTTGAATTTATGGTTTTTCTTCGATACAACATTCCTAAAAAAATCAAAGTTGCAAGGCCCAATATAGGGCCAGGATGTCCCAACCACTGAATTGCTGCATAATGATCTGCTTTTGATGCAACGTATCCAAGTCCAGTTGTGGTTTCTGGAAAACTCAATGCAAATTGCCAGTCAGGGAGTTGCAAGGTATTGACACTTAAAATAGCCAATAAAATAAAAACATAAGGCGCCAATGCAACGCCAGCTGTTGGCATATCAGCTTCAAAATTTGGGACACGGTCCAAATAATTTTCATACTCTTGATGGTCTTGATGGTCAAAAAATCTATAGACCCCGTATGTTATTAAAAGACCTGTTAAGGATGCCGCTAAAGCAGCTGTGGTATAACTGCCTAATTTTATGGCGCCATACATGGCAACGCCAATCCCTAGAGTGGAAGGCAATATATATTTCAAGCTCCTTTTCATGCCCTTTTTCCCACTATGAAACCATGCGACTGTTAATCCCGTTCCAAAAGCGAGCACACAATTAAAGACAATCATCATAAGCCCCAATTTCTGCTGATCTAATCCCGTGGCCAAAAATAATGTATAATAAGCGGCACCCATAGAACCAAAACTCACAGCCCATGTATGCCCAAAAAGAACGGCAACAGATGACTTAAAAGCATTATAGCCCAAGGCGGTTAGCATGGGTGCTACAATAACGATTGGCACGCCATAACCGGAGATACTCTGCAGAACACCGGACAATAGCCATGAAAGTGTTATAAATTGCGCAAAAGGTTCTCTAATCAACCGACCAAACAATACTGTGATTTTCTTTATTGCGCCAAATTCATCCAAAACATGATACAGCAATAAGGCACTCCAGATGATCATCAAGACATAAAAAGAAAGTGCAAATGCTTTTCCCATTGCACCCATGATGCCTTCCTTTGTCATTTTAAAAATAGAGATTGCAAAAATCAAAGCAACAGTAAATCCTGAAATTCCTGCTGTTTGTATGCTTTTTTTCAAAATAAGTAATACAACTAAAACCACTGCTACAGGTATAACTGTTAAATATGCCATGTCTCTAATCCTTTCATTAAATATGCCATCATTCATTTAATCATAATACCCGTGTTTAAATGGTTTTAACTAAAAAAAGAGAACCGGCAAACCGATTCTCAATGTTTTCTAATCTTTAATTAGTCTTTATTCATGTGCGTATTAACCACTTCACCAATAATATGGTCTTCACGTACTTCTCTAACTTTCTTTCTTACGATTTCCTCAATTTCATATTCCTGCTTTAAGCCAGCTCTTAAGGAATAGATTATGGCAATGAGTATGATGGCGAATGGCAATCCTGTGATGACAGAAGCCGTCTGAAGGGCAGTAAGTCCCCCGCCAATAAGCAGTGTCGCTGCTACGACACCTTCCATGATTGCCCAGAATACACGCTGAGGTACAGGCGAGTCCAGTTTTCCTCCCGATGTAAGATGATCGACTACCAAGGAGCCAGAGTCTGAAGAAGTTACAAAAAATACTGTTACAAGAACTATTCCAACACCCGATAAAATTGCATTCCAAGGTAGGTTTTCTAGCATTGCAAATAGGGCAATGGAAACATCTTCATTTACAATTTCAACCAAGTTGGTTATCCCATTCATTTCTTGGAAAATTGCGGTGCCACCAAATACAGACATCCATATAAATGACAAAAGTGACGGTACAATCATAACCCCAAGAACAAACTCTTTGACTGTTCTTCCTTTGGAAATACGGGCTATAAACATGCCCACAAATGGTGACCAAGAAATCCACCAAGCCCAATAGAAGACTGTCCAACCACCCTGCCAGTTACTTCCTCTAAAGGTTTCTGTCCAAGTGCTCATTTCTGTAAAGTTGGAAATATAATACCCCATATTTTGTGTAAACCCACTCAGTATAAATACGGTAGGTCCGAATTGCAAGGGTACCGCTTTTGCTGGTTTTTCCAGGGACACTTACCATAACTTATGACCCTTTTATACCCATTCCAATACCTAAACTTCAAAAATACTCGCAAAAGCGATTTTTATTATAATAGCAACCTGTGGTTCAAAATAAACATTTCCAAAATATGGATATATATGTTATCCTACTATAAGGAGGATTTCATATGCCAAGAATATTTAGAACAAAAAGTCAAAGCGGAATTTACCACGTTATTACCAGAGGAAATGATCGTAATTTAATTTTTTTAGACAGCAAAGACTACTCAATGTATCTTGCTATCCTTAAAAAATATCAAGAGGAATGTAAATTTGATATTTTTGCATACTGTCTGATGACAAATCATATTCACTTATTAATCCGTGAAAATCCTGAGTGCCATTCAATCAGTCAAATTATGCACCGCATCAATTTAGCTTTTGTAAAATATTACAATAAGAGGTATCACAGGGTTGGTCACCTTTTCCAAGGTCGTTTTACAAGTGTTGAAGTGGAAGATGAAGATTATTTTAGGACTGCTCTTCGCTACATTCATCAAAATCCATTGAGGGCAAATGCAACGGCTTATATTGATCAGTATAAGTGGTCTAGTTACAATGAGTATGTTTTAAAGCCCTATTTCTGCAACGTCGATTTCACTTTAAATCTATTTCCAGATCAAGGTGCAAAAAATAAAGAAGCATTTTACGCCTATCATCGTACTTTTCCTGACAACGCCAAGATGCCAAAAGAACTTCCCGAGGCCAATACCAAAATAAAAGATCCAGAGGCGATTCTTTTAATCAATGCTCTTGCTGGCGTCACCGATCCAAAAATCGTCTCAGATTTTAATAGCGACCGAAGACACACAATCGTTTTTACTTTAAAAGAGAAATACCATCTCTCCAACCGGCAAATTGCAAGATTGACTGGAATAAACCGCAAAAATGTTACAAGCGTAAAATCATAATTTTGTTAATCATCTAATCAGCGTAATTGCAATGCTTTTAATGGTTAACCCATTTTCTGTAAGTGTCCCCTGTTGTACCACAAATAGCGGTACGGTATAATGGGGGGAGAGGAGGGATGATATGCATTTGTTGATTACGGGGGAAAGGAATGCTGGCAAGTCGACTTTAATCGAGCGCGCTTTGGGGATTACCGGCGTTACAGTTGGCGGTTTCAAAAGTCAGGCGGATATTTTAAATGGAAAGATTGAGGCTTTTGTCATTCGACCACTTGGCCATCAGAAAATTGATCCGCCATCAGATTCTAGAATTGGCATTCCTGGCAAGTATAATTGGAAGGGTTTCCCAGAAACATTTGACACTCTAGGTGTTGAAATTCTTAAAAACGCTCTTAGTGGGCCAGAAGATGTATTGCTTATGGATGAACTTGGTTTTTTTGAAACCGAAGCTTTGGCATTTCAAGAAAAAGTACTTGAGTGCCTGAATCAAACGACAAAGAAAGTAATAGCAGTTGTAAAGGCAATGGATACCCCATTTTTAGAACAGGTTAAAAAACATCCCAATGCACACCTGCTTACACTTACAGTTGATAATCGAGAAATGATGCTCGCTCACGTTATCAAATGGATTCAGGAGGCTATCAATGAAAGAACACCTTAAAAAAGCACATCTTTTGGAGGGCTTGTCAGAAGAAACGCTTGATATCATTATTGAGCACTTGATGCCCACCCTTAAAACCTATAAAAAAAATGATGTCTTGCTAAGGGCAGGAGAGCCCTTCAATTCCGTTGGTTTTTTAATTAGTGGTAAAATTGCAGGATTTCGACTAGATTACGAAGGCAACGTCACCTTACACCAAATCTTTGATGACCATAAAACATTCGGTTTTGAAATTTCAGCCACACCAACTCAAATTAGTCCTTTATATCTAAAATGTCTAACAGACAGTAAAATAATTCTTTTACCCTATAAAGAACTCATTACATTGGCGTCAATTCCAACACAAGACAAACTCAAGTTAATGGAAAACCTAACCCAACTACTGGCCAATGAAAACATGCGAAAACTCTACAAAATCGAATTTTTAGCAGAAAAATCTATTCGCCGAAAAATAAGATTGTATCTTTCATTTATGGCAGAAAAAACCGGATCACATACATTTGAAATTCCATTTAACCGCAATGAACTTGCACAGTACCTCAATGTTAATCGGAGCGCTTTATCCGCCGAACTTAGCCGGATGCAAAATGAGGGTCTCATTGCTTACACTAAAAATAAATTTACACTAAACCTATGACAGTTTCGGTGACATACTCCCACCACTTAAGAAGTGAGGGCTTCTCGTTCGAATAGCCTAATGGCTACAGCATAAGCGAGCTATCCCCGTGTGCCCCACGGT
>NZ_JAFBDT010000042.1 GCF_016908355.1 Fusibacter tunisiensis | reverse complement strand
AACCGTGGGGCACACGGGGATAGCTCGCTTATGCTGTAGCCATTAGGCTATTCGAACGAGAAGCCCTCACTTCTTAAGTGGTGGGAGTATGTCACCATTCAATTTGTGGTTAAAATAAACTTGGCTTTGGGGCTTGAAGCACAAGCAACACTAATGTCGGCAAGACGGATTGGTGTACAGGGAAGTGAAACAGAAGGGTTTTTTAGAAAATATGACTATGCACTGGAAGGGGAGAACCGTCAAACCTTTGACCTTACATGCGCGGGATATCTAGGCGTAAAAGCAGGTATTAAACTCGATCTTAATGTCAGTTTTACTGGACTTGCAAAGCTTGGAAAGGTTGGCGTCTCAGGAGAAGTTGGGGGTTACATGGACTTATGGGGATACATGCAAATGCATCTCTTAAATGATGGGACTATGGACAAACCTGACATTAGCTTGAGTGGTGGCCCCTTTATACTTTAGGTGATCAGTATGTGATTTATCGCTTCAACAATGCCGGAAAAACTATAATTATGAATGAAAATGAATTGGATCTCAAAGATATATTGGACATTCAAATTTTGGATTTGAAAACAGGAAAAATTCATGGTGGCTCCTGAGTATTTTGGCGGCACAAAGGCTAATGTACATGTTCCAGTGGGAACTGAAAAACTCAAGACTGATTTAAAAGTGACTTATGACGGCGGCAGCTTGAGTTTTAGTACAGGTTATTTCAATGAAATGGAAGTTATTTGGGTTCATCCTTCAGTGAATCCAAGTGATGTGAATTTGGGAGCGACTCATACTGCCACCTATCAGGTAACTCTAGACGGCGTAGAGACAGTAGTGGCCACAAAAGAAGTGCTTGCAGGGGAAGTTCCAGGTCCAGTGGATCTGTCGGAATGGCTGTTATACACAGAAATCACTGCCTTTGATGCAGGGTATCAAGAGGCCCTTTGGTCGGATCAGACCTTTAATTACACTTTGGAGCCCCTACAACTTTTTATGGCCTACATTTATTGGAAATCTGACACTTGGCACTATGAACGCTATGCACTGGAGGCAGGAGATACCTTGATTTTACCTGAAGGATATGCCACATCATCTGGAATGCGTTTTGAGCGGTGGTCAATGGAAGGCTTTACTTGGAATTTCGAGGGTTCCGATTTGGGAACACGTGTTTTAACACCTGAAGACCTTGGCTATTACAAGCAACTTGGTTTTACACATATAGGCTTTGATTCAGGAATGCAGGTTGAAAATTTTAGTGGCACTTACTCAGAATGTGTGGCTGAATATGTCACGGATGTGAGTACGATTGCCTCAAAACCTGGCGTTTCAGTGATTGGTCAGTACGATCAAGAACGCATTGAAATAACGTTTATGTATCCGGCCTTGACGTATTACATGTATGGTAATGAATATGTAATTTTTGCGCGACAACTGGAGGACACATACTGGTATGGCACAAAACCTATAGCCTCTATGCCTTCATATCCTTACTGGATTCCTATCGGGTGGGATGCAGATGGAGACAATGTTGCCGACTATGGGTATGATAATTCCCCACTTGCAACAGAACTAGCTGTCTATCGATTGAAACTAATCCAAGATGGGGTACACACTGTTACGTATCGGACTGATTATGGCACATTTTCAAATGGGGAACAAGAAATCACTTTTGAAGGAACTTATGAAGCATGTAGGACGTTTATAAATGATTTTGAGGAGATACTTCTTCCTGTAATTGAAAATGGTTTTAAGTATACCTTCGAAAATTGGACAGAGAAAATTGGGCCATACACTTTTGAGTATGATGCTGTGTGGTCGTCTGAATTCCCAAATACATTTACTGAAGATGTTACGATTGCAGCGACTTACAACCGGATAGATTATGCTTATGAGATTACCTTTGATGCCGGTGGAGGCTATTTTAATGAAGACCCTTCACAGATACAAATTGTACTGGAATACACTTATGGGGATTCAGTGGTTGTACCTTCAAATCCTGAAAAGCCAGACAGTGGTTTATATGGATACGACTTCATTGGCTGGACACCAGAGGTTGGCTCGGTAACGGGTAATGAGACCTATAGAGCCCAGTACAGGACATATCTTTTAGAGGGTGAAGCAGTTGGCATTACCGTTTCAAATGGCAGTGTGACTGAAGACATTAGCGTAGGCAGCTTGTCAGAATATGTTTTTGATGTAAGCGGCGACGTACCTGAACTCCAAATTACAACAGGCAGTATTGTAACCATTAGCGGAGTTAGTTCTGCCATTAGAATTAGAATAGATGAAACCGTTACAGATGTCGTATTTAGTGATTTGACGCTGACCTTTAATGGGGCTTTAAACTATGAGGCTCTGATAATTGATGGGGCAAGTAGGCCACTGGACATCTTGATTGAAGGCAACTGTGTGCTTGAAAATCAAGTTACAGATGGGGTTACTGTCTATGCAGATAGAGAAACTCATTTTATAGGGCGTGGCACTGCACCTAATTTAAGTTTGGAAGGGCGTGCCTATACACTTATCTATCACTCTGAGAGCTTATATTTTGAAACAATGACACTGGATGGCATCACCCATAACGGCACTACGGAAACAGGTTTGTCTTTTAGTGATGGAAGTGAAGGCATAAAATTTGTTTTAACGAATGTGGCAGGGACGTTTGCTTCAGAAAACACCGGATTTAGTGGGAGCGAACTCGAGTTTATAGACAGTTCACTTTCTGTTCAATGTGCAGGCGGACTTGGTTTTGTCAGCGCGTTAAGCGTGGCGAATAGTGCTCTTTCTATGACGGGGTTATCTGGCCTCACTGCTGAAACGCTTGTAACTGTAACTGAAGGCGGACCAATATCAATCCTTTCTGATTCAGGCCCCGCTCTTAGAGCAGCGGATGGCATTTCTATAGCTGATGTTTATGATTTGGGCAGTCTGACCATCGCTCAGGTTTCAGAAGGCGGGGCGGTTTATTTTACATTGGCTACTTATGATGGCAGTGAATGGATTCCTGCCTCAAGCATAATCCTTCAAATGGAATGACGCTTTTCACTGTGTTATAATAGAGGAAATTTCAGATTGAAGGTAGGTTAAAGCATATGTTTAAAGTTAAAATTATAGATTTATCAGAATCCGGACACGGTATTGGCAAAGTAGATGGCTTTACATGGTTTGTAGAAGGGGCTGTACCAGGTGATCTGGTAATGGCCCGACCCATTCGCCAGAAAAAAACCTATGGAAATGCAGTTGTCCATGAAATTCTTAAGGCATCTGATAGCCGTACCACACCACCATGCCCGGTTTTTCCTAGATGCGGTGGGTGTCAAATTCAGCATATTCAGTATTCAGAACAACTCAAGCTTAAACAGAAACTTGTAAAAGATGCGTTTCAACGGATTGGTGGAATTTCTTCTACGCCTGTTCTGCCAACACTTGGCATGAAAGACCCGTGGCAGTACCGAAACAAGGGCATTTATCATGTGCACCCTGGAAAGTCCGGCCCTGTGATTGGCTTTTATCAAGAGAAATCCCATGTGCTTGTACCTGTGCTGGATTGTTTGATTCAAAGTGCATCTCACTCAAAAATATTAAAGGCCTTGATGCAGTACATGAGAGATTTTGATGTAGAGGCTTTTGATTCGCACCGTAAAAAGGGGGTTATTCGTGAAATTGTCATAAGAGAGTCTGCTGCTTCGGGCCATATTATGATTGTACTGGTGACCACGACCAAGTCGTTAAAGATGTCAAATGCTTTGGTGAAGTTATTAACTGAAACGAATCCTAATATTGTCTCAATTTATCAAAACATCAACCCAAGAGAAAATGTTCATGTATTTGGGCATGAAACGCGTCCATTGTTTGAAACTCAGTCTTTTGTTGAAAAAATGGGGGACGCAGTGTTTGAAATTTCCCCCCTTTCTTTTTTCCAGGTCAATACCCGCCAGGCTGATGTCTTATATGGCAAGACGGTTGATTTTGCTGGCCTAACTGGCAATGAGATTGTGTATGATCTGTACTGCGGTACAGGAACACTTGCCATTCATATGGCATCTAAAGCCAAGCATGTGTATGGGGTTGAACTTTATGCACCCGCAATTGAGGATGCCAAACGCAACACGGCCCTAAATGGCATGAATAATATTTCTTGGCTGATTGGAAAGGCTGAAGAAGAGATTGAAGGCCTAATTGAGAGGACCGGTACACCCGATGTAATTGTCCTTGACCCACCACGAAGTGGATGTGACTCTGCCTTAATTGAAATGCTTAAAACAATTAGTCCAAGCAAGATTGTTTATGTGTCCTGTAAACCGTCAACTTTGGCAAGAGATGTAAAGATGCTCAGTGAAGCTGGATATGAAGCTGTAAAAATTCAACCGGTTGATATGTTTGGACATAGCATGCATGTGGAGACTATAGTAGCACTATACAAAAAAGACTAATAATATTTGCTCATATACCCCTAATAACCAAGCTTTTTATGTTTAAGACGGATGTCTTAAATTATCGCAATAAGGAACTAAAAGATGAAATTATAATAAGACTTGGTTTTTGGATGTGAAATGTAGGGACATAAGAAACTGAATAATAAATGTGAATCCACGGGTGTAGAATCGGTGGATTTTTCTTTGGAATAATTTTCAAATTAAGGTGGGCATATATTATAACATTTGTTATAATATAAAGTGACGAGCTGGAGGTGTATAAAGTGGAATTTGCTCAAATGGTTAAAGAAATCAGAAGTAAGCTGAATATGAGTCAAGAACAACTGGCAAGAGAGCTTCAAGTGAGCTTTGCCACGGTCAACCGGTGGGAGAATGGTAAAAACAGTCCCAATAGAATGGCAAAAAAGGCACTTTATGATTTTTGTAAAACAAAGGGACTGGATGAAGAATTGATAAAGCATTTATTGGATTATTAAAATAGATGAAAGACTATGGGAGGAACAACAATGATTACAGGTGAATTACGAAGTAAGGTAGATAAAATATGGGAGATATTTTGGACGGGAGGTATTACCAATCCACTGTCTGTTATTGAGCAGTTTACCTACCTTTTATTTATAAAGGGACTGGACGAAAAACAAACGGATTTAGAAAAAAATGCGGAGCTGCTTGGCATTGAAGTAGATAAAATTTTTAGTGATGAACAAGAAAATCTGAGATGGCATAAGTTTAAACAACTGAGTGCTTCTGACATGTATGATATGGTTTCAAAGAAAGTATTTCCATTTATAAAAACCATGCATGGTGACAAGGATTCAGCATTTACCAGATATATGGACGATGCCATCTTTATGATTCCAACACCTCAAATGTTAGAAAAAATCGTTACAAATGTAGATTTATTGCCATTATCCGATGGAGACACAAAAGGTGATTTATATGAGTACCTGCTTTCTAAAGTAGCAACAGCAGGAACCAATGGGCAGTTTAGAACCCCAAGACATATTATTAAAATGATGGTGGAGCTGATGCAACCAACCCCAACAGATATTATAGTTGACCCTGCAGCAGGATCAGCTGGTTTCTTAGTTGAAGCAGGCGAGTACCTTAAAAGAAACAATGAAGATTTGTTTGCCATAAAAGAATTAAAAGACCACTATAACAATGACATGTTTTTCGGTAACGATATGGATAGAACCATGCTTCGTATTGGTGCTATGAACATGATGCTTCATGGTGTGGAAAAACCCAATATTGAATACAGAGATTCCTTATCAGAAAAGAACATTGATGATGAAAAATATACATTAGTCCTTGCCAATCCACCTTTTAAAGGCTCGTTAGATCATGAAAGTGTTGCAGCAGATTTACTTAAAATCACTAAAACGAAAAAAACAGAACTCCTTTTTTTAGCATTATTCCTTAGAACGCTTAAAAAAGGTGGTCGCTGTGCGTCTATTGTGCCAGATGGTGTCCTTTTTGGTAGTTCTAATGCTCATAAATCCATTCGAAAAGAAATCGTTGAAAACCATCATTTACATGGCATTATTTCCATGCCAAGTGGTGTCTTCAAACCATATGCAGGGGTTTCAACTGCTATCATGATATTTACAAAGACAGGTGCAGGTGGCACAGATAATGTGTGGTTTTATGATATGCATGCAGATGGGTTGTCACTGGATGATAAGCGTCAACCAGTCGAGAGTAATGATATTCCTGATATTATCAGCCGTTATCATAATCTAGAGAATGAAAAGAACAGAAAACGAACTGAAAAGTCGTTCTATGTTACAAAAAAAGAAATTAAAGACAATGGATATGACCTCTCAATCAACAAGTACAAAGAAGTTGAATATGACAGGGTAGAATATGAAAAACCTTCAGTAATAATGAACAGAATTGATGAAATTGATAGTGAAATTGATAATTTAAAAGCAGAATTGAAGACGCTGCTAAATTTAGATTTATAGGGCTGTCACGCCCTACAGCATATACCCAATTATATCACATTCCACTCTCAAAAGTCAATGAGCGGTTTTGAGCCGTGATGCAAACGGCTCAGTGGTAAATAACTACTATAATGACAACAGCCGCACAGTAAATCAGACCAACAATAGTCCGAAAGCACTGTCACGGCTGGAGATTTATAGGCAGACGAGGAATGCGGTGGATATTTAAAAGTTAGTGCAGAAATCGAAATCCCATAATAACGACACCAAGCACCACAAGAATAATACCTGTAGCACGATTTAATGTTTTTGGCTTTGCCTTATTTGCAAATACTGCCGCAATTCTTGCCCATATCAGCGTAAACACAATGCACAATACCCATGTCAGAATATCCGGTGTTCCGCCAATTGTAAAATGCGATACAGCACCCGTCAATGCGGTAAAAGTCATAATAAATACACTTGTGCCTACAGCGGTTTTTAATTCATATCCCATAACGCTGGTCAGAATCAGAAACATCATCATTCCGCCCCCTGCACCAACAAATCCGCAAATAAAACCAATAATAATTCCACAGATAATGGACTGTATAGCACGTTTTTTCGCTGATGTTTCCGCCATAGATTCTTTAGTGTTCATAACAGGACGAACAATAAATTTTATTCCAAGCAGAAACGTCATAAATACCGAGAAACCGCCCATTGTTGCGGATGGCAGAGTACTTGCCACATAGCTTCCGACAACTGTAAAAACAAGCACACTTGCCATCATAATTAATCCGTTTTTAATGTCCAGATTCTTATTTTTATGATAAGTATAGGCGGAAACTGCACTTGCCAACACATCAGAAGAAAGTGCAATACCGACTGCCATATAAGGGTCAATACCTAAAAAAGTAATCAACATCGGACTGATAACGGCGGCAGCACTCATTCCTGCAAATCCTGTTCCAAGTCCTGCACCCATACCTGCAAAAAATGTAACCAGAATAGTCATTATTGTTTCCATTATTCTTTTTCCTCCAAAATTTCATCTGAATTTTTACTGATAACCTGCATAACTTCTTCAAAAGCTTTCCTCATATTATCATCAATATGGACAAACAGCTTTTCAAAAAACATTTTTTGCAATTGCTGACCTCGTTCTATGATTGGTTTGGCTTTCTTTGTACACAGTAATTCTGTTTTACGCCTGTCACCTTCTACAGCCTGTCTTGTCAAATAGCCTTCCTGAACCAGACGTTCAACATTTACCGATACCAGATTTGCTTTGATATGGCGTATCTCTACAATATCTCTTGCATTTTTGTATTTCGGATTATTTCCAAGAAACATCAGAATATCAAATGCAGTTTGCGACAAACCCAGTTCTTTACAAAGTGGCTTACACACTTTACTGTATGCAAGTGAAATTTTGTTCTACACTTTAATTCTTGAAAACGAAGCAGGTCAAAAAATCGGCCTGTCCAAAACTGCAAACCGATATATGTTCTCCAAAATCAAAGGACTTGATCCGCCAACAGGAACAATCAGCACTTCAAATTATGCAGGAATGAACGGCAGCTATCTGAATAACGCATTCATCGAAAAGCGGAACATCGTCATTACCTTTCAGATGCGTGGCTTTGATGTGGAACTTCGCAGGCATGAACTATATCGTGTGGTCAAGCCGTCACGCTACATCAAGATATACTACTCCACAAAAAATATTTCTGTGTATGCTGAGGGTATTGTGGAAACCTGCGAGGTGGAGAATTTTGAAAAGCTGACCAATGGGCAGATTTCCATTCTCTGTCCCGATATTTACTGGTACTCCACTGAAACGCAGATTGCAGAATAT
Source organism: Fusibacter tunisiensis (assembly GCF_016908355.1). Taxonomy (GTDB): domain Bacteria; phylum Bacillota; class Clostridia; order Peptostreptococcales; family Acidaminobacteraceae; genus Fusibacter_D; species Fusibacter_D tunisiensis. The sequence continues at coordinate 1,777 of NZ_JAFBDT010000042.1, read as the reverse complement.
TCCCGTGTCAGAGGTGCATTTCATTTTGTCTGTCCTGACAATGATGAGCCTTTTCCGATTGGTGCATATAATACGCAGGATATGATGACCATCAATAACAGCGGTGATGAGGTCGGATTCACCCTTGAAATCAGCGGAGGACCTGCGAAAAATCCGACTATTTACAACGCTCTGACGGACGAATATATGCAGATTTCAGGCGATATTCAAAAGGGAGATGTTATCACCATAACTACAAAAACGGGCAACAAAACCGTTCTTCTGGAGCGTGAGGGCGTTGTGACCAACATCATCAACCGCCTTGTTTCCGGGTCAACCTGGCTGAATCTGAAAACGGGCGAAAACAAATTTTATGTGACGGCATCGGAGGGACTGAACCGCATCAAAGTTCGCCTGATACACCGAAATGCGTACTTAGGGGTGTGAAAATGCAGATTGAAATTTACAATATGACTGTCTTGAATGATAAACTGAATATTTCACTTGAGGCTGTCTGCGACAGTTTTTCTTCGCTTTTATGGGATATTGAATATTACAAATGCGGTGCTTTTGAAGTGTACATTGCTGCATCTCCCCGAAATATTGAAATTTGAAGTTCAAAAGTCACTAGATGAAAACAAGATATTATTTGATTCATTGATGCAAGAGTACTTCGAGTAAGTATATGTTAATTACAATTACGTATAAGCAATGATTATTTAGACTTTTATATTTAAAATGGGGGTGAGAATATATGTCGAAATTATATTCTGATTGGCTAAAAATAGATCTTCATATTCATACAGATTTTAGTAGGAAGACAAAGAACAATGATTATAAAGGCGTATTTTTTATTGATAGTTTGTACAACAAGTTAAAAGAACAAGATGTTTCAATATTTTCGTTAACTGATCACAATATTATTAATATCGATGCGTACAAAGAATATTATGAGAAATATAATAGTGCTACAGATCCTTTGCTTCTTGCGGGAGTGGAACTAGATATTTTAGGAAGTTCAACAACTTATCATTCGCTTATTATATTTAATTGCAACGATTACGATGGCCTTAAAGCTATTCATGATAGCCTTGAAGAGAAATATGCTAAAAAAAATTGTGATGTGTTTAAACGGATATTAACATTTGATGATATTATTTCTGCCTTTGATGAGTTGGACTACTTTTTTATCCCCCATGCAGGAAATACATCAAGTATAATTGACGCTTTTAAGGGTGATATTGCTGCGGCGCAGAAAATGTTAATTTTACTCCAAAGTCCAATGGAAAAGGTTCAGGAGAAAAGAAGACAAATATACAATGAGCATTTTGATGTAAGGTTAACTGAAGCCTTTCGAAAAAAGGAGGATTTTGCGTATCTAGAATTCTCGGATAACCACAATATCGAGAAGTATCCATGTCGCCATATGGGAGATCAAGGAGATCATGAGTTCTATTATATAAAAGGTAGCAAGAATTATGAGACGCTTCGGCTTTCTTTCATTGATCCAAAATCCCGAATAAAAACCACTCAAGAATTTCAGGAGATAAAAAATCCAAGAGATTATTTGAGAACGCTTAATATTAAGGGTAATACACTTTTAACAGATAAAAATTTGAATTTTAGCCCGCACTTGAATGTTATTATTGGGGGACGTTCTAGTGGTAAGAGTTTAATGATGGATATTCTTAAGCGATCTATTGGATGGTGTAAGATATTTTGTGTAAAGTGAAAAATCAGTTATAATTCACTTAGACAAAATGGAGGTCCGAAATGGCAAAAAGAAAAAGAAATCCAG
>NZ_JAFBDT010000041.1 GCF_016908355.1 Fusibacter tunisiensis | reverse complement strand
GCGTATATTATCAGCATAAATTATAAAAGAACCGTGGGGCACACGGGGATAGCTCGCTTATGCTGTAGCCATTAGGCTATTCGAACGAGAAGCCCTCACTTCTTAAGTGGTGGGAGTATGTCACGCAATTACAACACTTATGGACAGCATAGCACATTAAGACCCTATGAAGGTATATTAATAGAAAAACAAAAAAAGATTTGAACTTGCGATCATTTGGCGTTATACTATTTAAGTGCTTTGCAGGTGTGGTGGAATGGCAGACACGCTAGATTCAGGTTCTAGTGAAGGCAACTTCATGCAGGTTCAAGTCCTGTCACCTGCACCACGATTTTTTTGTAATAAGTGTATTGGATTGTGCCTAGAGGCACGTGGATTGCGGCTAACGCCTCATCAAGTATGCCTGACGGTATGTTAAATGCACCTTTAGTGCGTTGATTATGGCTTCGTCATGCGGATTGCGAATTTTGATTATGTCAAAATATCGTGTGAAAAAGATAAGAACGCTTTGTGAAAATTCAAGTTTATGTAATTCTTGAAAATTCATGAAGTGTTTTTTTGTGGTTAGGGGCTAGTTGCTAGGGGATGGGGAGTGGCAGCAAAGCTGCCGTGAAATGTGCCTTCGGCACGTCGATTGCACCTTTGGTGCGTTAAGGGCAACCAACTAACCAACTAGTCCCTAACCAACTACCCCCTAACCAACTATCCCCTTATCTTGAAATATTTGTTTTGTTTTTTCAGAAAATTTAGTACACTATAGAAAGGCAAATGATTTGTAAAAAGACATAGAACAGGGAGAAATGATATGAATTATGCATACAAAAGACCTGATATGGCAGTACTGCAGCAGAACTTTAATCAGAAGATTGAAGCGTTTTCAAATGCGAAAACGGCTGAAGAACAAGTCCGTATCATTACGGAAATCAATGCACTTAGAAATGATGTAGAGACGGCATTTACATTGGTTAGCATTAGACATTCCATCAATACAGAGGATGCGTTTTATGATGCTGAAAATGATTTTATGGACGAAAATGCCCCTCTTTATCAAGAACTTGTGGACCGATATTATCGGGCAATAGCAGCATCGCCTTATCAAGATCAATTGAGAAAGGCATTTGGAGACCATCTTTTTAATTTGATTGATGTGAATCTCAAGACTTTTAAGCCGGAAATCATGGAAGACCTTAAGCAGGAAAATGCCTTGGCGTCGAAATATACCAAATTAAGGGCTTCGGCAAAAATTCAATTTGATGGCGAAGAACGGAACTTAGCACAAATGGGGCCATATTATGAGTCTAAAGATCCTGATGTGCGGAAAGCGGCTCAAGAAGCAGTGAGCGCATTTTTTGTGGAAAAAGAAGCGGAGTTTGATGCGATTTATCATGATTTGGTACAGGTTCGGACACGGATTGCCCGTAAACTTGGATATGAGAACTTTGTGGAAGTGGGGTACATGCGACTTAATCGAACAGATTATGACCGCAACGATGTAGCATCTTATCGGAAACAGGTGCTTAGGGATATTGTGCCAATTGCAACGCGATTGCGCGCGCGTCAAAAAGAACGGTTGGGTCTAGATACGCTTAAGTATTATGATGAACCGCTTGCATTTACAACGGGAAATGCAACCCCAAAAGGAGATGGCAAGTGGATTCTTGAAAATGGAAAGCATATGTATGAGGCCCTTTCTAAAGAGTCTTCAGAGTTTATCAATTTTATGATTGACAATGAACTCTTGGATTTGGAGTCAAAAAAGGGAAAAGCTGGTGGCGGGTATTGTACATTTATTCCAAATTATAAAGCCCCATTTATTTTTTCGAACTTTAACGGAACGTCGGGTGATGTGGACGTTTTGACACACGAGGCAGGTCATGCATTCCAAGTGTATCAAAGCCGAAATTATGAACTTCCAGAGTACGTCTGGCCAACACTTGAAGCCTGTGAAATCCACAGCATGAGTATGGAGTTTATCACTTATCCTTGGATGGAATCCTTCTTTAAAGAAGAAACAGAAAAGTATAAATTCAGCCATGTAAGTGAGGCCATTTTATTTATACCTTATGGTGTTTTGGTGGATGACTTTCAACATTTTGTCTACGAAAACCCAGAAATGACCCCGGCAGAGCGTAAGGCCAAGTGGCGTGAACTTGAAAAACAGTATTTACCACATAGAGATTATGCAGGCAATGACTTCCTTGAAAGAGGTGGTTACTGGTTTAGACAGGGTCATATCTTTGGCGATCCATTTTATTATATTGATTACACGCTGGCCCAAGTATGTGCCTTCCAATTTTTCGTAAAACTACAAGAAAACCGTGAGACGGCTTGGCAGGATTATCTTAGACTCTGTAACAAGGGTGGAAGCCTTCCATTTACTGAACTTATAAAAGTTGCCAACCTTCAAAATCCTTTTGAAGAAGGGTCGATTAAAGGGATAGTTCCGACACTAGAAGCATGGCTCAATGGCATTGACGACAAAAAATTAGATAAAGCCTAAAATTTGTGTTGAAATTTTACGCCGCATCCCATAGAATAAGAGTGGCAGTTAAATCTGCCTGATAATTGAATTAATGACCCAAGTGAAGACAATGCGAGATACCTTTAAAGGGTAGCCGAAGGAGCAATGGCCGTATAGCCGATACGCCAGAAACTCTCAGGCCCAAGTAGTGTTGTTGGATGGGACTCTGGAGAGACCTTTTTAAGGCACCGAAGGCGGAAGTGCGATGCGTCGCGAGAAACTCTCAGGTAAAGATACAGAGGTATGCAATGGCAGCTTTTTTGCTGCGTCCATTGCATACCTTTTTTTATTCAATAATTGAGGTTAATTGCGCTATAAAAGGGCATAATAGGAACGTATGGATGAAGGAGGTCGATTATGGAAACAGTAAGAAAGACCGCGCTATTTGAAGCGCATGAGGCACTTGGGGGTAAAGTCATTGATTTTGCCGGTTGGGCGCTTCCAGTACAGTATGAAGGTATTATTGAAGAACACGAGGCTGTGAGAAAGGCTGCAGGCATGTTCGATGTGTCACACATGGGAGAAGTGGAAGTTAAAGGGCCTGGAGCATTTGACTTTGTACAAAATCTCGTTACAAATGATGTGGCAACTTTGGAAGACAACCAAATTCTTTATGCCATGATGTGCTATGAAGATGGTGGCGTTGTGGATGACCTTTTGGTTTACAAATTTGCAAGTGATCACTATTATCTTGTAATCAATGCCAGCAATGTAGACAAAGATTTTGCTTGGATGCAAGAACAAGCTAAAGGCTATGACATGTCACTTGAAAACATTTCATCACAGGTATCTGAACTGGCCATTCAAGGGCCAATCGCTCAAGAAATTCTTCAGAAAGTGGTAGATGTGGATTTGGCAGATATCAAGTTTTTCTATTGCAATCGTAATGTAACCATTGAAGGGGCTAAGTGCTTGGTTTCCAGAACTGGTTACACAGGTGAAGATGGCTTTGAAGTTTACACAGACAATGAGAGCATTTTAAAAGTTTGGAATGCAATCATGAAAGTGGGCGAGCCAATGGGTCTAAAACCTGCTGGACTCGGTGCTAGAGATACACTTCGATTTGAAGCAACACTTCCGCTTTATGGCAATGAGATTGACAAGGACATTACACCACTAGAAGCTGGACTTGGTTTCTTTGTTAAATTGACTAAAGAAAATTTCATTGGTAAGGAAGCCCTTGCTAAGCAAAAAGCGGATGGTCTGCCACGCAAAACTGTAGGCTTTGAAATGGAAAAAGGCATTCCTAGACATGGTTATGAAGTGGTTGTCGGAGAAGACGTAATCGGTCTTGTTACAACAGGCTATTTTTCACCAACACTTAAGAAAAATATTGGCCTTGCATTAATTGATGCCAAGTATGGTGAAATGGGATCTGAAATTGGCATTAAAGTACGCAAGAAGGTTTTCCCAGCTACAATTGTGAGCAAAAGATTTTATCAAAAGAATTATAAAAAATAGACTTTTATTAAATGCAAATACAGGTATACTGTTACCAGGGATGTTTCCCTGGAAAATTAAATGATGAATTTACAGGAGGTTTGTTATGAAAATCGCAAGTGGATTGTATTACACAAAAGATCACGAGTGGGTTAAACTCGAAGGGGATGTGGCGCTTGTTGGCATCACAGATTTTGCACAGCATCAATTGGGATCAATCGTTTATGTTGAACTTCCAGAAGTAGACGACGCTTTTGAAGCTGAAGATAATTTTGGAACGATTGAATCTGTAAAAGCAGCATCAGATATGTTGATGCCAGTATCGGGAACAATCGTTGAAGTTAATGAAGAACTTGATGACGATCCAGCCCTTATTAATGGCGACCCTTATGAAAACTGGATTTGTAAAATCAAATTAGACAATGCAGCAGATCTCGAAGAACTTATGAATGCTGGAGAATACGAAGCATTTTGCAATGAGGAGGCATAAGAATGAACTTTCCCTACATCCCGAACACAAAGCAGGATGAGGAGAAGATGCTGAAAACGCTTGGTTTGGATTCGGTGGACCGTCTTTTTGACGATATCCCCGAGTCCATTAAACTGGGCAGAAGGCTCGATCTCAATCCACCCCTGTCAGAAGCTGAAGTGAGCAAGGCAATGCGTCACTTGGCAAATAAGAACAAGAGCACTGAAGAATTGGTATGTTTTAGAGGCGCAGGCGCTTATGACCATGCAATTCCATCAGCAGTGCATCATTTAATTTCCCGATCTGAATTCTATACAGCCTACACACCGTATCAGCCTGAAATCAGTCAAGGGACTTTGCAGGCGATATTTGAATATCAAACCATGATTGCCAATCTTACAGATATGGAAGTATCAAACGCGTCCATGTACGATGGAGCAACTGCCACTGCGGAAGCGGCAATGCTTGCGGCAGGCAATCAAAAAGGCAATACAATTGTCATTTCAGAAACCGTAAACCCTGAAACACGTGAAGTGGTTAAAACCTACCTGCGGTTTAATGGCGTTGAAGTTGTGGAAGTGCCAATGAAAGATGGCGTTACAGACATGGAAGCCATGCGAGATCTCGTTAATTCTGATACCACAGGTGTCATTATGCAATCGCCAAACTTCTTTGGTAATATTGAAGATTGCACAGAAGGTGTTGAACTTGCACATGCCAATAAAGCGCTTTTTATAATGAATGTAGATCCAATTTCACTTGGGCTTTTAAAAACACCTGGTGAATATGGGGCTGACATTGCAGTAGGCGAAGGCCAAGTTTTGGGGAATAGCCTAAATTTTGGTGGCCCATATCTTGGATTCATGGCTTCAACTCAAAAACAAATGCGTAAACTCCCTGGCCGAATTGTTGGACAAACGGTAGATCTTGATGGCAAACGTGCCTTTACACTCACGCTTCAAGCCCGTGAACAACACATTCGCCGTGAAAAAGCGACCTCTAATATTTGTTCAAATCAAGCGCTCAATGCACTTGCAGCAACGATCTATATGTCACTTTTGGGCAAGTCAGGCCTTAAAGAAGTTGCAGAACAATCTGCTACAAAAGCGTATTATGCATACAACCAATTAATTGGAACGGGGAAATTTAGACCTGTATACAAACAACCGTTTTTCAGGGAGTTTGTCCTTGAAACGGATATAGATGTAGATGTTTTGAACCAGCAGCTGATCGAAAAAGGATTCCTTGGTGGCTATAATTTAAGCAAAACATATCCAGACCAAAAGAATCGCATTCTTTTCTGTGTCACTGAAAAACGCACAAAAGATGAAATCGATTGTCTGATTAAAGCAATGGAGGAAATCAAATGGTAAATTATGATCAACTCATTTTTGAAATTTCAAAAGAGGGCAGAAAAGGCTATCGACTTCCTGGTTGCAAAGTGGACGGTATCGATTTAGAAAGTGTTATCCCATCGGATATGATCAGGAAAACTGAACTGGGTCTACCGGAAGTAAGTGAACCTCAAGTTGTTCGCCATTACACCCTTTTAAGCAATAAAAACTTTGGTGTGGATACTGGTTTTTATCCACTAGGGTCTTGTACCATGAAATACAACCCTAAAATTAATGAAGACATGGCTTCGCTCGCTAAGTTTTCTGCCCTTCACCCTTTACAGGAAGAAGGCACTGTACAAGGCGCACTGGAATTGATGCACAACTTGTCTGGCGCACTAGCTGAAATAGGCGGTATGGATGCTTTCTCACTCCAAACTGCAGCGGGTGCTCATGGTGAACTTGCTGGTCTTATGATAATTAAGGCTTACCATGAAAAGCGTGGTGATGCCAAAAGAACTAAGATTATCGTGCCAGATTCAGCACACGGGACCAACCCTTCAAGTGCGCATGTGGCTGGTTTTGATGTGGTTGAAATCAAGTCAACACGTGATGGTGCCATTGATCTTGACAATTTAAAAGAAGCCCTTAACGATGAAATTGCTGGATTAATGCTCACGAATCCAAGTACGCTTGGTCTTTTTGAGAAAAATATAGTGGAAATTGCCAAATTGGTCCATGAGGCAGGCGGCCTACTTTACTATGATGGTGCCAACCTTAATGCGATTTTAGGGCAAACACGTCCGGGAGACATGGGTTTTGATGTGGTACATTACAATTTGCATAAAACCTTTACAACACCACATGGTGGTGGCGGACCTGGTTCTGGTCCAATTGGTGTTAAGAAACATTTGGAACCCTTTTTACCAAAACCAGTTGTGGCTCAAACTGAAACTGGCTTTACGCTAGATCACAACAGACCAGATAGCATTGGCCGCATGAAAGCCTTTAATGGAAACTTTGGGATTTTGGTCCGTGCCTATACCTATATTCTGACCATGGGTGCAGAAGGGTTAAAGCGTGTTTCTGAAATGGCTGTCCTCAATGCAAATTACATGCAAAATAAACTCAAAGCACATTACAATTTGCCAGTAGATACCATTTGTAAACATGAATTTGTTTTGGCTGGTCTTAAAAATGAATTGAGCACATGCAGCACTTTGGATGTTGCCAAGAGGCTCCTTGACAGAGGCTATCACCCACCAACTGTCTATTTCCCATTAATCGTACCAAACGCGATTATGATTGAGCCAACAGAGACAGAAAGTATTGAAACTTTAGATGCATTTATTGATGCAATGATTGATATTGCAAGAGAAGCAGAAGAAACGCCTGAACTCTTGAAAAATGCGCCAACCACAACGCCAATCCGAAGGGTGGATGAAGTTATGGCAGCGCGGTCACCCATTTTAAAATGGGAAAAACAATAAATAGGAGGCTTGCATGCAAAAAAAGATTGTCGTAATAGGAGGCGGCCCGGGTGGGTACGTCGCCGCAATTAGAGGGGCTCAACTGGGTGCTGAAGTGACGCTGATTGAGCGCCACAAGATTGGTGGAACATGCCTAAACTATGGCTGTATTCCTACGAAGACACTTTACAAGAATGCGGAGCTTCTAAATACGTTAAAGCACATTGAGGATTTTGGGATTCAAACAGGAGAAGTTGCCATTGATGTGGAAAAGATTCAATCCCGTAAAGACACTGTGGTGACAAGTCTTGTGACTGGAATTGAGCAACTTTTGAAAGCCAATGGCGTTCATGTGATTCAAGGCTCTGCATCATTTGTTTCAGAAGATACACTTAAAATTGTCCTTGATAACGGTGAAACTCAGACTTTAACCTGTGACCACATTATTGTGGCAACGGGTTCTAAACCCAGTATGCCTGAACTAGAAGGCATTGACCTTCCAGGTGTCATTACAAGCAAGGAACTTTTGGAATTTGATAAAGTCCCTAAAAAACTTGTCATTGCAGGTGGTGGTGTTATTGCCATGGAATTTGCAGGCATATTTGCGGCGATGGGTACAGAGGTAGATGTGGTTATCCGGTCGGATCGTTTCCTTAGGGAAGTGGATACTGAAATCACAAAACGCTTTGCCCCTCTTCTTAAAAAGAATGGCATTAAACTCAACAAAAATGTATCCCTCAGCCGTATTGAGCAAACTGAAAATGGTCTTGTTCTCGTTGGCGAAGGGAAAAAGGGTGAGGTGCGATTCGAGGCAGACCAGATTCTCATGTCAACAGGGCGTGGACCAGTTATGGATGGCCTTAACCTAGAAGCTGCAGGAATTGAATTTACACGCAAGGGAATTGTTGTAGACACTCATTTCAAGACCACAAATCCAAACGTGTACGCGATTGGGGATGTCAATGGTAGAATCATGCTGGCACACGCTGCATCCCACCAAGGCATTGCTGCAGTTGAAACCATTATGGGACTGTCCCACCAAGGCAATCACGATGTCGTTCCAAATTGCATTTTCGTGTTCCCGGAGATTGCAGGTGTGGGTCTTACAGAAGATCAAGCTGCAGACCAGGGCATTGAAATTAAAAAAAGCAAATTTTTATTTGCTGCAAATGGGAAAGCGCTTAGCATTGGAGAACCAGATGGCTTTATTAAGGTCATTTCTGATCTTGAAGATACCATACTAGGCGTTCACATTATGGGCCCTCATGCGTCTGACTTAATTCATGAGGGGGCACTTGCGATTACTCAGAAACTGAAAGTTGACGCAATAGCCAATACCATTCACGCACATCCAACTTTGGGTGAGGCGTTTGCAGAAGCGACTTTGGGCCTTAAGAATGAAGCCATTCATATGGTCCCTGCGCGAGTTAAATAGTAGAAATGAGGAGATGTTTATGAATTTGGATTTAATTAAAAAGAACGACCCGGAACTCTACGAAACGATGGAACTTGAACTTAAGCGTCAATCTTCCAATATTGAGCTGATTGCTTCTGAAAATTTTACCAGCCCAACCGTTATGGCAGCGATGGGGTCTCACTTAACAAATAAGTACGCTGAAGGCTATCCCAATAAGCGCTACTATGGTGGCTGTGAGTTTGTAGACTTAAGCGAAGACCTTGCACGAAACCGTATGAAAGAACTTTTTGGTGCAGACCATGCAAATGTTCAACCTCATTCAGGCTCACAAGCCAATATGGGTGTCTATATGGCAGTTCTCAAGCCAGGGGATAAAGTGCTCGGCATGAATCTTTCTGATGGGGGCCACTTGACACATGGAAGCCCTGTAAACTTCTCAGGTCAACTTTATGAGTTTGTTTCATATGGCGTTGATGAAAACGGCTTTATCGACTACGATGCACTTAGAACACAAGCCTTGGCTGAAAAGCCAAAAATGATTGTGGCAGGTGCAAGTGCATATTCCCGTACAATCGACTTTAAACGGTTTAGAGAAATTGCAGATGAAATAGGCGCTTATGTTCTTGTGGATATGGCCCACATCGCAGGCTTAGTGGCTGCTGGTGTTCATCCAAATCCAGTTCCATATGCAGATTTTGTAACAACCACGACTCATAAGACACTTAGAGGTCCAAGAGGTGGTGCAATCCTTTGTAAAGCAGAATATGCAAAGGCTATTGATAAAGCGATTTTCCCTGGCATTCAAGGTGGTCCGCTGATGCACATTATCGCTGCAAAAGCTGTGTGCTTTAAGGAAGCAATGTCAGACGATTTTAAAATGTATCAGAAAAAAGTTGTTGAAAATGCCGCTGTACTGGCTCAAGCCCTTGCAGAAAAAGGCTTTAAAATTGTATCGGGCGGTACCGACAATCATTTAATGCTTGTGGACCTTCGCAACAAAAATATAACAGGTAAAGAAGCAGAAAAACTTTTAGATGAAGTCGGCATCACCACAAACAAAAATACGGTTCCAAACGAAACAGCGAGTCCTTTCGTTACCAGTGGTCTTAGAATCGGAACCCCTGCAACCACAACACGTGGATTTGGCAAAGAAGAGATGCTTGAAATTGCAGACATTATTAACTGGACCATTGAAAACAAAGACGGCGACCTCGAACCAGCTCGTGCAAGAGTCAAAGTCCTCTGCGATCGATTCCCGCTTTTGTAGGGGATAGGGGGTAGTAGTTAGGGGATAGTTGGTTAGTAATTAGGGGGGTGCCTTCGGCACGTTGAGGGCACCTTCAGTGCGTTGAATGCTGCTTCGCAGCGTGGCTTGCGGCTGACGGCCCGTGGAAAAGATAAAAACGCTTTGTGAAGATTCAAGATGATGTGACTCTTGAACTTTCATGAAGCGTTTTTTTTGGTGGATAGTTGGTTAGTAGTTAGGGGATAGTTGGTTAGTAGTTAGGGGGGTGCCTGACGGCACGTTGAGGGCACCTTCGGTGCGTTGAATGCTGCTTCGCAGCGTGTAATCGCAATCACCGCTACGAACTAGTACTTAACGTGCCGAAGGCACACTGCCCGGCAGCTTTGCTGCCACTCCCCGAGGCTTTAGCCTCACTCCCCATGCCTTTAGGCATACTCGACGCGA
>NZ_JAFBDT010000040.1 GCF_016908355.1 Fusibacter tunisiensis | reverse complement strand
TGTTTTCTAATGGCTAGATTTGCTGTACCATTTTTTCAGAAATGAAAATTTATAAAAAAACTCAAACTACTTATTGACTTTTATTAGCTGGTCTTATATTCATGTTCTTCCATTACGTCTTCAATAACAAGTTGAACATCAGAATATATGTTTTCTATTGCTTGCTTTATTAAATTAATACTCTGGTATTTAAACTCATCGATAAAATCACTAATATCATTTTCAATTGATTTTTCATCAAAACTATAACAATTATACTGCTCGATAGTTATATAATCTGTATAATTAAAAAATTCAGAAGCCACTTCATCAAAATAGTTTTCAAAGTCACTTTCAATCAGTTCTTTAAATTTTTCTATAAAATACTCCTCATTAAGTAATTTAGCACAAGAAATATTATCTAGTTTGCAGAAAAGCTCTAACCATTTTGCTAGTTCTTCAACATAATTGGAATTGCTTATCACAAGTATAAATATTGTATCAATATTATCTAAAAATAACGATATTACTTTTGAATCACTATTGCTATTTTCAAGAATACTATAAATAGTTTCTTCATCTAAAAAATGTTGAAATGTCTCAGAATCAATTACTTTATTAAAATAATCATATTGAATTTCTTCAATTTCCTTGTCAAAAATTTTTGTAGCCTTTGATAACATTGTTAAATATTTCATTTTACTATGTCTTATCTCTTCTATATCATCAAAATTATTGATTAAAAATTCTCCTATAAAGTCAATATAATTATTGGGTAAATTTATCAACCCCTCTTTTAATAGTTCACCAGGATTGAAAATATATAATTGATCAATAAACTTAATGCCCATAATAATTCGCTTGATATCTGAAACGTTTTCAGTAAAATAATGTTTTAAGAAATCAACTATAGACGGATTAAGAAATTTAACTAATTTATTACCGTCTGTATCCATTTCAAAAGAAACAAAAGCTGTATTTAGAACCTTCAAAGCTTTATTAAACATGTTATGAGAACGAATAAATGAGTTTACTTTAATTTCATATGAATATCGATTTTCAAAACCACGTTCTAAATACTCATATTTAGTTGCTTGATTAAATGAAAGTAATGTATCGACTAATATACGCTCTTCATTTGTTATTTTAGACTCGTATTCATATTTCCATATATCCTCAGGATTATCTAGCTTAGTCATAATAAAACTGTAATAATCTTTAACTGCAATTTCATTTAACCTAGATTTATCTGCAAAGAACTGAATGATTCTTGGATTATAATTCTTATGTCGAATAATTTTCATGTATCTTGAATCTATTAGTATTTCATTAAAATAATTTCGATCATTCAATAAGAAATAAAAGTGATTATATAATATTTCTGCTTTTTCTAGAGCTGAGTAAGAATTTAATTCTATCGAATGATGAACAATTTTATCTTGTATCTGATTAAGTTTTTCAAACTCAAGACTTGCCCGATTAAATATAGTAGTTCTTGAAGTTAGAACTACTCTTTTATTGGGTTTTTGTATATATTTTAGGATAAAACTAACTAGTCTACTTTCAGTGTTTCCATTCATTAGTTCTACAAAGTTTGATCCAAGAAAATCATCAATAAAAATGATTTCTTTTTCCTCACTATCTCTGGACAGAATTTTTTCTAACTCAGATATATCATGGCCAATAACAAACTTTGGTTTGAAATTAGACTCTAAGTAATTGAAAATTAATAAATTTGCTAATACAGTTTTACCAACTCCAGGTTCTCCATGTATTAATAACAATCCACTTTTATCAAGCTTTCTTTTTGCAATAAAATAGTCCTCAGTAATAACATATAAGGGAATATTATTTCTAATTTGTTCAACGATATACATAATGTTATTCTGTTGTGCATTATGTAAAATATTACTTATTACAGTTGTATTGGCTAACCAAAGCTTATAATACTTTTCTTCTATCCATGTAAATTTTGGAGATGATAACAAAGATGTAATTCTCTTTAAGTCAAAGATATCTGATGCAGATTTTATGAATCCATTCATTAACCCAATTAATTCGTCACATTGATTAACACTTAAATCCATTGAAACAAATAAAATATATCTTTTCGGATTTCTTTTGCACATTTTCTTATATTCATCTCTTATTGCTGTTTTAAGATTACTAAAAGTAGATTTAACATAATGTTTAACCTGTACTATAGTTTCTTCTCCCTCTTGAGAATAGAGTAAATCAATTCCTTTGTCTCTTCCTCCACGGAACGTTTTAAAATCCATGTTCAAATGAGTTGTTAATATATCTTTTGCTAGTTCTTCAAATTCAGTGTCGCTTAAGATTGACAAATCATAATTAGCCATATTTGTGTATTCTCCTCTAAATTGAATTTCACATAACGTTCTTACCGTTTTAGCCGCTTCAGTGGCTAAAACGGTAAGAACGTTATGTGCCGTAATCTCTGTGTCTTCTCAACCTAACTGAAACCTAGAGATAATTTCCACGCCTGGCGAAAATAAAGATTACATCATAGTAGTTATTGCATTTCGTCTAGCCGTAGCGACTCTAACCGAGCTTCCTCAGAAGCGATCATGAGACGATTCAACCTTATAAGATACGATTGATCATCACGATTCTACTTGTCTCGAAGTTTTCATCCAATCATGACTTCTAAAAACCCCTGTTTTCAGAGGGCGTGTAGACTCATAGCCAAACTTCGATGAACTGGACACCTTAAATCTAAACCTCGAAAAACCTAAGACCTAAACAAATGACTCAACACTCTGTAAAAAATCAATTTATTTATATATAAAAACCACAAGCAGCCTAAACTTTTATGGCATATAACGTTCTTACCGTTTTAGCCGCCTCTGTGGCTAAAATGGTGTGTTAGACGATGCTTTGAAATTCTGTTTTTGTGCATTGCCTTAATCATGTTGTTCAATAATTTGCTTTAATATACTTCCATATCCATTCAAATTATAAATAACAGAACCCAACTTCACCACTTTACCTTCTTTCATTTGAGCCATTGTTGATCCCGAATAATCAAATAATCCAATTGAATATAGATGACTTATTACACTAGAATCATACTTTTCTCCATCATTGGAAAATCTAATATCGTTGATACTCTTCAGTGATTTTAAATACTTATAATATGATTTAGAAACTATGCTGCTTAAATATAAAAATTCATCCTTATCCACTTCACCAGCAACATAATAATTGAATAATATTGCTATCAATTTGATTTTCTCGTCGTCATCAGTGGAGTCAATAATATAAACCAATTTTTTAGATATTTTATAACATTCATCAACATCTAAGAACTTTTCTCTCCACTTTTTATTTTCATTAACATTATCAATAAATCCTCTTAGCTTTTCCATGAATATTCTATCTTGAATACTTTTACCTATTTTAATGACACTAAATGCTGGACCAACTATTGGTAAATCTCTTAAAGCACCCTCATTTAAAAATTTATCTAAAGTATATTCACCATAATTTTCAATTATAGACAATGTATCATTATTCATTGATGGTCCTCCGTATGTATTTGATTTAAAAAGTTTTGTCTAACGGCTCAGGCTTTACGTAGTCCGTTGAAGTTGACACTTGTGGCAAAGGCAACGGACTACGTAAAGCCTGAGCCGTTGAGAACGGACTGACGGTGCCTTTCCGGCATGTCCGCTCTCAACGTTCTTAGAGTCCTCGCAGCCTCAGTTGCGAGGACTTTGTGTTATGGGAAGGCTTTTACTTGCTAAAAGTATTATCACTTCCTATCTATTCTACCTTTATGTGTTTCAATTACTGAAGACTTACTGCTTATCTTTAAATGTTCATTAATTTGCATTCTCTCAGGCTCGTTAATATTATAATTGTAGTATAAGTCAGCAACAAAATTTTTGACTAGAGTTAATATATATGGATATTTTTCAAAGTGCTCTCTATTGTCAGTCATTTTTTTTAACAATCTTTTTTTATTAAGCAACTCTCCATTTGCCCTTACTTTAAGCTCTAATAGAACACTTAAGATTTGTCCAGAAACTCCATACTCTTCTAATAAAATTTTGAAAATATTTTCATACAACTGAACAATAAGCAATTTGTCACGAGTGTCTCTAAAGGAAACTATAAGCAACTGATAAGACAACGCATCTAACTGATCGTTTATTCTGTCAACAAATTCCTCTTTTATTTTATCTTGCTCAAATACGGAAACTTCCTCAGATAGTGCCTCTTGCAATTCATTTATTACTCTAGTTATAAATTTCTCTTTTACTTTTACAATATAATCAATAAAATGTTTAGCCACTCCCAGCCCATTTTGAATGATGATTTTTATTAGTACATTTTGATTATCAGCATTCAGTTGCCCCCAGTAATTTCTTAATACAATATTTATTATTTCATTAATTCGAATTGCAGAGATAGCTTCATTAAGCTCAACGGCTGCTTCATATATAGTTTTTTCTTTATTATCAACTGATTCATGTTCGTCAAAATTCTCATGTATATTGTCTTCTTTTAAATCCCTTCTCTCTTTTGCTGTTTTTCCAATCACTGTAGGCTCGTTAATAATTTTATCAATATCTTTAATCTTAATTTTCATATCAGAAAAAATATAGGCTTCATTTACTAAACATAATGACTCTTTAGTTATATTAATTTGGCTATTGATTCTAAAAATATGCTCTAATAAGCCTTCACCCATTCTGTGTACAAGATAAATAAAAATATTTGCATAATCGTCTATATATAACTTCTCACTAAGTTTTTCAATTACACAATCTCTTTCGCTTCCCATTTTAATAATTCTTTCTGATATAAAGTAATAATAAGTATACTTGTGTTTAAAACTAATAAAGTTGTCATTTTCAAGTAAAATATTACACTTACATAAAATTTCTATAAGTGAATTAATACTATACAATTCTTTGCATTTATGCTTTGTAATGTCAAATTCTATCAAATAACTTTCATGAAACTGAGCAAATTCTACATAACTCATTTGACTTTGATCGTTAATAAAAAATGAATATGATAAATACTCTAAAAAATTGAATATTGCATTTTTATTGCTACTTTCAGTTATATAAATACTAAGTGAATCATTAATAATGTTTGAATGAAATGTGCTAAAAAAGTTGTCTTTATCACGTTCAATATTGCTATAGCCTTTATCAATAGAATTTAAAATCATTAAAATAAACAATGGTTTTGATCCCAAATTTGATGCTTTTAACAATTCAGAAACTTGTTTATAGTATTCATCCTCAGCGATTAACAATTCATTCTCAACAATATTGTCAACTTTATACACTATCCATTGCCTTATTAAATCTCTTACTTGACGAGTAACAAAATTGTTTATTTGTATCACTTCAAAGTCGTAAGTCACTATATCATCAAGAATCGTTGTTAGCATATTCTTTCTTGAAGTTATTATTACCTTTTCATATTGTGTCATAATATTTTCAAAAAAGTCTTTAAACTTGCTTTTGTTTCTAGCATTAAGAGAATCTAAGGAGTCAATTATTACTACAATATTATCTTTATTATTCATCAAATCAATATCAGTATTATATTGTGAAGAAATAAGTGCTCTCAGATTAGCTTCTGCCGATTTATTCAACAAAGTAAAACTTTCACCATCTAAATATATTGGCAACATATTTTTATAATGCAAATGACTTATTATTTTTTTAACCAGTGTTGTCTTACCACATTTATCACTTCCAACAATACATTTTTTATACGTCTTAATTGATAAATCTTGAATTATTTTTGTATAGTCAATCATTTCTTCAACTTCATCACTGACTTTTTTTGATAATCTTGGCGTTACAAATATGTCATTCAATTTTAAATCGCCTTTTGAATGACTAATTGGAGTACCAATATCATTTAAGAAATCAAGATACTTATCTTTTAAACTAAATGAGTGACTTTCATTCTTGTTTGTAATTGTTATTGGTTCAGTAGTTTTATGCACTACATATGAATTTGAATTAATTTCATATTGCATATCATATCTATTGAACTTATCTCCTTCAAAATCAAGAACTGTATAACCTGAATCACCAATAGAGTTATCCAGATTCTTTATGAATAAATAACGAGTAAGTAAATCTGGATCTATAGAATTCTCATTCATATGTTCATGCCCAAAAATTATAATATCCATTTTTTGAGCTATAGTTGGCGCTTCAAATTTTCTATCTTGATATTCAAACCATGAAAATGGATGATGCATTAACAAAATATTTATTCTGGATGCATTATCAGTAACAAACTCATCATAATAGTTAAACGGAAATGAATGTGTGCCATATTGATCTTTTTTCTTTGACATAAATGAGCTGTTCAATGAAAAAATAGATAGACTAATATGATTATTTAATTGATACTTATAAACATCAAGAAATGAATCACCAATAACTTTTATACTATTATCTTTGTATAAATCAGCAAATTCATTAAAACTCCTTTGAGCTGCTAATATATTCCTTCTGAATATTTTATTACTTGGGTTTCTCAAAAAATTAAGGCATTGTGATTCTAAAAATTCTGAAAATTCATCTTCACTAAATTCATCTGATTCAAATGAAATATCATGGTTTCCAGGGCTAAAAATAAAGTAAACCAGTACACCTTTTGCTTCAAACAAATCTTTAATTTCATCAAAAAAATGTTTTGCGTATCTATACTCTTCAGCTTTTCCATAACAAGCTAAATCACCAGAATAAGTAAAAATAATTATGTCAGTATCTAAACAATTACCAAGCAAACTAGTTTTTAAACTTTCCAGGTTTACATTTGACATCTCACTTGAGCTTATATGCCAATCACCCATGGCAATAATTTTTAATTTCATGTTCCCTCCATTTTTGTGTTTATTGAAGATTTCCCAAAACGTTCCGTGAGTTGACGACGTGTGCCATCCTTCCTATTAAAAAGGCCATGTCGTCAACTCGCTGTTATGCGCAGTGATTATCGGTAAAGCGCGATTAGATTAATAGATATATCAGGGTACTTGATATTGGAGTGTAAACCAAGTTCAGCTGACATCAGCGAAAACTGTTCTGTGATTGAATCAATAATTCCATCTATACTCTTCATATCGATGTTACTAAGTCTACTTAAGCCACTCTTTTCTTCCTTTGGCTCTTTAGTTATCAAGCATACTTGAGCTAATACTTTCCAATCTTGCTTCGGTTCATAACCATACTTAAAAATCAAGTCATTCTTTGGTTCCGTAAAATTATCTTCATTCACAGGAGCTACAAAACTAAAGCAATTATCCATTTGTTTGGAATGTGTTAAATAATACTTCGTTACTACCCTGGACAAATCCCCGTCTGATATTCCTCTCACAAATTCAAGTAATGCATTATACATTACAGGATTCATCTTATCACCCAATATACTGGTCAATACACTATAACCATGCTTAAAGTCATTCTCTTGCATATCTTTGGCATATGCTTGAATCTGTTCTGTAGTATCGAGCTTATTTAATCTATCTGATATCTCACTCTGTTGGAGTAAATCAATTATCTTCTCGAATGAATCAACAATGCTCTTCAAATGTACTACATCAAACAACCTTGCATTACATGTAAACTCAATAAAGTCTCCTTCTCTAACTTTATATCTTACCTTATTTTTATTCCAGTCGTAGGGTGGATACTTATCTAAATCGATCAGTAGTTTCTGCTCTATTAATGCCTCTCTTAACAGAGTAAGCTGATGATGATATAAAACTTTCTCATTAGATTGAGAACGGCTACTTGAACCAGTACCATTGTGTACAAACTCGAGCTCTCCATCAACATTTACTTTCAGGCTTCCCAACTTAGAAAGTATCTCAGCTAGAAGATTTGCAGAAGAACTTCCAAGTCCAGCTTCACCTGATATGCCCGCCTTAGTTGTTATCTCATTGCTTTTCTCTTCAGTGATATCACTAGACTCTATAACTGTTTCCGTCATTCCACCTAATAACTGTGAACCATAAGATACAATCTTATCCTTATCAAAATAAATAAAATCTCGAACCATACTCTCCTCCTTGAAAACCTAGATAATCATTGCGCATAACGTTCCCGTGATTTTCGACGTTCCTTCCTTTTAACGCCTTAGCGGAAAAAGTGGCGCAGACCTTGCCTCGCAAGGACTGTGACATCGGAAGAAATTTAGGAAATCAACGTGTTAGCTGATGGTTTTGATTTTTTCTATGCTAAATCGTCAACCATTCCATTATCTCTCCTTTGAGAATCATGTCATATTTATCATTCAGTACATGTTTTTCGACAGGCTTCTCAATATAATTAATCCAAAATCCATCATCTAATTCTTGATACAACTGATAGTCACCCTGAATATTGTTACAGTGGGGACATGTATTTGCATAATATTTCGATTTTACAGTATTGCTATATTTAAGTTTATAAGTATTGGACTTTTCTATAATTTTAGATAACTCTTCGCTCGGTAATTCAGTGATATATGTCACAAATCTAATTGGGAAACCAAATGTTTTACTATAATAATCTTCATTTGAATAATTATCAAAATCTACTTGCTCAACATCACAATTATGATAATATATAGAATTATTTATCATTTTATTTCCCAATCCATAAATCTCGATTTCTTTTTCACATCTCCAACATACTCGTGTTGTCTTCATCAGAAAAATAGGTGCATAAAGAATTACAACTTCATCAGATGGTTTAAAAGGTAACCATTTTTTAAATTCATCTAGTTTCGCATAATTCTTTCTTGGAATATACCATGTTTTGAACTCTGGGTCCCACATTCCACCTAGTTTTTTAACAATATCCTTTTCTGAAAAAGGAACATTTATCTTTAACATCTTTTCTCCCTTCAACAAATAATGTTAGTTGATATAACTTTTCATAAAAGATTATATTTTTCATGTTGTTATAATTATCTCAATTAATCAAAACTTTCAGCTAACGGCTCAGGCTTTACGTAGTCCGTTGAATTTGACACTTGTGGCAAAGGCAACGGATTTCGTAAAGACGTTGTTGGGCGATGTGCCCAACTACGGCGCAGCCTGAGCCGTTGAGAACGGACTGACGGTGCCTTTCCGACATGTCCGCTCTCAACGTTCTTACCGTTTTAGCCGCCTCTGTGGCTAAAATGGTGTGTTATATGATGGTCGACCTTTTTAATATTTTAATTGCTTTTATCTTCTCCAATCATACACTTGATATCTAACATCAATTATATGTCCATTTATATCGACTGTATTATTGTCAATCCACTTCACTAATGCAGTTTCTTCCTTATAATTCCAGTAAATATTTTTTGACTTTTTATTTAACTGATTGTATTCTAGCTCACCTCTAATTGCATATGAGACCGTTGCACCACCATTTATTAAGTAAATGCTTAAACTGTATTCACCCGAAGGTGATTCGATTTGATCAATTAGTTCTCCTTCTGGTATTCGATTTATATCAAAGAATAGCCAATAGATTAAGCCACCAATAACAGTAGAAGTAATTAACAACATTATTATTGCTTTTTTAACTATTGAGATTATCTTTTGCTTCATCTTAAACTCCTGATTAAATGTCTTTAATTGTATTTCTCCTGTTTTGTTTATTCTTGAAATGTGTTTCAATTCGACTTTCATATAACGTTCTTGCAGTCCTCGTAGCGTAAGTTACGAGGACTGTGTGTTATACGAAGGCTAAATATTTTAACTTTCTTCATGATCTTTCTTAAAATCTCTTTGCATATTTTTATCGAACTTTTTCCGATATACCTCAGAATACTCTTCGGAACTAACATCAAACCTATTAAGAACATCTGAATAGTACATCATAATATCACACATTTCTTCAATAAACCTTGTACGAATTTCTGTGTTTTCCATGATTTCTGATTCACCTTTTTTCTTTATTATTGATATTACTTCGCCAATCTCTTCAATCATATACAAAATATATGTTTTACCATGTTCTGGCTGCATCGACCACCATATGTCTTTATGCTTTTCCCATAGTTTTTTTGACATTAATAGAGCTTCTTCAATATCTAAATTATTAGCCATGTAGCCTCCTTGTTTATGAAATAATTAATTGTTAGCTTTCGTATAACGTTCTTGCCGTTTCCGTCGCCTTAGTGGCGGAAATGGTATGTTAGGTGATGCTCAGTTATTTATTGTTTTATCAATTCTATCCTTTTTCGTAATCATAGAATATTCTTTTAGGTGCGGTAATTACTACTTTCTTTTCTGTATTTTCAACAATTATTTCAGAAGGGAAAAAAAACTTTAAAAATGGTAGATGGTGTAAGATATTTTGTGTAAAGTGAAAAATCAGTTATAATTCACTTAGACAAAATGGAGGTCCGAAATGGCAAAAAGAAAAAGAAATCCAGCGCCCAAAGAATTAATTGAGTATTCCGGTGTCTTCTGAGCCGTGTGTCCGATAACAATGAGCCACCATTCCGTTTTAGATTGAGCCATAGTTCCGAAGCTTTTGAGCCAAC
>NZ_JAFBDT010000039.1 GCF_016908355.1 Fusibacter tunisiensis | reverse complement strand
ATTGGCTATTCTTTGATATAAATCGAATACCAGAAGGAGAACTAATTGATCAAATCGAATCACCTTCGGGTGAATACAGTTTAAGCATTTACTTAGTAAATGGTGGTGCAACGGTCTCATATGCAATTAGAGGTGAGCTAGCATACAATCAGTTAAATAAAATGTCAAAAAATATTTACTGGAATTATAAGGAAGAAACTGCATTAGTGAAGTGGATTGACAATAATACAGTTGATATAAATGGACATATAATTGATGTTAGATATCAAGTGTATGATTGGAGAAGATAAATTCAATTAAAATATTAAAAAGATCGACCATCACATAACACACCATTTTAGCCACTGAAGCGGCTAAAACGGTAAGAACGTTATGTGAAATAACAAAGGAAATGTAAACTGGAGGATAATTTATGATTGAAAGATCTCTTATTGCAATTGACTCGAAACACACTGAAGAGAACCAAATACAGTTCTTGAAACATAGCAATCCTTCGAGTAGTTTAGTTGTTATTTTTCCAGGTGGAGATAATTCAACAGACATTCCGACGTTACATTATGCGAGAAAGACAGCGTTATTAATTGGTTGTGATGTATTAAGTTTGCAGTATGGAGTTAAAGATAGAAAATTAGATTTCTATGATAGAGATATCTACGATGCTTTAGTAGAAGAGTGTTTTGATGCAATCAATAAGGTGAATTATAGTGAGTATGATAGGCTATTTTTCATAAGCAAAAGCATTGGAAATTCTATTGCTTTAGATGTTGACAATAAGTATCTTAATTCAAAATTGGCTCATATATTTTATACTCCTCTATCAGAAGAGGTAGAAAGGATCCGATTGAAAAATTGTATGGTATTCACAGGAGATAAAGATAAACTTGTTGATCAAAAAAGTATTGAGACCTTATTGAGTATCTCTAATGTTGAAGTTCATCAATTTGCCAATGCTGTTCATTCATTAGAAATAAATGATGATGTCGGTGAAAGTTTGAAAATTCTAGAGACAACAACAAATCTATGTCGAGAGTATCTAAAAAAACAAATGACAAGTTGAAATTGAGTTACTCCACATAACACACCATTTTAGCCACAGATGCGGCTAAAACGGTAAGAACGTTAGGCAAAACCAAATTTTGGAGGTAAAGGATATGAGTACTTATGAAAAGTACAATTTGATTAACATGGACGTTACACTGTTATACGGGAGATATTCATTTGAAGATTTAAATAGTATTATGGAAGAACCATTTCGATCTGAGTATCAAACAAAAGTTGGGTTTCAATGGCATCCGTCAGTTGTTGGATCAGATTTCATCAGCATCAGCATTGTATTTGGAGCCCTTATAGGTGGTATTGCTGGAGGTGTATTGTCAGAAATTGGAACAGATTTATATAATTGGACTAAAAATTCGTTAAGAAAAGCGATTGAAAAAAGGAGTAATTTTGATGAATCCAGAATTTCGTTAAGTTTTAAAGATAAAGAGATATTAATTTACACCAATACTAAAGAGGAAATTATTTTAACTCTTGAAAATGTAGAAAAAATAGTTTTAAAGATTAGTAAAGATGAACAAGAAGGGAATTTAATAGAAATTGAATCCATTGCTACATATATTGAAGATGAAAAATAATTAATTTGGCATCGCCTAACACACCATTTCAGCCACTGAGGCGGCTAAAACGGTAAGAACGTTAGACGAAAGACTAAACAAAGGTGAATATCATGAGTAAAATTATTGGAATATCAACTTCATTTAATTCTAATTCAAAGTCAAAAGACTTATTAGAAGATTTAAAAATCGTTTTTAAAGAAGAATTGGAAATAATCAACTTAAAAACTGACTATGAAAATGATATATATTGTGATGGTTGTTATCAATGTATGTCAAAAGGTGTTTGTATAAAAGAAAAAAATAGGGAAATGATTGAAAACATAATAAAATCAGATGTAATTATTTTTGCTATTCCAATTTACTATGGTTCAATTTCAGGGAAAAGTAAATCATTATTGGATTCATTTTTTTGTTTGAGAAATAACGAGCTGAATAATAAAAAAGTTATTGTTATATTGTCCGCACAACAAGAAAATCAAGAGGGAATTGCAGTTATTGAATTACTACCATGGGCATTCAAACATAATGTTAAGTTGATATCAATTGAAACAATTCATGATAATTTAAAAGCTGAAGATAAGAACTTGATGATTGAAAGAATTTATCAAAAAATTAAAGACGAAAATAGTTTTGAAATGAAAATTGAGTTTACTGAATTTAAGTATTTAGGAAAAACAGTAGAAGTTCCTATGAAGTTCGAAAATGAAAAAGTTAAGTCCATCGTCTAACACACCATTTCCGTCACTAAGGCGACGGAAACGGCAGAAACGTTAGACGAAAACCCAAGTGAAAAGAATGAAAAAAACTTAAAAACGAGGAAAAAAATGAGAAAAAAAAAGATTATTGCTCTATTGATTTTCATTATTTTATTAACAGCATGTAATCGTATCATTTCCTCAGATGAAAATAATAAAGAAAATCAAAATACTTCTGAAGAAATAAATTTACTTGAAGATAGATCAGTTTTAAGTTCATCTACACTTAATATGGATAATGACGAAGCTTTAGAAACAGTTAAAATTATTGAAAAAGATAATTACAATTTTTATGTAGAATTTACAAAAGGTCAAAACGATGTATCTGTAAGTGAAAATATACTTGAGCTTTTTGGAAAAGTGAATTCCGTTTCTCAAGTTGATATTACTAATGATGGTAATACCGATATTTTAATATCAGTGGATGAAGGCGGTTCTATTGGTAGTACAATATACTATTACTTAAGCTGTAAAGACAATAAATTGGTTAGTATGGACCTAAGTGAAATTATTAATGAAGAGAATTATGATTTTGAATTTGACAAAGACGGAGTAAATATTACAGGAAATAATATTGATGAATACATAAAGTTCAACAATAGAGTATTGAGCACTTTAGAAGAGTTAGAGGTATCAATCGCATCTGAGTATGAAGTGTTACCAGCAATATTGAGTTTTTCCAATACTTATAATCATGAAGTAATTATTACTGCAAAACGATTATTAATTGTTGAGCACAAGTTGAATTCAGTTGCAGAGATTAGAACTGACTATGTATTTTCTGAAGGTTGGAAAAAGATAAAGACAATTATAACCGTTGTAGACTAAAAGTTATATTATTGAAAAGAATATGTATGGGTCATCGTCTAACACCATATCCCCGTCACTTCGCGACGGGGACATGAGGAACGTTATATGACATGAGGAGAAAACATGGAGAATTATACAACACGACTATTAGTAAAAAATGAGTTAGATTTGGCGTTGAATTTTGCATGGCCAATTGCATCACAACAAAAGTATTTCTATTTTCCGTATTATAACAACTACGATGAACTTAATGAAATTTTCACAAGATTTTTTGATAAAAAGGGTCTGTATCTTATTGGAATATTTATGAATTGTGAAATTGTAGCATTGTTTCCACTAGTATTTAGAGATGATGACAATATTGGTTCATGGGATAAAGGAATCTATATTAATGATACTGGTATTTCTTATTATACCGCAATGGAGTTGTTTAAGAATTTTATTAGTAAGAACTTAGGTTTTAATAGTAAGAAAATATATTGCGGAATAAATAGCGATTATTCTGATGCTGTGATTTATTTTGGAAAAGAAAAATCTGAAATCTTAGAAGAAACGTATATAACAAACTTCAAATTTGAAGATGTTCAGAAGTTTATTATTCCTATAGATCATCAAATACTTAATGGATCGATAAGAATCTATGATTTTAAAGAGGAACTTAAACGTAAGGAATTTCTTGAACAACATAATGAAGTGTATAGGTCCTATTTTAAGTATCATGATCATGCATATCCAAATTATTATTGGACTTCTGAACGATTAAAAAAACATTTACATGATTTTCGGATTATAGTAGCCGTTTGGTATATGTCCGAAGACAATTTCAAAATACTAGGAAGTATCTTCATACGTGAAATTGATGGAGTTGGAGATATCTATGGTCTGAGTGATCAATTAGAGCAAGATCAAGATTTCTTAATAATTGAGCCCAAATTAACTTCAACAAAATTAAGAGAATTGTTGTTGATCTATGGAATAGAAAATAGTCAACATGCAGATACAAAATCAATGATGTTCTTTTGCGAAGATATTAAAGATTACAATTTGGCCATTTCAAAAGGATTTGAAAATATGGGAAAATATACTGTTTACTTATGGAAAGTATAGAGTTTCATAACTCACGTCATATAACACGCCATTTCCGCCACTAAGGCGACGGAAACGGCAAGAACGTTATATGAAATATCAAAAATACAAGGAGAGAAAACATGAATCAAGAAGGAGAATTATTAGGAAAAATTAGTTTAATTGGGACTGAAAATGACAATTTGCCAATGTGGTCAATCATTAGATATTGTGATGAGTTTTGTACTAATTATAACAAAATAATGATTATAAGAAAAATTTGTGAGTTAATGCAACAGGGAGCATCAGATAATGATTTTTTTGTAGCTACAAGATCAGAAGAATTATTCCCAGGTGATAATAATGGTCTATCATTTTCTTATGATTCAGATAAGTTCTTAATGTTAGCAACAAAAAATAACAATCCAGAAGAGTTTTGGCGAATTATAAAAGACTATATTAGGCCAGTAGTATTTTATACTGGTGGAAGTAGTCCGGTTAAATTAGTGGACTTTACAGATGACAGTGCTGTAAAAATTACCAATTTATCGTATAACTCACCTCCAATTCTAGATATTCAAGGGACTGTTAATGGTTTGTTAGATGTAGCGAACGCAGGAAATAGAAGAGAAATGGAAGAAGAACTGCACATTTCTACTTTAATTGGTGACGCATTAGTAAATACCGAAAAACTAGCTCGAGCAAGTCAAGTAGTAAATGATCCTAGAACTCCTTCTGGCGTTAAAAATTACGCAAACAACCTACTTGAGGAGTTGACAAGAAAGCAAGAAAAATTGAATCTGAAACTAGATGTACGTATCACTAGGATTGATATAAGATGTTAAATTTATTATATACTTCATATAACACACCATTTTAGCCACAGAGGCGGCTAAAACGGTAAGAACGTTATATGAAATTCTAAAGAAATAATCTACATGTTGCAAGACAAGAACTAATATTTATAATGTTGCATATTCCAATTGTAGCAAGGAATTCAAAAATGTTTAAATGGGGGTGGACGATTTCTTCTTTTTTTTTAATACAGATGGTCAAGAAAATGATGAATTAATGAAAAAGTATTGTGACTCAGATATGCTATATCACTACACAAAACTTGAAACAGGAATTGAAAAAATATTGCCAACAGGACTTCTTAGATTTTCGTCATTCGTGAATGTAAATGATCCTAGTGAAAGAAAGAAAAGAAATATTTCAATTAACTGGGCTAAGGACTCTGGAATGAATTTTGATGATGCTAAAAAACTGGATTACGTAGATTTGTTAAATGATATTAGGCTAAATAAGTCTAAGTTAATTTGTTTTTCAAAGAATAAAGAAAATGTTTATGAGTATATTACTGGCAAAGAAGAACCTGGCAATATATACAGAACTGGATTTTATAAACCAAGAATGTGGACTCAATATGGAGATAATCACAGAGGAATTTGTATTGCGATTCATAAGCAAAAATTTGTAGATAATTTAACTTCTAAACTCACGCAAAATAGAGTATATAGAGGAGATATTAAATACACAGATTCAACAAAAGGTATTTTTAGCAGTACAGCATTAGAAGTAACAAAAGATAACAAAAGTGATTTTCAAAATAACTTTAATAAATTTTTTATCGAACACCATATTATTAAACACCGTGAAAGACTATATTTTACAAAATCCACTGATTGGCGTGATGAACAAGAATACAGGTTTTTATTAATTTCTGAAGATAACGAAGATTATTACATTGATATTAATAATTCAATAGAAGGTATATTTTTAGGTATTGATTTTCCAAGTGTGTACTTACACTCAATAGTCAAACTTATACCTCAAAGTGTTGATATATTTAAGTTGAACTTAAACGATTCAATACCAGAAATAATTAAAGTTGATAGAACTTCATATAACACATAGTCCTCGCAACTAAGGCTGCGAGGACTATAAGAACGTTAGATGAAATTCAAAAAAAAAACCATTCAAAATCGAATGGTTACTCATTAGTTGATATTCCTAAATAATTTTTAATTGCAACTTGTAATAATTGAGAGAAATTTACATCATTTTCAATAGCAACATCATTAAGCCATTTTGGTATTGTTAAAGTCTTTTTAATTGCCTTATTTTTCATGAAATCTCTAACAGGTTTCATCCATATATCTATAAGTACGATAGACTCATTTTTCTTTGTAACTATATTTTTTATATGAGAGGGTGTTGGGATAATTTCTTTATCATCTTCCAAACCAAAGATATGCAGTTCTAAAGCTTCTTTTGCATTAGATAAAGCTTCAATTTCGTCCTCTCCATAAGAGAAGCATCCAGGTAAATCTGGAAACTCAACAGAAATCCCATCGTCTGCAAAATGGAAAATTGCAGGGAAAACATAACGATCAGCTAACATTGTTACACCTTCTTTCATAAATGTTGAAGTCGAAGGGAGCACTTACCCTTCAATTCCAGCCTGTTTAAGAATACTCTCAAAGGTTTTTCGAGGTAAGTCTTTTTTAGGATGCGGAATAGTGACAGTCCCTTTTTTAGTAGGGTGCTTCAGTTGATGATGAGATCCTTTGATTCTGACCACAACCCAGCCATCACTATTAAGTAGTTTAAGTAGCTCCCTTGAGTTATAAGAACGATGATTCATGAATCATCCTAAAGAATAGGAAATTTAGAACAAGAACAACGTTCTATACGTATATTATATACGTGTTTGCGATAAAAAGCAATAAATGAACGTCGCATAACACACCGTTTTTCTCACTTCACGGCGGAAAAGGTGAAGCTTTGTCAAATTGACTATAATTAGCAACTTTTCTTGTGTTATAGGGCTTGACTTGTTATAATGCTTCATAGACAAAAAAGGTTTGGAGGAAAAAATGACTGAATTACTAGCTCCAGCTGGAAGTATGGAGGCTCTAAAGGCTGCAATTTCCAATGGCTGTGATGCAATATACCTTGGGATGCAAAAATTCGGTGCGCGGGCTTACTCATCCAATTTTGATTTGGAAACTTTGAAAGAGGCTGTTGAGTACGCACATCTTAGAGATGTCAAAATATACGTTACAATGAACACAATCGTTTTTGAAAATGAAATACCGGAAATGCAGGACCAGATGCTGGCACTCAATGATATCGGTGTGGATGGGATTATCGTCCAGGACCTTGCAGCCCTCGATTTTATCGTCAATAATTTTCTGGATTTGGAAGGGCATTGTTCAACGCAAATGGGCATAGATGATTTGGATGGGACCTTGCTGTTTAAAGAACTCGGGGCAAAAAGAGTGGTTCTTTCCCGTGAAGTTGAAGTTGAAAAGATCAAAGAAATTAAAAGGATTGCCAAAATCCCCTTGGAGATTTTTGTCCACGGTGCCTTATGTGTTTCTTATTCGGGAAATTGCCTCATGTCCGGCTTAATTGGTTACAGAAGTGGAAATCGAGGAAGATGTGTGGGGTCATGCCGTAAAGAGTATGAAATTATCAATCAGTTGACAGGAACTACCCTTGGTAAAAACTATGTTTTGTCCACAAAAGACTTGAATACAATTGATTATATAGACGATTTGAAGGAAATTGATTCTCTTAAAATTGAAGGTCGAATGAAAGAGCCTGCCTATGTTGCCAATGTGGTATCCACATACCGCAAGGCTTTGGATGGGCAAGTTACTGAAACGGATAAAGACAACTTGAACAAGACATTTAACAGAACTTATACAAAGGGGTATATATTTCATGAAGACCCAAAGGAGATTACCAATGTCTTGAGACCCAACAATTTTGGGTATGAAATCGGACGCATCAGTAAAATCAATAAAGACCTGTACGAGATTTCCTTATCACGTCCCTTGAATCAAAATGACATTATTAGAATCAGTCATAACAACGAAGATGTGGTTTTAACAGTTGTGAAACTATATGACAAAGAAGGCAACCTGGTCAATCGGGCAGAGGACGTTTGCTATATCAAAATCAAAGAGAAGCTGTCAAAGGGGGATTTGGTCTATATCACTAAAGACCAAGCCCATTACAAACTTTTGGAAGCCTCTCTTGAAAAAGAGTTTAAGCGGTTTAATCTGGATTTAAAAGTCTATGCATACCCTGGTTCAAAGATGACTGTGGAAGCTTCTGGATTCGGTTTTAATTATGTCTATGAAAGCGATGAAGTGCTGGACGCAGCCATCAATAACCCCACAACAAAAGATCAAGTTATCAAACAGGTTTCCAGATTGAACGATACGGTATTTGAACTGAACCATGTTGAGTATGAAGCGTATGGTGCCTTTATTCCAGCGAAGCTCTTAAATGCCGCAAGAAGAGAAATTGTTCAGGGCCTTTATGATTTAAAACTCAAGAGTCAGAAGAAAAGAACCAAAGTTTTAAAAGCCAATGAAAAAATAAACTTTCCTCAAAAAGGACCCTATCTCACAGCTTCTGTAATGACGCAAGAACAATACGATGCTTGCCTTGCTAGTGGTATAGAGGAAATATATTTTGAAAATGTAGTTAGAAGGAATCAAGTTGACTACGTGGAAAGAGAAGGAACCCTTCTCATTGGAGGGTATGGTGGTCTTTATCATTACAAAAACACCAATCCTTTTGTGACGGACTATTCGATGAATGTTGTCAACTCAACCAGCTGCTACGAACTTTACAAGCTGGGGGCAAAGCGGGTCACCTTATCCTATGAACTCAACAAGAAACAAATTGATGCCCTGATTGAAGCCTATAATAAGGCAAACAGCGGATATCCAGCCCTTGAAATGATTGTGTATGGAAGAGCACCTCTAATGTTTACAAAATATTGCCCACTGAAAAAAATGGACCAGTGCGGCCACTGTAAGACCAACCATTATGAGCTCAAAGATGAACACGGGATATTCCCGATTATCACCCATGAGGACTGCTCGGTTACAATCCTCAATGGAAAAACCCTCAATCTCTTGGATGAACTCAAGTCCATAGAGGGTGTGGAGGCATTCAGATTGAATTTTACAATCGAGTCAAAAGAAGAAGTTGTAAAAACCATCAAAGCCGCCAAGGGCAAGCTAGATGGGTCTCTTGCAAAATCCGTTTTCAATCAGGAAACAGATACAAGGGGACATTTCAATAAAGAGATTTTGTAGCAAAGTAAAAAGCACTCCCTTGGTTCACATCAGTGAGTCAAAGGAGTGCTTTCATACTTCTTGGAAGTGGGTTGAGCTGAACCGGGTGACCTACAAGGAATCCTGGACCTAAAAGATTTTTTCTTCTATAACTGTCTCGAAGTCATAGATTTCGCATTCTGCATCCATGTTGAGAAAATTAGGATGCAGCCAGGAAGGCATTCGTAAACAACAGATTTTTACCAACGGCCACTACAATGATCAAATACCCATGAAAGTTCTTGTGACCAGTCATTTGGAACCAAACCTTGTTCAAGATGGATATGAGCGTTTTATGGGATTTAAGAGTTGATGATACATTCAAAAATCAAGGGGTTGGACAAGCTCTTTTTGATGAAGCGGTGCTTTGGTCCAAAGAACAAGGTTTTTCTCAAATGAAGATTGAATGTCAGAACAACAATGTCCCAGCCTGTAGATTTTACCATAAACAGGGCGCTGTTTTGGGGCGGATTGACCGGTATGCATATGTTGAAAATGAGGATGAGAAAAATGAAGTTCAACTTATTTGGTATTTGGATTTGAGCATTTAACCGGGACAATCAGGGTGTGATTATGTTAGAATTTTAATAGGGAGGGTTTGATTATGGGAAGAAAAAGTATCGATCAAATGAGTTTTGCAAGTGTCTATCCGCTCTATGTCGCAAAGGCTAAAAGAAAGGGGCGAACCAAGGATGAAGTTGATGAGATCATTCTATGGTTGACCGGGTATGATTCAGCCTCTCTTCAAAAAGCAATTTTGGATGAAGTGACTTTTAAAGAATTCTTTGCTCAAGCACCAAAAATGAACCCTTCCAGAACCGAAATCAAGGGCGTGATCTGTGGAGTGCGGATTGAAGAAATTGAAGACCCGCTTATGAAAGAAATTCGCTACTTGGACAAAATGATTGATGAGTTGGCGAAGGGAAAGAAAATGGAAAAAATACTCAGAGGCTAGTAGGAGGCTAATGATCATTATGAACAAACTCAATTGCTTGTATTGGGAAATGGTTGAACACGATGCAGGAGATGCCTGGATGATTCAACATTTCACAAAGGTCTATCAGTACGCCAAGATTATTGGTCAGGGTGAGAATCTGGATGAGGGAGAACTTGAAACTCTTTTGGCAGCTGCTCTTGTACACGATATTGGAATTAGGCCGGCTAGAGAGAAGTATGGCGACAGTTCCGGAAAAAACCAGGAAGCTGAAGGGCCAGAAGTGGCAAAAAAAGTCCTTGAAAAGGTTGGTTTTGACCATGATGCAGTAGACAGGGTTTGCTACCTTGTGGGGCATCATCATACGTATGATTCAGTTGATGGCTTGGATTATCAAATTCTTATTGAGGCCGATTTTCTCGTGAACCTATATGAAAACAACAGTGATCTATCTGCAAGGGAATCTGCGTTCAATAAGATATTTAAAACCGACACGGGAAAAGCGCTTTTTCAAAAAATGTATGTAGGCAGTGAAAGTGAATGAGGGAGTTTATGATTGTAGGAATTATTTTTTTAATCTGTAATTTAATGCTGATTTTAACTAAAATAGCCGAGAAGTCCCCCGCCTCTAAGCCACCTTGCTCACGGAGTGAGAGTGCAGGTGGGGGATGAATCGGCTTGTTTTTGAC
>NZ_JAFBDT010000038.1 GCF_016908355.1 Fusibacter tunisiensis | reverse complement strand
ACTCCAAAGATGAAATCAATGATTTATCAAAAATGATTGAAAGGTGGTTGTAAATAATGTTACAATGTGTGAGAAGCAGTCTAAATTCTTCGTGAAATAGTGATTTTTGAAGCTAATAAAAAACACACGTGGAATTTAGGATGTAAATAATTTATGCAACAAGTGTAAACAGGTAGCTACAGATTGGGAAGTGGCAGCAGATGAAATTTGGGAAAAAACACAAAAGAAAAATAGGAGGAATGGAATATGAGTAAACAAGTAATGATAATGAGTTTTGATTCTGAAAGTAAAGCTTTTCAGGCTTTTTCAGAAATAAAAATACTTCATAGTAAAGGAATAATAAAAGGTGAGCAAATGGCTGTATTAAAACATACACCAAATCACTTATTAGAACCAATAGATTTTATAGATTTCACAGGAAAAGACCAAAGTGTAAAAGGCAGTTTAATAGGTATGGTCATAGGTATTTTAGCTGGACCACTAGGAGTTTTACTTGGTTGGTTTACAGGTAGTGTCATAGGAAGTTTTAGAGATGTTAAAGAAATTAAGGGAGCCTTATCTATATTTGAAGAAACCATAAATTTAATCCCTGAGAATACTATTGGAGCTATTCTTATTGCAACAGAAGAAAAAGAAGGACATGTGAATGATTTAATTATAGATAAATTAGATGGAAAAATAGTAAGAATAGATCAAGAAACAGTAGAAGAAGATATATCTATGGCTGTTGAAGCTGGAAAAGAAGCTAAAAAAGGAGCAAATGACAAATGGTACAATAGAAATAAATAAAATAGCTTAGTTATATTTTAAACCTTAGAATAGACATTATTCTAAGGTTTTTTATGTGGGAAAATCTTAATATTGCATTAAAATCCTTGAATGGTATAATTTTACTAGAAACCCTATATCATTTTCTCTATACTGTTCTAAGATAAAAGCATTGTGTCTTCACTACTAAATCCCATTTTTACAGCGGTAAATACTGCGATTGCAGGAAAAAGAATTAATTTCAAAAAACTAGCAATCAACGCAGGTCCCAAATTTTTCGATAATTTCCCCAGCTTAAAGGAACCACCAATGGTAAGAAGGGCCAAAGGCGTTGCTAAAACTTCAAAATACCCTACAGTGCGTTCAAGGATAATGGGCAATTCCACATTTAATGTTGAGGCCAGCATGCCTAAAACAACGGCTATAATCATAGGATTTGTAAGGATACCTTTCAAAATGCCCTTATAATCAATTTTTGTTTCCCTTGAACCGCTTAAAACAGAAAGAATTACCACAGCAGAAACGTTGTAAAGCGGCACAATCAATGCTATGGCAAGAGGGGCCTTTGCACCAATTCGTCCCATAACATTTTCCATTAGTGACAGGCCAATATAAAGAAAGTTCCCCCTATACGCCCCTTGAACAAATGCGCCCAACTGCCTTCTATCTTTGATTGCCAAATACCCAACACCCCAAGCGACGACGATGGTAATTAAAGTCCCAACCACCACAAAAGCGATAAATCTATAATCTGCAAATGCATCCAAAGGGCTATAAAAAACATCACTAAAGAGTTTTACCGGCAAAGCGACATAAAAGACAATGGCATTCGCTTTTTTAACAAATTCATCGGTAATAATGCCCTTCATTTTGAGACCATATCCAATAGCCATCACTAAGAAAATCGGTAAAGCACTGGACAGGCTAAATATAAAATTATCAATCATAAAATGCTCCTTTGGTGTTTTTTTGTTATAATAAAGTTAATTTATATATGAATAGAGGTTCTTATGAAAATTTCTTTGGTGGTTCCCGCTTACAATGAGTCAAAAAGAATCATACATACACTGGAAGAAGCCACGTATTATATGAAATCGCATTTTGAATGTTATGAAATCATTATTGTTGATGATGGCAGCACTGATGACACAGTTGCCATAGCAGAAACCTTTTCAAATCTAGGTGTAAAGGTGCTAAAACAACCCCACGCAGGCAAAGGAAAAACACTTAAGAGTGGTATTTTGGCAGCAACGGGTGATTATATTTTCTTTACGGATGCAGACTTGCCATACGCACTGGATAATATCGAAGTTGCCATAAAACACTTTAAAGATGAGACTACAGCTCTGGTTATTGGGGCACGAGATCTCTATCATGCGGAAAATGGGATTCCTTATCCATTCTATCGCAATATCATGTCAAAAGCATTCTCTTTTATTGTAAATCTTTTTTTAAATTTGGACGTCAAAGATACACAATGTGGTTTTAAGGCTTTTAAAAAAGACACAGCACATACGCTTTTTCCATTGGTTGAAATCAATGGTTTTGGCTTTGATATTGAACTCCTAAAAATAGCACGGATCAACCATCTTAAAATCGTTAGAATCCCAGTAAAACTTATGCACTCAAGCGGTTCCAAAGTAAATCCATTTAAGGATTCTATAAAAATGCTTCGCGACATCAAGACAGTATATAAAAATGCCAAAAGGGGACTCTATGAAATTCGGTGAGCTCAAAAACTCAAGCCTAATCAAAGGCCTTATTAGTTTTCTCATTTCAGGTGGATTTGTTATCTTACTTTTAAATCGATTACAAAGTGTAGATTTTTCCACTTTAACTTTGACATCTGTAAAATTGCCTTATATTTTCTTATCCATCCTATTTTATGTGAGCGGACAAGGCTTCAGAGCCATGGCTTGGCATCATGGCTTTGATCGAGATTTAAAAACACATTCTGTTTTTAAAGCCATAACACTTGGGAACGGTGCCAATATGGTCCTCCCCTTCAGAATGGGAGAAGCCCTTAGAATAGGTGCAATTCGGACTTTATATCCAAATAAAAAAATATCAAATATTGCCCTTTATCTTCTATCAGAAAGGCTTATGGATGTGGTCGTTCTAGCACTCATCGCTGTAACAACCGCTTTTTTCCTCCCATTTAGTCCTGAAATTGAAAGCAAAGTGAAAACAATCCAAATTTTGATTCTTTTAGGTGGTGTTATAGGCCCTCTTTTTTTCTATGGTCTTTCAAAACTCACTTCTATAAAACCAATTCAAAGGTTTTTCGCCCTTATTCACACGCCCCCTTTTAACAGTCTTAAAAACTGGGGCATTATTCTTTTTTACATGCTTTTATCGTGGACAATGGTTTACGGTTCTATATGGATGGGCATTATAAGTATAGGTGGAAGTGGTCAAGAACTGTTAGGCGCACTCCTTGTATTGATTTTTACAAATTTAGGAATGCTAATTCCTTCAGCGCCGGGCGGCATTGGAATTTTTCAATACGCCACCGTTACCGCACTGACCATGACACATTTTACAACAGCTGAGTCCGCCATACTAGCCGTATTGCTCCACATATTACAATACATGGCGCTTATACCCTTGGCCATTTACTACTTTCTCCGTTTAGGATTAAAGGGGGGGTCTTCTTGCAACAATATTTAGTATTTGCAATTATAGGTTTTTCGTTATTTTTATTTGTAGATGGTCGACTTCGATATGATTTTGTCGCTTTGTTGGGCCTGATACTGCTGGTTCTAATTGGTGCGATTGACCCTTCAGATACTTTTAATGGCTTTTCCCAACCTGCTGTAATTACTGTTGCTGCAGTACTTGTAATCAGCAATGCCCTCATAAGAACTGGCGCAATTGATTTTTTAGTGATTTACTTAAATCACAACATTAAAAGTCTACCGCTTAAATTATTGAGTTTAACTGCAATTACAGCGATTGTGTCCGCTTTCATGAATAATGTTGGCGCTTTAGCTTTAATTATGCCAATTGCCATAAAAGTAGCCAAAGAAAGTGAAATTTCGCCTTCTAAATTTCTCATGCCTGTTGCTTTTGCTTCCCTACTTGGAGGCATGATGACAGAAATTGGAACGCCTCCAAACTTAATTATTTCAGGTTTTAGAGAAGAAGCTTTAGGCGAACCATTTGCCTTTTTTGATTTTTTCCCTGTAGGAATTGGCATTACACTGATTGGACTTCTATTTTTATCCCTCTTTGGCGCTAGACTTACGCCTAATCGTTCTTCATCTTTTAAACAAGACCTCTTCAATATAGAGAATTACCTATCAGAAGTTCTTGTAACCAATAATTGTAAAGCCATTGGAAAAACACTAAGAGATTTTCAAAAAATATACAACTTAGAAATAAATGTAATTAGCGTTATTCGTAATGACAAGAAAATCATCGCTCCATTAGCAAATGAACAGATGCTATTAAATGACATTCTAATTGTCAAAGCCTATCCATCTGAATTAGCAAAATTAATCGAAAAGACTGGTCTAATATTAATCGGTGCAAAAACAAATCTAAATGACACAGATAAGAACAGTCAAACACAAGGTTTAGCCTTTGTTGAAATCGTTTTGAGAGAAGATTCACCTCTGATTGGAAGAACAGCTATGGATATCCAATTAAGAAATCGTTATAACGTCAACTTGATTGCAATCTCTAGAAAAGGAACACCTGCCATTAGACGTCTAAAAAGTTTTAGATTTAAATCAGGGGATATTCTTTTAATTCAAACAACTGAAAACTCATTAAACGATACTTATGCGAAACTTCGATGTCTTCCTCTTGCCGAACGTGGTGTTTCTATGACATCGAAGAAAAATGCAAAAGAAAAACACCTGACATTATTTATGTTTGTTGCTGCAATTGCTCTAACAGCTTTAGAAATTTTTCCAGTTCAAATTGTTTTTGTTGCAACAGCCTTATCCTATGTCATCCTTGGTATTTTAACGCCTAGGGAATTCTATGAGGCTATTGAATGGCCAACTATTATCATGCTTGGCGCACTCCTCCAATACGGTGAAGCGCTCCAACTTTCAGGAGGTGCCGATACAATCGCCAAATCGCTCGTCTATATTTCAAAATTTATGCCAAATGAGTTGGTTCTGTTCTCATTAATGTTTTTTACAATTCTCTTAACCAATTTGATTAACAACTCTGCGGCTGCAATTTTGATGGCCCCAATAGCCTTGAGCCTTTCACAGTTTATGGGTGTGTCTCCAGACCCACTTTTAATGGGTGTTTGTGTCGCTTCATCATCTGCCTTTATGACCCCAATTGGGCATCAATCAAACATGCTGGTTATGGGACCTGGCGGTTATCATTTTAGGGATTATGCAAAATTAGGTTTCCCACTGACCCTTCTGATACTAATTGTTGGCGCACCCCTTATTCTCTTCTTTTGGCCACTATAAAAACCAGTCTGTAGCAGTTTTGTTTAAAACTGCCACAGCTGGTTTTCTATTTTACCTGTATAATCATCATTGCAACATCATCCGTAAAATCCGTTTGCTTTGCTTTATTGATCAGATGAAAGCCATAATAAACTTGATCCATAAACTCATTTGGATCTTTATTTAATAGGCCTTTATACTGCTCACTAAACTGAACGACTTGTTTCCATCCCGTTATATCCGAAGACTCTCCTGAGCAAAAAAGACCATCCGTGTATAGAAAAATGCTG
Source organism: Fusibacter tunisiensis (assembly GCF_016908355.1). GTDB lineage: Bacteria > Bacillota > Clostridia > Peptostreptococcales > Acidaminobacteraceae > Fusibacter_D > Fusibacter_D tunisiensis. The sequence continues at coordinate 6,826 of NZ_JAFBDT010000038.1, read as the reverse complement.
TCACCCGTATTTAAGGTCATCTTTTCAGTTTGATACTTAAGACCTTCAAAAACGCCAACTAAAAATCCATTTTGACGTATTTCTTCAATTGTTTCTGACGCTCGGTGATAAACAACAGGGTAAGGTTGCCCTGCGTTTGCATACTCAAAAATCCCACCTTTGAGACGTCCCACAAAAGCTGTGAACACAAAGAAATTGTCCTTTCCTGCAAAATCAAAAATCTCAAATATAGACCGGTTGGTTTCACTTAAAATTTCATCTGGCGTCATGTCTCGGTGTTCCACGCATTTTCGGAACAAGATTTTCACCATTGAAGATGCCATCCCAGCAGCAATGCCATGCCCAGTTACATCTGCTATCATAAAATAAACCGCATCGTCTTTCTCAACACAGTCGAAAAAGTCGCCCCCTATGCCCATAGTCGGGTGATACTTAATAAATAATTCTGTATTTCCAATCCCACCTGCTTTAGGGAGCATAATATTTGCAAACAAATTTGCATACTTGAGTTCTTCTGAAATGAGTTTGTTTTGCTCATGCATTAGCAGTGCGTTTTTCGCCTTTAATGGCAATATAATATTCATGTCATCTACAGAAAGTGGTTTGGTAAAATAATCCACTGCACCCTCTCTAAGAATATTCTCTATGGATTGGATTTCGGTAATCGAACTGTTCACAATAACGGGGATATCTTTATACTGATCATTTTCTTTTATAATTTTAAGCGTCTCAAAACCATCCATTTCAGGCATGACCAAATCTAATAGAATCAAATCAATTGATGTTTTTGACAAGATTTTCAAGACTTCATTGCCATTTTCCGCTTCAAAAAAATCAGTCCCGCCGATGCTATTGGATAAGATATCCTTTATAAGTTTTCGATTAATGGTGGCGTCATCTGCAATCAATATACGATAAGACATACTTCCCCCCTTCAATAATCAATCTCAAAAAACTGGTCCAACTTCATAAGTTTAAAGAGACTTTGAACGTCCTCATTTGCCCCGACAATTCTAAAAGATTTCTTTTTTGACTTCATCGCTTTATAGAGCGAAATTACAAAAGTAACCCCGACAGAATCAATGTTTTCGGTATTACACAAGTCAAAAATGAGTTCTCTAAATTTATGATCTTCAGGCAACAAGCGCTCCACTTGCTCGTTTAAGTCTGCCACGTGATTTGCCGTAAGCCCCATATCTAAATTGAGTTTTACGCGTTCCCCATTTAATTGTACGTCCATCAATTTGCCTCCTTACCCGTTACATAAGTAACGCGTATGTAATCTCTATTTATTTGAATGTTAAATCCCATTTCAAGAATTGTTTGATACCCACGATGACGTTCTCTCAAGGGTGACTCTTTTTCATCTGGAATAATCGTTTCATCTACTTCCACCCCTGGACCCTCATCATAAAAATCGAACGTCAAATTTGGTGGGTCTGCATGCAAGATACACCCTACTTTTTTTTCAGGATCAAAATGATTGCCATGTTCAACGCCATTATTCAGCATTTCTCGGATCATAAACTTAATTCGAAACACGTCATGTTCACCTATTGCTGGACATTCCATTTCTAAAAAAGTCTCTATCGAGTGTACTGCAGAATCTACAGCATCAAAAGAGGAGGGTATAAATTTTTTTAAAACAATCATCTCAACCTCCAAAGTTAGTGCACTAAATTAAACACTAAAGCCGCGATAGCTGTTGGCAATAACGCATATTTAAGAAGCATCGGTGCAGAAATCCCCTCTTTAAAAAATCGTTTTAAGATGGATTGTCCAACCGGGTTTGGCGCATTGGCAATTAAAGTCAATCCGCCTCCTGTTACAGCGCCTGATACCACAGCATATTTCATTGAATCCCCAAAATTGGAAACCAAAGTACTTAAATAGGTTATTGCAGCATTGTCGTTAAAAGCAGTAAGAACAATTGCTGTAAGATTGAGTCCCAGTGGTTCTAGAGATCCAAGTAAGGGGGCAATCCACCACCCTTGAAGGTTTCCATGAATCATAATACTGGCTAAAAAAAAGGCAACTAGTAAAGCCGGTTTTAAATCCAAACGATTTTGATAAAATGCGGTTACTTGATAAAATCCAAGATAAAAAAAGAATCCTGCCAAAAATAAAACTGGGTGGTGTGCATTAAAAACTGTCCAAATTAAAAAGCCTATATGAATGCCTATTATCCAAGCAGGGACTTGATCTTCTCTTTCATCCCATTTGGTATCATATAATTCAGGCCGTTGATTTTCAGGCAACAATACAGGAAGTGTCCTTCTAAATTCCTCAGTTTTAATGCCATCAAATTTCTCATCTATTGCTTTATCAAGACCATATGCCTTATGTTCCTCCTCTGACAATTTCATTTCAGCTAACGCCTTGATATTTTCCTTTAAAATACCACTATAAGCTTCAACCTCTTTGCTAAATCCCAAACGTTTGTCTACAATTCGTTCAAGTTCTTCAAAACTCTCTTCAAGCTCCTTTTGACTGATAAAGCGCTTCTGAATATATTTCTTATATCGATAGTATTCATAAGGCGCTTTTAAGGCTTCAAAATCCTTTTTCATCAAAAGAAAATAAGCCCCTGTTGATAAAACAATTGCTATAATTGCTTTCCACCCAAAATTTAAAAACATAAACCCAGTACTCCAGTTCCACTTGCTTGCTACCATAAGAACAGGTGGCGCTGCAAAATTGGTTAAAACGCCCCCAATGGAGACATTGACAAACAAGAGTGCCAAAGTTACATACCTTAATTTTCGACTCGGATTTAAGCTAAAAAACTTCTCTGCCAATAAAAAAGCGGCAATGGTCATTGCGGCTGGTTCTGTGATAAAAGAACCCATAAGGGGGGCCAATATTAATATTGAAAGCCACCAAATTTCAAGACTGTCACCCAAGGTTCTGACAATTCGCCACATAACCATCTCAAACAATTTAATGATGGGCCGACTAGATGCAATGGTCATAATTACAATTACAAACAGCGGTTCTGTATAATGCAAACTGTTAATGTAGTTTACAAATGTGTTCCAATCATAAAAAATTGATATGGCAACAGCCAAAGCAATGGCCCAAATCCCAAAAATAGTTTCAACCTCTCCAAGCAAATGCAAAATGCTTGCTGGAATAGAATTTGAGTGTTTTTCTGCCTTTCCGTCACGAATACGTTGTTGGTACTTTTCCGCCATCCTGTGGGCTTTCTTTATAAAGTAACTTGAAAACATAGTATGGGCTATGGCTAAAAAGAAAATTAGGGTTGCCACTAAGTTAAAAGGTTCCTCTTTTACACGTAACTCAAGCGTCTTAAAATAACCAGATGTTGAGTTGTCTTCATAGCTCTCTTGTGCTTTTGGAAACGTATATTTGCCTTCAATCGGTGCTTCTTCGGAAGCCCAAACTAAGCCACCCAAAGCCAAAAAAATTATACATACACTTAATAAAAGAATGCCTCTGCGCTTATACATGTTCCCTATCTCCATAGAAAAATTGTTTCATATCCCCATTGGCTCGAATCAATTGAATCAAAACGTAAAGCGCTCCGGTGAAAAATCCAAATACCATCATGAGAATAACCCAGATTACAGCGTGAACCCTGCTTTTTTCACGAAAGACAATCCACAAAGAAAAAAGAACAAAGCCAACATATAAGTCCACCATGGATACGATACCCCAAGGGTTGGCTAAAAGTTCACCCCCATCTGCAAAAAAATCGCCCTGGGTAAACCCATAAAATAGAACGCCAGTCATGGCCATCAGACCAATAAAAGATATAATTTTAGCAGATTTCATAGGCGGCCTCCTCAGTGGATAATTTAACTTTCCAATTTACTTCTCCTGCTTCCTCAATTGTTTTTAAAAAGTCCTCTGCATATTTGCCCAAATTGTGGATTAACTTTGAAGGATTCAAAACACATATTTCTACAGGGATATCCCAAGTTGAAAGCACATCATAAAGTGCATCTAAATTTTGTCCATAGTGGTCCGGGAATCCCATTTTATTTTTTATCTGAAGGTGCAAATCCGCTTTCGTTACGGATTGTCCGCCCTCTATATAGACTTTTTTCATTTTATCACTCCCCATAAAGCAACGTGAAGGATTCATAATGATCAGAAGTATAATATATCAAACCATCATTTGAATAAACAAGGCGCTCAGCGCCTCTATATCCCCCTTCATATGCCACATCACATTCATAGTATACCCTTCCATCGCTTTCAGGTAAAAGTCCTTCGCGATTTCCAAACCGATCACCGCCAATAACCATCCCTTCAGCTACTTCCCATAGATTGCCTTCGCTGGATTTCCATCCAAGGTCATCCGCTTCTGACTTGGTTATATAATTATCCGGAAGTCGATTAAAGGTATGAAGGTAAAGTGCAACATCCTCTTTTGTGTAATAAAACTCTGATTCAGACACTACCACTTGTGTTGTGCTCTCATTAGCCCCGCAACCATAAAGCGCCAAAGCCATTAAAAATATCATAATCAAAGACACAAATTTACGACTCATATCCACCACCTCACACAAATATGTTACCCACTATAATAAGTTAACAAACACGCTCTATTGGTGTCTAAAATCGCCAACTCAATTCAATACATCCATTTTTACATTTGCTAACACATAGACCACATCCAATACATTTTTTTGCATCAATTTTAATGGCCCCCGCCTCTATGGTAATTGCAGATGCAACACACCCTTCAGCGCACATATTACAAGCTTCGAGCGGGCAATTTCCAGTTACAACTGCCCGATAAGGTAAAACTTCCATGTCATCTATGGGTTTTAGCCCCCCAAGTGCAGCCCCAACAACATCGGATACCTTATAATTTTTTCTGGATAACCACTGATCTAAGTCTTGAATCACTTCATCAATTACATGAACGCCTTTGTTAAGTAGGCCAGACCCAATTTGAACGGCAGATGCCCCAAGCATCATATATTCCAGTACATCTGAATAAGTTTCAATCCCGCCAATGCCACAAACATCAATATCAACAGACTGTGCAATAGACGCAACCGTTGCCAAACCAATGGGTTTAATTGGCGGCCCCGACAAGCCACCATACGTTTGAAGTAGAGGTCTTTGACGCTCCAAATCCACACCAAGGATGCTTCTAACAGTATCAATTGCACTGATTGAAGCTGCACCTGCATCCTCAACTACTTTTGCAAGGGCTGTAATATTTGTTACATGTGGTGAAAACTTCACCATAACTGGAATATCAACTGTTTGAACCACACGCTTGATGGAATTGTATAGGTATTCGGGATTAGACCCCATAACCGCAACACTTTCACCATGCGGAATTGAAACGCCAAGTTCAATGGCATCGGCCCCCGCTTTGCAAACGCTTTTAGAAATATAGGCCATTTCTGAAGGTGAATGTGCCATAACACTTGCAATTACAGTCCCACCGTCTGACTTAATCTTTTTAATAAACTGCATCCATTCTTCTAGTGCGTGGTCACTATACATTCTCGTATTTTCATATCCACCGTTTTTATAATAGAGCCAAGGACGTACATTTTGGCGCACTTCCATGGCAATTGTTTCAGTAATTACAGCTGCGGCACCGGCATCCAACGATCTTTGAATCCTATCAGGCGTTCGACTCCAAGGACCTGCAGCCACTAAAATTGGATTTTTCAAAGACAGTCCCATAAATTCTGTTTTAAGTCGCATGTGTTCCCCCTATTCCCCAAATATTGTCTTGATGCCACTGACATGGCCACATGATTGCCTAACTTTTAGAGTTACTGGTAAATAAATAGACGTCCGATTCTCCGCTCCAGACTCAATTTCATCAAACAAAAGTCGGCAGGCTGTCAATCCCATTCTATAGGCCGGCAATTGGATTGTCGTTAGTTTCGGATCCATTAAAGCCGACATTCTATTGTTGTCAAAGCCTACAATTGCAATATCATTTGGGATTTTTAACCCTTCAGTTTTTATGGCATCCATTGCACCAAAGGCCATCCAGTCATTGGCCACAAAAATAGCTTCAGGTATTTTATCGAGCCGCAAAAGTCGCTTTGCTGCGAGGTAACCCCCTTCAATAGAATCATCCCCTGATATAATCCACTGGTCTTCCCAGGTTAACCCTGTATTTTCAAGTGCAGCTTTATAGCCTTTCAACTTTTCCTGGCTCTCAATAAACCTTAGATCACCGGATATGTGGGCTATGTTCTTAATGCCACTTTCAATAAGATGCCCAGTCGCTTTTTGAGCCCCATCAAAAAAATCAGAATACACCTGACTGAATTTCCAATCCCCTTGAATTGAGCCAATCATCACAGCAGGCAATTGGTTTTTCTCTATACGTTCCATAAGTGTGGGGTCCAAATGTCCGCCAATAAAGATAAGCCCATCTACTTTCCTATGCGTGAGCATCTCAATATAGTCAGATTCTTTCTTAATAGAATCCTCTGAGTTGCAAAGAAAAGTGCTATAGCCCTTGCTATGGGCAATTTCTTCAACACCTTTAGCAATTTCTGTATAAATAGGATTTATAATATTCGGTACCATAAGTGCAATTAACCCGGTTCTGTTTAAGTTAAGTCCCCTTGCAAACCAATTAGGTGTATAATCCATTTCTTTCATAATTTCATGGATATGATCCCGTGTTTTTTCAGTTACCTGATCCGGATGGTTTAAAACCCGGCTTACCGTCGCCACAGAAACCCCTGCCCGCTTTGCAACATCTCTTATGTTCACCCCATCACCTTGTATAATGAACTCGTAGTCAAGTTACGGTCATTATCCTTTCTTATACGATATAATTAACATAGTGTTGTGGATTGGTTTCATCACC
>NZ_JAFBDT010000037.1 GCF_016908355.1 Fusibacter tunisiensis | reverse complement strand
CTTTCACCCATTGGGTGAAAGAATGGTTTTGGCTTAACGATTATAAATACTTGCTTAAAGGGTTATATGAGTAGATTGCACGTAGAATCTAGGTACATATTATCGTTGAAGATATTTCTTGTAAATGTATCGTTTATTTTTTAGAACTTTGGGCTATAACCAGCATTAACTTTAAGTCGAATCTCCATTGGCGGTAAGTGATCCCAGCCAAAGGATAAGGGTACAAGGAGTGTCACCCAGGCTTCTGCTTCAAATCGGTTGTTATTATCACTGGTTGCAAAAGGTGCATTATTTATCTGAATATCCAAATCGTATAGACTATATTCCAAATACCCACTCGAATAATTATTGCCACCAATCAATCCCAGTTTATCACTTAACTTCATGAGCACTGCACCTAAATCAACTCGTTCTTCCCATCTGTCCGTCTCATCTAGCTGATAACCACCAGAATAGCCTTCTCTTAAACCGTTGTATACTTCATCATAGTTTTCAGTCGCTACAGCTATAACGGATGATTGTAGGGCATCTCTAACACCACTTGCTATGATTTGTAGTCTTAAATATTCACTTGCAACGGTAAAGAGAAGGATCAGACATAAAATAATGACAATAGCAAAGATTGCTGCACTGCCCTGTTTATCTTTTATGATTCTTCTCATTTGTGATATACCTCCGATCTGCCTGTTGCTTTAGCTGTCAGTGTAATTGGAAAAGATCCAAATTCAAAAAAACCAATATCTACAGGCAAAGTTAGGACAAGGCTAAATTCTTCATTGAGACCAATATTTCCTGATCTAGACCAGTTCACTGTTGGATCAATGCCAAGACTTGCCCTAAGCTCATTTCTCTTAGCTGTGGTTTCCGAACCAATGCGCCCTTCAATTTCTGCCACTCTTGCAAGCTCATTAGCAAATGTGTTCAAGTCGCTCTTTACTACAAAAACAGGATAGACTTTAACTGCCATTGCAATGACCATCATGGCAACAAGGACAACTACCACGACATCGATATATCCCTCTCCCCGTTTTGACTTTAAAATTTCTATCATTCCACCACCTCCTAAAATAGTTTTCCAAGGGTTTCAATAATTTCAACAAACATAACCGATAGATACATCATTAAAAAGCAAAAGAGCATAGCAAAGGAATATTTCCTTATCTTTGCCGGCCTTTTCATGGCAATTGTCTTTAATCGTTGTAACTCTAGCTGTTTCAAATCATGGGATAGCATTTGAAAATACACAACGCCGTCATCCCCTCTAAGTACACCAATAAGCCCACGAATCGTTTCAGACAGTGATGAGCTATTGAGTCTTGCTTCCATTCTTGTAAGGGCTGATTCATAACTTCCTGATTTCATATCTGCCACAGTAATCTCTAGCTCATTTTTAAAGCTCTTGCCTGCATTTTGCTTGTAGCTTTCTAGGATATTCAGCACATTTCGATTGGCTTTTAACTCCTGGGACAAGGTTGAAACAAAACGTGGCAATTCAAACTCAATATCTTCCCTTCTTTTTCTGACCGCTTCATCAGCACTTCGGATTTCCTTAAAATAAACTGCAACTGCTAAAAACAATACAACTGGAAAAACTATGGGGAAAATAAATAAAGCAGGGATTATAAAAAGTAACATCATCCCTGCTTTAAGCCAAGCTCTTGCAACAAAGGTTTCTGGCGAGAGCTTTATATTTGCTGATTTTAAAGTCGCTGTAAGTTTTCTTCTACTGTAATCCGTAAGATGAACTATTTTGGATAACCTAATTGCCCATTCATTGACTAACACTTCTAGATTTTTTGATTTTTTTCTTTCCCTTTTATCTATAATATGAACCGCTTTAATGGCTCGTCCTGAAGGCAATTTTAATAGGTCCTTCAAGATCAGATACACACCTAAAGAAAAGGATATCGAAAATAAAATTAAAATTTGTACCATTCTATCACCCCTTTCTACCGTTTGTATTCTACTGGCTTAGATAGTTTAACAACTGCTGCCAAAGAAATAAAAACAACAACACCACAAACTGCCAGTACAAATTTACCAATGCCTGTGAACATCAAGGTATGGTACCAATCTTTGTTGAGCATATACATGAGTGGTATGTTACCGATTAATAATATGGCCATGGTCACAAATTCTTTAATGGGTTCATACAGAAGATAATCAAGTTCTGCGGACACCATCCGCATATCTGATAATTTAGATACTATAGGTGTCAGGGTACTTTTTAGATTTTTATCTTCCTGGCAATCAATGAGTGCATCTACCCACTCGTGAAATACAGAGCTTTCTATTTTAAGTTTTAAGCTCTCCAGTGCCATTTTTGTATTGGCATTTATGAGCTTTGTTTGTGTTAAAAAAGCATGAAACACATCCTGAACTGGCGGATTAATATAGTTGACGTTTTCTTCTATAGCAGTGATAATACTCTCACTTCTTAAATAAGATGTTGTAATGATTGATAAAGCTGTTTCCAGTTCACTGTTTAATCCCTTTTTCCATTTTGTCGCTGTAAACTGGACGTACCAAAAAGGAAGTAATGAAAACCCAATGGCTAGCACCGGTACAAGGAACATATTATTTAGTGTAATGGCAATGAAAAAGCCGATAGTCATTAATACTAGAGACAGGATGACGATCAGCATAAATAGATTCTCTTTATTGGTCATTTTTAGTACGTGTCTGGTTTCATCAATCAGCTTTTTCAATCCTTTTTTCTTTTTCTTACCACTTAATGCTTTAATTCTTTCGTTTAATGGTTGTTCCTTTTTAGCGCTCTTCTTTATAATGTCTGTTGCCATATCAAATGGTGAAAGTTCAAAGATAATAAACATTCCACTCATCATGGCAATAACTGCAATAAATAATAAGCTACTCATGGTCTCCACCTCCTTTAAACCTTTCTAATAGGCTACTTGGCATACCGTTTTCCAGAAGTCTTTTCTCTAGAGATGGTGATATGTCATTGACCTTTTCATATTCCCCAATGATCTTAAGTTTACCATCAACAAGAGCATTATCTGTTACATTGAATTTATACAGAGTCCTAATTTCTCTTGAACCATCTTCTTTGATCTGGCACTCTGTTATTTCCATGATATGCCTTGAGTTATCTTCTAGCTTCTTAGAAAAAGCAACAATAGGAAAGGCTTCAGTTACAAGATTATAAAGGGTTCTTTCATCCATATCGTAGCGTTGTTTACAAAGGGTTACCATTCGATAATAAGTAGCAATACAAGAACTAGCGTGAATGGTGGTTGTTACCCCATGGCCAGTTCTTGCTGATTCTTGGGCGAAAAATGCTTCTTCCGACTTCATCTCTGCAACACAGATATAATCGGGATTCACTGTAAGTCCTGTTTCTAAGAGTTTTACCATGGTAATATTCTGTTTTGGATCATCACTATGTCGAGTTACGGTGTGGATAACATTGTTGATAACTTGGCCTTTTTCATTTTTCTTAACCAGATTAAATTCTCTTGTTCCATTTTCGATGGTATAGAGCCTCTTATTATCTGGTAATGTTGAAAGAATCCAACTCATTAAAGTAGTCTTTCCACTGGACGTTGCGCCAGTTATACAAAGGCTTTCACCATATCTGTGTGCTAGTGATAGGAAATCTAGCATTTCTTCATTTGCTGTATTCTGTCTGATAAAATCCTCTTTGACCAGTTTCTTTGGATTAACGATACGAATAGATACTGCAACACCAACAGCAGGATCAATAACACCTTGTCCTAAAACTGTGATTCTAATACGCTCCGATAAATGGCCTACAACAATAGGCTGTGACTGGTCAAGAATCATACCACTTTTATGAAGCAGTCTTCTAATAACATCGATGGCATGGCTTGGTGAATTAAAGGTTTCTTTTATAGGCAAAATTTCGCCATTTGAATAAGTGACCTTAATATCATTCCATGCGTTAATATTTATTTCTTCAATGTCACTACGAAACAGATACTTGGTTAGAAATGAATACTCTGCCATTTCAGAATATAGGGTTTCTACCAGTTCATCTAAGCTCATTCCTTCAACTGCTAAAGAATAGTCCATCAGATACTTGGTAATGTAAGACTTCATCTGTTCTTTTTGATTTTCACTGTCATGGGATATTAAAATTGCATATTTCCCTGATATATATTCCTGTACTTCATGAAGGATATCAGAGAAGTCTCGGATATTCTTTGCTGATTCTAAAAATACACCACTCATCTACGCATCACTCCCTTTTTTGAGAAAAGGAATTTTAAGTTTCTTTTCCTTCTTCTTTTCTTTTTCCTCATGGTCGTCTTCACCAAAGAACAAATTATCCATAAGGCTTTGAAGTTGCTTATTGTAACCCTGGCTTTTTTTATCAGTTAGTGTTTCAAATAACCTCGCTTCAAGAACCTGTCGCTCAAGCTCCTCACTATAATCCAGCTCATTTTTAATGCCACCAAAACGATTACCAATAATATCTTTAGGCATTTCTGGTTTCACATTGGATAAGACCGTAATATGATTTGCCACATTGTATTTTCTCTCACCTAATAAGGGCAGCGAAGCATCATAGAAACTAATGGCTTTTAAATCTGGTGATATTAAACGAATGACTTGATCTGATAATTCTAGTGCACCTCTTGACAGCAAATCATGATGAAATTGACTGCTACAATCTACAATAATGTGATCCGCCAAATGCTTTAAAAGAATGAATAAATCAAGGACTCTCTCTTTCCCGTAATCAGCATATGTTCGAAGATTTTCTCCATGAAGATAGCTTAAAACACTCAGGTTTTTGGTATTAGGGACAGGGATGCACTTTTTTAGAATGCTCTCTTGAGAAATCTGAATCGAGGACAATAATGCTCCTAGTGACTGTTCCTTTGTCTCTGTAAAGGGAAGTACGGTATGAATAGCCGGTGCATAGGGGTCTGCCATAACCAATATGACACTTTTATTCTTCTTAGCCAGTTCGTTTGAAATTTTAATGCTCAAGGTAGTTTTTCCACTGTTAGGATTACCCCATATAGCAATAATCTTATTGTTCTTCACTTGCATTTACCTCCACTTCTTCCTCAACTTCTTGGCTACTTCCTTGTATTTCATCTTGATTTATAACATCCGTTTCATTCCTCTCAACTTGTTCTGGATTTTCTCTTTCAGTCAAAATCAGGTCTTGTTCGTTTAAGAACTTATCTGCATTTTCTTTTGAACCACGGTACACAAAGACTGCATGAATTTTACCCTTAGCTTCCATCTCAGCAAGAAGTTTTGCCTGCTTGTCATTTACCTTTAATGTCAATGTAGCTGGTAACTCCTTCTCTTTTTCTATGGCTTCTTGATCCATTTCATATTCATCTGTATCAAGACCTGTTCCGGCTGTTACTGCTAGTACTTCTACATATTGAAGCTCTAAAGGGCTTACTGTTTCTCTCATATCACCAAAATCAGAAGCCATGATTGTAACAATGTCCCCTTGCACCAACTTTCCAGACAAGCCAGCAGCAAAGCTTTTAATACTAACTGATATGGCTCTATCACTACCATCAAAGTCTGTCAAATACTCGTAATTTATAAGGGGGTTACTTGAAATCTTAGAGTTCAAAACATAGTCACCTGCATGAAGTTCTGTTAAAGCATACTTGCCGACGATATTTTCTTCCTGACGTAAAACTGTATCTGGCAAATTGTATCCACCAATTTCAACTGTTTCTATCATCTTTGATGTTATTAAATCACCCTTTTGAATGCTCTCTGTTACTCTTACAACCGATACTTTTTCAGAAATTGCCTGATTGAATAAAGGCGTCAATCCAAAGCAAATAATAAGAGATAGCACGATACTGGCTATCCCTAAAACGGTCCTGTATCTTAATAATTTTTTCATTGCTTGTAATCCTCCTGATCTTTTCTTGTTATTTGACTAGGAAATAGGCTATTAAACAGCCTGCTCCTAAATATGGGGCAAGGGCTATACTTTCATTCGCTTTTTTACTTCCAATGACGCTATAAGCAAAATGAATAAGAATCGCAAGCGTGAGCCCCAAAACACTTGCTACATATCCAGCTTGAAAGCCTAAATAAAAGCCACAAGCTCCCATGAGCTTAATATCACCACCACCTATGCTGTTTTCCTTAAGAAGTGCCATTATAAAGAATGGTAATGGTACAAAAATCAGACCTAATACAGCTGACATAGGTTCCATCTCGATCAATCCAATAAGGATAATTAGCACAGGTATATGGTCCGGTATTTTTCTTGTCTTAAGGTCAATGATGGCAGCATAAGTTAATAGCATGATGAAGGCTATCATCTGAAAATCTACCATGACCTACCTCCATTCATCTTGATATTTGTAAGGATAATATTTTTGTGACCTTGAAAATCGAATCATAAAACCGACTTGGTCAACAACTGAAATATTGGATCGGTCTTTTGTCAACATCATGACGCTTCCTGCTATTGCCACAAGAATAGTAACAATACTCACTACTGTATTCTTGAAAATCAGGTAATACATAATATCCAGTATGCCAACGACTATGGTCACTATAATGGTCTTAAATAACTCTTCCTTACCGAACCCATCAAAAATCTCAACCCTTGTTTTCAATCCTTGGGGAATATACAAGGGGTTCTTTTTTCTTTCTTCCATACGCACCTCCGTCACATGTAATAACTCATAACTAAATCTTTAATCTGCCATATGCTCTCTGCTAAGACATAAAAAATTACTGTGTTTTTCATTCTCTTTTTATAGCTGGAACTTTGGTCTTCATCAATTCCTATATGGATAAAGCAGTGAACGACTCTTAATACTGCTCCTACACGAATTAGAAGGATGAAGGCATCAGCCATTTCTTTTAATAGATCCACTGCCTCACCCTCCTTCTATTTTTTAAATACCGCTTTTCCCATTTGATAGATTCGGGCAGTTGAGTAAACTCGGTTCATCATGCCACCGCCACTGTTTCCGCTTGAAACAATCAAGAATTCTTGCAAGAACTTTGGTGTCCTTAAGGCTAATAAAAGCGCTGCTAGTCCCCAAAACACATGGGCATTTAGCATTAATGCAACGCCTAGTTTCGCCAGTACAATTTGCACCAGAACTGCTGTGGTACTTTGAAAGAACTTTTGTATATAGGTTCTAAACACGCCATTGTCTTGATCCATTAATCCCACACAAGCTAAAGGTAAACCTATTCTAAGAATTAGAATTTCAAGCCCTCTTGTGAGAAACTGGATATAGAGCATAAAGAAGCAGATAAAAAAGATGATGGATACAATACCTGTGAAAATCCCTGCGCTTGTAATACCGGTAATAATGGAACTAAAGTCTGTTGCCATATCATTTGAAATTGTGGTAATTAGCTCATTACTTAAGTCTTCAACAATTTCTGCTAACCAACCATATAAGGTTGGAAAACTAATGGCAATGGCAAGTGACTTGAAGAAACCAGTTAAAAGCATGATAGGTTCAATTTCTGCATCCCCTTCTGTCCATAAAATGTATCTCTCAAAGCCTTTCTTTAAAAATTTCAAGACAATAAGAGAAACACCAAAGGAAAAGAAAATATCAAATATACCACTGATGCCACTGGTGCCAAGAAGTGTATCCATGTAATCTTCTGCATGAAGGGCAATGGGAACAAGGCCATCTAAGAGTGTATTTACATATGCCAAACAGCCTGTTAATATGGCTCCAATTAATAGCATGATGACGTATTCCATTAATGTGCACCTCCTTCTCCCAAAAGTATTCAGGGGCTAAAAAGCCCCCTGTTACTTTGATTTGTTGATTTCCATACAATTAGCTCACGCCACCACTAAAATTGAACATGTCTTGAATACGTTGTCTCAAAGTCGGTAAAATCACATCACCGAAAAGAGCGTACAAACCCGCTAAAAGCAAAGCTCCAATGACAATCGAGATCAAAATTTTGACCGCCGAATCAACCATGCCTTCACCGCTATTTCCCGTAAGAATTGCTCTTCCTTTAACCATTACTTTTACCATTTCCATTTGTGCTTTGTTCAATAACTTTCTCATTTCATTACCTCCGTAAGTTTAAATTTTTTTTTATTTTTAATCGGGACTTGCCCATGATTAAACGTAGTAACCAATAATCAGATTAAGTGTTGCAGAAGCTAGAACTGCTCCTATAACTGAAACAATTACCGTAACAATGCGGTTGTTCCACTTTTTCTGATCGATTTCGTCTGCTGCACTTCTTCTAATGAAGAAATAAATAACCAGCAAAACACCAACAATAGGTGCTAAAACCATTAGCCATGTCGTTACATCTTGTATCAATTTTTCAGTGCCTTTGACAATTTGACTATCTTGAACTGTATCTGCCATCACGGGAACCGTTGACATCATCATGACGCCCAGTGTTCCAAAGAGTATTTTTATAAAACTTCTTGCTTTCTTTTTCAGTGGTTTAATTTTCACCCTGTTCACCGCCTTTCATATTTCGCATATAAACAAAATTCGATTTCTCTTCTTGGGTGTAATACTCCCAAATGTTCCATGTATCAATTGCATTAGAAGCTTTTCTTTGATTGCGTTTTCCTTCTCTTTTTTCACGCACCTTTCTGTTATGTTCTTTGTCTCCCAGTCCAAATAGGGTATTAAAAAACCACTCCGAAAGATCTGGCAATTGCATCATTGCCGGGTGATTTCTCGAAGTGATTAATGTATAAGGTCTATTGATTCGTCTGATCTCATCCACCGTTAATAAAGCTCGGTGAGTCAGATTTACGCTATGGGAACTTGATGGATTAGAATACTTACCATGAGATGAACTTAAAGAATAGGTGGACACGGTGTAATTCCCCAGCTTCTTTGATATTTCATCCAAAGTACCTAAATCATCTGCCTGAAGATAAAGCCATGTTTCACAGTTGGATTTAATAGTGCCAGCGACTTCTTTCCCATACTTCTCATCTAGTTGCATAAAGCTTTGAAGGAATAAATTAAACCTGATACCCCTTCCACCACCAACTGTCAGCTTATTTGCAAAATCGGGGATTTTAACAAAGTTACCGAACTCTTCAAGCATGAAGTTAACTCGTCTTTTTAATCGTCCACCTCTCTCATCTGCATTTTTAACCAGTTGCATATAGCATTGATTAACAAAGAGACTTGCTAAACTGTAATAGGTTGTCTTTTCATCAGGAAGAACGATGAATAGTACCTGCTTGTCCGATCCCATTTTCCTTAAGTCAAAATCACTGGCTTCCGACATAGAATGAATGAGTGGGTTCGTAAACAGCCTTAATGTTGTCAGCGCTGAAGTATAAAATGATCCTCTAGTTTTACTTGGCGCAACTTCACTAATGGCAAGTAAGGCTTTTGCTGGATGATGTGTCGGCATGTTTTTCATGTATTTGATGATAGGCATTGCCCCATCAACCACTTTGCACATCTCACTTATGAAGAAGTAAACATTGCTCATGTTCTGATATCTTCTATCTTTACCATTGCGATTGTCATAAACGACTGCCATAATAGCACTGGCAATAATACTGGCTTCACCGTTGGTCCATATTTTTTCATTATGACTATTTTCCGGTACAAGGGCAGCTGTTAAATCCCATGTGGCATCGACTGCTTTAGGAATATCATTTTCATCAATGGCATCGATGACTGGTTGTAAGAAGTTATACCGGTCACTCTTTAGAGGGTTTTTAAAGTCAATGCAAATCACTTCATAACCAAGAGCTTCAAAATAGGGATAAGTGTAAGTGAAGATTTCACCTTTTGGGTCACTTATAACTAAACTTTCAGCTGAAAGTCCCAGTAGTCCCACCGATTGAAGCACCACAGACCTTGTTTTTCCTGATCGTGTTGCACCAATGCAGAGACTATGGGTATCCTCATCAATGTAAAATATCTTTTCTGTATCTCCCTCTTTATGAAAACCAACAACAATACCGCCTTGGTTTAGCTTGGGTAACGAATATTCCTGCGTATCGGTTTCTGGCAAGTCTTTTTCATTTGGCTTTTCATGACTTCTTTCTGGTAACCTTTGAAGGGTTTCTCCTTTGGATAAGCTTTTTTCTTTTGAACTGTTTTCTTCTTCTTCATCCTGCTTGGTCCTTTCCATTAATATTTTTAAATCATTTCCTCTAAGCTTTATAGATTTAAAGCCTTTGTTCTTTTCTTCTTCTGTGAGCCATCTTGCTGATCCGAATTGCATTTGTCCTGCTCTAACCGGCGTTGCTATATCTGGTGTAATTGCTTCTAAATCTGATTGATAGGGTTTCATATTGGCTAGATAGAAATAAATAGAGCACAGAAGGATAAAGCCTTGTAAATAAAGAAATAGCGACAAATGTTGACCACTTGCCGCCATACTTTCAAAACATGATTTTATTGGAATAAAGGTAAGCACCTTCATTTTTCCTGACAATAAAAAATGTAGGTTGGTGGAAAAATAAATATTTATCCATAAACCTACAAGGAATATCAGTCCTGATATCATCAGCTTCAGTTGTTTATACTTCATCTTTTAGATCACCTCACAGTTCTATACCATCATCAGCAACCATTTCAAGATCTTCAAGTTTCTCTCGTCGTAGAATCTCAGGCACAATCAATTCTATTTTTTCAAGAATAGACCCAATGGCTTTTTCATCTTTATAATTCAAGTTGCCAATAAGCCCCACATAATTTACTAGGCTAGAATGGATTAATTTTAAATCTGTTTCCCCAAACATTCTATTGGCATTAATAAGCCCTGCTCGTTTAGCAAAATCTTCTTTTGCAGCTTCAAGACTTGTAAAATAATGCCCTAATGTAACAGAGCTACCATCATAGGTATATGACCATGTCACAAATTCAAAACCTTCCTGCATTTTACCCATAGCTAGAACATGTCCATCATATTCTAAAATTTTTCGATAGCCCTCTCTTAATCTATCTGCCGGTAATGGTTTTAATCGATTGTAAAGCTCAATTAATTTTGTCATTTAATTGTCCACCTTTCTTTTACATACTGTTTTCACTTTCTTTGTCCCAGTTAAGCCCTTTGCCCTTCTTTGATTCTTCGATTTTTTCTTTGAGTGCTTCTCCTTCCAGTATTGATAATGGATAGTTTTTTCCGGTATCTAATGGATTATCAATTTTAACAAGTTGAACTGCTGATAAAAGCATTTCCATTTTATTTCGAGAAAGCTTAGCATCCATCCTCTGGCTATTTAATTCAAAAGCTTTTAATAGTGCTTCTTTCGTAAAATGCTCTGGCGGATACAGTTTTCTGTTTCTGCATTTTTTGCCCTCCCCATTTGTAAAAGTAATATACTTTCTAGTATCACTCCAATCCACTTGATAGCCTAATGCATTCATATTAGCTATAAACTCTTCTTTGCTTCTGGCAATCCATTTCACTTTTTTCACTGCTAAGAAGAGTTCATACTTCCAACTATGACCTTTTTCTTTAGAACGGTATTCACCTCGATTCACATGACTGCCTGATTTGCCTTGGGTAATAATCAATCCGTATTTTTTACAGATTTCATCAGAATAATCTTTCATCATTTGAAGCTGCTCTGCACTTTGTTTCCATTTCATACCGGTTTTCTTATTGACGGTGTTTACGACAAAATGGGTGTGAAGATGATCTCTATCTGTATGGACCGCATAAGCAACTTGAAAACCTTTAAAGGTTTCCATTTGAACCAGCTCATCAGCAATCTTTTTCACAATTTCAGGTGTCACTTTATCATAGGGTGCAAAGCTCTGAGTGAAATGGATGTATTGTCTCCCTTTAAATTTACTGTATTCCGACTTCGTCATGAAAAACTCATTATAAGCCGTATTTACCTCACAATTGTGACCACCTTTAAGATTTTCATCTGTTTTCGCAGGATTGATAATATATTTTAAAACTCTGTTAAGTGCTGATAGGGTATTGTTTTTCCCGTTAATAAATTCAATAACAGCCATAAGGTCTACATCACATCTAGCTCAGGATCTAGTTCATTGGCTAAATTCTTTAAGTCTTCAAGCTTCTTCTGACTAAATTCAGATTTAACGCCTACAGCCTCATATAGATTGGATAGTGCTTTAATCATCTTTTCAGGATTCTCTTCAAAAATTCTTGATTGCCTGATGTCTTGAGATATTAAAAAATCTTCTCCTTCAGCATATTGTCCCTTAATTACAACATCCACTGCATAAGAACCTTCAGTAATGCCTATGGCGGTATACTTTACATCTGTCGGTAATTGATTAAAATAATCAGCAGCTTCCTTAAGATCATCCATCCATTTACAACCATGTCCAAACCGATAAATATGATATTGCATTTGTCATCACCTCTTCCCTTTCACTAATTTACATAACTCATCCCATAAACCGGAGAATGCTTCTCTAGTTTTCGTTAGATTAACTTCCTTGATTTTTCCTTGATGGGCTAATACGGTCAACTGGTTTAAGTTGTTACCTATTTTAGATAATTGATGGTTCATCTCTTTAATGTCACCAAAAAAAATAATCTCCTTGTCCAGTGCGGATAGGGAGACGTATCTGCTTATGCTAAGATTTGCTTTTTTCGCTTTACCTACAATCTTTTGATATTCTTTTTCTGTAACTCTTAAGTTGATCCGCCTTGATTTATTCATAGCATCACCTTGTATAATGAACTCGTAGTCAAGTTACGGTCATTATCCTTTCTTATACGATATAATTAACATAGTGTTGTGGATTGGTTTCATCACC
>NZ_JAFBDT010000036.1 GCF_016908355.1 Fusibacter tunisiensis | reverse complement strand
CAAGTCATGAATCAATTAGAGATCCTTTTTTCTGACAGAATCGCTGCTCACTTAAAATTTTAAATCAAACTTTACACAAAATTCTTGACAGGTCCCCAAAGCCTTCGCAATCGCTTCTAATTCATTCACAGAGAAGTTATCTCTTTTGAATTTATTTGCCATGTTTTGATTTGTGGTGCCGAGTCTTTTGCTAAGTTCTATTATCGTTACATTTTTCCTTTTAAGTAAAATTCGTATTTTCTCGCCCATCGTTAAATTCATTAATTATCACCTACCTAAGTTAAATAATACACCTATTAGTGAATATCTGCAATCTAATTACCTGATTATCTAATGGTACTGAATTTAAAATAGATGAAACCTTGCTATAGTTAATTATAAAATGTATTATCACATTATAAAGTGAATATTAGAAAGGAGCATAAAAATTTATGAGTAAAATTATAGCCGTTGCTTCACAAAAAGGTGGAGTAGCCAAAAGTACAACATGTAGGAATCTAGCAACAATTTTAGCAAAGGAGGGTTACAAAGTACTTGCAATCGATACGGATAACCAAGCTTCAATGACTGACTGCTTTGGTATTGAAAAGCCCGAAATACTGAATACGACACTTTATCATTTGATGATGGCTGTTATGAATGAAGATGATCTTCCACCCAAAGAGAGCTACATACTCAAAAGTGATGGCGTGGATGTAATCCCAAGTAGTATAGAAATGTCAGCCATTGAAATGAACTTGGTCAGTACTATGAGCAGGGAATATGTACTAAAAACTATTACAGAAAAACTCAGACCAGATTATGACTACATCATAGTAGATTCAGCTCCATCTTTAGGTTTAATGACATTAAATGTACTGGCTGCTTGTGACAGTGTATTGATCCCTGCTACACCAGAATACCTATCGGTGAAAGGTCTGGAGCTACTACTTCAAACAATTATGAAGATAAAGCGCAGAATTAATCCAAGTATTACTTTTGAAGGCATTCTGCTAACCATGTTTGACGAAAGAACCAATCTATCTAAGAACATGATTGAAATGGTTGATGAAGCTTACGGTGAACATATCAAAGTATTTGATATTAGAATTCCCAAATCAGTAAAAGTAGGAGAAGCTAATCTTCAAAGTAAGTGTATTGTAGATTATATGCCAACGAATAAAGCGGCTATTGCTTATCAGGAACTAACAAAGGAGTTGATTAATAATGGATAAAACAAAAATGAAAAAAGTTGAAACCTTTGCCTCAATATTTGGTGAAGATCATAGTGAAGTGCCATCTGAAAAAACAGATGGCACTACGTCATTAAAGCTTAACGATCTTATCCCTTTTAGGAACCATCCATTCAAGCTTTATGAAGGAGACCGATTTAATGACATGGTCGAGAGTATTAAGCAATATGGGGTTATTGTTCCCATTGTTGTACGAAAAGTAGATGACAAGTATGAAATCCTGTCTGGGCATAATAGAGTTAATGCAGCTAAAGAAGCTGGATTAACAGAAGTTCCAACAGTAGTTAAAGAAGGACTTACTGAAGAAGAAGCAACACTCATTGTCACTGAAACAAACATTATGCAACGCTCTTTTTCAGAACTTGCACATTCAGAAAGAGCTACAGTTATTTCAACGAGGCACAGTGCGATGAAGAATCAAGGTGTTAGAACTGATTTACTCAATGAAATTGAAAAATTGTCTAAAGCACCTAACTTGGCAAGTGAAGAGACTTTTTATCCAATGGATAAAAAGTTAAGAACACATGAGACTATTGGTAATGAATACAATTTATCTCAAGCATCGGTTGCGAGATATCTTCGTATTGATAAGCTAAGTGATGCGATTAAAGATCTAGTTGATGACGGGAAAATTGCTATGCGAGCTGGTGTAGACCTTTCTTATCTATCACAAGAAAATCAAGAAATGGTGGAAGCCATTATTTCTGAAAACACATTTAAAGTGGATATGAAAAAAGCAGCTCTTTTAAGAAAGCACGAGAAAGAGGGTAACCTAAACTGGAATACTGCCCAAAAGATTATTAGTGGTGATATGCTAAAAAGTACGGGTAAAGTGAAACCATTTAAGCTTCAACCGACAATTATTTTAAAGTATTTTAATCCTAATGATGATAAGAAGGCTATTGAAAAAACAATTGAAAAGGCTCTTGATTTTTACTTTAGCCAGATGAAAAACCAATCACATGACATTGAGGAGGGGGAGGAGATGATTGAGTAGACTGACAGAAATTAAAGAAATTTATGATTATATCTTGAAAGAAATCATGAAAGATGAGCAGGCCTGGAAAGACTTTCTAACCTTTCACGCAAGAATATATAAACACAGTTTTAATAATGCCGTGCTCATATATGCTCAAAGACCTGAAGCTACATTAGTTGCGGATATGGAAATCTGGAACCGTCGCATTGGAAGATGGATTAACAGGGGCGCTAAGAGTATCGCAGTCTTTGATGATCAAAGTGCTTATTTAAAACTAAAATACCTGTTTGATATTGAAGATACCCATGGTCAGCCACATACTATTCCTAAAGTATGGCAACTAAATGAAGTATTAGAATCACAGTTATTAGATAGCGTTGAAGCGAATACCTTGTCAGAATGGATTGCAAGACGGACCAATGAATTGGTCCTCGCTTATGCATCAGATATAAAGCAAGGCCTAGAAAAAGAACTGGCTAAGACCAAATTATCGGGACTGCCCATTGAAGGTGTTACAAGGCAGTTTATGCAGTCTCTAATGGATAGTGTAGAATACATGATAGCCATTCGCTCAGGTATTGAAGAACCTAAGCTAAGTAATTTAAACCCATTTAATACAGTAACAGATTTTGATACCAAATCATTAACCCTAAGATTAGGCTATTTAACAAGTACCATCTCAGAACAAATTTTAAGAGAAATTGAAAGAGAAATTAAAACCATCAAAAATGAAAAAAGGAGTGTGAATGTCAATGAAAACAGTGGAACTCACTTATCAGGAAGTACAAGGGATTTATCATCCTCAGATTCAAATATCGCAGGAGAAGAGCTACGACAAGAAACCGCTAGGGAAGTACGGTCAGATGGCAATGAATTATCTGAAAGAGGAACACATCAATCGGTACAATTATCTAGTGGCAGAAGGGACGCTGCTTCCACTGATGCATCAAGTGAACGAGGAAGCATGGGAGAGGATGGAGAAACTTCAGGACCAGATGATACAGAAAGAGCCGGTTCAAGACCCAACCAACACCTATCAGACTTATCGTCACAGAGAGATGATCAGAACGAGAGCGGAGGAGATTGTTCTTCAGGAAATCATCTTCAAGGAGAGATAACAAAAGATTTAGAGCTGCCAGAGCGTAGCTCTTTTTTAGTGGAATTAACAGATGATGAACTTATTGAAAGAGTACTTTTAAGAGGTTCTGGATTTCAAGGTGGGAAACAGCGGATAGTTGATTTCTTTTCAGAAGAATATACTGCAAAAGAAAAAGCAGACTTTCTAAAAAACGAATATGGAACTGGTGGTAGCTCTGTTACATTCACTGATAATTTAAGTGGTTTTGAAAATCACGACAGTAAAGGAATTAGCATTGATCTTTATAAAACCGATAAAAAAATCCACTTGTCTTGGGCTAAAGTTGCTTCCGGTATTGATGCCTTAATTGATAACAGTAAATACTTTGAACCTCGGTATAAAAATGATAATCCACCAACAAGAGAAGCAGTGTATCAACCAACATTATTTGACTTAGGTTACGCTCAAAATGACATTAGGCACGAGAATTATAAAAAGCTAATGAAGATTGCCCCTGGTATTTTGAATGGACGTTATCGCTATATGAAGCTAAAAGCACCTGGCTTTATGGATCTTGTCATTGAAAAACTCTATGGGAATCGAATTTCTCTATCCCATTATTATGAACAAAATGGAGACTTGATGAGTGATCCGGACATGGAACTCATTGTAGACATTAATCAAAAGACATTAACAGCAGCAACCTTTCAGCAAGACAACATGGCAATCTATCATGCAGCCTATCAGGGTGATGAATTAATTAATCCTGATTTAGAAGATGAGTTAAATGATTTTCTGAAAGACTGGTTATCGAATATTGCTAGGCAAGGTCATATTGTTTATAAGGCTTATTATTCAGAGGATGTAGACGCGGCAAACGTAGAACCAACCTTTGATGATAAAGGTCATGAAATGATTATTGAAGCACCTTCGGAAAAGGATGATTTATTGGACCTAGAACATGAGGATCTCCATGATTATCCTTTAGAAGTAGGTATGGAAGTGGATATTGAGGGAAGAAAATTTCAAATTGAATCCATTGACTATGATAACAATGCTGTATCTCTTATGGATTTAACCTTTGCAGGGCAAACAGGTTATCCTATTTTCAGAAAAGAAAGTGTTGATTTTGTTTTAGATTATCTGCCAGATGAGAAACCACTGACGGAAGAAGAAAAGTGGGGTATAGTATCCATTGGTTCAATTGAAGATGAAAAACAAAAACAGGAACAATCTACAAAAATCAATTATCAATTTTCACCTGAAGATGAAATCGGTATTGGTGGGTTAAAAATAAAATTCAGAGCCAATGTTGAAGCGATTAAAACGTTAAAGGTTATTGAAACAGAAAAGCGTATGGCCACTGACAAAGAACAGTCCATATTAGCTAGATACGTTGGTTGGGGTGGTATGCCACAAGCTTTTGATGTTGGGGCAAGTGGTTGGAGCAATGAATACGGTGAACTAAAAAAACTGTTGTCACAAGAAGAATATGATAGTGCAAAAGCGTCAACGCCTAATGCCCACTATACATCCTCTGTCGTTATTCAAAGTATTTATCAGGCACTTGATCAATTTAGTTTTAAAAAGGGAAACATCTTGGAACCTTCCATGGGCGTTGGTAATTTCTTTTCCCACCTTCCTAACTCTATGAACAAGTCAAAACTCTTTGGGGTTGAACTAGATGATGTATCAGGACGTATTGCGAAGCAGCTCTATCAGAAAGCGCAGATTCAAATTAAAGGCTACGAAGAAACACAGTTTGAAGATAACTTTTTTGATGTAGCCATTGGCAATGTACCTTTTGGGAATTACAAAGTATATGACAGACTTTATGATAAGCATAACTTCATGATCCATGATTATTTCTTTGCAAAAACACTAGATAAAGTGCGTCCTGGTGGTATCATTGCCTTTGTTACCAGTAAGGGTACCATGGACAAAAAAGATCAAGCCATCAGGAAGTATATTGCTGAAAGAGCAGAGCTGATAGGTGCTATACGATTACCCAATACAGCATTTAAGGAAAATGCCAATACCGATGTAACCGCAGATATCCTTTTTCTAAAAAAAAGAGAACGTCGGTCGGTGGAAATACCAACTTGGCTATCGGTTATAGACAATGAAAATGGGGTCCCCGTCAATCAATATTTCATTGACTATCCCCATATGATGCTTGGTGAAATGGTATTTGATGAAAGAATGTTTGGTAGAGACAGTCGCTATACCATGTGTGTAAATACAGACAGTAACTTTAATCTGGAAGGAGCGCTAACAGAAGCAGTCTCTCATCTTGAAGCTGAAATTGGTTACTATGAGCAGGCAAAAAAAGAGGACAACAATGATATACCTGCTGATCCTAAGTACAAGAATTATTCTTATGCCTTTATTGATGACATGCTTTATTACCGTGAAAATTCTATCATGAGACGGATGGATTATACCGGTAAAACCCTTGAACGGATTCAGGGAATGATGGCGATTCGGGACATAACAAGAGAAATCATTACACTTCAAACCGAAGGCTGCACGAAAGAGTCACTTGAAAAGGCTCAAGAGAAGTTAAACCTAACCTATTATGCATTTGTAAGAGATCATGGCTATATTACTTCAAAGCCTAACGCCACTGCCTTCCGTGATGACAATGACTATCCGCTTTTATGTTCTCTAGAAGTGGAGGATGAAGATCATAAGGTAACAAAGGCAGATATGTTTACCAAAAGAACCATTAAGCCTTATGAATCCATTACCGATGTAGATTCTGCATTTGAAGCATTAACAGCATCTTTAAATGAAAAAGGTATGGTGGATATTCCGTTTATGGCTGAGCTTTATGATGAAGAACCAGAAGTCATCATTAAGGAGCTTGAACAAGACATCTATCTTAACCCTGAAAAGTATGATGAAAATGATCCTTTGAGAGGTTGGGAAACGGCTGATGAATATCTCTCAGGTGATGTAAGACAAAAGCTCAAATTTGCCAAAGTCTTTGCAGACATGAATCCGGAAGTCTTTTTAAAGAATGTACCAGCCCTAGAAAAAGTACAACCCATAGACCTTGAGGCAAGTGATATTGATGTAAGGTTGGGAACTACATGGATTGAACCAGCAGATTATGAACAGTTTATCTATGAGACCTTAAAAACACCCAGATATTATCACAATACTGGTGGCAGAAACGAAATCAAAGTGCACTACAACAATTACAATGCAAGCTTTGGTGTTGAGAACAAAGGCTTGGATGGCTATTCAGTTGCAGCAAAAGAAACCTATGGGACTTCAAGAATTAATGCTTACTACATCATTGAAGACAGCCTGAATCTTAGGAATTCTACGGTGAAGGATCGTGTTGAAGATGGAGATACAGTAAAATATATCATCAACAAAAAAGAGAGCATGCTGGCAAGAGAAAAACAATCCCAGCTAAAACAAGTTTTTAAAGAATGGCTATTCAAAGATCCTGAAAGACGTAAAAAGTATGTGGATTATTATAATCATCACTATAACAATATCCGTCTTAGAGAATATGATGGCAGTCACTTGAAATTTCCAGGCATGAATCCAGATATTAAATTAAGAGAACATCAAACAGCAGCTATTGCAAGGATTATCTATGGTGGCAGTACACTTCTGGCACATTCTGTAGGTGCAGGAAAGACTTTTGAAATGGTTGCCAGCTGTATGGAGCAAAAGCGACTGGGACTGATTAACAAAGCAGTTCTTGTTGTACCAAATCATTTAACACAGCATATTGGCAGTGAGTTCTTAAGGCTTTATCCATCGGCTAATATTTTAGTAACTACAAAAAAGGATTTTCAAAAATCCAATCGGAGACGTTTCGTCAGTCGTATTGCTACTGGCGCTTATGATGCTGTTATTATGGGGCACTCGCAGTTCGAGAAAATTCCTGTATCTAAAGAGCGTCAGGAAGAAATGATTCATCGGCAGATCAATGATATCTCTGCTGCTATTGCTGATGCAAAAAAGAGTAATGGTGAAAATTGGAGTATCAAGCAGATGGAAAAACTCAAGCTTTCACTGACAGCTGAAATCAAACGACTTCACGACAGCCCCAAAGATGATGTGATTAACTTTGAAGAGCTTGGAATAGATTGTGTTTATGTAGATGAAGCGCATTATTTTAAGAACTGTGCTGTATTTTCAAAGATAAGAAATGTTGCGGGAATCTCTAATACACGTAGTAAAAAATCCATGGATATGCTCATGAAAACCCAGTATATCCAAGAAATCAATCACGGTCGTGGGGTCATCTTTGCAACTGGAACCCCGATAAGCAATTCCATGACTGAAATGTATGTGATGCAAAGGTATATTCAAAATAAGGAGCTTGAAGCAAGAGGCATCCATCACTTTGATGCATGGGCAGCACAGTTTGGAGAAGTGGTCTCAAGTCTTGAATTAGCACCTGAAGGCACAGGCTATCGCTATAAAAGCAGATTTGCTAAATTTTCTAATTTGCCAGAGCTCATGACGATATTTAAAAACATGGCAGATGTAAAAACAGCAGATATGCTTAAATTACCTATCCCTAAATTAAAGGGGGACAAGCACAAGTTGATTTCAGCAGAGTCCAGTGGTTTTACAAAAGAGATCATGGAAAGCTTTGTAGAAAGGGCAAGTGATATTAGAAATGGCATGGTTGATCCAAGGATCGACAACATGCTTAAGATAACCAATGAAGCTAGGCTATTAGGTCTTGATCCAAGACTCCTTTATGAGGATGCACCTAATGAGGCTGATAGTAAAGTCAATCAGTGTATTGATAAGGTCTTTGAAGAATATAAAGAAAGCCATGCTTTTAAAGGAACACAAATCATATTTTGTGATGTAGGAACGCCTAATACAGATGGGCGTTTTTCTGTTTACCCATATATCAAGGATGAATTGATCAAGAGAGGCATTCCAGAAAAAGAGGTCTGTTTCATACATGATGCCAATAGTGAAACACAAAGAGAAACTCTATTTGCAGATATGCGTAGTGGTAACAAACGTATTATCCTTGGTTCAACTGCCAAGATGGGCACAGGAACCAATATTCAGGACCGTTTAATTGCCCTCCACCATTTAGACTGCCCGTGGCGCCCAAGTGACTTGGAGCAGCGAGAAGGAAGAATCCTAAGACAAGGCAATCAAAATGAAGCTGTAAACATCTATAAATACGTCACGAAATCAACATTTGACAGCTATTTGTGGCAGATTGTCGAGAACAAACAGCGTTTTATCAGTCAAATCATGACCAGTAAATCTGTTGCAAGAAATGCAGAAGACATTGATGAAACAGTACTATCTTTTGCAGAAGTTAAAGCCCTAGCAACAGGTAACCCTTTGATTAAAGAAAAGATGGACGTTGATAATGAAGTCAGTCGTTTAAGTCTACTAAAGTCTGAATACAACAGTAGAAGGTATGCTATGGAGGATAATTTCACCTACAAATATCCAAAGCTGATTCAACAGGCAAAACAACGACTTGAAGGCTTGATTAAGGACATCAGTAGGCGAGACATGAATAAGACAGAAGAGTTTCAAATCAATATTGATGGCAAATTCTTTGATGAAAGAGAAAAAGCCGGAACTTATCTTCAAGTATTACTATCAAGGATTGAACCAGATAAAGAAACCCATATGGGTACATTTAATGGCTTTGATCTCTTAATCCTAAAGAACAACTTCTTTGGTCAACACAAGATGATCCTTCATGCAGAGCAGAAGTATGAAGTTGAATTTGGAGATAGTCCCCACGGTAATATGGTTAGGCTTGAAAACTTTTTAGAAGGCCTTGAAAAGCGCATTGAAAAAACAGAAAGTCAGATTGATGAGTATGAAAGAAATATGACCCAGTCTAAAGAAGAATGGGAAAAACCATTTATGTATGAGGAAGCATTAGCACAGAAGCTAAAGCGACAATTTGAACTTAACGCTGAACTGGATATGGATAAAGGAGATGATGGCATCGCAGTGAGTGAAGAAGATTTTGGAGAAGAAGTGATAACTGAAGATGATGAAGAGATGACTGTTTAGCAGGGGGTAACCCCTGCTATTTTAATGGAAGGAGTTGAATTTAATGACTAGACAAATGATTCAAAATGTCAAACAAGAAAACGTCATTGAGCTGATGTGTGAGGTATTGGAGCTTTCGGAAAGCTCAGAAAAGAAAGTGGTAAAAGCAGTAGAAGAAATAGGCCTTCAGGCATTCTTTACAAGTGTTGATGCTTTGGCTGTTGATGATGTTGAAAAAGACAGAATTAAGGCACTTAAAGAAGTGATTGAAGCTAAGGCAAAATCATTAGAAACGTTGGAAGGGGGACAGTGATATGGCAACTAAAGCAAAATACTCAGATAGCTTTTTTCAAAGCTTAAATAAACTGACGGGTATTCCAATGAGTAAATTAAAAAGTTATGCAAAAGACAATAATCCATTCAATATCTTAGAACATCCTGGTGTTGTTGAACCTAATGACAGGCAACTTGAAAAACTCAATAAGTTAAATGAATTCATTGCTTCTTACAATGTGCTAAAGCTGGATCAGGAAAATGAGAAAATTACTTTTAAATCGCCTAATGATTCGGGGAAATACTTTGCATCTCTACTTGGTGGTGTGAAAGATAAGGAAAGGTTTTTGGTTGCCTTTTTAGATAACAGCAACAGCATTATTGAGCTTAGAACAGTATCGCAAGGCACTACCAATATGGCAGTTGTATACCCAAGAGATATCCTTAAAATGGCTCTTGCAAATGACTGCAGTAGCATCATGCTATCGCACAATCATCCCGGGGGCAGCTTAAAAGCTTCTAGTGAAGATATTGCTTTAACGCAACGGATTGTCGATATCTTTAGACCCTTAGATATTAAAGTATTAGATCATATTATTGTGGGTGGTTATAGCTTTAGCTCTATGGCTGAAAATGGCGTATTACCCAACGATAGAATGGATGTTGCAAATTATGAACCTATTAAATTATCAGCAGCTGAAGAAGAACAGGTTGAATATAATTCAGTGGATGAAGAAATAGAACTGTAGGAGGGATAAACGATGAATCAAGATAGAACAGAACAAATTCGAGAAAATAATGCTGAAACTATTACTTGGATTCTTGGCGCAACTGGCAAAACAAAGGAAATAATCAAAAGTTGTATTATAGACCAAGGTATTAAAGCCTTTTTGCTACATCATAAGGATTTGGAGCTAGCCACTGAAGAACATGAGAAAATTGGTATATTAAAACGAGTGATTCAAACATTTGATGGGGATATTGAAACAATAAACTTTGGTGATATGGATGAGGGGTGTTAAGCTTTGAAACGATTTACAGAAGCAGAAATAAATGAAGCGAACAGTATTAACCTCATAGCCTATGCTGAAAAAATAGGACTTAATCTCAAGAAGGTGGGTAATTCCTATAAAGCCAAAGATTATGGGGGACTTTATATCGATGCAACCGGTGCTAAATGGAATTGGTTTTCTAGAGATGCAGGTGGTGGTCCTATACAATTTGTTATGGAAATGGAAGGCAAGAATTGGGTAGATGCGGTCTATACACTTCTTGGTACAGAAAAAAGTAATTTTACACCAAGACCTAAACCGATAGATGACGAAAAAGGACCATTTGTATTGCCGGATAAAAATGATACCTACAAACATGTCATTGCCTATCTGATACAGTCAAGATGTATTGATAAAGAAGTTGTTTACGATTTTATCA
The DNA here is from genome assembly GCF_016908355.1 of Fusibacter tunisiensis. Classification (GTDB taxonomy): domain Bacteria; phylum Bacillota; class Clostridia; order Peptostreptococcales; family Acidaminobacteraceae; genus Fusibacter_D; species Fusibacter_D tunisiensis. The sequence goes on along the minus strand of NZ_JAFBDT010000036.1, from coordinate 2,124 downwards.
GTCAGGACAAACTGTACGAAAATACACATAGGAGCTGTGTCTTTGTGGGCTATGATGAAAAACATGAAGCCAAATACGCCAGTGTACGTAGTACAAATACAAGGGGGAATTCCTATCGGGGAGATGTAAAAAACTCTGATAAGGCGTTTCCCTTTTCTTATGAGGGGAGCAGCATGACGGTATGCGTCTTTGAATCACCCATTGATCTGATGAGTTATTTAACCTTGCTCAAGTATCATGGGATTGAATCTCTTGAACATCATATGATTTCACTTGGAGGTGTAGCTGACCGAGCATTAGATTATTATTTAAAACTTCATCCAGAGATTAATAGAATTATGCTCTGCCTCGACAATGACGAAGCAGGGCATTTTGCTTGTCAGCAGTTTAATGAGAAGTACCATGAGAACTATAAGCTGTTAAGGCATAGCCCAACAGGTAAGGATTTTAATGAAGATCTATTAACTATAAAAAGCAATCTTAAGCTAAGTCAGGCACGAGAACCAGCAATAAGTTATGAAACAGAAAGGGATATTGAAGAAGAAATTGAGCTTTGAAAGGAGGTCGCTAATGTATTTTTTAAATGAAGATCATGCTTATAATTTTCAAAATATGATTTTAAAAGACCGAACCCATCCAAGTGATGTAGAGAGGATGTCACTTTTTTATATCATTGGAGGCAACGAAGATTTATTTACAAAATTTCGACATATCTATGACTTTAAGAATCATGAAATTAATCCAGAAATATTAACAAATGGTCAAGTGGATTTGTGCTCTAGTAGTAAGGCTTTAGTTAGACTTGCTTATAATCTTTTTAATGGCTATGAAGATGAGTACACCACGCCAAGAGATTTGTTTTATAATCTAGATCCTAAGAACTTCTTAGTAGCAAAAGGTGGAATCGATCTGCGATTTAATGGGGATATTGAAAAACAAATGTCTGGAGAACTGGATGAAGAGATGGATATTGAGTTCATATGAAATTACAGAAGTTTACAGAAGTTGATGAAATAATCTGATGTTTATGAGAAAATGGTATTATAAAAATTAACCATAATAAAGGGGGCAATTGAAATAAAACTAGATATGAATATAATTATGAAAAAGTTAAAGTCGAAGAGACAGATTTTTCATTCAGAAGCAGATTTTCAGTTTGCCTTAGCTTGGGAAATACAACGTGAATATCCAGAGGTTGAGGCTCGCCTTGAATATGCTTATAAAATTGGTGATAAGCTTTATCATATTGATATATTGGTGATTCATGAGAATCAATACATTCCCATCGAGCTGAAGTATAAGACCTTGAAAAAGAGCGTCATATTTGAGTCGGAAGAATTTCACCTGAAAAATCATGGTGCTCAAGATCTTGGGAAATATGATTTACTTAAAGATGTAGTAAGAGTTGAAAAAGTTCTTCAGGATCATAATAAGTTTGTAGATGGTCATATTATTATGCTAACGAATGATCCAAGTTACTGGAAAAAGGACAGTAAAGAAAACACTTGTTGTGCTGATTTTAGCATTGCTGCTGATAGGGTTGTAACTGGAAGCATGAAATGGGCTGAACATACAGGTGCAGGAACGATGAAAAATAGGGAACAGCCAATTGCTTTAATGGGAACTTATAATCTTAAGTGGTATGATTTTAGCAAGTTTGATGACAAGAGGAATGGTCAGTTCAGATATTTATTGATTGATGTAGCGAGAAAAACCTTATTTTTCAATACCCCAAAGACCGAATAGGAAAGCTCTGCTTTCATGAGGGCAAGCTTCCACAATGTATGACATTGTGCTTGATGGGAGTTTCCCATACCCTATAAATACTTGGGACTGTGTCCCAAACCCCCAAAAATATTATTGTTCATAAAAAATAAATTCTGGTCGTTGGGGTAATTTGATTTGAAATAGCGATATAGAAATCAGCTTATATTATAAGTAAGTTGGTTTTGTGATTTGAATATCAATACTATCTATTTGTCAGTGAGAACACTAAAAATGAGAGCTTAAATTTGAGACGAATAAGTTATACCCCTATTCTGCATGGGGAAGTATAAAAACTGCTTTATTTGTTGAAATATCAATACTTAGGCAAATCAATCGATTTCACCCATTGGGTGAAAG
>NZ_JAFBDT010000035.1 GCF_016908355.1 Fusibacter tunisiensis | reverse complement strand
GGCCATTTCAAAAAATGACACCACACTGTGTACTAGTAATTGCAAGGCTTCAAAAAAATTAATTTTTTTTATGCCTAGGGGTCCATTTTGCCTCCGTCCCCAGTTGAATTCATTATAATGTGGTTATCTATATCATAACATACTACCAGGCACCATAATATCCAATTGTCACACTACTGCTGATTGCGCCCTTTTTCATGCAATCTATAATTGAATCGCCTTCAAGAACACCCATTAGAAATCCAGCAATATAGCTGTCACCCGCACCCATGCTGTCTATAACATCACATTCGATTATGCCATATGTGGCAAACTCTTTCCCATCATAAGCCACACTCCCCTTTTCGCCTCTAGTGACGATGACTATACTCGGTCCTCTAGAATAGATGGCTTTCATATACGCATGCAATTCTTCATCACTTTTGCTATTATCCGAGAAAAATGCATAGTCCACAAAAGGAATCGCTTCAATAGTTATTTCATGATTCAGCTTATCTGCAAAATCAAATGCTATGAGCGTCCCTTTTTCTTTGATTTTAGAGAGTTCGGATTCAATCATCCCCCAGATTCCGGTTACAACTAGGTCATGGGTGCATAAAAAATTTATATCCTCTTCACTCAATTTAAAATCTGCCATGACACCTTCATCATAATCGCCTAAAACTCGATCCCCATTTTTGATTTCGACATGTGTGACAGCAGTCTTGCCCTCAAGCAGTTTCATATGAGATATATCAACGCCTTTTGACGCTATTGATTCCATCATAAATTGCCCATATTCATCTGTACCTACTACGCCTGTATAGGAAGAATTTCCATTCATCCTTTTGACATATACCGCGACATTCACTGGATTTCCACCCGGAAACTTTTCGCCAGTGCTGTCATAAAGATCAATACAGTTGTCACCTACAGCTGCAATATTTATTTTTTTTCCCATATTAACCTCAACATTCTATTATATTTTTCAGTCTGTCAATTGCAAGTTTTGCATAAAGTGAAGGTTCATTGATATAAGATGTGACAAGTTCAATTGTAGCCCCTCCTTCGTACCCGCTTTCCTTAATTTCCTTCATGAGTTCCTTAAGCGGAATAGTCCCATCACCAGGCAACAGATGGGTATCACTTTTCCCATCGCTGTCAATAATGTGCAAGTGCTTGAGATTCTTTCCAAGCTTTTTGAAATAAGTCATGATACTCTCATTTTGTACATATGGAGGAACAAGGTCACACATTGCTCCAAAATATGGCGAATTGATATGATTGACTATATCGAAAAGATCATTGGCGGTCGTACAAACATTCGATTCAAAAGGGGTAAGTGCTTCAATCAGCAAAATCTGGTCATTTTGCTGTGCGCATTCCACCAGCTCTGTGACACTTATACACAATCTATCCCAGATCTCTTTGCTTGAAGCCATATACCCTGCGTGACCAGCAGAAATGACTGTATATTCTGCTCCCATTGCTTTTCCCATTTCAATTGCATTTTTCAGATACTCAATCGATTCTCTTCTCTGGTTTTCATCACCAATCATATAATTGTATGGGTATGAATTGTGCTCAGGTGTGTACACCTTTATAGGAATTTCATATTTGTCTCTAAGTTTCAACAGTTGATTCAATTTTCCCTTTTTCAAATCATTTGGATACGCATGGGGGCGCCCTCCCCAAAGCTCTATATAATCATAGTTGAATCTTCTAGCATCCTTAAAGAAATCCTCAAGTTCACTTCGCTGATACCCCGACGTAAACATACCAATCTTCATTTTGCCCCCTTTTACAAGAAAAACAGACTGTTTCGAAATTGAGAAACAGACTGCTTTTAAACCAGTAGCTCAGCAACAGCAATTAATAATCAAGCTGTCTATAGTATCTTCTTATTTCCATCGGATGACAATTCAGCTTTTCCAGGTGTACATCAACTCTGGATGTGATGACTCTCATTAACAGATGAGAAAGATGTCCTCTGAACTTTTCACTGATTCCTTTGAGTTCATAATCCTTGGTATCAATGATGTTATAGTTCGCGCATATTTTGGGGAGAAAATTCGCAACCCTTACGCTGAGATTCCTTTGTGAATCTTCGCCTACAAATACTGTGACTGCAGTGTCTCTGTCTATGATTTCAAACATGCCGTGGAAAAACTCCGCACTGTGTATGGATTTAGTTCTGATCCAGTGTTGCTCTTCCCAGTAGCACATGGCATAAGAATAAGTTGCTCCGTATTGGTTACCAGCGCCAACAAAGTAGTGTATGCTATCATTCATATGCTTTTTCGCCATACTTTCGCCAAGTTCATCGGCCGATTTCTCAACTTCAACAAGTCCACGAGCAAGATGAGCATCGAGCTCGGCATAGAGTTCATGGTACTCTTCAAACTCGCCGGCATTAAACATAAATCTGTCAGCAACCATGAAAAATTTAAGTTGTTCATTCATAGGATATGAGATCAGATAATCTGTCATTCCCGCGAGTTCGGTTTCAGGATAATCAACAAATCCAATTACTTCAGCACCTGCTTCCTTCGCTTTTTTCACCCCGTCAATCATCTCAGTGGTTCTTCCGGTAACAGACGATATAATGACTATTGTACCCTCTCCCACTTTTTTGTTCCCAGTATGAAGATATTCTGCAGCGTTTTCAACAAAGAAGTTTATTGAGGACCTTTCTTTCATGTGCACCTCAGCTTGTAGGCACGATGCATACGTCCCACCTATACCGAGCCAACAAATGTTCTTATATCCCCTTTTGCATATTCCATCTACGATGGATTCAATTTCACTTCTTTGGGCCAATACACCATTTACACTGTCCAACAGCTTCTGTTCGTCAAATTTTAACATGTTTATGTTCTCCTAGTTGTCTAATTTATTCCCCAACTTTTAATTTTTGATAGTAATCATTGTAAATCGTAATGGCTTCACCAACGTCCTCTTGGAAAAACACATTTTGCTTATAATCAAAGTCTCTTGCCGGGTCGTTTCTGTACGCTTCTGAAGCGGCCTGCACTGCTGCGTCGTTAGGACATGAATATGGATATTCCACAAGATTGGCCGCCATAACCTCAGGATCGGTGATGTAATTCAGGAACTTTTCCGCAAGGTCTACATGCTTGGCGCCTTTTGGAATGACATATAGGTCGAATCCAAGCTGTACTGGATCGTTTTCAAAATCTGCAATCACAAGATTATTATCTTCTCCCAGTTCTGACATAGCCCATGATGCATTCCCATCATATGTGAAAGCCACAGAAGCGGTTCCGTTTGTCAGGTTTTGTTCAGCATTGCCATAAGCTACAACGTTATCATTGTATTTGACGAGCCATTCATAAGCTTCAGCTATTTCACTTTCATTCACTGAGTTTGGGTCATAACCAAGAGCAACCAGTGCTATAGGAAATAAATTTCTAGCGCCATCGATCGAAGCAATTTGTCCTTTTAAAGCTGGATTGATTAAATCGTTGTAACTCTTTATCTCAACTGGGCTCGTATCTTTGTTATAGATGATATAGATATAGTTCATCAGATATGGAACGCAATATTCTTTTGCAGTCCAGTAAGAATCATTGATATTGGATGCATTTGGAATATTTTCAAAGTTGATTTTTTCAACATATCCACCATCAACAAGCGATTCCATGTAAGCATCACAGGTCATGATCAGGTCATATTCTTGACCGCCACCTGCTGTTAGCTTTGTAATTGCGTCTGCATTGTCACTCATGTAAGATAAGTTTACTTTTGCATTGTATTCTTCCTCAAATTTTGCGATTAAGTCGTCCGAGATGTACTGCTGCCACATATAGATATTTAGCTCTGTGCTTGAAGCTGCTTTGTCACTTTCGGAATCAGCATTAGTCCCCGTACAACCTGTGAAAAGCCCCATGATCATAATCATGGTCAAAAGAATGGACATTGTTTTCTTCATAATAATCCCTCCGCCTTTTTGCGTTTGTTCAACGCGTTTTTAATTTTATTATTCAAAATCATTGCAATTACAATGACAAGAATCATGATTGTGGTGAGTGCATTGATGTCAGGAGTAACTCCCGATTTATTCATCGATAGAATCAATACCGGTAAAGTCGAATTGTTTGCACCTGCAAGCATATTGCTCATAACAACGTCATCTATTGAAAGTGTAAATGAAAGAAACGCCGCACTCATCACTCCCGGCATAATGCTCGGAAGAGTCACATTGAAGAATGTTTGGATTCTACCCGCTCCGAGATCCATTGAGGCCTCTTCCATGCTGTATCCATCACCGCTTATCCTGCCTTTGATTGTTACGACTGCATAGGGTATGCAGAAAGTACAATGTCCAAGTAAAATACTTCCCATCCCCAGTGCAAGACCTACCTTCATAAATATGATCAATAGGGCAACCGCCAATACAATTTCCGGGACAATAATTGGAATAAGCAGCATATTGTTAATGAATTTTCTGCCTCTAAATTCATATTTTCGAAGCCCTAAAGCCCCAATTGTTGCTATCGTAACTGAAATCACCGTTGCCAATACCGCAATAATAATGGAATACCAAAGACTGCCGATTACAGTGGAATTCGAAAATAACTTGGAATACCACTCAGTTGTAAAGCCATTCCAATAATAGTTATATCTTTGATCATTAAATGAAAAGATCATCATTACCAAAACTGGAATATATAACACCGTATAAATGGCAATAGAATAAATTGTTCCAATTAGGTCTCCAACCTGTTTTCTCTTTTGCAACTTTGAAAGACTCATTTATACCACCTCCATATCTTCTATCTTTGCAAATCTGGTGTAGATGAATATGAGGAGGCCAGTTATGACAATCAGCAGTACCGAAAGAGCTGCACCAAGCGGCCAATTTCTGATGGCTCCAAACTGGTTTTTAATAATATTGCCAATATATAAGACTTTCCCACCACCAAGCATATCTGTCACATAATACATTCCAAGTGAAGGAATAAACACCAGAATTATGGCGGAAAAAATTCCGGGAAAAGTCAGTGGCAATGTTATTTTAAAAAATGTAGTTCGTTTAGATGCACCTAGATCCGCTGATGCTTCCAATAGAGATTTGTTTAATTTTTCAATTGAACTGTACATTGGCAGCACTGCAAATGGCAGCATACTCGTTATAAGTCCAACCATGACAAGACCATTGGTATAAACAAAGTTTAATGGTGTATCCGTAACCCCTGTAAAAAGAAGAAATTTGTTGATAGGGCCGCTTGTTTGAAATAATAACAGCCAGCTGTTTAGTCTCATCAAAGAGTTTGTCCAAAATGGGATCATAATGAGCATAATAAGCTTTGAAGCCACTTCCTTAGGCTTATTTGCAATATAATACGCAAAAGGATAGCCAATCAACAAACATAGCAAAGTGGTTAGTGAAGCAGCTTTTAATGATTTAACAATGACCTTAAAGTAGGTACTGTCCAATAATGTGTTGTAGCTCTCCAGTGAAAAAGTATATACAACATCCCCAAATACCCCTCTGGACATGAAGCTGATGTAAATGATATAAAGCATCGGCAAAGTAACAAATAAGATCATCCAAATCGAAACCGGTCCAGCCATGGCAAGTGCAGGCAATGTCTTTCGTTTAAAACTATATTTTTGATTCATATTGTCCCCCAAACTACTTATTCGCTTTGATCGCAACCGCTCTTTCCGGATTCCAACCAATGTTTACAGAATCCCCTTCTCTAATGTAATCCTCCTTTTCAAAACGAGAATACTTAATTTCCTTCTTATCCTTCAATTCGATGGAAGTCTTGACCACTGTTCCCATATAGATAAAATCTTGAATCCTCCCCTTGAGATTAAAGCCTTCTATAGGATCCGCACTCAACTCTATAAACTCCGGTCTGATTGAAACATGGATCTTTTCCCCTATTTCGAACCCGTCTCCATTTACCCTTATTATTCCCGCTGTTGTTTCAACAACTAAAAGTTGATCTTGAACATTCACAACTTTACCATCGAAAATATTTGATTCCCCAATAAAGCCTGCAACAAATTTTGTTAAGGGTCTTTCATAGATTTCTCTAGGGCATGCAAGTTGTTCTATGACACCCTCGTTCATTATTGCAATTCGATCACTCATGGTAAGCGCTTCTTCCTGGTCGTGGGTAACATAGACAAAAGTGATTTCAAGTTTTTTTTGCAACCGTTTAAGCTCCACTTGCATCTGTTTTCTCAATTTAAGATCGAGCGCACCTAGTGGTTCATCAAGAAGTAAAACCTTTGGATTATTTATTAACGCTCTGGCAATTGCAACTCTTTGCTTTTGACCTCCGGAAAGCTCATCAGGTTTTCTTCTCTCATATCCCTGAAGCTGGACAAGTTCCAGCATTTCGTTGACTCTTTTGGCAATTTCATCTTTTGACTTCTTCTTGATTTTTAACGCATAGGCGACATTATCAAAAACATTCATATGTGGAAAAAGGGCATAATTCTGAAAAACGGTATTAACATCTCTTTCAAAAGGCTCCTTGTCTTCGATGCTGACTCCCTGAACCATTATTGTGCCGGATGAAGCTTCTTCAAATCCAGCAATCATTCTAAGAGTAGTTGTCTTTCCACATCCGGAGGGTCCGAGAAGTGTCAGAAATTCTCCCTGCTTTATTTCAACATTCATTTTTTTAACAACTTTATTTTTACCAAAGCTTTTTTCGACGTCAATTAAAGACACAATAAAATCAGACATTTCTCACCTCGTAAATATTTTGTGAATATTTTAACAATTCTAGATGGTTCTATAACCTTTTCATAAGCCACTAAATCTTAATTACACGCCAACGCTTGGCCATAATTCTGTATAGAATGTGGTTCTGTCGCCAATGTTCAGCGATCTTGTTGCCTCAACCACCCTCTCATTCAGATCATAAGATACAGACTCCAAAAGAAATGCCGGCGTGTTCTCTACTACATCAAGATAATTGGCTTCATTCTTATACAAAGTTGTAATTCTGATCCATTGCTTGGAAAATTTCAATTTATGTTTGTATACAGTTTCAATAACTTCATACAAAGAATGCGTTTCAAAGTCATACTCTAAAAGGTTATCAAAAAGACTAACCGGCAAATATGAGTATTCCAGTGCAAGGGGGATTTGATCACCGTATCTTACACGCACGATCTCATAAATTTTTGTGCCGATTGTCAATTCCAGAAGAGATGCGATTTTTTTATCCGCTTCGACTATACTGAAATTCACTACCTTGTTGCTTGGCTTGATTCCTCTAGAGATCAGCATTTGAGAAAAACCACTTAACTTGACAAAATCTCTTTCAAAATTTGGAAGTCTTGCAAAAGTGCCTTTCCCTTTTACTCTGTATGCGTATCCCAAATCGACAAGTTGTGTCAGTGCGTTTCTAGCTGTCATTCGACTGATGTTGTAGGCTTCGCTCAATTCTCGTTCTGATGGCAGCTGACTGCCTCCTTCGAGTTCGCCAGAATTAATTTTTTCAATTAGGGCATCTTTGATTTGAATATAAAGCGGGGGAACATATGGTTTTTTTATAAGAATCAGTCCTTTCTTGAAAACAAATTGGTATAGTTGTATATACCACTAATTGAATGGTATCACAACAATTTTTTCTGTGCAATACTTTTAATCAAAAAAAGACCACCTAATTGTGGTCTTTTTTTGATTATTTATAATTTGCTCCGGAGGAAAACTTACTAACGGTTTTAAGTGAATGGCATGCTTGCTGGCTCAGGATTTGCGTTTTGTTCCGTTCCTTCATTTTTTTGTCCATACTCGTCCATTTGGGTCTTCCTTGGATTCTTGTAATAAATTATTCAATATCAATTGCCAGCTGTAATAGCATTTCTCACTGCTTTTCACGACTCTAACTTTCCACATATCAGCAGCTGCAATCCAATAGCAAAAATTGCGCCTATTGGAAACATGAAAAAGGGGTGAAAAATAAAAAAGTCATATTTTGAAACCTCGCCAAAAGTACGTTCAATTAGAGCAGGTATAAAAATAGCGATACTCATATTAACCAAAAGTCTCATGAGTCTGACTTTCATCTTTAATGCAAGATCTCTTTCACTTGGATTCAAATGTAATATCAATCCTACAAAAACAAGCAGAATCATCAATCCAATCATTTGAGGCTCCTTTCTCAACTAAATGTTATTAATCCACGGTATAGTAAGCATCCATTACAAAATCAATCTAGACATGGATAACAGATGTGGTTATTTTCTCGTTGTTACTCGAAAAACGATTTCATTTCATCCGGCACAATCATCACATCTTCTATCTTGTACTCGCCATCTATCGTCATTGGTGTCAATTTTACAAGCAGCATCTCACCGTTTTCAAAAGTAATGAGTTCATAATTCTTATACGATGCGCCTGCTGTAGACAGTTCACTCATTGCGTCAAAAATTTTTTCTGAGACGGTATTCTTTCGCCCTTCACTAAAAAGTTCATTAAACCTTTCATAATCATTTTCATCAATGGCCAGTTTCATAAGCCATGTTGCATTCTGCTCTGTATCTGGTTTTACAGTGTCTTCGCAAGATGATAAGAAAATACTTAACATTATTACATATATAATAGTTAACGTCTTATATCGCACTTATTTCCTCCCATTTTTGTGACTTAATAATTTGCCAAGTGTCATTAAGAGCACAATCTATATCCAATAAAAATGATTCTAGCTCTTTCCTTTTTTCAAAATCAATATCCATAAATACCTCTCATAAAATTCATTCATCACTTAGTCCGCTATCAATTTTATAACCGGAAAAAGAATCCTAACCTCCCTCTCCTGATCCTCCTGTCTCCAATAAACAACAGCACTAATCTTAGCTTCTCCTAAAGTATATCCTTTCTCCATATAAGCTGAAAGGCTTTCCTTAAAACTCTTGGAAAAAACGATTACTTGAACATTTTCCTTGTTGAAGCACCCATAAGGTGACACTCTCAATATGTCGCCGCTTCTCAGCTTGGAAATGGCATCCTGGACCTTTTGCTCGTAGAAATAACTCAAAAAAATATCCTTATAACCCAATTGAAGCAATAGCAGACTTTTCTGCTTTTCACGCCATGGCATTTCAAGGAAACTCATTCCCTCAATCTCATCTTGAGAGTACGAGTTGGAATCAAAACCAAATCCTTTGAGCAATTTCACATCATTGAAGTGAATTTGAAGATTCTCTTTGGCGCGAGTCATGGCCACATAGAATATTCTTTTTGCCTCCGTTTTGTAATCGGAAAACTTGTCCAGTAAAAGGATCACTGTGTCGAACTCCTGACCTTTTGACTTATGCATGGTTGAGACTTGTATGGTATTGACATCTGGATCCAAAAAGTCTTCGAACTTGGATTCCTTAATGTAAATCATAAAGTCGGAAACGTATCGGTGTTTACCTGCAGTCATTGTAAAATCATCCAACATTCGATTCATTACGGCAATCTGTTCACTGCGTCCATATTCCTTGAACAAGGATTGTTTCGCTTCATTCCAAGTATCTTCATCAATAGTATGGATGCCTTCTTCAATTTTCAATTGATCAATAAAGAACCTGACCTCATCCAAATTTTCTAGCCGGATTTCTTCACGATTTTGAATAAGTTTAGCCGGATATCCTGCATCGATGAGCCGACCTGTCATCTGAAGGGCATCTTCGTTCTTAAAAGTCATCATACAGATGGACCCTTTTGCACCTTCATCCTTGAGTTTGTCCAAGACACCGTCAATCATTGTATCCGACTGGTGATAAACCCATTCAATACGCCCCTTCCCTTGCTTTCTAGGTATAATAGGTGTCGACTTCATCCTCTCTGGAATCGTAGTGGCATATCGATTGGTGAGCTCCACCAAATTGGGCTTGCTTCTGTAGTTTTCTACCAGTTCATAGAATTTACTGTTCTTGTTTTTTAGAATCCGCGTCATATACTTGGAACTGGATCCACGAAACTCGTAAATATTTTGATCATCATCCCCAACAGCAATAATTCTTATATCGTTGTTTTGCTTTGCCATGGCACGAATGAACTCGAACTCATTTTCATCCATGTCTTGCGCTTCATCAATTACCATAACTGTTTTGGTAATTCTGGAAGGTTCCACTTCCCCGTCATAAATCATTTTTGCAGTGGTTCGTACAATGTCACGGGATTTTTCAACATCTCCTACACGGCCAAGCAAGTCAAAGCAATAAGAATGAAAGGTTTTGATCTCCACATAATGGGCGGAGCCCCCAATGAGACCAATCAACCTGCGTTTAAACTCCGTAGCAGCCGCCCTTGAAAAAGTCACCATCAATAGCTGTTCATGTTTGACATCTTCCATCAACAAAAGGGCTGCCAACTTATGAACAAGAATTCGGGTCTTGCCGCTTCCAGGTCCAGCAGCTACGACAATATATTGACTCTCCCGATCGTTGACAATGGAAAGCTGAGTTGGACTCAGTTCACCAAACAGCTGTCTGAATTTGGCAGGTGTAATATTGAGATTGATTTCCTCCCCTTTGGACCCTTTGAAGTATTTCTTTAGAAACGTTTGATAATTCAAAGTGAAATAATCATCCACAAAAGCGAGTGCCGCTTCATAATTTTCAATCATCTTCTTGGCATATTCACCAACGATGTGAATCTGATGCACTTTCTGTTCATAATATGCTTTCAAGCTCTTATAATCTTCATTTTTGTATTTGATTCGATTGTCCATTTCCAATCGTTCAATTTGAAGCCTGTTATAGAGCACCATGAAACCGCCCTCGATTTTGAGAGCATCAATTCTACTGAGGTAGAACAATCCATTTTCAACGTCTTTCAGAGATATTTTGTCTCCAATCAACCGGTTTTCAAATTCATAAGCTTCTTTGAGCTCTAAAACAGAGAACTCTACAATGCCTTCATCAGGATCCGCTTCATATTTATCATATAAGAACTGTAGAATGAATTCGGCTATCAACATGCGTTTGTTATAATCTTTCCGCATTTTCTCCAAATCCGATATATGCCGAATCCGAAAATGGTTTTTCGAGTTTCTGCCAAACTCTCTTTCAACGTCATGATTGATTGCCCAATAATTGAGTATGTTTATGATCTGATGTGTTGTGACTTTTTTCAGATCATTTTCCTCAGCCAATTCGTTCAAGGTTTTGATATTATAAGGACCATCCTCTACAGTTTGTTCCAACAAAAACGCTTCCAAGTCCTTGCTCGATTTAAAGTTGTTAATGGCTTTGGTCTTTGAAAGATCATCATTCATGTAGGCTGTTAAATCCTTGCTGTCGGACAAGAGTCTTTCTTCTCTTAATAGCCCGATAATTCGGATGACTTCTTCTTTCTCAATTCCCAGCTGATCACTGATGTAATCGACCCTGGACTCTGCTCCCTCATCACTTTGATGCTTTCTGCTTCTAGCTGAGATAAGCTTGCCGATAATACGTCTTGCCAGTTCTTCATCTTTATCGTTGAAACGGGATGATTTTGAAATTCTATTGGAGGCGTCTGCCATGCTTTGAGCGAGAATACTGTCTGCGTATACACTTGGCATATTTTGCCCGCGCTTAATATACCCTGCCTGTTCCAGGGCCGAGATGGCGGTTCTTACCCGCGTCTCCAAATCCATAATACTATCGTCCCACCCTGCTTTACGGGCAATTTCAAGTGCAGATTGAGAGACCTTGTTACGGTTTCGGGTAATCTCTTTTATGGCTTTCCAAACCTGCGAAATTTCCGAAATACCCAGCTTTGTCTGATTCAAAAGCGTAAAATGGGCATTCAAGTCATCATCATTGAACAGCACAAAACATTCAGCTTCTATGTGCTCATCCCTACCGGCCCTGCCTGCTTCCTGGACATAGTTTTCCAAGGAGTTTGAAATCTGATAATGAATGACAAGTCCAACGTCTGATTTATCCACTCCCATTCCAAATGCCGAAGTGGCTACCATGACATCTGTCTCCCCCCTGGTAAAGGAATCCTGATTTGCGCTTTTCTCCTTCTTTTCCATTTTGCCATGATAGGATTTTGCCAGGTATCCATCTTTTGTCAATCGATCTGCCAGCTCATAGGCCAATCTTGTGGAAGAAACATAGACAATTGTTGGGCACTGTTTTTCAGTAATCAAATTTCTTAGTCGATCATATTTGTCTTCAGTGTTACATCTAATAACTTTATAGGTAAGATTTTTACGCGCTGCGCTCGCAGAATAAAGGTCGAGTTCAAGACTCAGGTTGTCCTTGAAATAGGCTCTGATATCCGCAACAACATTTTGTTTAGCCGTTGCAGTAAAGCAGGATACAGGAATCATATTCTGCAAACTTTTCATTTCCACCAATTTCTTGATAAAGTCAGCAATATATAAGTAGTCCACTCTGAAATCCTGGCCCCATGCGGAAAAACAGTGGGCTTCATCAATAACAAAACGTTCAATCCGACGACCCAGTAGCAAATGTTCAATTGATCTGGATCTTAAAGACTCAGGCGAAATGTAAAGGAGCTTTGCACTGCCATTTTCAACGCGTTCAAAAGCTTTGGCCCGTTCAATTGGATCAAGCAAGCCATTGATTGTCACTGCATCAGTTATACCTTTCGCTTCTAAGTTGTCCACTTGGTCTTTCATCAAAGATTGGAGCGGTGAAATAATGACCGTAAGTCCCTTGGTCATGCGACCTGCCATCAAGGCAGGAATTTGAAATGTAATGGACTTACCGCCGCCTGTGGGAAAAATCGCCAAAAGGGACTTTTGATTCAAAGCAGCTGACACCGCTTTTTCTTGCAGATTTTCCCCGTCAAACGTCCTATAAGATGGATAGCCAAAATAATCCTGGAGTCCCTTCACTGGATCAAAATTCTGATTGCAATAGCTGCATCCCTCCAGACAAGGAGCATTTCTCAAGGCTGTCATGACATTTTCAACATCTGGATAAGTACGAAGCACCCATTTAGGCGTCACAGAAGCGT
Organism: Fusibacter tunisiensis; assembly: GCF_016908355.1. Taxonomy (GTDB): domain Bacteria; phylum Bacillota; class Clostridia; order Peptostreptococcales; family Acidaminobacteraceae; genus Fusibacter_D; species Fusibacter_D tunisiensis. The sequence goes on along the minus strand of NZ_JAFBDT010000035.1, from coordinate 854 downwards.
CATCATCTGCATAAAGCACTGCCAAACAATATGCCAGTTCAATTGGATTTTTTTCGATAAAGTTTTCAATAGGTGCATGATCACAAAAGATGTCCTTAAACTGTTTTCGAATCAAGGCATTCAGTTCAATCGCAGTCAATTTGGAGATTGGTTTCTGAGTATTGAATAAACCTCTTAAGGTCCTTTTCGGCGTATCTACATATTTAAAAAATCCCTTGAACATTTCTTGATCCTGCAACAAACTTCTGTAGATTTGCTTCATGGATTCTTCCAACTTTTCAAATGCTGTGCATTCATCAAAAAACAAGTTTTTTGCCTGGATTGCATCATTCAGCGGATTGTTCAGTTGATCTGAATGCAATTTATCGTCCTTGACCAACTTGTGGTAAGGTTTCTTTGGAAATAAAAGAGGCGACAACGATAAGGTGTCAATGGCAGGAATCGCCATCACCGACTTATCGTGTCGCGCCAGAAATTTAAGGTCATGCTTTATGATGTTATGACCACACAAAAAAGAGGTCTCTTTAATAAATTCCATAAAGAGATCAACTCTTCCCGTATGCACCTTATCTCCCTTTTCATTGATGGCACCAAGATCAAATATCTTTCCATGATCCATCGAAACTTCCGTGTCCATAAATACGATTCCACTCATAAAGTATCCTCATTTTTTACAAAAGCTTTTAACAATATTATATGGAAATAATAATATAAATTCCATTCTTTGAAGTCCCTAATTTAGGGACTTTAGTCCTTAATTGTCAACTTCCAGAAAAAATGTTACTAAAACTCCTGATTTCGATTCTTTTCAGGAGTTTTTTACGTTTTTTACCTAAACTTTTTCCTGATCTGAT
>NZ_JAFBDT010000034.1 GCF_016908355.1 Fusibacter tunisiensis | reverse complement strand
TCTGGAATTTTGACTAGAAAATCGAGGTACATTTTTTGTCCTCCCTTTAGTAACATATGCGACTAAATACAGTATATCATTATGCCCGTATTTTTGCAATAGATTCCGCAGAAATACGGGCTTTTCATTGATTATTTTTTATTTAGTCACATTTTTTTCTGGAAGTTGACATTTAAGTTGAGCATTGTAAAGCAAATGATGCCACCTCATAACAAATCCGTAAGTGTCTTATCAAAAGAAAATGGAATAGCAGAGCAAACTCTTTTCAAGTGGAAACGCGCAGCAAAAGCCAAAGGCCTTGTAATTACAGATGGAGAAACACAAAGCGAGAAATGGAGCACACATGACAAGTTCATGATTGTGGTAGAAACGGCATCACTTAATGCTGCAGAGCTATCAGATTATTGTCGCCAAAAAGGGCTGTATGTGGAGCAAGTTGAGTCTTGGAGAGACGCTTGTATGCAAGCGAATGGAGGCGTTGCAGCAGAAGCATCTAGATTAAATAAAGAAAGCAAAGAAAAAGATAAAGAAATTAAAAAGTTACAAAGAGAACTCAAACGCAAAGAAGAAGCCCTTGCTGAAACTGCAGCGCTGATCGTACTTAGAAAAAAGGCCCAAGCCATCTGGGGGGACAACGAGGAAGAATGATTTCTCGTGAAGACAGAGTTCTTGTAATCGAACTGATAGATGAAGCGGTAACCAATGGAGCAAGAGAATTCAAAGCTTGTGAAGTTCTAAATATCAGTCATAGAACGCTCTTTAGATGGCGAAGCAAAAACACACCTGATGAAGATCAACGGCCTTATGCCACAAGACCTGAACCAAGCAACAAATTAACAAAAGAAGAAAAAGAGCGCATCATAGAAGTTGTAAATAGTCCTGAATACAAAAGTTTGCCACCAAGCCAAATCGTTCCATCATTAGCTGATAAAGGTGAATATATTGCATCAGAATCCACCATGTATAAAGTGCTTAAAGAATACAACATGCAACACCACAGGGGTCTTTCAAAAGCACCTGTGAAGCGTTCAATTTCAACGCATTATGCGGATGGCCCAAATCAAGTTTGGATGTGGGACATCACATATATACCTGCTGGAATCAAAGGAAAGTATCATTATTTGTATTTGATTCTAGACCTCTATAGCAGAAAAATAATTGCATGGGAAATCTACGAAAAAGAATCAGCAGAGTACGCCAGCAAGCTGGTGCGCAGAGCATTTATGTGTGAGCACCGAACAAAAGATATGAAGCCGCTAGTTCTCCACAGTGATAATGGAAGCCCTATGAAAGGTGCAACGTTACTGGAGACTTTAATAATGCTAGGTGTTATGCCATCAAATAGCAGACCAAGAGTAAGCAATGACAATGCGTATGCTGAATCTGTTTTCAAAACACTTAAATATCGACCTGGATACCCGCGTAAAGGTCTTTCAACGATTGAAGATGCAAGGAATTGGGTGTTGCAGTTTGCGCGCTGGTACAATCAAGAGCACCGTCACAGCGGGCTTAATTTCCTGACCCCTGAACAAAGACATAACGGGCTGGGTGAAACCGTGTTAGCGAATCGTAAAGCTGTATATGAAGCTGCAAAACTAAAAAATCCAAACAGATGGTCAAGAAACACACGAAAATGGGATTTGGAGGAACGCGTATGGCTAAACCCAGAGAGTGACGGAATTATAGAAACTATTGAAGAAAAATCATCATAAAAATTATTAGTTTTACTGACAACTATGTTGACAAACACCGCCCCCCTGTGGCTGCTACAACTAGGTTCTTATTAGATCCATATTCTTCTCTTTCTACCCTAAGATCCTCCAGGATTTCTTTTTGATGGGAAAATGGTTTTAAATCAAAGAAAACATAGTCCTTGTTTTCCTTATCTTTTCTACTTAAGGCTATTTTTAATTCTTTCTTATCTTCTTCTTCTCCAGGCAAAAACGTCTTAAATTCATCATCATTCCAATATGTCTCAAATGTCTTTATAATACTATCCACCACATCTTTTGATGTATATTCTGATACCTTTAGATTCCATTCTAGCCCTTTGGACAAAGCTGGATTAGATATATTAGATGAGCCTATGTAAGCTGTACTAAAGCCAGTATTTCTTTCAAAATAATATGCTTTTGCATGTAATCTAGTTCTATTTGTATCGTATGAGATCTTAACCTCAGTATTAGGTAACTGAGATAATTTAAGTATTGCTTTATAGTCTGATGCACCTATATATGATGTAGTTATAATTCTAAGCTTTTTATTTTTAGTAAATTTCTCTAAATCATCATATATAAGTACGAGCCCACTATATTTAATGAAGGATACAATAAAGTCTATTCTATCTGCAGTTCTAATTTCCCTGCGTAATTCACTTTCAAGAGTAGGTCCAGTATAGCCAGTAAATAGAGTACTAGAAGATATGGATGTTTTAGGCCTATCATTGATTAATTTTTTTAGAATAGTTTCGTCATCATGGACTGCAATGAGCTCTAGAAAATTTCTATCATCTTCAATTGATACTTCATTGCCGATCTCCTTATTTAATTTTTTAACGAAATCGACCTTTTCTTCTTCCTTCTTTTCAGACAAGATTTTCCTTAAGATTTTATAATAGGCCGTGGCTAATACCTTTGCAGATTCGCTTTTATCTACTTTTTGTATTTGCTAATCTAAAAGTGGGCCAATTATTATAAAAATCCAATCGAAAAATGGGCCACACTACAGTAAGCGTAAATTCCAGTGCACATATTCAAGTTGATCTACCAGTGATAAAATCATCTCAAAAACGGAGGTGATTTTTTTATGCGCAAAAAAGCAAACTCTGAATACTGGCAGCAAATAGTTTCAGATCAAACTTCAAGCGGACTCACACAACACGAGTGGTGCGAGCAGAATAACGTCAACATTCATAACTTTCGCTACTGGAAAAGACGACTTGTATCTGAAGCAAAACAGCCTCAAAAAGTCGATCAAACTGAAACCAAATGGGCCATCATATCAAGTTCAGAATCAGATGTCGATGAAAATAATATTAAATCAATATTATGTATTCATATTGGAAAAGCAATCGTTGAAGTTAGCCCAGGCTTTGATCCAGAAAGTTTATCAACAGTCCTATCGGTACTGATGAAACATGTTTAACAGTAATAGAGTCACAGAAGTCTATCTTGCACTTGGTGCTACCGATCTAAGAAAATCCATAGACGGCTTGGCGGTTATCGTTAGGGAAAAATTCAAACTTGATCCCTTTTCAAGAAATCTCTACGTATTTTGCAACCGAAAGCGCGATAAGATTAAGATTCTGGAATGGGACACAAGTGGTTTTTGGCTCCACTACAAAAGACTTGAAAAAGATAGATTCAAATGGCCGGAGAATATAAGTGGCACTCACATTTCCATCGATGAGCGTTCATTCAGGTGGCTTCTGGATGGGCTAACTATAAGAGAAAAGTCCGCTCACAAACCGGTTGAAGAACGTCAAATTATTTGATTTTCTAGTTCTTTAATTACGCGTAACAACCTATAATAATGCTTTTTTTGAGTGCCCAAAAATGGTATAATAGACGTATGAAAAACATTGAAAACACTAGCCATTCGGCTAATGATAGGCTAACTGAAATTGAATATAAAATGGAACAGCTCATTCAGGAAAATGAGGAGCTTAAAGCAAAAGTAACGTTCTATGAAGAACAGATTAAACTTTCGCAATCCCAAAAGTATGGTGCATCCAGCGAGATAATCTCTGACGGTCAGTTAAGTATCTTCAATGAGGCGGAAAAAGAATCCGTTAAAGAAAGTGTTGAACCTGACATTGAAGAGATTACCTACAAACGGAGAAAAGGAACCAGCAAATCCCGAAAATCCTATGCGGATCTCGAAGAGGAAGAAATTCTTTACACACTTCCTGCTGATGAGCAAAACTGCCCAAAGTGTAACCACGAACTTCATGAAATGAAAGTGATTGTTCGCAAAGAACTTAAATTTGTTCCTGCTCGTGTGAAGGTTGTTCTTCACAAGCGCCAAGCATATGCTTGTAGACACTGTGATTCCTATGAAAATGAAGGATCATCCGGGTCTATTGTTGTTGCCCCCATGCCCAATCCGGTACTTCCAGGATCATTGGTGAGTCCATCTCTTTTGGCCACAATCATGGACATGAAGTACAACAAGATGATGCCACTTTACAGGCAAGAACAGTCTTTTATAGATTACGGCATCGACATCAGCCGTCAAAACATGGCTTCATGGGTGATTAAAGGAACTGAAAGATGGCTTACACCCTTGTTCGACAGGTTACATGATTACTTGGTTCGAGAAGACATCGTACATGCCGATGAAACGGTTCTGAACTGCCTTGATGAAAAGGACAACAAGAACAATTACATGTGGCTTTATGCAACTGGTGAGAAGGCTTCAAAGAGAATCTTTCTTTATGATTACCAGAAGTCTCGGGCGAATAGGCATCCGCAAAAGTTTTTAGAAAACTTCACAGGCTTCCTTCAGACCGATGGCTATGCAGGTTATAATAAAGTATCTGGTGTAAAACGTTTAGGTTGTCTGGTTCATGCAAGGCGTTATTATACCGATGCCTTAAAAGCATTGCCGGATGGTGCTGATCTATCCAGATCCAAGGCCAACGAAGCCATTAAATTCTTCAAAAAGATCTTCAAACTGGAAGAATCCTATGCAGACCTTACACCTGAAGCGCGTTATGAAAAGCGACTTGAGGAAGTGAAGCCGATTTTAGAGACATATCGACTATGGCTGGATGAACAATCGAAGAAGACGCTTCCTAAAAGCAAACTTGGCGAAGCCATCAAGTATTCCCTCAACCAGTGGGATTCCTTAGTTGTTTTCCTTGAAGATGGCAGACTCAGCAGCGAAAACAATTTGGCCGAGAGAGCCATCAAACCATTTGTTCTCGGGAGAAAGAACTTTTTGTTTGCTAAATCCCCAAAAGGCGCTACCGCCAGTGGCATATGCTATAGCATAATTGAAACGGCAAAAGCGAATGGTTTAATTCCACATTTGTATCTCAATTTTCTATTTGAAACGCTTCCAAACATCGATTTAGATAATCATGAGGCTTTGGACGCTTGTTTGCCATGGTCAGAAACACTACCGGAAGAATTAAAAAGAAAAGTCGAAAAAACTGAAAACGCATAATAAGTCGTCTCTAATGAGGCGATTTTTTTATGCCGTCTATGTGCACTGGAATTTACGCTTACATTGAAACGGCAAAAGCGAATGGTTTAATTCCACATTTGTATCTCAATTTTCTATTTGAAACGCTTCCAAACATCGATTTAGATAATCATGAGGCTTTGGACGCTTGTTTGCCATGGTCAGAAACACTACCGGAAGAATTAAAAAGAAAAGTCGAAAAAACTGAAAACGCATAATAAGTCGTCTCTAATGAGGCGATTTTTTTATGCCGTCTATGTGCACTGGAATTTACGCTTACCTGCAATGAGCTCTAGAAAATTTCTATCATCTTCAATTGATACTTCATTGCCGATCTCCTTATTTAATTTTTTAACGAAATCGACCTTTTCTTCTTCCTTCTTTTCAGACAAGATTTTCCTTAAGATTTTATAATAGGCCGTGGCTAATACCTTTGCAGATTCGCTTTTATCTACTTTTTGTATTTGCTAATCTAAAAGTGGGCCAATTATTATAAAAATCCAATCGAAAAATGGGCCACACTACAAATATACTGTCCAAAAGTTTATAATACTTTTGGAGGTGAAGGAGATGATTAGCATAATGGACAAATTCGCAATTATAAGACTCAAAGAACAAGGTGATTCAAGTCGTAAAGTTGCAAAACAACTGGGCATTGATAGAAAAACGGTAGACAAATATTATAATGAATACAAAGCAAATTTAGGTAAACTTGATTCGGAAGAGACTAATATCAAAGAAATCCAGGAAAAGATTATATCAGCGCCTAAGTATGATTCAACCAACAGACGTGCCTATAAGTACACAGCAGAAATTGATACTGCTCTTGATCAAATTCTTGCATCTGAAGATGAGAAAAGAGGTTTACTGGGGAATAACAAGCAACAACTAACAAACTTACAGATTCATAAACAGCTTGTTAATTTAGGTTTTGACATTGGGAAATCCACAATTTCAACGAAAATTAAAGAGAAGCGCAACTGGAAAAAAGAGTGTTTTATCAGGCAAGAGTATGATTTTAGAGATCGGCTTGAATTCGATTTTGGAGAAATAAAGCTTGTACACGGAAGTGAAACCCATAGATACCACATGGCTGTATTTTCATCACCTTCTGCAGATTTCAGATGGTGCTATCTATATAAAAATCAATCAAAAGGTGTCTTTCTTGATGCTCATGTAAACTTCTTTGACATGATGGCTGGTGTTCATCGAGAAGTTGTCTATGATAATATGCGAAACGTTGTATCAAGATTTATCGGAAAAAACGAGAAACTTCTCAACGAAGATCTGATCAAGATGTCCATATACTATGGTTTTGATATCAACGTTACCAACTGTTTCAGTGGCAACGAAAAAGGCCATGTTGAAGGCAGTGTAAAAATTCTTAGAAATCAAATATTTGGTCCAAAATACAAGTTTGATTCTTTTGAGGAAGCGATTCAGTACATGAATGCCAAACTTATAGAAATCAATATCTCAAGCAAAATTGAACTGGAAAAAAAATTTCTGCTTCCCTATAAGCCTAAACTTGAACTGGGAGAAATTAAGGAAGTAAAAGTCAATAAGTATAGTTTTGTCAGCATTGAAAACAATTTTTACTCTGTTCCTGATTATCTTGTTGGGAAAACAATCACCGCAAAAGTGTATCATTCGGACATAGATTTTTATGCCAACAATCATTACTTTTACACCCATAAAAAAAGAGATGGATCAAAGGAGATAAACATCGACATTCGTCATTATCTTACAACCTTTGAAAGAAAGCCCGGAGCACTGCGTAATTCATTAGCCCTGAAAAGCATGCCTGAACTTAAATCCATCTTTGATATCTATTTTAAATCAAATCCAAGAAAATTCATAGAGATTCTCAAAGAAAATCAGGATAAAAATTTAGAAGATATCATAGAGGCTTTTAGAATCAGGACACAATTTAAAATTCTTGAGCAAGAAACCAACTTAAGTTTGGCGAAGATCACAATGAACCAGCTCAAACTTTATAACAATTTGAGTGCAAAGGAGGTCAAACAATGACGATTCAAGACTTTGCAACTCAACTCAAGCTTCCTTATATCAAGTCGTCTCATATGGACATCTTAGAAGAAGCAAAGCTAACAAACATGACTTTGGAAGAATTTCTATTGGAAATCCTGAGTAGAGAACATGAACTAAGAAAGAACAACGGTATTCAGAGTAGAATGAAACGCGCTAAGTTTCCATACGCAAAGTATCTTGAAGACTTTGATAGAAGCAAGTATGCTAGAAGTTTCTTTTCAAAGTTTGATGAACTGGAAACGCTTGAATTCATTGAAAACAAACAAAATCTTATTTTAATTGGATCTCCTGGTTCCGGTAAAACACATTATTCCATAGGTTTGTCCATTAAGGCGATAATAAGTGGTAAATCCGTTTTGTTTGTATCGGTGCCCAATCTCGTCATAGAGCTCAAAGAAGCCCTAAGTCAACATCAACTGAATGCTTATAAGAAGAAGTTTGAGAAATATGATTTAGTCGTACTGGATGAGCTTGGATATGTATCTTTTGATAAGGCTGGTGCTGAAATCCTTTTCAATCTGCTCTCAAACCGAAATGATAAAGGCTCTGTTATCATTACATCTAATCTAACTTTTGACAGGTGGCATGAAGTCTTTGGAGATACAATGATAACAGGGGCTCTCGTAGATAGACTTGCTCATAGAGCCCATATTTTAGATATCTCTCTAGAAAACAGTGTCAGGTATGAAGATACACTTGCGTGGCTAAACTCGAAAAAATAGTGGCCCGTTTTTAAATTGGATTTTTGGCCCATTTTTCAGTTGACAAATACACTTTTCTTGTTCTATTATGTAATTCTGATATTTGATTCTTTAGTTCACTATCTAATAGTTTTTCATAAAGACCAAAATCCATTAAATACCTCCTTGCTCAATCAACATAATATCTTTACAATTCTGACCTTGCCTATCCAGTTATTTTCAATGAGAAACTCATTTTATCTTTATTATATATCTATCCTAACAATAGGAAACATATTTTTGCCTATCATTACATAAAAGCTTGAACATTCTCTCTATTTAAAAATATAGGTTTTGAAAATATAACTTTATTGTATATTATGGTCAAACGTTTTATAAACCCTTACTAATAGGAATTACATTTATTTTTAATTCTTGTAGCTCTCTAATTATTTTGGCATTATCTTCATAGAAAATTAAATGTTCTAAACTACACCCAAATAATTCACATATCTTTTCTACATCTTGAATAATGTTGCTCTTATTACTAAATACTATGTTTCTAAATGCATTAAGAATTCGATAATGTTTTAAGATAGCTAATACTCTAGTCTCATCAGCACTTGTCCATAAAATACACATTTCTAGGTTTTGGACTTCTAACAATTTTAGTAGCTGATTATTTGCATAAGTCCTATCTAAATTATTAGCAAAATACTCCTGTTTAAATGCTATTATTACATTTTTCTCTGCATCGCTTAAATGAGGATATTTGTTGAAAATAATGTCTCGTGTAATCCTTAAACTATTATTAATTGGTTCTAATCCAAGTTCTTTTAATGCGTGATTATAGGATTCATTGTTTAGCAAATCAGTAAATACAATCGTATTATCTAGATCAAATACATATCGCTTCATTGTATTATAATAGTTTTAACTGCTCTATTGATGAAGAATGCTTATTCGAATATAGATTTGGATTATTCATTGCCCTAATCTCATCAATTGAATTAGTCGTTATAATCTTAACTGAATTAATATTTACTAAATCCCTATTTAAACCAAACTGCAAATTACTCTCATCAGTTTTACTATTATACATTACATATCTCTCTGTTTCATACTTCATTGCAGCTTCCATTGCATGTCGTGAGCCACTATCTCCTTCACCTTTTCTATAACTAGCTATCATAACTATTGCCTTTGAAAACATCGCTTGAAGTCTATCTCTTTCTATAAACCTATTAATTGCCTCATATCGTGATGTAGAATCTTTATAATACTCTGATAATAACAAGCCACCTTTCTCAACAATCTCTTCCGCAAGCTCTCTATTTTCAGAAGGATAAACTTGACTTAATTGGGATGGCAATATTGCAATAGTCTTTCCATTGTTTTCTAAGCATACTTTATGAGCAGTAGTGTCACATCCTTTTGCTAATCCACTTACAATTACTAAACCGTTACTAACCAATTTTTTTATTATATCTGTTTCCCTTATAGTAATATCATTATTTGGATCAACCAGACCTATAACCGCTACATTTTGATTAAGATTACTTAATAATGATAAATCTCCTTTATAAAATAATAAAAATGGCTTATCCCCATTACGTATTACCTTTCGGTTAATGATTGGAAATTCATCATCAAAAGCACATATTATGCCTTCATCTCCATTTACTAAATTTAATTCTGTTAATAAGTTTTCTGATATATGTTTAACCCTTTCATCATTAAGTACTAGGTCACAAAATTTCTCTTCATCCGCATAATTCCTCCAAAATTGTGCATTTGTTTTTATTATGCCACATTCTTTTGCTGCTAAAACTTTTAATGCAATTTCTGAATATCTCATCAATTTCACCTCGTATATCCGATTGAATAAAATACAACTTCCCTAGCACCATTATCAATTAATGCCTGGATACAATCTTCATCAATATTAATAGTTCTTGTATATATATCATCTATTAGAATTACATTTTGATTCCTAATTCTCTCATTATCTATCTGGCAAGTAGCAGAGGTTATCCCTGGATAGGGTTTATCACCGTCATTAATTATAACATCTTTCCGTATATGAGTTGTTTTAGTATTTACTATCCTAGTAATGCAATCTGTTCCATCAGTTACCCTATGAATGTTATTAGCAGCAGTTTTCACAGCTTCTTTAAACATTTGTTGATTATTAGAATATGAATACAAAGATTTTGCTCTTGGTACACATATACATAAACAATGAGATATATTTAGTTCTTCTAAAACAATAGGAATATCACGCATTAATATCTCTATAACTTTATCCCTTGCTGATGTAAGTTTATTTATGCTTGTATCGTTGAAGGTATTCTTTAAAGTATTAATAAAATCTGGATTACCTGGATTACCAAAACCAACATAATATTGGTGAAAGTACCCAATCACATCTCTGCTTAAATAAGCATTTTTAGAAATGATAAATTTTGTTGGTATATGTTTATTTGCGTTATTAATAGATTTGAAAGTCCTTACTGGGGCTTCCAGATCAATTCTACTAGTATTATTTTTTTTGTTATAATCATTCTTAAATATTTGATTTTTCTCAACATTTTTCCTGGTTGCCTCTTCTTGTATAAAGCCAATGTATGCATCAGTAGTTTCAAACCTGTTAAGTAGATGATGCTTTTCAATAAATAATGTCTTACCAAAATCATATAATGCAAGATCCCACCTTGCTCCATCTAATGTCTCAATCTTAAGTATATCATCAGATATTTCAACAATTTTAATACTAGATAAATACTTATGATAGAGTATAGCACCTTCATAAATATATTTTTGCATAAATTTCCCCCCTATTACTTTTTTTGATACGCTATCGGATTTAATGACTTTATTAACCTATTTTACAAACAAATTAAGACTCCTAATCTTGTATTTTTTGGAAAACCCTGCAAGTTTATTATATCACTACTAAAAGTCTCACAAGTTGTAAAGCTTTTCACATACATTCCTCTTACGGAATAATAAACTCTATAGCTTTATTTTTTCTAACATCACACTGTCTACTAGTAACTCTTGAATCCCAACCAATTCCGCTTTCTTTGTTTCTAATATTTTTATTGGGAAATATTCATACCAACATCCTCTAATATAAATACTGAACTCACTATTCTACCTTCATTAAAGTATATTCTGATAAACGATTTTTTTAAAGTAATTATATTTCTTATACATCTCGTTTTGTTAAAAGCATATGATCTACTTCGTATTTACTTGCGTCAGACAATGTAATTTATTGATCTTTTAATAAAATTACTCCGCTCCATAGTACTCCTCGAACCTATTTTCGTAATTATCTTGGTGGTCATCTTCGTAACCATCATCTTTATCATCTTCGTTATAATTATCATATAATTCTTCTTGCCTACGTTGGTAAATATTATTTGGCAAGTCAAATATATCTTCGATATTTCCATAAATTTTATTCTGAACCTCTGTATCTTCTCTTAAGTTTGCTTCAATAAATAACTCAATATCTCTATGTTGCCTCCTTATATTTTTTGATAGCAAGCGATATTCTTTATCCAGAGTTTCAAGTCTCCCCTGAGAATTAAACCCATAACTTTCGATAAGCTCCAAAATTTCATCTGAGCATGAATTCTTTATCCTATTAACATCTAAGTATTCTTCAAACATATCTAATATAGATTTATAGTCTTTTAGTAAATAACTTTGTTGGCCGTTAGTTTTCTCTAATCTCTTTATTTTCTCTTTATAAGATATAATTTCTTCAGTATCATCACTTATGAGTGAAGCTAATTCTAGGTTCTCATTTTCAAGCTTTAAGATTACTTCGTTCTTTCTACTAATTATATTATCTGCGTATTCTACTACGTCAAAAAATTCATCTTCAGGAGATAATAGTAGTTTTTCAACCTTTTCTTCGTTAAATTCTTCGTAATAATTTTGATTGTTTAAATAATTGAATGTCTTCAAAGATAAAGTGTGTAATCGTTTTAACCATTCTTTAATCTCTTCTTTTTCAACCTCATTAGGTGACTCATAATGTTTTCGTTTATTTCCATACGTATTTAATCTGCGTAAACTATTAAAGTCATAAAATCCTGTCTTTTCCTGAAAAACCTGTTTAAAATATGAGTCATTTACACATATTCCAAATGTTATTTTCTCATCATCAAAATAAATCTTTTCTTTTTTATTAAATAGTTTCATTAAACGTTCACAATAAGTCTGCATCGCAACTGCCCAAAGTCGAATTTCCCCCTTAATAACTCCGTCAATATCTTTTTTAAAATCTACTAGTATTGGATCCCAATCATCAAGAAAGCTAAACACAGTTATTCCCCCTTATCAAATGAAGTTCAATTTTATAATACTATTAATTGTCCTTGGACCTATATCTATAAAGTAGACACATTTTCCCGAATAAACTTACACAACCCTCCTGAAGTAACCCCTACTCTATAGACCCTTTCACATTATCCTTCTTATAATTTAGCTGAGCATAGTCCTACGAATACGCAACTAATTACCATCTTTAAAATAATTATACTAAATAATGGTAAGTAATTAAAGAACCAGAACCCTTCCTTCTCACGCACTGCTTACAACAATTAGATCCTAATTACTCTAATCAATGCACGAAATATATTTATCTAAAGTTCCTGAAACACTTGATTTTATAACACAAACTGCACCCATCACTATTATGACACGTTCCCCAGTTGCAGATATGATCAATGCCTTGGTTTCATTTTCTTCTCTCACTCGTTGAAGCTCTTGGAGCGCTTCTTTTTGCATTTGATTGGGTGAGATTTTATGTAGTTGAATCTCTTGGTTTTCTATAAAAGCTTTATTCTTAATACGGAATCGTCTTTCGTATTTATAAATCTGTTCATAGGCATCAATCCATTGATCGTCTACTTTCACAGATTTACGCTTCATTTCATTAAACTCAATTAGAGCTTGCTTAATAATTGACCCTTCTGCTGTAGAGGATACTTTAATATTCCATTCTTGATTGACACAAAGTGCATCATTGGTTAAGTTGCTACTTCCAACAATGAGATTTTATTCCTCTTCTCTTTTAAAATTGTAAGCCTTTGCGTGCATATGGTATCTGTCTTCTGGCACGATATATAATTCAATATTTTTAAATTGAAGCAATTTCCTTAAAGCGCTTGGTTGAGAAAATTTCTGATATTGAGAAGCGATAATAGTCCCTTTGATTCCTTTACTTTCTAACTCCTTAAGTGTGTTTAAAAGTGTTGTAACGCCACCGTTCGTGACAAAGGCAACCGAGAACCAGAAAGCATCACACTTCATCAACTCATCATTAATGGATGTTAATACTTTCTCGCCCTTTTCTGCATCATTTACAATTAATCTAGGCTTAAATGCATCAGATGCAATAATATCATCATCAATGTAGCCATTAAAGACCCCTCTTCTTAGCTCTTTTAAAAAATTCATAGAATTAATCCTTCATTCACTAACAGATCTACAATTGGTACATCTGCACTAGCCCAATCTAAGGTATTTATGATCTCATCATTTGCCCAAATATGGTCAATGTGTTCATTTAGTTTAATCGAAATCTCATCTTCCTTTATTATATATGCATGCATAATAACTCTAAAATCCGGATATTGATGATCAACTGTCATTAAATAATGAGCCTCTGTTATATCTATGGATAAATCCAATTCTTCTTTCAATTCACGCATCAATGCTTCGGATCCTTTTTCACCAGGTTCCACTTTACCACCTGGAAATTCAAACTTATGTGAAATATAGGCATGTTTTGAGAGACCTCTCTGCGTACATAAAACCAAACCATTGGCTACAATCGCTGCTGCCACGACTTCAATTGTTTTCATTTCTCTCCCCTACACCTGCCAGTCAATAAGGCCTTCATCTATTATCTTGTTCATCACTTTAAAATCTGCATCAGCCCATTCGAGGAAATAAATCATCCCAGAATCGGCCCACACATGATCAATATGATCTATCAAGTGGTCTGCAACATTTTCAGCTTCAATTTTATAAACATGCAAAATCACTTTGAAATCAGGATATTGATGTTCAACTGTCATCATATGGTGATCTTCAGTTATTTCAAGAGATAGATTTAAATCTTTTTCTAGCGCTCGCTTCAAGGCTTCAGAACCCATTTCATCAGATTCAATTGTCCCGCCTGGGAATTGAAATTTATGCGCAATATAGTCGTATTGCGATGGCCCTCTTTGTGTACATAATAAAAGCCAATCTGATACAATCGCTGCAACCGCAACTTCATATGTCTTCATTTGCATTCTCCAATGTCATTAATTAATTTCCAAATTTACCATCATATTTAGTATAACATATTCTTTTGATAGAAAATTCTGCAAATTGCACACTTATTTATAAAAATAAGAAAATAATTTTATAGAAATTTTATGAAAAGTCTAAACATTTAAGAAGTGTTCATAGACCTTGACTTAAGTAACTTTTACATGGTATCATACCCCTCGGGTACGGGGGTAATTACATCTTAGGAGGACACAATGAACAACTATCCAATCAGATGGTCATGGATCATCATCATCTCTTTTTTCATATTAGGCGCATTTGATATCCGCTTCGGTATACTGGGGATTGTTTGTATGGGAACACCTATACTACATGCGCTCCGTGGCGAAGGAAAGGTCCATTGCATCAAATACTGTCCGCGTGGGTCTTTTTTGGGAAAATTCCTTGCAAAACTCAGTTTAGGATACCCACTTCCAAAATTGATGGGAACCAGACGATGTGACATACTCCCACCACTTAAGAAGTGGGGGCTTCTCGTTCGAATAGCCTAATGGCTACAGCATAAGCGAGCTATCCCCGTGTGCCCCACGGT
>NZ_JAFBDT010000033.1 GCF_016908355.1 Fusibacter tunisiensis | reverse complement strand
ACCGTGGGGCACACGGGGATAGCTCGCTTATGCTGTAGCCATTAGGCTATTCGAACGAGAAGCCCCCACTTCTTAAGTGGTGGGAGTATGTCACTGCCTCTGATACGCTTTGGGTAGAAGCGAATGTATTAAATCAGGAAACAGGTATGGCAGAATTCTATGAAATTGCAATGTTACCTGAAGGTGAAACACTGGAAGACCAACTCGATGAAGCACTATATGATAAATTGACTTTGGCGCTTGAAACGTTGGGGATCCCATTGGAAGCCCTGTCTGGCTTTAAGCCTTGGTTAATCAACAATGAATTGAGTGCCCTATTAATGCAAGAAGGGATTGATGGAGCGGTTGATACAACAGATGAAGATGCAGTAGCTTCCTCCACAAGAGGACTTGATGTTTACTTTTTATTAAATGCTTTGCTTACAGGGATGCAAGTAGAAGAAGTTGAGGGATTGGCTGCCCAAGCTATGATGTTTGATAATCTTTCTGATGACCTTGTTGCTTCTAATCTTGATGCGACTTTGGACATGATTCTAGAAGAGGATGAGGCGACAGACTCAGAATCGGAAGAAATGCACAATCTTTTGGACACTTGGTTTGACTATTGGCATGCCGGCGATTTGGAAAACTTTAAAGAAAGTTTTGTTAGTTCTCAAAATCTAGAGGATGAGTTTACGCAAATGCTATTTGGCGCACGTGATGTATACATGGCAGATCGTGTACATGAGTTGTTAATGAGCGACCAACCAGGCACTCATTTTATAGTTGTTGGTGCAGGTCATTTGGTCGGTGACTTATCCATTATTAAAAATTTGGAAGCAATGGGCTATGAGATAAGTGTTTATTAGTCTAATTCAATTAGAAAAGCTAAGACAATCCCGTGAAATTGTCTTAGCTTTTTTTATGATTTGTAATGTTTCATGATATCAATGACAACAGCATCCACATTCATCATGGCTTCCATAGACAAGCGGCCAAGATTGTGAATGGATTCTTCTGCATTTCTGCCAAGTATACCGTTGTTAGGTGGCGTAAAGGCATCGTTGACAGAAAGGAGAGCGGATTGAACGGCCGCTGAGGCGGAGGTTGCCAACTTAAGGGCACATCCGGTTTTTGCACCGTCACAAATCATACCTGCTGTATTGGCAATCATGTTTTGCACCACACCATCCATTTGCGCTAAAGAGGCACCCATGAGCCATGCAATTGCAACGGAAGCGCCTGTACCAGCTGCAACACCGCAACCACAGATGGCAGATAGCCTACCAATAGCGCCTTTTATTTTACTGTTAATCAGATGACTGATGGCAACTGCGCGGGCCATGTCGCTGGGGTTAACATCAAATTTTTCTGCATAGGCAACAAGCGGTAAAATGGCTGTTAATCCGTTATTTCCACTCCCATTACTGCTCATTACAGGCATGAGAACACCTGACATTCTGGCGTCAGACGCAGCTGCGGTAACTGCCATAGCACGGTTCATCAGGTCTTTGCCTAAAAGACCATTTTCTGCTTGTTGATTTAGAACATAGCCAACCCCTATGCCACACTTTTTAGAGAGACCCACTTCGGCAATGGCTTTGTTCATGCTGAGCCCTTCAAGAAGAAAGGATAAGGATTCAGTTGGAATCGCTTTGACACCTTCAATGATCTCTTCAAGGGTTAGATCAAACGGCTGATCATAGGTTGTTTCTTTAGAGGAACCCTCTTTTTGTGTCAGCAGTACGCCTTCATGGCTTTCCAAGTGAACAAAATGATTGTGCCGTTTTGCAATGACTATTTTGGCATAGCCAGAATTTGTTTCAAGTATAACTTCTATTTTGATTTTTTCGTCTGTGTCCAGCATATCAAGCTGTATTTGCCCTTTTGAAATCATGTGATGGGCAGACTGAATTTCAGTTTCGTGAACATTTTTTAGGACTTCAAGGCCGTCTGAGCTATTACCTGCTGTAAAGCCTAGAGCAGTTGCAATAACAAGCCCAACTTCGTTTGTACCAGGAATCCCAACGCCAAGTCCATTTTTGAAAATGTTAGGGCTGACACCAGCTCGAATTCTTTTTATCTGATTGAAGTCTTTAGAGGTGAGTTTTAAAAGTTCTTTTGCTTTGGAAACGGCCAAAGCCACTGCAACAGGTTCAGTACATCCCATTGCAGGCACAACTTCCTGCTTGAGAGTTTTCAATATAAGCGCTTCATTGGTCATGTTTTGTCCTCCAATCCAAAATCTAACACTGTTACATAAAAGAATTGCAAGTTTGATGCCAATGGTATATCGGTTAAAACAAGCGTTATTTTTCTCATTATAAGAAAAAACCCAGGAGAAAAGTCTCAAAAAAAGAAAAAAGTCTCATATTGAGACTTGAAAAGGGTAAACCATGGCGGTGGTTTACTGAGGAAATTTAAGGGTATCTACCCCCCTTGTGTAGGGGGTAGATACAGAATAACATGGATTGTTTAATAGTTCAAGGGAATATGATAAAATAAAAGAAAAATGGAGGAATTGAAATGAGCGTAAAAGAGGTGGCTTTAAAGTTTAATTATGCATTTGAGGGGACGCTGTATGCGCCAAATGGCAATGCAGAAATTGGCGTAAAAGAAGGGACGTTGGCGCCCTATGATATGTTGTTTGGTGCTTTGGCCGGATGTTTGTATTCAACGTTTTTAGATGTGGCGATGAAGAAGCGAATCTCTTATGAGTCTGTGGACCTCCTGGTAACGGGTGAAAAACGAAATGAGATTCCATCAACACTTAAGTGGGTCCATGTAAAAGCCCTTGTCCATAACCCTGAAAAAGAACTGGGATTAGAGCAGGCATTCGAACTTGCAACACGGTTTTGCTCAATATACGAAACCATATCTAAGGTTGCAAAAATGACATATGAGATTGAATTTGTTTATGATGGGACGTAAAAAATGGGAATTAAAATTGATCTAAATTCGAAAATTAAATCAAGTTTTGAAGGACCAAGTTCTGATTATAGACTGGCTCAAAATCGCTTTAAGCATATATTGGAAACTAAACTCGGAGTGGTAACCCGTGCTCAGGAAAATCCAGGCCAGTCTAGCTCTGTAAGTGGGGCTGGTCCCGATAATATAGGAATTCCAAGTGGTGTGACTGCAGATTTGATTGATTCAAAGCTTAAGGGAACACCTATAGCAGGACTTGGCCATGCATTTGTAGAGGCGGAGAAGAAACATGGTGTAAATAGCATCTTTTTGGCAAGTCTGGCTGTCCATGAATCTGCATATGGCAGCAGTGCTATTGCACAAGATAAAAAGAATCTTTTTGGGTTTGGCGCCTTTGATGCTTCCCCGTATGCAAAGGCATATACTTTTGACAGTTTTGAACAGGGCATTGATCATGTTGCAGGGTATTTGGCGAAGAATTATCTCAATGAAACAGGCCGGTATTATAATGGGGTGTCAGTTGAGTCAGTTGGGAAAAAATATGCCACTGACCCCAATTGGGCAAATGCGATTGAAAAAATCATGAAGGCAATGGTTGAATAAATCAAACGGAGGGATTATGAAAAAAGTTTATTTTAAGCGGGTGGAAAGTAAGGACTATAAAGAGCTAAGTGATGCTGCAAGAGAATTGTTTGAGCATTTGGTAGAAGTTGAGTCACACGCGTTTTCTAAGACCGTGCCTATTAAAGTTCATTTTGGTGAGAAGGGCAATGACACTTTTGTGCCTTCGGACTGTTATTTGGGTGTTATTGATTCTTTAAAAAAACGCGGCGTAGAATCGGCATATATTGAAACCAATGTTTTGTATAGAGGGGCCAGAACCACTGCAGAAAGTCATAAGAGGATTGCTGCAGACCACGGGTTTACGCAGCTTCCTGTTATCATTGCAGATGGCGAATATGGGGATGATTATACTGAGGTGACTATTGATAAGGTTTATTTTGATCGGTGTAAAATCGGCAAGAAATTTTCAGATTATGATCAATTTGTTGTGATGAGTCACTTTAAAGGACATGGGTCTGCAGGCTTCGGTGGGGCTTTGAAACAATTGGCAATGGGATTTGGGTCTCGTGGGGGAAAATTGGCGCAACACTCGGGAATCAGCCCTGTGGTAAATCCTAAAAAATGTATTGCATGTGGCAAGTGTGTGGAAAAATGTGATGTAAACGCCATTACCATGGATGATGTGGCTTTTATTCATTCGGATAAATGTGTGGGGTGCGCCGGCTGTATCGCAGTGTGTCCAGTAGGGGCGATTACAAATGATTGGCGCGAAACTAATTTTAAAGAAAAGATAGCAGAGTACGCTTATGGGGCCCAACTTGGGAAAGATAATATTTATATAAGTTTCCTAATTAATATAACAAGAGAATGTGATTGTAACGGACAGCACATGGAATTTATCGCAGAAGATATTGGGGTGTTTGCATCTAAAGATCCTGTTGCAATAGATACAGCCTGTATCGACATGCTTCAAAAATCGCATGGGTCAAACTTGTTTGATAGTGGTCGTGAGTCCTTAGCCCATGCAAAGAAAATTGGATTTGGTGATTCCGATTATGATCTGGTGGTTTTGGAATGAAGTTGACGGTAATTGCAGTTGGCAAGGTAAAAGAAAAGTTTTATAGGGCTGCCGTGGATGAATATGTGAAACGACTTAGCCGGTATTGCACATTGGAATCCATTGAAGTTGCAGATGAAAAAGCGCCAGAATCTCTAAGTGACAAGGAAATAGAGCTGGTTAAAGGACGTGAAGGCGAGAAAATTCTAAGCAAGATTAAAGACAGTCAGTTCGTTATTACGCTTGAAATTGGGGGCAAGTCCTTAACTTCGGAGAAATTCGCAGACTATCTTGGAAACTTGGCACTAACAGGCCAATCGGATGTTGTTTTTGTTATAGGCGGAAGTCTTGGCCTCTGTGAATCAGTTGTTAAACGGTCCAATTTTGCCTTGTCTTTTTCGAAAATGACATTTCCCCATCAGTTGATGAAGGTTATTTTACTTGAACAGGTGTACAGGGCGTTTCGGATTATGAAGAATGAACCGTATCACAAGTAGACCAAAAAACTTATGGTTTAAAAAGACTGTACAATAAATACGCTGAGTTCAGCTTTAATATGTCAATTGAGGAACTAAATTATCAGAATGTAATTGATGTAGATTCAGCTACATGTTAATATTTAGAAGTATGTTGCCTTGAGTTAAGGGTGATAATTAAAAAATATAAAATTAAGAGGTTTAAAAAACAGAAAAAGCACTGAGCGTATCAGTGCTGATGCAAGTATAAATTTTAGTCCAGCTAAGAAATGTCAATAGTTAAATCTAAAAGTATTTTATATTTCTTCAAGTTAAAAAAGGGTAACATCAATAAGCCTTTTGAGAATATCTCAAAAGACGGAAAGTGGGCTATGGATTTACTTTATGCAGCTTTATCGCATTTAGCTTTTAAGTAATTCCTTTGATGTTCTTCAGGTGTGATGATTGCAAATTCTTTTTCATCACGAAGCATAGCAAATACAATGTTACAGACTTTATGCATAACGGCACCGAGAGCAACCATTTTAGGTTTTGACTGGCACTTCTTTAAATAGTAATCGCGTAACACAGGATTTTTTGCTGAACCATTTTTGTTCTTGCTAATGCTGACTAAAGCCATTGTATGAAGGACTCTTCTGGCGATTCTGGAACCACGTTTTGACATAGAGATTTTGGTGCCTTCAAACTTCCCGGATTGTTTTACAGAAGGATCCAAGCCAAAGTAAGCAAAGAGTTGCTTAGGCGAGCGAAAGGCAGAGAAATCTCCAATTTCGCCCATCAGACTTACAGCAGATAAAAATCCAGCTCCTTTGTATGATTCGATCAGATGGATTTGCTTTACAAGATCGCTAGTTTCATTAGCATTAACCAATTCATGCATATCAGAAAGAATGGAGGATATTTCATCGTCATAGTTTCTGATGAAGCGAATATATAAGCGAATGCGTTTGAAGTTACTGCTTAGGGAATAACCAAAGGAATTGGCATCATTTGCAGCCTGGATTATGGCATTATACTTATTTGTAGCATAAGTAAGTCCAAACCTAGCTGTAGAACGTATGGAGTTAATAATCTCATCTTCAGAAGCATTTAGAAATGCGACAGGAGATGTGTAGTTTTCCAATAAGGTTAAGGATGTATTTGTAGTTATTTTAGAAAAGATTTTTAAATACTGTGGAAATACCATTCGCAGTTCGCCCTGTAGCTTGTTCACATAAGCAGAGCGGTTATCCATCAGGTCGTAATACTCTCTTGAAAGATTTCTTAAATTGAGGGCTAGGTCAGATGGCATAAGGGATACCTTTAAATCTGGTTTTAGACCAACTAAGGCAGCCTTTTTTGAATCAAAACGGTCATTATGTACTTTTCTAATGTTAATGTTTGTGCTATTCTTAGTGATGATAGGATTAATAACTGAGCAGTTAAAACCCTTATCACGAAGATAGCAGAAGAGTGGGTAATGATAAATTCCCGTGGATTCCAGAAAGATGCGACTTTCTAAGGAATACAGCTCCTCTGCTTCTTTTATTTTAGAAACAGCTAAGCTTAAGGAATTGAGGTCAGAATGCAGGATTTTAAATGGTTTTCCTACAAATGTTTGGTTAGGAAGTGCGATAGACATCCAACTGAAGTCTGCACCAACATCAATACCAACTGAAATAAATAAATTTTCAAATAAAATGTTTGACATGAGCAATAGCTCCTTTCCGATAGGAATCCATTTCCATTTAATGAGTACACAACCTTGCGAGTTATACGGGTATAGCCTGAGGCTCCCAACCAGCCGAATCATAAAACCTCATTGAATGGACTAATTGACTAAATCATAGGTATGGGTCAGTAGAAACTGACTTCCCAAGGAGGTGAACATTCTTTGTCCTATCCTTAAAGATTATACCTTATGAAACAACTGGGGTCTATCTGGAAACCGTCAGACATGATAACTAATGAAGTAACTTCTGATGAAGGAAGAATACCTTCTTCAGTTACTTAGATATAGAAAAGGTTAACTATGTATTAGCCTTAATGGCTATATCATTATTATACAAGGAGGTAATATTATGAAAAAATTATTTACATTAATGTTAATCGTAACAATGTTGGTTATGTCAACAAGTGCAGTATTTGCATCTAACTTACCATTTGAAATTTCAGAAATGAAGGTTGGTCTTCAAATTGACGGTGAGATAGTAGAAATCCCAGAAGGTTACGGTAAAGTAGTAGTAACTTCTGTAGGTAGAACTATAGTTCCGGTACGATTTTTATCTGAGGCACTCGGATACAGTGTAACATGGAATGGCGAAACTTCTACAGTAGGTATCGAAAAAGGTGAAGATAAAGTAGAATTCCCTATCGGTGCTACTGAAATCCAAACTAAGAATGGTCTTGTAGTTATGGAACTTCCAGCATTCGTTATGCCAGAAGAAAACAGAACCTATGTCCCTTTGAGATTTGCTGCGGAAGCATTAAACTGTGAAGTTGATTGGGTAAGCCACAAGAATATCGAAGGTTCTGCAAATTATCCTTATGACTACTATGTAACTATCAAGACTTCTACTGAAGTTGTTAGTGATGGTTCTTGGTCTAATGTTGAATGGGCTAATATGCATGACGATGAAATTGTAAAAGGCATCATTGAAGAGGCTTCACAAGTAAATGAAGTTTACAACCAAAGTGGTAAAATCATGGTTGGTTCTGATAATTCTTTGAATAGCGGTGAATTAAATGTTTGGATTACTTTAAAAGACCAAGTTGAAATTCAAATTAAGAATATTAATGGTGCTGGGGTTTTAAGTACTGTAGAAAGGCTTTTAAACTATTGGACTGGTGATGATTATGCTTGGAACCAACTTGCTGTAGAGTTTACAGAAACTGATGGTGAATGGTTTGTTACATCTAATGGAACCCAAGTGAAAATGACTACAGAAGGAGTCGGAACATGGGTATTTATTAAAAAATAAGATTTTTAAAGCGAGTTCTTTTGAACTCGTTTTTTTTGTTGCACTTAAAAACAATTGATATAAGGGAGAAATAGAGCCCAGTGAATCACTGGGCTGATACAATTTAAGCATGTTTTAATTAGTTGCATCCTTCAAGGCATTCAATCTTCTCTAGATATGACTCAATGAAATCATCAACGTTATTTATGATATGATGTAAATTATCTTGTACAACTTCAAAATCATTCTCGTAATTTAGCTTACCATCTTTCTGGAAATGACCATACATAAATGACATTTGACTATAATCCTGTCCTTTAATCCAGAAACCTAAATAGACTGTGCCATCTTCATTAGGTTCTATCTCAATGACAACTTGCCAATCATCATATACATTAATCTCAATATATCTTTTATTTACAATGCTATATTCGCTAGAAATACATTCATTGCGGTCAGCTATGAAATCAAATGCTAGGATGACATCTTCAATGTTATCTTGGGTGTGTACAAATTTCTGAAGGTATTCTGCATAATTAATTTCATTCCCGCACTTGAGAACACAGTATAGATGACTTGTATCACTTATCACTTCACACTCATCGCACATCATTATTCTACCGTTGGAAACAGGTGAATTGTAGGTAACTTCAAAATCAATGTCATCAACAAACGTCACAGGTTCATTGCATTGAATACAGTAAACCTGCTTCTGATTAAAATAGTCTAATATTTCTTCGTCTACGTCGCAATCATCGTGTTCGTCAAAATCGTTATAAATAAATCCGTTTAAAGCCGAACCTCGGCTTGCAGCGTCTCTTAAATCATACAAATCTTTGGCATTCACAATATCAGACTCAATCATTTTCAGTTCCCAAATCGCACCTTCAAGGTCACAATCGAGGTGTGTATCTCTAAGTGCTTCTTCAATTTCACAATCTGTTAAACCATCACAAATAGCTTTTTTCATTTCAAGCATATCTATTAAGTCATTTTTATTTGAGTCTACCAGTTCAAGCATTCCTGCTTTAATTTTGTTTAAATCAATATTCATGTTTTTCATAATTAAAACCCCTTTCGAATTTAAAAAGTGATGTACTTAAATTTACGTTAGAGGTTTTATTCAAGGCAGTACATAAAGTAATATTAGCACCAAATTTAAGTCGACTTTTATTTGGTGTATAAATGATATCAGACTTTTTCTTATAATACGAATTTTTTTTCAAAAGTTTTAAAATTATTTTCCTTTTTTGAAACACATATCTTTGTAACCGTTGATAAATAGGGGTTTTATTGAATGAAAGCACTTTAAATTATAACAAGGTATTGCTATTGATAAAGTAATCCCCAATCCGATTGCCTTACATAAACAATAGATTATTTGTAATGTTAACTAAATACAAATGCTTCATTTTTCCAAAAGCCAATTGCTTTGAGTTTAGATTTAAGGAAATGGCAATCTCCCCCCCTGTCTTAGAATATGAAACTCTAAAACAGGGAATAACAGATTAAACTCATTGCTTTCGAGATGAGTTTTGAGGTTTCTGTTAACTTACATTACTGTAAGTCATTCTCTTGGCTAATGCCAACGGTCAAGGTCTTGTATTAAAACACCGCCACTATCACAGTAGATTGAACGTTCCCCCCCTCGTGACTTTTATGCTAAAATCACTCTACAAGGACGGGGCAAGCCAGTTAGTTACCAAAGCAAATTCACTAACCAGCATCACCGATACTTTTAATACTACTCATTTAACGAGGTATCCTTCGGGTGATTAAGACCGAGAGTTTTTTATTATAGAGTGTTCTTCCTTTAACCACTCTCAAAGCATATTTGGCTGTATAGAGTAGTTATATTGTTTTAGGTGATAACATATAAATAAAATCGGTCGAAGCAAAAGAGGATCATCCCAATCTACGATTGTGATGACCCTCTGGATTCCAGATATGAAATATTAATTTTTGTAACGTATTCAAGTCTGGCTAACTCCTCTGAATAATCACATTTTAATGCTTCTAATAATAAAATTTTAAGTTGTGACCTCTGTTCCTGCATTAGTATTGCATATTCATCTATACAATTGTTAAACACATGCCTTACTAGTTTAATTTCTAGTTTTCTAATGGCTTCACGTATTTCAGCCTCATTTATCTTATAGGCAGGCAGTGTACAGTTATCCATTATAAGGTCATTATAGTAGTCTAAATCTTTAAAATGAGTCATATAAGCCTCCTTTCGTCTAAGTATTAGGGCTATGCAAAGCACAGCCCATTTCTAATTGCATCCTGCACACTTTAAAGGATTAACCCTTACTGGCTGTGCAACACCTCTAGTGCGTAGTAGCATGAGTTTTTCATGACTAATCGCCTTACATTTTGATAAGATGTTTAGTGCCCCGTTAACATCGGCATTTATCTTTCTGCCATCTGAGGCAATATACAAACCTCTGTATCTACGCCTACCTGAGAAGTTTTGCTTCTCTCTCGTCAAATAATTAGGAAAATCATCACCGTCAAGAAAAGATGCTTTGCTGGTGTAATATTCATATGTTTTAGTAAACTCAATGCCATGCTTATTACACTGATGGGCTAACTTTTCCATAAACTTTGCATAGGGCATTTGAAAGAATAGTTGATTATTTTCCTTGCCTAGATTAAGCCCTTTCTTAAAATTTGGATTATAGCCAATAATGATATTTCCAATGTGATGTTTAAGGCAGTACTGAATAATGTAATGCACCGACTTATTTAGATAATCATCCACTTGGTTTTGCTTACGCTTACGAATCTTTGCTAGTTTTGACTTTGATTGATTCTTACGTTTCGCAATAGCAGTATATTTTTCATAGCCTTGTATTATAGATTTTAAATGCCTTCCATCAATGATAAATGAGTCTCCCTGTGAAGTTACACAGGTCACCATATTACTGACGCCAAGGTCAATAGCGAGAGCGTGGTAATCTCCATTTTGAACATAGCTTGATTGACCAGTTTCCTCATATTTAAGCATCATTTCAACATAGGATAAATCTCTGTCAAATTGGATGCTAACACTTTTAATACTTAGGTTCTGATACCTCTCAGGTAATTTGATTTTGAAAGCACCATACCTCTGAAATAGGTTGTAGGGGATGGGAAATTGCAATGAATCATCAACCCTACGAAACTTTTCTGAATAAAGATATGAGTACTTTATAGGCTTTGGTGAATTGATGTTTTCATCTATTTGCTTCCACGAAGGGTTAGCCTTACTAGTCTCAATCTTCACTTGCCTTGTAATATAAGTTCTGTAATTCGTTAGTGGTACTTTGACCACTGCTTCAAAGCCATAACCAAGGTTTTTAAGCTGATTGCTTTCATTTAGTTTTTTAAGAATGTCCGTATGTTTGGGCAGGGTCTTAACTTTGTTATACTCGTTTTCAATCAGCTTAAGTGCCTCGTTATATGCTTTTGTAGAAGCAGATGCTAATGCTTTGATTATGGATTTTTCATTGTCACTTAATCCTTTTACATGGAACTTCAATGTGCGATATGCCATCAATTTCACCTCCCACTATTAAATATAGATTTATGTTCCTTAATTACTACAAAAAAGTGTCGTAGCAGGATTTCTCCTGCTATAGATTAAAGTGTTTGATAGACAATATAGAAAATATGTCTAACGTTTGGTACATATAATAACTGAGGGTTGACATCAATAATGCTGTTAATCTCAGCATCAATTTTGTCATTTAGGATTTGAAGATGTTTACTGAGTTCTGTTTTACCATTTTGAACCTCTTGAGATATCATTTCTTCCTCTTGAAACAGTAAAAATAGGTCGTTATATTTGCTTAGCATGTATGCCTCCTTTCGCTAGAATTCGTCATCATATCGACTGGCTTCATCTAGCATTTTAGAAATGTCTTTTGTTAGTTTTGTCTCTGTATCTATAGCATCTGTATAATAGCCCCTTGAGAGTAGAGCATTATTGGCAGTAACTAGTTTTTTGATTTGACTCATGGTATCAGCATCCACAAATGTCGCTTTACCAACCGATGCTTGCCTTGCTGTATTATTAGCGACAATTTTATAGGTAAGATTACCAAATGGCTGATTCATAATTTCTGTTGGCGAAAGGACTGGTACATCAATCACTTCGATATTCTTAGAACGCCCTGAGTAGCCAATATCTTTTGAACCACCTGATTTACCAAAACTGACTCGCTTTGACTTTTTAGTACCAAATGAATTTGAGAAATACTGTGCATCAGTATATGGCAGGTCAGGTAGTAATATTTGATTTCTAGTATTAGCTGTAACAGCCTCCAGAAAGATTAGACCTTCACTTTTACCATCACCTGCAATGAGTTGCCTGTTCTGTGTCGCAAGGATTGTACCAACCCTATATGAGCGACCCATGGTTAACATATCTGCAAATTCAGGGTTTGTATAAACTTGAAATTCATCTATATACATAAAGTATGGGCTTCTGGTATTTTCATCCCCTTTACGCTTCATAACTGCTGACTGAAAATTGATGATTAAAAGTCTACCAAGCAGTTCAGATAGTGTTGAATTCAGTGTTCCTTGTGCGGTTGTCATTGCTAAGATAGTGCCACTTTCAAGTGCCTTATTGAAATCTATTTCACCGATGCCTGGTTTACTGTTAAATACATTGTTTAAGTATTTGTTTGAGTTGATTCTAGATAATTGTGTTCTAAGGCTACTAGTGGCTTGATAAACCTCTCCCTTAACATCAAAATATTCCTTGGTTAAATATTGAATGATATTGGCATTTTCATGATATAAATCTCTGTCCGTTAAGTCTTGAATGGACTCTTTGAAGGACATAAGAATGTTTTCACCAATGCCACCGTTATTGGATAGGAAATTGTCTAAGTCGAGTAGGGTTGGATTGGCTTTCGTCCTTTTAAGTACTTTGACAGCCATCCTAAGAACCTTCTCTGTAGCATCTTTATAAAAATCAGGTGATTCACTCAGAATCATCCGAAACACCATGACCATATTTTCAATGACTTCTGATTCATTACCGTCAAGTGGATTGAACTTAGGACACTTCTCAAAAGTTGGATTAAAATAAAGTGCCTTTCTACCATTTAGTTCAGCTAGTGCATAAACCTGTTCAGCAAGGTCACCTTTCGGTTCTAATAGCATAAGTCCGATATCACTTATTATGTCTTGGCTTATTATTGGAAGCAGTACTAATGAGGATTTTCCACTGCCAGTGGGACCTAGGGAAAGCATATGCAGAAATCTATCTTTAAGGGGAATGATGATGTTTTCACCTGATAAAGCATCTTTACAAATGAAAATATCTCCGGATCCCCTCGGTCTCCGATTTTTAATAAATCCTTTTACCTGTTTAAAAAGCAGGTTATTTGTTTGAAATTTGTCTTTAAACGCTATTAATGAAACTATAATCATAACGATAACCATTAGTATTAAAGTCATAGTTCCATCACATCCCAGTCAAGGTCATCAATAAAAGTAGGTTCTTCCTTTGGAGGGTCAAAGTCCTCAGGATAATCAATTTCACTAGCTTCAAATTTATGTTTTTCCATAAACTCATCTAGGTCTAAATCTGGATGATATGATTCTCTCAGATGCCTCATGTAATCCTTAACAAGCTTTAATTCCTCATGATACTGTGTGTTATCAAAGCCCATTTTTTCGATTAGGTGGCAATGCTGAGCGATACCGTCATACATCCGACTCATATCTTTCAGATATGCCTCTGATTTAAAATCTGAATCCCTAATTAGTGAGTAAAAGTCCATTCTCATTTGAAATCCACTGCCAGTGTAGTTATCTCGGTTATCTCCTTTGCCTAAAAATTTGGAATCAATCATTGTCAATCACCTCGTACTTGTCTAAGGTAACCTCAAAATGCTTTCGTATACCTAGAGAAGTAAAATTAAATCCTTTAAAACGGTGATAGCTAGCCTCAGTATTAAACTTATGAGGTTGCCACCTGCGTTTACATAGGGTGTTTGTACTAGCATCATAATTGCAAACTCTGATGGAGAATGTAATATCTCTGTCCATTGGCAATATGGCATTTATGTACTTAACCCTTGATTCTAGTGCGATAGGTGATACTGTCTTTTGGTAGTTTAAAAATGCAAAGGTGATATGCATTCCACCTGATACAGTTGTTTCAACACTTTCAACCTGCATAAACTTATAGATTTCAAGTTCCTTTATATGGTCTGGCTTTAGAATAGACTCACTGAGTAAAAGAGTCTCTGTTTCAGGGAGCCTATCCAAGCCATAATCTAAGTAGTGTTCAATGAAATATGACCGTTTTAACAGATGGCCAATACTATATTTGTTTGGTGCCTTATCATCTTGAAAAAACTTAAATGATTGAGTTGTAAGGACTATTAACTTGTTGTTCCAAGCATCCTTTTTAAAAACCAATTTATAGTAGAAGAGTTCCTCCATAATATGCTGTGCCCTCGATTTGGAAACCTTTCTCGTTTTCATGATAAATTTTAGAAGTTGTTGTCGGAAAATTTTGCCACTTCCCAAATGGTAAATAAAGGAAATTTCAGAGTAGAATCTCAAAGCTATAATTGTAAATGTGATAGGGAAGCACATGCTTCCCAGTTTAATTTTTAAATAGCCATCCTCAGTTATATAGTTGTCTCTGATGTATGGATGTAGTGAGTCTACATCCTGTGTTTGCTTAAATGATTTTAGATTAATTTGTTTCAATGAATGTGATGCCTCCTTTCTCAGTGCCTAAAAAATAACTAGCATAATCTACTTTAGCTTCTATTTCTGCACTACTATAGTTATTGGTTACAACTTCAATAATTTCATGTGGTGTTGTAACAGTAATACCTGTTTCCACCTCATATCGTGTATGAATAGGAATATATAAATCTGGTGGACTAAAACTACCAAATGTACCATACTTACCGATAATATCTTTCTCTGTCATGGCAATATCTTGTTGCCACCTAGGCTTTGAAGCCAATTCTCTAAATAAAACAATATCGTGGCTGGTGCCAGCCTTAGCAGGTTTATATAACTTATTTACTGTTGGTATGTTCCGCCCTATCCACCGGATCGCTTTTGGTGTCAATCGATAACAATGGGACGCTTTCCTATTTACCATAATGGCTTCACGCTGAATATAGCCATTGTGAATCATCTGGTTCAACCTGCTTTTTTTAATGTTGAAATAGGTTTCCGCATCTTCTGAAAAGCATCTACCTGTCTTTGATAGCACTTGTAGAAAAGCCTTGTCCTTTTCTGTTATACGCATTTGTCTTTTTTCTTTTTTACGTGCCATGATAGCCTCCTTTCTTTAGTAGTATGCTATGGGTCTAGATGAGCCACAAAGCTTGGCAAGTTTGAAACGCTTTAAAATGAGAATTTTTAATTCGGTCGCATCAGCGACATTTTAAAGATTACGTTTCAAATTTGGTGGGAAACTTAAAGGCTATGCCTTTTAGTAAAGTATGTGGAGACACATAATTTACGTAGCTTCCCCCAAGGTTTGTGGCGAAGGTGTTTCTTGTGGTTTAAGCTATTGCAAGCTTTGGAAAAGCAAGCAATAGCAGACTTTGATGTTTGTATAGGTGGTATTAAAGGGACTTATACATAAGTTATAGTTCAAAAGAAATTGTTTTATAACTAAAAAGTTGGTGCTAGAACAGAATCAAAGTATAAAATTACTAATTTGCAATAACATTCCTTTGAATAGGAGTTACTCAAATAATTAGAGTTATGCTATTAAAGCAGATTATTATCTGTTACTGTATTAGTAACAAACAATATTTAGGAGGTATTCTTATGACATTTACACCTACACATTCTGAGGTTTATTATGGTATTTCAATTGGATACTATAATCAATTTAAGGAAGCTTATTCGGAAATAAACAAGATGTCTGATGGTAACGGCAATGTTCAAATGTTAGATTTGTCAGTTGATGAGCAGAGTAAGTTTTATTGGTTAGAGAGCCTTCAGAGGCAAGCACTGATGATTTGTATCGTATTTCAAGCATTTGCTATAGAAGCTTTCGTCAATATGGTTGCTGTGAACTTGTATGATGAGGACGAATTTTTTAATAATTTCGAAAAAATGGGAACGGAAAAGAAAATTAATAAAATCTTTTCTGAAAAGCTTAAAAGTGACTATAAATCAAAGCATCCAGAAATAAAATCACTTGTTGACTTAGCCTTTAATTTGAGAGATAGTTTAGCCCATCATAAGAGTAAAAAAGTTGATTTGGTTGAGATGCAAAAAGACCCAATAGGATATGGATATCATCCGTATCAAGACCTCATGACGCACTATGACAAGATTGATGATGTTGTTAAAGCGTATGAGCAATTCAAGTTATGTGTAAACACACTTTTGGGCTATGATATATTTGAAAAACAAATGGAGGATTTAAATAAATCGCTACAATTCAATATAAATGAAATATTTCGGAAAGGATTTGGAATAGAGCTTAGTGACGATATATAGTAAAAAACACACCTTAACATATAAAATTAGGGTGTGTTTTAATTAGATTCTAAAGAACTCCGTCTTCTTTTAAACTGGTATAGCTGTTGTCACCAATGATTAGACTATCAAGGACTTTAATGCCCATAATACTGCCAGCGTCTACAATCCTTTTTGTGATATTAATATCTTCATTAGATGGCAAAATTGACCCCGATGGATGATTGTGAACGCATATTAAACTAGATGCAGCAGCAAGTAAAGCTTCTTTAAATATCTCTCTAGGATGCACTATGCAAGATGATAGTGTTCCTTTAAATACCGTTTCAACTTTGATGATTTGATTCTTAGTATCTAAGAGCACAATTCTAAACTCTTCTTGCTTTAAATGCCTCATGTCCTCCATAAGGTAGTTTGCGATATCGCTTGGTGAACTAACCTTGTTGATTTTCCTAGTTTCTTTGACGATTCGGTTTGATAGGTCAAATAATACATCAAGCTTCTGTGATTGAATTTCAGTGATACTTAATTGCTTTGATGCGTCTCTTATTTCCTTAAGTGAACTTATACCTTCAAGCTTACTGATATCAATACCTGTTATAAAGGCTACAGCCTCTCTATCAAATAGTGATGCTGTTCCGTAGTTCTCTAGTCGTTCTTTAACTTCTTGATTCCTTCCCATAATTTTTACCCTCCATATCTCTTACACACATTGTTATTACTGCCTTTGTGCTTGATTTTGTTTAATGCCTTTTTAGAATGATATGGAGTTTGAGCTTAAAATATGAAAAAAAATAAAAAACTTTTCCAAAAGATTGGCGAGGATGATTTTTCTCTGATATAATCTATCAAATTGGAAAAATAATATATACTTCGAAAGGAGACGGTTAGATGAAGCATCAAGCTAAACATGAATACATCTCAGATTTCTTTGAAATCCTAACAGAGATGATTGATGGCTATGATGCTAAAACCGCACTTGATTTAAATACTGCTAACGTAAATACAGGTAATAGCATTCAGAATATAGCCAGTAAAAATTGTGAACTTAAAGTTGCATAGTGAAAATGTTTAAAGTAGTCCTAATATGGGCTACTTTTTTTCGTGAATATTTTTTGGTTTTATGTTATGATTGGTCCAATAGAAATGGAGGTGCTACAAAATGGGTGATTTCTTTAGTGGTGAAAAATTAGTACATAACTGTGTCTCATATGGAAGAGTTAGTTCAAAGGACCAAGTAGATAATTACTCTCTTGGTGAACAGAAAGAAAACATTGCAGACTATGTTAAGTATAAAAGATACAATCTTGTTAGGCATTTTGAGGATGCAGGCATATCAGGTAAAAATATTGCTTCAAGAAAAGCATTTAATGAAATGATTCAGTATATTGAGTCTAAGAAAGATACAGACGAGAGAATTGATGCTATTCTAGTCTGGAAACTTTCAAGATTTTCAAGGTCAACACGTGACTTACTTAATATACTACACAAATTAGAGCAACTAAATTGCCATTTAATTGCGACTTCTGAAAATATAGATACTAGCCAACCAATGGGTGAGTTTATGCTTACAATTATTGGGGCTGTTGCCCAGATGGAAAGAAAAAATATTGTTTCAAATGCTAAAGTTGGACAAGAAGCTATGGCCAGAAGCGGATTATACCCGGGTGGGGTTGCAGCCTTTGGATACAAATCTATACCAATCGTAGAGGGTGGTAGCAATTTAGGTATTAATAGAGATAAAGCTAAGTATGTAATAGAGATATTTGATAGGTATCTAAATAAGAATCATGGCTATACAAAGATAACAAAATACTTAAATCTAGAGTTAAAACTAAAAACTAGAAAAGGTTATGAATGGTCTACCAATACAGTTAAATCACTTTTACAAAATCCAGTATATGCTGGTAAAATCCGATATGGTATGCATAAGGACTGGAGTGAGAAAAGAAGGAGCAAGCAAGATAAAGAAAGAGAAATACCAATTTACGATGGTAAACATGAAGCTATAATTTCATGGGAAACTTTTCAAGCTGTTCAAGATAAGATAGCAAGTAAGGGTGGAAAGCCAGAAAAATATCGTGAAGGAAGTCATTTGTTAAGTGGTACGATAATTTGCCCTTGGTGTAAGGAACCGATGGTTTCTAATATCACCAATGGCAAAAGAGACAAAGATGGAAATATTACGAAGCATTACTACTACTATAAATGTGGAAAGCATAATAATAAGAGAACCTGCAAAGCTAACTCAGTTCATAGAGACATTGTAGATGAAGAGTTCAAGAAGTTACTTTTTGACTTTGTTGATAATCCTGACCTTCATAAAATTTTAGAGCTAAAACTTCAAAAGGTTATTGATGTGTCTGAAAATAGGCGTGCACTTGAAGTTACTCTAATGGATATCAAAGCATTAGAGAGCCAGAGAAAAAAAGCTGTTATTGATAAAACTAAAAATGATAAGGATATCACTGGAGTTGATGATAGTATCTATGATGAAATCATTTATGATTGTGCTAGAAAGATAAAAATCAATCAAGAAATGAAGTTGAAGCATGAGGCACAGATTGCCTTAGCTGAAAGCCAAATGAAAACTAATAAAGATGTTGCAAAAGCACTTAAGAACTTTAAGCCTATCTTTGAACACGCAACCCTAGAACAACAAAGGAGATTGGTTAAGAGTTTTGTAAAAAAAGTACATGTTCACAAAAGTCCGAACTCTAAAGAAAGAAGTAAGATAAAATCCATTGAGTTCCACTTTAATGGAGAAGACATAGCTAAGTTAAACGTTGATTTATCAATGGGTATAGTAGATAAAGAAATTTTTGGACTTGGTGAGATACGTGGAACCGTATCATAAGTAGGATAAAGAGACATTCTGTAACCATTGAAAATAGGTGCATAATTCAATATGAACCGTTCTGTATAAGAAAAGTATGGTAAAAACTTTTCGCTGTTACAGAACGGTTTCTACTATTTACTGATAACAAAAGCTGTTTAGTGTATAATATTATTAAAAGATGGTAATAAAAGGACCTGTCAAGAATTTTGTGTAAAGTTTGATTTAAAATTTTAAGTGAGCAGCGATTCTGTCAGAAAAAAGGATCTCTAATTGATTCATGACTTGACCCCAATTTTGGACAGGACGAGTCCACGATTGCTTTATATCCATGGTTCTTAAGTAAACCAACTTGTATAGAGCCATCTCATTAGGAAAAGCACCTTTGCGATCCGTAACTTTTCTAAGCTGATTATGATAACTTTCAATCGTATTGGTGGTGTATATAATTTTTCTTATCTCACTAGGGTACTCAAATAAGCGCTCTACAGCGTCCCAATTGTTACGCCAAACAGCCACTGCTGCTGCAGATTCTGACCATTTTACCTCAAATGCTTCGAACAGCATTATTGCTTCATCTAAGCTCACTGCTTTATAAACGGCCTTTATATCTTTAGCGAATTCAGACCACTTTTTTCGTGCGATATAACGTGTAGAATTGCGCATAAGATGAACAATGCATCTTTGTGTTATGGTATTGGGGAAAACGCCTTTGATAGCCTTTTCAAGCCCTGATAGACCATCTAGAGAGATAAACAAGATATCTTCAAC
>NZ_JAFBDT010000032.1 GCF_016908355.1 Fusibacter tunisiensis | reverse complement strand
TTTCACCCATTGGGTGAAAGAATGGTTTTGGCTTAACGATTATAAATACTTGCTTAAAGGGTTATATGAGTAGATTGCACGTAGAATCTAGGTATTATACAGGCCACTTCAAAATTATCTGGTATATTTAATAAGTCTTTCAAATAGTCAGATGCACTTATAATTTCATTGTGATTGCGTTCCCTAATCTGTACCCAACAACTCCCAAGACCCTGTTCTTGTGCCGCCAACTGAATTGCAAATCCTGCAATTGAAGTGTCTTCAATCCATACTTCAGACAAGCTCGTATTGGCTAAAACTAAAATCGCACAGCTTGCGTCTTTTAAAAAAGCACTTCCAACTTCCCGCACTTTAGATACTTGATTAAGCGTGCTCTTATCTTGGACAACTATAAATTCCCAAGGCCTTCTATTTTTTGAAGTTGGAGCGCACAATGTGCTTTGCAAAATCATATCCAACTTATCATTTTCGATTGGAATGTCCTTATATTTTCTGATACTTCTACGCGTTTTAAACATAACGACTCCTTCGTTGTTACATAATATCTATTTCTCTATGGTTAATGTCAACAACTGAAATTTCATACGTACCACCTAAGTGCTTTGTGGCTAAAAAAGCCAGTTCTTCAAGAGCAGCAGCAAGTATCTCTTGACGGGTATCATCAACAAGTTCAATACATAAAAAAGCATCTTTTGTTTTTTCAGTCAGCATGGTTCTAACAGATTCGCGCCAATTCCAGCATCTGCATATTGCACCTGCATCGTCTTTATATATGATTTCATCTTTATACGGCGGTGCACTTTCATCAGACCCTAAAGTAACAAAAGACTCATCACCAAATGCCTTGGTTAACTTTACGTCACCTTGAAATGTCTCAATATCTTCACCACCACATGGTAAACCGTATTTAAGTGAGATTGAATTATATATATCAACTAGTGGATTAATTGTACCAATTGAGTCACCTTTTTGAACACGTTTTAATAAAGCTTCAATAGATGATCTTGCACCTTTCTTTGTTTTAAATTTTTGAAATGCCTCACGCCAAACTTTAATGACTTCATTTTCACTGAAAACTGCCTCTAAAAAATATTTTTCTGCTTCTTTGCCTGCCAACTTCAATATCTGTTCATACTCTGAATTATCTCTGATTGTATTGTCTATTCCATTTAGAACAACAACTCCAATTTTAGATTTGGGAAACAAGTCCCAAAAATCATTTTCTACAATAAATTTTTTCATAAAATCTCCTTTGTCTTTATTATAACCAATTTACAACATGTCTATTAATTCAGTCACACGCCCTTCAATAATTTTCAAATCCTCATCTCGAGCCTTTCCTTTAAACTCATAACTCTCGATAAAAGTCCAGTTTAGTTTAAGTCTGTCATTGATTTCTTCCAGTTCTTTCTGTGCACCACCAGACCACCCATAGGATCCGAAACGGAAGGCTTTCCTCCCTTGAACTTTTTTCTTTCCCAGTTCCTCAAGTACGGCTGACATTGGTGGAAACATTTTATACTCGTAAGTTGGCATTCCTAAAATTACCGCAGAAGATGTCCACACAGAAGTCAAAACTTCTCCCCATGAGGTTTCAGGAACTTGGTGAATATGATATTTAATACCAGATGCTTTTAATCTTTTTTCTACAAACTGTACAGCTTCAGCTGTCATGCCATACATGCTGCCCCAAATAAGTGTAATTTCTTTTCTTGCACTTCCCTTTTGATAAAGCGCATAGGTTTTATAATCCTCTAAAATTTTCTTTGCTCTAGATTTCCAAACCAATCCATGTCCAGGTGCAATCGCAAATATTTCCAAATTTTCAAGTTTTTCAATCGCCTTAAGCACAAATGGTGAAAATGCTGCAATGATGTTGGAATAGTAACGGATTGTATCCCTTTCGTAGCTCAAAATTTCTGCATCAGTGTACGCATCATCAACAGTAGATTTCTCAAAAATTCCAAAACTTCCAAAAGCATCACAAGTAAAGAGGACTTGAGAAGAACGTTCATAAGATACCATAGCATCTGGCCAATGTACATGTGGAATTGTGGTAAAAGACAACACTTTTCCATCCCCGAGGTCAATGACGTCACCATCCTTGACTCTGTGAACTTTAACATCTGTATCAAAAAAAGCTTCAAATATATCGGCGCCCTTATCGGTACAAATCACCTGAAAATCTTGGTGTACTTTTAGCAAATCCTCAATCCATCCAGCATGATCAGGTTCCAAATGATTTAAAACTAAATATTCAATTGATTTGATGTCCACATCAATCTCATCCAACAACTTAAACAAGGATTCAGGAACTCCATCCCAACCACAGACGCCATCTACCAACGCTGTCTTTTCGCCCTTTACAACGTATGAATTAATGGTTACACCATTTGGCATCTCCCATAAACTTTCAAATAAAATATCTTTAATATTAACTGACAATTGTGTTATTCCTTTTGATATTTCTGTAATTTTCATGATATAAACTCCTATAAGATTTATAATTGATAATAGTTATCATCTATATGATTATATCATATTTCCCTACTAGACACCACCAATTACATAATCCCCTTTTTGACATCCGATTTCATCTGCAATGGACTTGCATTTTGCTTTTAGTAAAAAAACAATGCGTGAATCTTTCAAATCACTCAAAGTTTCAAAATTCGCCTGTCCCTTTGCTAATATCAGGTCAGCAGAAGTGAAAGCCTCTAAAAAAGAATTTGACACAAGTTCCATAATTGTCCCCTGAGCTGCCAATCCATTATCTATTACCGTTACTAATTTTGTCATCCCGACATCTATTGCATCCTCTATCGTTGCATCGTTTACTATTGGTCCACCTTTTACAACGTAAACAATTTTTTTCATCGGCATTTGTTCAATTAACAACTTGTCAAATACAATTTCACCAGCATTGTCTGTAATAACCATAATATTTTTTGCTTTTTCAATCCGTTTGTATAGAATCTCCGTCTCCATGCCATGCAAATCACACGATAAACCACTTGCTATTGACCGTTCAACTTTATCTTGATCAATTGTTATTTCAAGTCCAAAGTCAATAACATTTCCCGCGATAGCCAACCGGCAAGCTGTGTCAAATGGAAATTTGCTGTTTGCAACCAGTTCCCTTAATCTCATAGATGCAATCAAATCCTCTGCGATTTGATTGAATTTAACTTTAAAGGGCTTGTAGGGGTCCATATTTCCCGATATCGACTTAACATAATGATGTACTTTCATTGCCAAATAAGGGGCAGTTTCTTCAAATGATATTTCACTTAACATCTTTAAAGTAAACCTAATGACATCTTTCTTTTTTTCAGGATCTTCAATCAAAAAATCTGATATCTCAATAGCTTGTCTAATTAAGCATGGGATACATTCATGTTTTATTTTCAAAATTCTAAACGCTCCTTTGTAAAAATTTATGTAACTTGTTTAAATGATCTAATTCTTTTAAATCGCGCACTAGTCCTGTAATACGCAAGTGTGCTGATGCTAAGAACCAATCTGATTAAAATAGGCACTAGAAAAGCCATAGATAGCGGATCCCAAATTGCATCGCCAATAAATATATAAGTTAGTAAACTTGGAGATACACCTACAAGTGATGCTAAAATAAAGGTTTTGTATTTGACATTTGTTGTACTCAATATAAGACTGACTAGGTCCAAAGAGGGATTTGGTATAATCCTTAAAATCATGGTAACTAAAAATCCTTCTTCTAGGTTCATGGTAAGCAATTTTTGTGTTCTTTTATTTTTTGACAAAAAAACGGAAACCCTTTCTTGACCGAGTCGTCGCCCAATATAAAATGTTAAAGAAAACTCAATCGCAATTAAAGCATACGTTAAAATAATGGCTTGAAAAATTGGTAAGAAAGCGCCTGATGCAATGAACAAAAGTGCTACAGGTATAACAAAAGTCACTGCTTTTAAACTGTAAAGCCCAATTAGAACTATAAGACCTCTGCTTGCTGAGGCGTTTATAAAATCAATGACTTCACTTGGATTAACCGTCATAAAAAATCGACCTACAAAAAAAATGACTATGCCCCATATCAAAATAATGGGAATGGCATAAACCCATTTTTTCTGAATTCCTTCCGCTCGAATTTCTTGAGCCTCTTTTACACAAGTCTCTAAAATATGGTTCGGAATAAACTTAAGCGCGATAATTGTTAAAATCGGTATTATTATAAAATCATCCATCAAGCCAAAAATAGGAACTGCATCTGGAATCAGATCTATTGGAGAGAGTGCATATACAACTGCTATGCCGGCAAAAACTTTAGCCAGCAAAGGGGTTTCTTTCTTTTTTATAGCAATAAAAAGTGCAGGAATTACATTTCTAATGTTCTTAAAATCAATCATCCGAACTCCTATTTTTAATACAATCTATACGGGTTATTGCATCTATGCTAATCTCTGTGTCATCGATATTTATGGTGCGATACACGTTATCAATTCTCGTAATCTGACCTGTTAAAACTACAAAGTCGTCCTTTAAAAAATAAGTTATATGAACCAAAGTGCCTTTGCGTAGTTTATGAAATTTTTCGTTTAACACCATCGCCATGTCATCTGTCAATTCACTTTTAAACCGCGCTATTCTTTCCTTCTTTTGAAGTGCTTCATTCAAACCCTTAACAGCAGCAAAGGGCATAAATTGTTTGGCACGATCACCAATAGGCATAGGCATTTTAGGTTTATTCGCCACTTTTGTGTCCCCCTATTTGACGATTACGATCTCGCGTTGTCGCAGCATCGGAATAGTTCATTCCTTTTAAAATCGAATTTTTGCCATATTTCTTTTTTATACTCAAGACTGCTTTTTGAACCTTGTTGTTGCGTGCATTTGACTTGTCTTCAAAAGAGTTATCAAATAGGCTCATTTGAGAAAAGTCATCTGGCATGTAGGCAGTCACATGGTTACAAGTGATGTTTATCCTACGGACGGGTTTATTTTGATCGACAATGCGATTATAAAGACTCGTAACTGCAGGCAAAATAATTCTGTCCGCACTGGTCGCCCTATCAAATTTTATAGTCCCTTTTGCAGGTGGGGTATGAAGTGCATTTGAATACCCAATTTGAACGGTTACAGAAGCTGTAATCAGGCCCTTATCTACAAGATCCAAACAAAGTAAATCCATCATTTCACGAACAATCAGTTTACCTT
This sequence comes from Fusibacter tunisiensis, assembly GCF_016908355.1. Classification (GTDB taxonomy): domain Bacteria; phylum Bacillota; class Clostridia; order Peptostreptococcales; family Acidaminobacteraceae; genus Fusibacter_D; species Fusibacter_D tunisiensis. The sequence goes on along the minus strand of NZ_JAFBDT010000032.1, from coordinate 16,045 downwards.
CATCAAAATTATAATCCCTCATGAGCACTTGACCACTTGATATGCAATTCGATTTCGGTTTATAAGCCTTAATGTCCTTGATTGTAACTGGTTCCAGTCCCCAAGCATGGTTAATAAGCAATTCAGCATCAATGCCAAAGAGCCTATAAAGAAAAGCTTCATCCATTTCTGCTATTTGCCTCATGGTTGTAATTCCATAACGTTCCAGTGTTTTGGCTGTCCCTTTCCCTATCCTCCAAAAATCTTGAAGTGGTTTATAGTCCCATAATAACTTTCGATAAGCCTCTTCATCAAGAATTCCAATAAAGTCAGGTGCGTGTTTTGCAGTAATGTCCAGTGCAATTTTGGCCAAATATAAATTTGTACCAATTCCACAAGTTGCTCGCACACCTACTTCTTCAAGTATTTTATCCATGAGCATCAAAGCCATTTCTTTTGCAGTCATATGATACGTTTTAAGATATTCAGTAAGATCAAGAAAAGCTTCATCAATAGAATATATATGAATATCATCTTTTGAAACATATCTTAAATAAATAGCATAAATTTCAGCAGAATAGTCAATATACTTCTGCATTCTTGGCGATGCTATAATATAGTCTAAATGCTTTGGTATTTCAAAAATACGACACCGATTCTTAATACCAAGTTTTTTCATAGAAGGTGTAATTGCAAGACAAATGGTTTTTTCAGAACGCTCAGGGTCGGCAACAACCAAATGGGTTGACATTGGATCGAGTCCACGTTCAACACATTCAACTGAAGCATAAAAAGATTTAAGGTCAATACAGATATATGTACGATTTTTCATGATCTCACGCTCCTATTCAGTTATAGTATACCTAAAAAAGAGAATGAGAACAAGTGTTCTGTATTTTAAGTTTCATAAATTTGTTCATGAACTGTTTAACATTTCTTTACGCCCCTTTTATGTCCTGTTTACTTTTAAAGGGCATAATAAGAGTGTCACTTAAATGAAATTGATTCTCAAGGAGGATTTGATATGTCAGAGATGATGAACATTTACCAACAAGCACCTATAACAAAGGTAAAAAAATAACAACCCCCTACTTAAAATATAAAATAAACGCCGTGATTAGAGACTCACGGCGTTTATTTTTTTAGCCCTGACCCACACATTGGAATTAAACAATCCAATAGCTTTCCATTTATTTCACTGTATTTTAAATACGCTGCATAATTTGCTGCAGTTGTTGGTTCACAGTAAATCCCTTTACGCGAAAGTTTTTCTCTGGCTTCTAAAATACCATCTTCAGAAACTGAAATAAGGTCTATATCATACTGATAAACATACGCAAGAATTTCTTCTCCACGCATTGGGCGTCCAATGGCTATTCCTTCTGCAAGAGTATGTGTTGGCGTTACAGGCACTGGAAACTTATTATGAGAAGCTAAAGCTTTAACCAAAGGATTGCAATTTTGACTTTGAACCCCTATAATTTGAGGCATTTTTTCAATTGCGCCACTCCTTAGAAGCTCTTCTAAACCTTTTAGAATTCCAATAAATAAGGTGCCATTACCAATTGGCACAATTAAATTAGAAGGAATTCTATTTAGCTGTTCATACACTTCATATATATAGGTTTTAGTGCCTTCATAAAAAAATGGGTTGTACACATGATTGGCATAATAGATACTGTCCTCTTCAACTTTCTTTCTACAAACATCCGCACAATAATCTCTGGAGCCTTGAACAATTGTAGCTTTAGCACCATTCACTTTAATCATGTCGATTTTCTTAACCGAAGTCCCTTCGGGTACAAAAATTTCACATGAAATACCAGCTTTCGCACAGTAGGCTGCAACACTATTTCCTGCATTACCACTGCTGTCCTGCACAACTGAATCTATCCCAATTGATTTGCAATGTGAAATAAGCATTGCAGCACCTCGGTCTTTAAATGATAGGGTTGGCATGAAGTAATCCATTTTTAGCATAACAGCTTCATTCAGTTTAATGATTGGGGTTAGTCCCTCTCCAAGTGTCACAGATTTCCACGAGTCATCAAGCAAAGGCATAAATGCGCGATATCTAAACATACCCCATGTGGTATGATCTACAAGTCCTAGATCAAATTTTGGTGGGACAAAATCCAGTTTCCATAAACCACCACATGCGCACTTGGATTTGTGGGTAAAAACATCTTCTTTTAAACCACATTTGCTACAAATATAATTCACATTTATCACCCGCCCTATTATAGTCTTAACTGAATTATATCACAATTCAATAAAAAAACGCGCCTAAGGCGCGTTCAATAGATTTTAAGCTTCTTTTCCCATATAATAAATAGATGCCCCCATAAAGATTGACCCTCCCGCTATATTTCCTAATGTAACCGGAATTAGATTATTAGCCATTCCAATAAGAGATACAGAATCAGGGTGTTCCAGCATCAATCCCATTAAAAATACAGTCATATTCGCAACACTATGCTCAAATCCAGATGTTATAAAAGCAAAAAGACACCAAAAAACCATTATAAATCGAGCCGATTCGCTCTTTAGTCTATAATTGCTAAGAACAGCCAAACAAACTAAAATATTACATAATACACCTTTGAAAAACAAGGTCCAAAATGACTGGTTCATTTTAGCCTCAGACAAATTTACAATAAAATCGCCTGAAGCACTTCCATTTATCTGTGTTCCAAGAATCAAAAGCGCAACCACTAAAGCCCCGGCAAAATTTCCAACATAACTTGAGCCCCAAACTTTAAATGTTTGCTTCCAATTTGTGGACTTATCAAGCGTTCCAACAGTCATGACCATAGTATTACCTGTAAAAAGCTCTGTTCCTGACATAATTACAAGGCTTAAGGCAACGCCAAATGAAACACCCATGAGCATCTTTGTATAGGCACTACCTGAAACCATTCCAATTCCACCAATTACCATGATCAAAAATATGCCTAAGCCAACAAAAGCACCTGCCCACAATGATGATATAAAGTACTTTCCAAACGAGCGATTTAAAAAATCAATCTTATTACGAGCTGCATCTGATAGTCTGTTCATCGTTTCTGTATACATAATTCCATCCTTTCTTAAATACGCAATGACTTTATCATATGCTATTTTTTATGATTTTTCAATAACTCTCATCACAAAAATAACAGAAGTTAAACATAGTATCGCAAAGATGATTGAAAGTCTTAAAAAATGCACTTGTACCAACGTGGACCAGAACTACTACTTATTCGATTATTATGATGAGGTATTAGAAGACATCGGACAAGCTGCAGACATTGATTTTTCAACAAAGATAAGAACTTTACAACAGATCAAAAAAAATATTTCAGAAACCAAAATTTAGACCTGTTACCCTACAAAAAAACGTAAAAAAAGAAACCCTTGAAACACACTATTTTCAGTGGGTTCAAGGGTTTCTTTTGTGGTTTTTCTGCAAAAGTCAAGTTATTATAACACAATAATAGAGCGGCTCTATAGAAAAGCCGCTCATATTAGAAAAAAACTTATTAAGATTTATTGTATCTGGTTTGGAATATCATTTTCTTGGCGTTCTTCTATAATGAAAGATTCGTCAAAATCAACAGTTAAGGTTTCGACAAGTTCTTGCGCAGCTTCTTCTGTCTCAAACTGACCCATTTCAATTATAAAGGTTCCTTGCTCATCTTTTAAAACTCGAGTTTCATAATAAAGTATGTTTTTTATTTTATTAAACGTAGGCATATCTACTTCCCCGCCTAAAGTCATTATATACAGCAGTATCGGTCTCTTTGCATGAGCCATTGAAGGCTGAACATAGGGATACAGATTCAAGAAAAAATTATCAAAATATTGAGGTCTCATTTTTACCAGCATTATTTAATCCTCTATTCTATTTACAATCTGCAAAAGCTGTGCATAAAGTGTTTGATCATAGACCTCTACAGCGTAAAAAACACCCTCTTTTTTACCATATAATTCATATAATGAAATCTTAAATCGGTCCCATGACGATTTGTTTTTAAGGTCTTCATAATTCACATAAAGATAACTGGATTTAGGGCCAACGAAAAGCGTCTTGCTTGTATCACCATAGGATACTTTAATGCTCTTATCGTCAAAATTTTCAAACTTAATGTATTTGGTATAATGAGCATCTGCGTTTTTATAGTGTTCTTCAAAAGTCATCAAAACAGCAGATTCATTAATTACAATATCATAATCTGAAAGTTCTAATACTTCAACTGAAGATGATTCATCAAAGACACTTATTACAGAAGGACTTACAGCCTCATAATTAAAGTATAAAATGCTTGCTACCAAAAGTACGATGGCACCTATGAGCTCAAAAGATTTAGAAGACGATACCGGTAATGCCACTTCATATTGACCTAATTTTTCGTCAAGTGATTCTAAAATTTCTTCTTTAGAAGCTTTATCTCCCCATCTTTTAAATTTAAGTGTGTGATGACTTTTACGTGAAATTACACCTTCGTGAAATGCCATTTCAATAGATTTCTTTTCCCCAGGAAAAACAAATTTAGTTTCATTCGCTTCTAGAATTGGATCAACTTCTCTGTGACCATGATACCAAAGTATTTTTTTTAATATAACTGAAAGTTCATCTGTATCGTCAAAAGGTATTTTATATGTAAATCCCCCATAATATATGGACAAAACTTGCATAAGAATTGATAAAACTAACATCGTGCTTAGATAGAATATAAAAGGAATTTGTATATTCCAAAGTGAAAACAAATTCATCAAACCCGATAAAGTCAAGATATTCGTCAAAAACCCTAGCCCTATTTTTGATTCTTGTGCGAGCCTCTCATATCTCTTGACAGAAAAAAAATCATACAGTACGTAAATACTAAATATTATAACTAAAATCAGTAATCCTTCTCCTCGCATAGCCCCTCCAAAATAATAATGTGTCATTCAATTATATAACGTTCGATTCTATTATCGATAGCAAACCATTCTCAAACGCTTGATCATCAGCTTTGGTCCGTTTTTTATGTCTAGGTCCCCTTTGGTTTTTAAGTCTTGCCACACGCCCCTGATGCCTTGAATCCAACACAAAATCAATATTGTTTTTATGAATTTCTTTTCCATTTTGATTGATACATAACCCTTTTTTAGCCAATACCATAGCTGCCAGTCCATTGTCTTGTGTTACAACTAAATCATTGGTCTCAAGGTGATTTGCAATATAATAATCCGCTGCATCACGGGAAACATCAACTGTAATTACAGTTGCATAATTGCTTTCAAACGAAACCGCATGATTTTTAACTACTGTTACAGAAATACCCAAGCGTTTTGCGATTATAATCGTTTGATTCACAACTGGACACCCATCTGCATCAATCCATATTCTCATCTTAATTCCCTTTCTTTAGCTTATACAAGCATTTTCTGAACTTGTTGTACATCTTTATCGCCCCTACCAGATAGATTCACAAGAATAATCTTATCTTTTGATAATTTAGGCGCTTGTTTTATAGCATAAGCAACTGCATGGGCACTTTCAAGAGCAGGAATAATTCCTTCCGATTTACTAAGTGTCAGAAAAGCATCTAAAGCCTCTTCATCTGTTACAGATTCGTAGGTAGCTCTACCACTGTCCTTATAAGCACAATGCTCAGGACCAACTCCTGGATAGTCCAGACCAGCAGCAATAGAATGCACTGGAAGCGGATCGCCATTTTCATCTTGCAAAGTATAGCATTTAAACCCATGAATCAATCCTTTTTTTCCCAGTGTAAGAGAAGCTGCATGTTCACCTGTATCAAGCCCCTTCCCAGCAGGTTCAACACCAATAATTTTTACGGAAGAATCTTCATAAAAAGGATGAAACATGCCGATTGCATTACTCCCTCCTCCGACACAAGCCACTAAATAATCCGGCAATCGCCCTACTTTTTCAAGCATTTGTGCTCTTGCTTCTTCTCCAATTATACTCTGAAACGTTCTAACCATCAAGGGATACGGATGCGGGCCAACTGCTGATCCAAGTAAATAATAAGTCGACTCTGAATATTGAATATAATCATTTAGAGCGGCATCAACAGCATCTTTCAACGTCTTTCTCCCCAGCGTTGCTGGCACAACTTCTGCACCAAGAAGTTCCATTCGAAAAACATTTAGCCGTTGCCTTTCCATGTCTTCACTCCCCATGTATATGGTACAAGATAGGCCAAACAGTGCACAAACAGTTGCCGTAGCAACGCCATGCTGACCTGCGCCAGTTTCCGCAATAATTCGCGTTTTTCCCATGCGTTTGGCGAGTAGAACTTGGCCAATACAATTGTTAATTTTATGGGCACCCGTATGATTTAAATCTTCTCGCTTCAAATAAATTCTAGCACCACCTAAGGCCTCACTTAAGTTTTTTGCGTATGTCAAAGGATTTGACCGCCCAACATAATCTTTCTGAAGGCTCTGCAGTTCCTTTAAAAATTCAGGATCATTATTGAAATGTTTAAAAGCTTTCTCAACCTCATTCAACGATTTTTCTAAAACTTTTGGGACATAACGACCGCCAAATATGCCAAAATTTCCATTACCAGTGTATGCTTGTGTTTTCATAATACGCTCCTTTTTAATTTTAAACACTAAAAAAGCCCCCTACATGCGTTAGCATGTAGAGGGCGATTGCTCGCGGTGCCACCTCTTAATAAACGGATCAAAAGACCCTTTTCTCAAAATCGAATACGGGTAAAACTACCGATATTCTATCTCTGTAACGGGAGAACCCGTGTCCCCTACTTCTAATTTCGGTTTCCACTCAAGAGTCCATTCGATAAACATTACACTATCAACCTTCCACCACCGGTTAACTCTCTACAAGTGTGCCATTTATTTACTCTTCTCTATCAACGCTTTATTATGAAGTTAGTTTGTATTTTACAGTAGGTATTGAAAAAACGCAAGTTATTTATTAAAATCTTATAAATTTATCTCAAGCAATATTGGTGTATGATCTTGTCTCGGCCCTGAATCAATCATTTCAGATTTTAAAATTTTATCTGCAATACGATTGCTCACTAACCAGTAATCAATCCTCCAGCCTGAATTATTTGTTTTACTGGTCTTAACTCTTTGAGCCCACCAAGTATAAGCATCCGCTATATCCCCATGAACAAACCTAAACGTATCTGTAAATCCCTTTGCGAGTAAATTTGTAAAACCTTCACGCTCTTCATCCGTAAATCCTGGAGAATTTCGGTTGTTATTTGGATGGGCCAAATCTATTTCTTTATGAGCTACATTGTAATCTCCCGTTGCAACAACATACTTTTCTTTGTCTAGATTTTCTAGATACTCTGCATATTTTTGATCCCAAATTTGACGGTCCTTCAACCGGTTAAGTCCATCTCCTGCATTAGGCGTATAGACCTGCGTCAGGAAGAAATCATCAAACTCCAAGGTAATGAGGCGCCCTTCAGAGTCCATAGTGCCTGGTGCGCCAATTATTGGATAGCTAACAGCAGGTGCCAAACTATTTTTATATAAAAACATTGTCCCAGCATATCCCTTGCGAGCAGGTTCCACTGAACTGTTCCATACAGTTTCATAATCCGGAAATAAGTCAGCCAATATTTCAAAATGTTTTTTTGTTGGCCCATTACCAGATAATTTTGTTTCCTGTAGGGCAATAACATCGGGGGTGTACCCCTTAATCGTATTTAAAACTTCTTTAGATAATAAGGCGCGCGCTGAATCACTTGTCAACGCGGCATTTAATGAATCAATATTCCATGAAATGAACTTCATCAATTTCCCTCCTGTTTTTTTACTTCAACAAAACTAGTCCACACGTGTATCGCCTAAAAAATAAAGTGCTACAGTTCCCGGTCCTGTATGCGATCCTATTACAGTGCCAACACTGTTGATGACAACACGACCGTTTAATGATGAGAACTTTTCTTCAATCAAATCTGCGACTTTTCGTGCATCATCATAACACTCTGAATGAGAAATAAAACATTTTCCAGAGTAATTTAGCCCATCCTCCGCATGAATCGCCATCATATTCACAATTTCCCTAATAACTTTACTTTTACCACGAATTTTTTTTCGAGGAACCAGTTTCCCATCATAACTCATATTCAATAATGGGCAGATGTTAAGCAAGCTGCCAATAGCCGCTGACGAACCAGATATGCGTCCGCCACGTTTAAAATGGGTAAGATCTGTAGAAAAGAACCAATGGTGTATCCTCAATTTACTGTCTTCTAATGCCTGATACACTTCTTCAATAGAACTTCCATTATCCCTCATGTCAGCTGCTAAATCTGTTAACATACCATAACCAGATGAAGCACCGAGAGAATCAACCACAAGAATTTTTCTATCCGGATATTTTGATTCAAGTTCAGCCTTCGCAATAAGTGCAGAATTATATTCGCCTGACAAACCTGATGAAAGGGAAATATGAAGAATATCATTTCCATTTTCTAAAAAAGGTTCAAAATAATCCATAAACTGGCCTACATTCACTTGTGAAGTTGTAGGCATGGCGCCTGCTGCAATTCTGCTATAAAATTCCTTGAAAGATATCGTTTGCCCCAAATCATCTTTATATACTTTCCCATCTAAAACATAGTGAAAACATACATATGGTATATTTCTTTCTTTAAAATAATCATATGACATATCCGCTGTAGAACAACAACTCAACACATAATCCAACATAATAGACACTCCTTTAAAATAAATTACTCTATTCATTCTACCGTATTTAAGTAGGTTTTGACAAATACTTATAATCTCTCATAGGATAAAATCACACAATTATTGACATATATTATATACAGACTATAATAAAAGTATAAAATTTAAAAAAAGAGATTTATATGAGTTTTCAACCCAAATTATCATCCGCATTTAATGTAAGCGTAAATTCCAGTGCACATATTCAAGCTGATCCACCAGCGATAAAATCATCTCAAAAAAGAGGTGATTTTTTTATGAGTAAAAAAGCAAACTCTGAATACTGGCAGTAAATAGTTTCAGATCAAATTTCAAGCGGACTCACACAACACGAGTGGTGTGAGCAGAATAACGTCAACATTCATAACTTTCGCTACTGGAAAAGACGACTTATATCTGAAACAAAACAACTCCAAACAGCAGATCAAACTGAAACCAAATGGGCCATAATAACAAGTTCAGAATCAGATGTCGATGAAAATAATATTAAATCAACATTATGTATTCATATTGAAAAAACAGTAGTTGATGTTAACCCAGGCTTTGATCCAGAAAGTTTATCTACAGTCTTAGCGGTGTTGATGAAACATGTTTAACAGTAATAGAGTCACAGAAGTCTATCTTGCACTTGGTGCTACCGATCTAAGAAAATCCATAGACGGCTTGGCGGTTATCGTTAGGGAAAAATTCAAACTTGATCCCTTTTCAAGAAATCTCTACGTATTTTGCAACCGAAAGCGCGACAAGATCAAGATTCTGGAATGGGACACAAGTGGTTTTTGGCTCCACTACAAAAGACTTGAAAAAGATAGATTCAAATGGCCTGAAAATATAAGTGGCACTCACATTTCCATCGATGAGCGCTCATTCAGGTGGCTTCATGGGTGATTAAAGGAACTGAAAGATGGCTTACACCCTTGTTCGACAGGTTACATGATGACTTGGTTCGAGAAGACATCGTACATGCCGATGAAACCGTTCTGAACTGCCTTGATGAAAAGGACAACAAGAACAATTACATGTGGCTTTATGCAACTGGTGAGAAGGCTTCAAAGAGAATCTTTCTTTATGATTACCAGAAGTCTCGGGCGAATAGGCATCCGCAAAAGTTTTTAGAAAACTTCACAGGCTTCCTTCAGACCGATGGCTATCCACTTTGCTCTTTTGCTGAGATTAGGGCCGGGATAAAATTCGTAGATGTCCATCTCTTGCATATATCTTTTAACAAGCCTTCTGCCAACTCTATTGTATCCGAGTTTATGCAGCTCCTTTTTAATCCTTCGAACATCATATGACGGTTCTCTGTAGTGAATTCGATCAATTGCGTTTTTAATCGCAATCTCGTCTTCAGAAGGCATTATTTCAACTGGAATATGGTACGCAGTTGAGCGAGGTAAGTCAAGTAGTTCACACTGTCGAGTGATGGTATTCTGTCTGTTTTCCCATTCAATCAAGGTTTTCTTTTCCTCATTTCGGAAACCTGCTTGTGCTTTTTTTTTAAGAAATCTACATCCAATGTGAGTTCGCCAATCTTTTTGACAAGGCGCTCCTTTTCCGCCTCGTATTCTTCTTTCACTTTGTCGATTGATTCGCCTTTTTTATCGAATACGGTTGCCATATTCTCTATAAATTCAGCTCTCCAACGGCTCAACACTGGCTGTGCGATAATATTTTCTTGAAATTTCAGCTAATGTACCTTCTTCTCTAATTATTTCAAGGACGATTGCTGCTTTTTCTTCCTTGAATATGCTTCTTACAGTTCTATCTTTGACCTTTAAGATATCAGGATGCTCTTCCTTAAGCCTGTCATAGACTCTCTTTGCGGTATGTCTTTGCTTGTGGTGCCTTGACTTATCCTCAATTAGCCACTTTCTGATGATAGGTCGAATAAGATCAGACTTGTTGGGTCTTTTGGCTTTGTGTTGTTTCTGGTTGAAATCATCCATTCCAACATATTTCACGATGATGCGATAGTTCTTTCCGGTCATTTTGTTGATTTTTGAGTATGTTTTACCTTCCAAAAAGAACAGTTCTCGGATATAATTGACTTGAGTAATTGTCAGCACTTCCTTTCCTCCCCTATAAGCTTAGTCACTTAATAGGGTATATTGTTAGGTTTGTACTGGCAATTACTTTTTGTATTTTTGACTGCCATTTATTGCATTTTTAGATTACCATAAACATAAATTCGGTCTTAATGACTGGATTATTTACTACTGTTGCATAGGGATACTGTACTACTTGTTAATTGAAGTACTTTCACTAGATTTTCTTTTTATTAAGAAGCTCGATGACTTTTCTCCTATCACTTTCCCCTAGCTTCTTATAAATTTCACTGATGTAGTTTCTAACAGTCCCATAACTTAAATTTAGCTTTGAAGCGATTTCTTTGTTGGAATAATTCACCTTTAACAACTTAATTATTTCTTTTTCAGTATTGCAGAACTCTCTATCAGAGTAATTTCCAACAGCTTTTGCTAATTTTATTGCAATTTCTTCTGGAATGACAATTTCACCGCTCAAACACTTTTTTATATCCTCTATCAGGTTAATCCCTCTTATATCCTTAAGTATATAGCCATCTACCCTTGCACCAAAAGCATCAAAGATCAATTTTTCATCAGAAAAAGTTGTCAAGATCAGAACTTTCACTTGACTATTTATATTTTTAATAAGCTTTGTACTTTCAATACCACTCATAACAGGCATAACTGCATCCATCAGTATAAGGTCCACTGGTATTTCTTTTATTGAATCGAGTGCCTTCTTCCCATTTTCATGTACGGCGACAACATCAAAGTTTTCTTCTGTACTCAGTATTCTTTTAAGACTATCTCTAATCAGCTCATGATCATCTACAATCATTATCCTAATCTTCATAAAGCCTCCATGGGTAGAATAACTTTTACCAGACACCCTTTGTTGGATGATATGATATATTCTCCTTCTAATTCTAATACCTTCTTTTTGAGTTGGCTTATACCAAAGCCATCAACAATTTTCTCAAAACCCTTACCATCATCTTCAATAGTGATCTCAATCGCTGAATCTGAACGTATCCCAATAATAATCGTCTTGCAATCTGCATGCTTTAGTGAGTTTGTTACACTTTCTATCAGGATATTGTAAATAATATCATTATAAATCTTGGGGATTTTCACTACCTCCTCAAGGGCGTACTTAATATCGACGGATAGATCATTTTGAAGATTGGAAATCAGCATATCTATCAGGTCTTCTATTTCTAAACTAATTATAAAGTTATTCGAATTTTCTATGGTACTTCTAAGTAAAACCATGGCATCCTTGATTTGTTTTTCAATACTGGTAAAATCATCTTCATTAAGGACATGATTGTTTACAAGTTCCATTTTTTCAGCTTGAAGTGATAAGTTCATTGCGACTAGTTTGTGACCGATAGAGTTATGTAGCATGTACGCTATCCTTGAACGCTCCTCATGGATGACAAGTTCCTCTATTTTTTTTGCATACCCTTCAAGCTTTTCAAATGCTTTATTCCTCTCCTTTAAGACCTGATTATATTTCATCTTTTCAATCATCTGAACTCTTGAAACATACAAAAACGTCAATACAAAAATACTGATGATGATATCTTTGGCAATTCCCTCAGAATAGGGATAATTCATTGTATTCTCATAAACAATGAAATTATAGGGGTAAAAAAGACTTAAACTTATGCCTGTATAGAGAGCACTGAATTTGTAATTAAAGGCATATATGCAATCTGCTATTGGCAAAAATAGAAATAATAACTCATACGTTGACTTGTCGAAATACTCCAGTATAAAAACGATGACCATTTGAACAACAAGAACAAACTTTGCTCTTTTATCAACACCTTCATGTGAATAGAACTTCACATGACTTATGATATGTATCAGAAAATTCAGGGTTAAAATAAAACTCGGTAGGAGAGGTTCGTCATTAAACATGACAATTACAAGGTAGGAAACCAAATAAGTTGCATACATAACAAAAGTTAGAAACTTATGCGATTTTTGATCCATGTTCATTTCCATAATCATCCACCTACGACTCAGAAACCCTTTCACTGGTTCCTACTACAAAAGAGAATCAGCACCTTCACTTCCTTCTACTTTTTACTTTAATTAAAACTAAAATCAGTATAATGACAAGTACAAAAAAGCCAAAATTGTAAAATAGAGACCTAATTGCTTCATAAATGATCCTACTGTCACTTACAATTATAGCATCTTTAACATCTACTTTGTTCTGACTTTCAAAGGCAAAGGATGTAATCATACTGACTACTGTAAAGATATATAGTTGCGCCATATCAACACCTTCAATCTAATATTACATACTTCAATAAATTGTTCTTAGAGCTAATCTCACTGTCATAATCCAATCAGTATCATTTCATTAATCCTCCCTCCAATGGTTGATACGGCTGGTTTCCTTATTATGATCATAAAAGCTGGTGACTCGTTTATTTCCTTCTGTATCGTAAGTTATTTTCACACCTGAGTGACTTCCATCAAGTTCAGAGTATTTTTTGACAACGCCATTGTCATGATAATACCAAGTTTTTGATAGAATTACATTTCCTTCGTCATCAAATTCTACTTGAGAGCTAATTTTTCCATCTTCCAAGTAGGATTCATGCAACCCAATAGAAAAGTAGTCCTTCCTGGCAGCTTCCAATGGTATAGGCCAGAAACCATCCTTACCAGCACTCTCTCTGGTTTTTAGATTGGAGATATACTCCTCAATCAGCATCTGTCCAGCTTGCTTTGTAAGCAAGTATGAACCCACAAGTGCCAAACTACCGTTTTTATGATATTTTCTTGTATCTCTGCGGATATAAGCCTCATAAGGGTACAGCTTATGCTCTTGCGATTTTAATCCAGTCTTTTGAGAATAAAAGACGAACTCTTGAATATCTTTTTCATCAACAATGACTTCTTTATTATCATCTTTTTCACCTTCATGGACAAAACCCATAGCATCGAGCATATCTATAAGTGTGTTTTTATCAATCTTTAAATCTTTTCTATTCCTAGAATTATTAATCCAGTCAGAAAGTCCATTTACAATTTCTTCAGCCGAACCATTCAAAAATCTATTCGCAAATTCAAATTTTTTCTCACCTAATATCTCTTCTAAATCATTTTCTAATAGACTTTCGATTTTTTCAAAAGCCTCGCCATTAACTTTAACTTTGTTTTCACTTAGCATATCAGTAAATGCATCTACAATTTTATTATATACTTTGTCTACACCTCCACCAGCCCATTCAGGAAGTATAAGCATTGCACTTGCACCTAAGGCTTCTTTTGAACTTTGTACATTTTTTAGTTCTTCTATAAACTTATCTCTTTGCTTCATGGAAATGATTTCTATTTCTACTGCTTTAATATTATTATGTGCTGTCTTTACTTCTTCTACGTTTTGGGTAGAAGAAGTCTCATTATCATCATCCTCAAATATCATCTGATAATTAGACTTCATAGTAAAATTTGCATTATAATTAGGTCCAAATTCTTTTTCTCTCATTGTTAATTTTGTTCTTGGCGGTAGTCCAGTTACAACGAAGTTTAAATCTGCTAAAGAAGGCACATGATCAATTTGCTCTTTTACTAATTTATCTCTCATGTCTTTAGCATTAAAAATAATATTAAGCATTTCATCGTCTGTATACTCTATTAATCCAATTTCATCGTCATACATACCAGCAATTTTTTTTAATAAAGCGAATTTGACTGCCATTGTATTTATGTCATCTTCTGCAAACACTATAATTCCAAAAGGCCATGTAAACGATATTTTCTTTTCTTCACTTTCTTCATCTTCCGTATTTTCACTTATTTCAATTATGTAATCAGGTATTTTTTGCCCTATTTCTGCTAGCTTTAATAATTCTACGACATCTTCTGTCTGCTCCATATTAGAAAGTTTTTCAATGGTTTTTTCTTTGATTTCTAACCCTTCATAATAATCTGAACTTGCTATATGAGCATACATCTTTGACATTACAAGATAACTTCGATTAACTTCAACAAGGCTTTTAACCACATATTGTTGAAAAGCTGCATTCGTATATTCTCTTATGCTATCGGCATAAATTTCATTAAAATTATTTGCTATTCCACTTGCTAGGTACTCACTGGTTATAACCAAAAATGATATATATTCCCCAAGATTATCATAAACACTCACCGTACACTCAAACACTTCTCCGTCAACAACTGCTTTGTTTATATTATTCTCATCATGGCTTTCTATAATCTCAAAATATCCATTTGCTTCATGTATTTTTGCATTTATAACTGTTTTATAATACAATATTTCATCTAAGATCAATTGGAAGTCTTCCTTATATTCAGTTCTTGACTTATCTATATCATCAATAAAGAACAGTATTTGTTCTTCATATCCATTAAGTTCATTATATAAATCAAAGCATTCTTCTAATAGATCTATAACCTGATTATTATAAATATCTATTGCACCTTGTCTTGCTAGTTCAAATTCTTTATCATCACTTTTTGAATAGAAGAACCCTCCTGCCAAAGTATTAAAAAGCTCCATTTCTTCATCCGTTGGTAATAGATCTTCCACTACTTCTACAGGCTCTACAATTTCTTCTAATTCTTCCTCTGCTTCCGTTACTCCCTCTATATCTTTTTCCTCTTTATCAGAATCATCGTTTGTAAAAGCTACTTTTATTTCTTGCTTGTTATCAACAGCTTCAATTTCATTGCTTTTTTTACTAGCACATCCACTTAGAAATATACACATCACTAAAGTAAAAGCTATAATTTTTTTATACATAACAAAACCTCCTATTTTCGTTATATGAAAGGCCTCTACAAAACATCACACCATCTGACAGATTTAAGCAGTTTTATATTTCCATTAGAAATAATTTAGAAGTCAAATTACCATAAGTATTGTTTTCACGATCTTCACAAAATATCTTCCTCCTCACTTAATATTGTAAACGTCCATAGACTACTTGTCTGTCACAAACTTGTCATCTGACATATTATGTTCACTAGAACATTTGCTATTTCAACAGAAAAACAGTCTCCTTAGTATTGTTTATTTTTCAGTTGACAAATATGATCTGTAAGATTATCTGTGTAAAGTTTGATTTGTTATAATAAACTAAGACCAGATGGAGGCTTACAAACAATGGTAAAAAGAAAGAAGATCCCCGCATCAAAACAACGTGTAAAGTGTTCTGGTCAAGCTAAATTGTAACACTCCTGGTCGACAGTGTAATATAAAGTGTGTAAGTTCCAAAAAACTCTTGGAAAATCAAAGAGTTTTGATTATGATTATGAAAGGATTACATCATGGAAGGAAT
>NZ_JAFBDT010000031.1 GCF_016908355.1 Fusibacter tunisiensis | reverse complement strand
AACACCTGTTCCCATCCCGAACACAGAAGTAAAGTCCTCCAGCGTCGATGGTACTTGGCGGGTAGCTGCCTGGGAGAGTAGAACGTTGCCGGTTTGTATTTTAAATTTAGAAATGAGTGCGTTCCAAGGTAGCTCAATGGTGGAGCACTCGGCTGTTAACCGATAGGCTGAGGGTTCGAATCCCTCCCTTGGAGCCAAAAATGACGCGGAGTGGAGCAGTGGCAGCTCGTTGGGCTCATAACCCAAAGGTCGCAGGTTCGAATCCTGCCTCCGCAACCACAACTTTTCAACGGAGTTGAAAATGTTGCCCGACGTGGCATTTGTTTACAAATGCAGGAGGGAATGTAAATTAAAAAATATTGTATTAAGACGAAATACAGTTAGGTGTTGTTCTCGCGAAGCGAAACATCACTATCGACAGCTTATAAACCAAGAGGTTTGAGTACAAAAGAACACCATTTAAGCATGGCCCCTTGGTCAAGCGGTCAAGACACCGCCCTTTCACGGCGGTAACAGGGGTTCGATTCCCCTAGGGGTCACCATAATACGGTCCAGTAGTTCAGTTGGTTAGAACGCTAGCCTGTCACGCTAGAGGTCGAGGGTTCGAGTCCCTTCTGGATCGCCATTTTTTGCCGGCGTAGCTCAATTGGTAGAGCAACTGACTTGTAATCAGTAGGTCGCGGGTTCGAGTCCCATCGCCGGCTCCATACGATTTTTAGCGAAGCTAAAATATCGCCTGACGTAGTGTTTGCTTGCAAGCACAGGAAGGATAAGTAAATATTTTCTGTTTAGAAATCATAGCGAAAATATTGGGCGAGGTAGCATTTGGTTTTTAAATGCGCGAGCCTGTGTAACTGTGTTTCATAATTTGGAGGGGTTCCCGAGTGGCCAAAGGGGGCGGACTGTAAATCCGTTAGCTGAGCTTTCGAAGGTTCGAATCCTTCTCCCTCCACCAATATTTGCGGGAGTGGCTCAGTGGTAGAGCATCGCCTTGCCAAGGCGAGGGTCGCGAGTTCGAATCTCGTCTTCCGCTCCAATATGCGTTCGTAGCTCAACTGGATAGAGCATCGCCCTTCTAAGGCGAGGGTTTGGGGTTCGAGTCCCTACGGACGCACCAAATTAAATAATTATGGAGAGGTACCGAAGTGGTCATAACGGGGCGGTCTTGAAAACCGTTAGGGTGCGAGCCCACGTGGGTTCGAATCCCACCCTCTCCGCCATAAACCCTATTTGGTAGGGGCGTATAGCTCAGCTGGTTAGAGCGCACGCCTGATAAGCGTGAGGTCGGTGGTTCGAGTCCACTTATGCCCACCATGCCCAGATAGCTCAGTCGGTAGAGCAGGGGACTGAAAATCCCCGTGTCGGTGGTTCGATTCCGCCTCTGGGCACCAAAAAAAAACTCAATTTTCGAATTGAGTTTTTTTGTTTTTTGATGAAGTTTGGATATGTATATATGATAGAATGAATGAGGGGGTAAAACATATGAACTCAGAGATTGAAAAACTTAGGCAAGAGTTAGATAAAATTGATAATTTGATTATTTCCCAATTAAATGAACGTTTTAAAACGACGCATCAAATTGGAAAAATCAAAAAAAAATATGATCTTGAAATACAGCAGTCTTCACGCGAAACAGAAATTATAAATCGAATTCGTGACAAATGCAAAAATTCTCAATTTGAAGACGCCATTGTTAGGGTATATAGATATATAATGTCAATTAGTAAAGATGAGCAATCTAAATTGTAAACCATTACAATTTTATTAAGATTAGATAAGGTGTATACAAAAGAGAATTGCAAAAGAGTATACTGGATAGTGACATTTTATAAAAATTGGGGTGTATCATGGAAATTATTGAAGTCATAATTACGTTTATAAAATCATTTGTTTCAGAAGTAAAGGTAACTTATATTATTGATATTGTAATCATTGCTTTTGTTCTATATAAATTATTGAGTCTTATTAAAGAGACACGAGCAGAACAGCTTGTAAAGGGATTCATTATCATTCTTATAATTGCCAAAGTCAGTGAATGGGCGAAGCTTTATGCCGTAAATTTTATTTTGCAAAGTACTTTTACAATTGGACTGATAGCGCTTGTTATTATATTTCAGCCTGAACTTAGAAAAGCACTTGAACATTTAGGTCGAAGTCAATGGTTCCTTACATCGGCTAAAAAAACTGTTAACGATGAACAAGTCCGAATCGTAAATGAAATTGCCGATGCAGCAGGTGTCATGTCGCGGAAGAAAATTGGTGCATTAATAGTTGTTGAGCGAATGATTGGGATAAATGATATCGTTGAAACAGGTACAGTTACAGATGCTAAAGTTTCAGCTGATCTATTGATGAATATTTTTTATCCTAAATCACCCTTGCATGATGGAGCGGTTGTTATAAAGAACAATCGAATTATGGCGGCAGGGTGCTTATTGCCACTTTCTACCAATAAATATATTAGCAAAGAGTTAGGGACTAGACATCGTGCGGCTATGGGAATGACCGAGACATCCGATGCTGTAATTGTCATTGTATCAGAAGAAACCGGTGCCATTTCAATGGCGGTTGAAGGCAAGCTACAACGCTTTTTAGACCCATCAACCTTAAAAGAGCTTATGGTTAATGCTTTGACTCAAGAAAAAGAAAGCAATGGAGGTGAGAAAAATGCCAAAAAGAAATAAAGGCTATTTTGACACTCTTCTTCATTCAATTCGAAGCTTTTTTATTTGGATTTGGGAAAAACCCTTAGAACTTATGAAAATTCGATGGACACAAAATACGGGGAAAAAGATTCTTTCTATAATATTGGCATTTTTGTTTTGGCTTTTTGTAATTGATCAAGTTGATCCTGAAATTACAAAAGTAATTGAAAATGTTCCTGTCCAACTTATTAACATACAAGAATTAGATCAAAACAATTTAAAAATCATGAACCAATATGATTATTTTGTAAATGTTGAAGTCATTGGTAGGCGGAACAGTGTCTTGGGCATGAGTGCTAGTGGGATTAGTCTTTGGGCAGATATGCGTACTGTAAGAGCTGGGAATAATAGTATATACATCAATCGAACCATTAATGCAGAAGATGTATCCATAAAATCCGTGTTTCCAAACGATCTATCGATTAACACTGAACGGATTGTTTCAATCCCTAAACCGATAAAGATTGAGATAACAGATCAATTTGCGGATACTTTTTATCAGGAACGTCTTGAAACCAGTCCATCAGATATAAAAGTTACTGGCCCTGAAAGTTTTGTAGCTTCTGTTGCGTATTTAGGCGCATCGATTGGCGTTGGAAATTTGGAGGCAGATTTGTCGCGTGAAGTTGTTGTAACCCCTTATGACGAAGATGGCAATCTTGTGACTGGTGTGAATTTAGAGTCAAGTTATGCAAATGTGTTTCTCAAACTAGGCCAACTCAAAGAAGTGCCTATAGAAGTTGATGTTACGGGTGAACCTAGTGAAGGCTATGAAATTGTATCCATCAGAACAATACCAGAAACGATATCGGTAAGTGGACACGTGGACACTATTAAAAGTTTGGTGGAAGTAAATGCGGATTCAGTTATTCTTTCAGGTGATGAGACAGAAACACTGATTATTGAAAAAGATCTTGTTTTTCCGAATGATATTTTACCACAAAGTCATATTGGACCAATTCAAGTTGAAGTGATAATTGAAGAAATTCAAACAAAAGAATTTACCTTTGATACAAAAGAAATGCCTGTTATTGTAGGTTTGAATTTTGATTATTCTTATGAAATTCTGGAGGCGGATGCACCGATAATTGTCCGTGTTGAAGACATAAAATCAATTATTGAATCTTTAGAAAAAGACGATTTGCAATTAGATCTTAATTTGAGTAATGTGGATAAAGTTGGAATATATCGATTGAAAATCAATTTAACATCACAAAAGCAGATAAAAAAATATGTGATTGAACCTGCGAATATTGAAGTTGAAATAACTGAAAAAGAATCCAAGGATTGAACAGGAGCGGGTTTAGATGAGGAAAGATATTCAGAAAATTTTAGATTCGACACATGATGCGATGATTGTTGTAGATTTAAAGGGCATTATAACAATTTTTAATAAATCTGCTGAAAAACTAACTGGAATAAACCGTGAAAACGCAATTGGACATCAAGTTGAAACGGTTGTAGAGAACACAAGACTGCCAATCGTTTTAAAAACTGGAATTGCTGAATTGAATCAAAAACAACCTTTGAATCGAACAACTATTATTACAAGTAGAATGCCTGTTTTTGATGATGATGGTAAAATAATGGGTGCTCTAGCTGTTTTTAGAGATATTTCAGAAATCATAGAATTGGCTGAAAGAATCACGGATTTAAATCAAATTAGAGAAACGCTTGAAGCGACATTTAATGCGACACAAGATGCCATTTCTGTAGTGGATGCTAGTGGCAAAGGATTGCTTATTAATCCAGCGTATACAAGAATGACAGGCTACACCGAGGCAGATATTATTGGAAAAGATTGTACCTATGATCTCGCTGAAGGTGAAAGTGTTCATATGGAAGTTTTAAAAACAGGCCTTCCGATTAAAGGTAAGAAATTAAAAGTTGGATTTAATCGGAAAGAAGTTATTGCAGAGGCTGCACCTATATATGATAAAGGAATTTTAAAAGGCTCAGTGGCCATTATTCATGACCTGACAGAGATTAATGAGATTTATAAGCAGTTGGATCAAGCCAAGCAGATCATTCGGAATCTTGAGGCCAAATACACATTTGATGACATAATTGGTAAAAGCGAGATTTTAAATAATGCCATAGAAAAAGCTAAAATAGCGGCTGAAACGCCTGCGACTGTTATTATTCGTGGAGAAAGTGGAACGGGAAAAGAGTTGTTTGCACATGCAATACACAATGCTTCCAGTCGCAAATTTGCTCAATTTGTTAGGGTAAATTGTGCTGCGATAAATGAAAATCTTTTAGAAAGCGAACTTTTTGGTTATGAAGAAGGGGCCTTTACAGGCGCTTCTAAAGGCGGGAAAGTAGGCCTATTTGAAAAGGCAAATGGGGGCACAATTTTTCTAGATGAAATTGGTGAACTTAGCTTAAATACACAAGCAAAATTACTTAGAGTTCTTCAAGAAAAAGAAATTTTAAGGGTGGGTGGTAATAAACCTGTTTCCATAGATGTTCGTATTATATCAGCTACAAATGTAAATCTTGAAAGTGCCATAGAACAGAAACGGTTTAGACAAGATCTTTATTATCGGCTAAATGTGGTGCCAATTAATATTCCCGCTTTAAGAGAACATAAGACAGATATACCAGATCTGGTCAAACACTTGATTGTTAAGTACAATCAAGAATACGGGCGCAGTGTTTCAAAAATTTCACAAAATGCTTTAGAAACTGTTATGGCTTATGATTGGCCAGGAAATGTAAGAGAACTTGAAAATTTTGTAGGACGTGCTATGATTAATATTCGCATGAATGAAGAAATTGTTGAAACCCATCATCTGCCCAATATACTGTCTTTAAATGCAGAAAAAAATCAGTCAGTTTCTGATGTACAACCTATGGCTACAAACATGGAATTGGCAGATGCATTAAATTTATTTGAGAGAAAACATATATTAAAAGTTTTGGAACTTAGTAATGGCAATCGCGAAATTGCCGCAAGGAAATTAGACATATCGTTAAGAGCCCTGTATTATAAATTGAAAAAATTAGACATCAACTCGTAAGTGCAACAAACTGCACTTTTTCAAAAATACATGCAAATTACTGCATGTATTTTTTTGCATTCTGTGACAGATGGACCTATAAAATGGGCGTTATCAAGGGGCTCTAATTTGGCATAGTACTTGCTTAATTAATATGAGGAATCAAATGGAGGTGGCAATTATGATATTGGTAATCAACCCTGGATCGACATCTACAAAATTGGCAGTTTTTAAGGGGACAGAAAAAATAGTTCAGGAAAATATTGACCATAATGTTGAAGCATTAAGTCGATTTGAGAAAATTACAGATCAGTACGCTTATCGAATGGAGGCAATCATGGGGTGGCTTAAGGCAAACCACATTAAACCAGCTGATTTGATTGCTGTTGTAGGAAGAGGCGGTTTGTTAAGATCTATGCCAAGTGGTACTTATTTGGTGACAGAAAAAATGCTTGATGATTTAAGAATTGGCATTCAAGGTGAACACGCATCTAACTTGGGTGGCATTATTGCCCATGCAATTGCAACAGACCAAGGGATTAAAGCGTATATAGTAGACCCGGTTGCAGTAGATGAGTTTGAGCCTGTTGCAAGGATTTCAGGGATGCCGGAGATTGAAAGACGATCTTTGGTTCATGCACTGAACATACGTGCAATTGCGCATAGTTATGCTGAAGATGTTGGCAAAAAAATAGATGATTTAAACTTGATTGTAGCACATCTAGGTGGTGGTATTTCTATAGCCCCCATGAAAAAAGGTAAAATTATTGATGTGAACAATGCAAATGAAATGGGCCCGTTTTCACCTGAAAGAACAGGGAGTCTACCCGTAGGCGATTTGGTTAAAATGTGTTTTTCTGGAAACTATACCTTTTCCGAAATGAAAAAGAAAATGCGTGGCACTGGAGGTCTTACTGGATATCTAGGAACGAATGATGCGAGAGCTGTTATTGAACGCATTGAGCAGGGTGATCAAAAAGCAAAATTGGTCTTTGAAGCAATGGGTTATCAGATTGCTAAAGAGATAGGGGCTATGGCAACCGTTTTATCCGGTGAAATTGATGCAATTGTTATGACAGGTGGCGTTGCATATTCAGACTATTTGATGGCATTTATTGAAGATCATGTTTCGTTTATTGCACCATTTATTGTAAAGCCTGGTGAAGATGAGATGAAAGCATTAAATCTAGGGACGCTTAGAGTGTTAAACGGAGAGGATCGCTTGAAAATTTATGAAGAAGAGGTGGGCATAGATGGTTAAAAATTTTGATGAACTCATTGCACGTGCAGTGGAAAAAGGACCAAAGAAAGTTGCTGTTGCGTGTGCTCAGGATGATGATGTTTTAAAGGCGCTTAAAGGTGCTTATGACCTAGGTATTATCAAGGGTATTTTAATTGGAGATGTGGCTCAAATCGAGAAAATAGCGTCTGATATTGGCTTGGACTTGTCTGAATTTCAACTGCTTCATGTTATGGATATGGCAGAAGCATCATTGAAAGCTGTTTCTATGGTTTCTTCTGGTGAAGCGGATTTGGTAATGAAGGGGTTGGTTGATACATCAATTATATTAAAGGCCGTCCTTAACCGTGAAGTTGGACTTAGAACGGGAAATGTCTTAAGTCATGTTGCGGTTTTTGATGTTGCAACCTATCATAAAATTTTAACGGTAACAGATGCTGCCATGAACATAGCACCTGACTTGAACGCCAAAAAGCAAATTATTGAAAATGCCTTAGCGGTGACAAAAGCTTTGGAAATTGAGTTGCCAAATGTAGGTGTCATTGCTGCAAAGGAGAAAGTTACAGAGTCTATGATTGCTACAGTTCATGCAGGAGAACTGGTTAAGATGAACGCAGAAGGTCAGATACAAGGCTGTAAAGTTGGTGGACCATTTGCACTAGATAATGCTGTTTCAAAAGAGGCGGCTGAAATCAAAGGTATAAAAGATCCGATGGCGGGTGACGTAGATATTTTACTTTGCCCATCCATTGAAGCTGGAAATGTACTCTATAAAGCTTTAAACTTCCTTGCAAATGCGCAATCAGCAGGGATAATAGTAGGGGCAAAGGCACCAATCATTCTAACATCAAGAGCCGATTCGGATGCATCAAAATTAAATTCAATTGCTTTAGGTGTTTTAATGTCAGAATATAAGTAGGAGGGCGAGTTATGGACGTTTTTAGAATCCTGGCCATTAACCCAGGGTCGACTTCCACAAAAATTGCAGTTTATGACAATGAAAGGGAAGTTTTTGAAACAACATTAAGGCATTCCAATGAAGAAATTGCCAAGTATGAAAAGGTTGCAGATCAATTTGAGTTTAGAAAGCAAGTTATACTGGCTATTTTGGAAGAAAATGAGATTAACTTAACGAAACTTAACGCTGTGGTGGGCAGAGGTGGCTTGCTTAAGCCAATTAAGGGTGGCACGTATTCGGTTAACGAAAAAATGATTGAAGACATAAAAGCTGCTCAAATGGGAGAACATGCTTCTAATTTAGGCGCTTTGATTGCGCAGGAGATTGCATCTCAGCTAAATATTCCGGCATATATTGTAGATCCTGTCGTTGTAGATGAAATGAGTGAAATAGCTCGAATTTCAGGGATGCCAGATATTTCCAGAGTATCTATTTTCCATGCCTTGAACCAAAAGGCAGTTGCGAGACGTTATGCGAGTGAACACAATAGAAACTATCGCGATCTAAACTTAATTGTAGCCCATCTTGGTGGCGGCATTTCAGTAGGTGCACATGAAAAAGGAAATGTCGTGGATGTGAACAATGCCTTAGATGGTGAAGGCCCATTTTCACCTGAAAGGTCAGGCGGATTACCAATTGGTGATTTGGCTAAAATGTGTTATTCAGGCAAATACACACATGCAGAAATTAAAAAGAAAATCACCGGTAAAGGTGGACTTGTAGCTTATCTTGGAACCAATGATGGCCGTGATGTTGAAGCCATGATCCAAAAGGGTGATGAAAAGGCAAAACTTGTTTTTGAGGCGATGGCCTACCAAGTTGCAAAGGAAATTGGAAGTTGTGCTGCCGTACTAAAAGGTCATGTAGACGCCATTGTTTTGACAGGTGGTTTGGCTTATGGTCAGATGTTGGTTGATTGGATTAAATCAAGAGTAGCTTTTATTGGAGATGTTGTTGTTTACGCAGGTGAAGATGAAATGAGTGCGCTTGCTTTGGGCGGTCTTCGCGTTTTGAGAAAAGAAGAAGCCCCTCAAATTTATAGTTAAGGGATTAGGTGAAGACATGAAATTGGATGATAAGAGAATTCGAATAATAATCGGTCATTATGGCAGTGGGAAAACTGAATTCGCTGTAAATTATGCGAGAATGCTAAAGAAAGAAGCCGAACAAGTTGCCGTTTGTGATTTGGATATTGTAAATCCATATTTTAGGTCTCGTGAAAAAGCTGAAATTCTTCAAGCTGAAGGGATTACAGTCATATCAGGTGCGTTTGGACACAATACGAATTTAGATTTGCCAATGCTCTCCCCAAGCATATTGGCGCCGCTACAAAATGAAAACGCGCAAGTGATACTTGATGTTGGCGGTGATGCCGTTGGTGCAAGAGTTTTAGCGAGATATAAGGAATATTTTACAGAAGGTGAATATGATATGTTCTGTGTGGTTAATGCTTACAGAGAACAAACTCAGGATCTTATGGGTGTTGTTTCACATATTCGCAAAATTGAAGACACAGTTGGCGTTAAAGTTACAGGTTTAATTAACAATACGCATCTTTTAAGAGATACAACTGTAGAAGACGTTATGAAAGGTCAACAATTGGTAGTGGAAGTTTCAAAAAAATTGAATATTCCCATCAAGTATGTCAGCACTTTGGAAAAGGTTACCCACCAATTACCAGAAGACATTGAAGGGAAAATTCTGCCGATTGCAATGCTCATGCGTGAGGATTGGATGTAGGGCTTTCACTCGAAAAATAAATGTAAAACATGGGAGGTATGAAAAGTGGCTAAAGGAAAAGTGACTTTTAATCAGGACACTTGCAAAGGCTGTGGTCTTTGTACAACAGTATGTCCGGTCAACATTGTTAAAATGGATACAAGTAAGATTAACGCAAAAGGGTTTCATCCATCGACTGTATTTGAAATGGATAAGTGCATTGGCTGTGCCAACTGCGCAACAATTTGTCCAGATTATGTAATTACTGTTGAAAGATTCTAGGGAGGGTTATAATGGCTAAAGTATTAATGAAAGGTAATGAGGCGATTGGCGCTGCTGCAATTAAAGCGGGCTGCAAGTACTTTTTCGGATATCCGATTACGCCTCAAAATGAGTTGCCGGAGTATATGTCAAGAGAACTGCCAAAAAATGATGGCGTATTTTTACAAGCTGAAAGTGAAGTTTCTGCCATTAATATGGTGTATGGCGCAGCAGGTGCTGGTGCAAGAGTTATGACGTCATCATCATCACCAGGAATTGCCTTGAAACAAGAAGGCATCACTTATATTGCAGGTGCTGAACTTCCGTGTGTTATTGTAAATATTGTTAGAGGTGGTCCAGGGCTTGGCGGTATTCAACCGGCACAATCTGACTACAACCAAGTGACACGTGGTGGTGGAAATGGCGATTATAAATTGCTTGTATTTGCACCAGCAAACCTACAGGAAATGGTTGATTTGATGCAGGATGCTTTTGATGCTGCGGATTATTACCGAAACCCTGTTATGATGGTGGGTGACGGCATGATTGGTCAAATGATGGAACCAATCGAATTCAAGTCGCCTAGTAAACGTTATGAATTGAAAGATAAGCCTTGGGCAACTACAGGAACAAAAGGGCAAAGAAAACCAAATATCATCAATTCGCTTGCACTTGATCCAGCTGAACTTGAAAAGCATAATGAAAGATTGCAGGTAAAATATAACGAAATGAAAGAAAAAGAAGTGCGTTATGAAGTGTATAATATGGAAAACGCAGAAATTGTTTTAGTTGCTTATGGAACAACATCGAGAATTGTTAAAAACGCAATTAATGAACTCAAAGAACAAAATATAAATGTTGGATTGATTCGACCAATTACATTGTGGCCGTTCCCAGAAAAAGCTTTTGATGAAATTCCTACAACATGTAAATCATTGATGTCTGTAGAAATGTCTATGGGTCAAATGGTGGATGATGTGAAAATTGCTTCAAATGGCAGATGGCCTGTTCATTTTTACGGCCGATCGGGCGGTATGGTACCAACTCCGGAAGGTGTCATTGAAAAAGTTAAAGAATTGGTTGGAGGTGCAAAATAATGGCAATTGTTTTTCAAAAAACTAAAGGGTTAACAGATAAGCAAACCCACTACTGCCCAGGTTGTACACATGGTATAATCCATAGACTTGTTGCAGAAGTGCTTGAAGAATTAGACGTTTTAGGTGAGTCTATAGGTGTTGCACCAGTAGGGTGTTCTGTATTGGCATATGACTATTTTAACTGTGATATGCATGAAGCTTCTCATGGTAGAGCGCCTGCCGTTGCAACGGGTATTAAAAGAGTGCACCCAGATAAAGTTGTCTTTACGTACCAGGGCGATGGTGACCTCGCATCCATTGGTACTGCAGAAATTGTTCATGTTGCCCATAGAGGTGAAAAAATCACAACAATCTTCGTTAATAATGCGATTTATGGTATGACTGGTGGCCAAATGGCGCCAACAACATTAATTGGACAACGTGCGACAACAGCACCACTTGGAAGAACAGTTGAACATTCTGGTATGCCTTTAAGAGTTTCTGAAATGTTGGCAACAATTGATGGCGCAGCTTTTGTTGAGCGGGTATCAGTGGATACACCTGCAAATATTAGAAAAGCAAAAAAAGCAATTAAAGAAGCGTTCCAATGCCAACTTGAGGGTAAGGGATTCTCTATTGTTGAAGTATTGTCAACGTGTCCAACCAACTGGGGAATGACACCAATTGATGCGATTAAATGGCTTCAAGATAACATGATTCCATACTATCCGATTGGAAACTTTAGAAGACCAGGGGAGGTAAAGTAAATGTTAAATGAAAGAATTATCTGTGCTGGATTTGGTGGTCAAGGTGTTATGCTTATGGGGCAATTGATTTCATATGCAGGCATGTTGGAAGATAAAGAAGTTTCTTGGTTGCCATCGTATGGCCCTGAGATGCGCGGTGGAACAGCAAATTGTAGTGTGATGGTTTCATCAAAACCAATTGGTTCACCAGTTATTGCAAATGATGCAACAGCCGCAATTATCATGAATTTACCTTCTCTAGATAAATTTGAAGTTGAAGTTTTGCCGGAAGGCAATCTTTTAATTAACAGTTCTTTGATTGAAAGAAAAACAAAAAGAACAGACCTTCATGTTTATTACATTCCTGCAAATGACCTTGCAGTAGAGTTGGGCAATGCAAAAGTTGCAAACATGATTATGTTGGGTGCCTATTTAGAACTTACTAAAATTGTATCTGTTGAATCTGTTATGGCAGCTTTGAAGAAAACATTTGGTGAATCGAAGGCACATTTGTTGAAAATAAATGAAGAAGCTCTAAAGAAGGGTGCTGAAGCAGTCACTCAATAAGTGTTAGTATTTGAAGACCTAAAGAGATATCAATTCTCTTTGGGTCTTTATTTTGTGCCTATAGTATGAGATAATAAATTGATAATCAATTGGAGTGTAAAAATGAAAGAGTTGTTTCAAGCTTTTTCTTTGATTTTTGTCGCTGAGATGGGGGATAAAACGCAGATTATGGCGATGGCTTTTGCGACAAAATATAAGGTTAAAAGCATATTGTTGGGCGTAATGGTGGGGTCGCTTTTAAATCATGGACTGGCCATCGCTTTAGGGGTGTTGTTAAATAAGGTAATTCCATTGGATGCCTTGCAATTGGTTGCAGGCGTTCTTTTTGTCGCGTTTGGTTTAATGTCTCTTAGTATTGCGGAAGAATCTGAGGACAACAAAGCAATTAGGACATGGGGACCTGTAATAACTGTTGCAATGGCTTTTTTTCTTGGTGAGTTGGGAGATAAAACGCAATTAACTGCCTTAACGCTTGCGACACAGAGTGTGTACCCAGTTTTAGTTTTAATGGGAACAGTTCTTGGTATGG
Organism: Fusibacter tunisiensis; assembly: GCF_016908355.1. Taxonomy (GTDB): domain Bacteria; phylum Bacillota; class Clostridia; order Peptostreptococcales; family Acidaminobacteraceae; genus Fusibacter_D; species Fusibacter_D tunisiensis. The sequence goes on along the minus strand of NZ_JAFBDT010000031.1, from coordinate 10,717 downwards.
TGGTGGTAAGTTCTTTTGGAATATTTATAGGGTCTAGATTGGGAGACCGTGTGCCAGAACACGTGATAAAAATTTTTGCTTTTGTAATTTTTATGGTTTTTGGTCTGGTAAAGATCTATGCATCTATGTATGTACAGAGTATGGGAAATGTTTTTATGTGGCTTCTTTCTGTAGTGATTATTGCCCTAATTCTTTTTAGGGTGGTTATTTTTAGAAGGCAACTGAGAGAAGTTTCTCTATCTGCACTAAAGCAGAAGGCAAATGCACTTAAAGCATTTAGAGGTCTACTTAAAGATGAAGTTCATAAATTGTGTAAAACGTGTTCTGTATGCGCAGAATCCGAGTGCTTGATTGCTTATATGGAAGAATTGCTTTCAGGTAAGTTTAATCCTGATAAACTCGAAAGCACATATTTGGACAAATTTGAAGTTGCAGAATTTGATAAAGATAAAGCAAGACAAATTAAAAGCCTGTTGGATGTCCACTTCGAACAGTATCCAGAGGATCAAAATGAAAAAGTTTTAGTGGGTATTTATACTGTAATTGAACGGATACTGACCCGTGAAAGTCATTCTTTTTTTAAAGTTGTCAATAAAAGTTAAGGAGCATAAATATGTCTAGAATGTTTGGAACAGATGGTGTTAGAGGGATTGCTAATAAAGAACTTACGATAGAATTGGCAATGGCTTTAGGAAAATATGGTGCACATATCATTACAAAAGGGAAAACGAGGGCAAAAATTATAGTAGGGAAAGATACGCGTATCTCTGGAGACGTGTTAGAAAATGCTTTAGTTGCTGGAATTTTATCGACTGGATGTGATGTTATTGATCTAGGTGTAATCCCGACACCGGCAGTTGCTAAATTGGTACGCCAATTGGAAGCAGATGCAGGTGTTATGATTTCCGCATCACACAACCCAATGCCATTTAACGGCATAAAATTTTTTGACGCTAAAGGATTGAAATTATCAGATGCTTTAGAAGATGAAATTGAAGATGCAATTCTATCAAAACGTATGATTGACCTACCTGTTGGCGGAAGTTTGGGTAGGGTACTCCCGTATGAACAAGGCACACATGCCTATATTGAGTCAATTGTAAACAGCATCGGTGACATAAAATTTGAAGGTATGAAAATTGCATTGGATTGTGCTAATGGAGCCGCGTATGATGTTGCACCGTTGGCATTTAATCGCTTAGATGCTAAAGTGTATTCAATTCATCATGAGCCAGACGGGTTAAATATCAATGAAAATTGTGGGTCAACACATCTTGGCGACTTAATAAAGTTTGTAAAAACTGTTGACGCAGATGTCGGCTTGGCTTTTGATGGAGATGCAGATCGATTGTTAGCCATTGATGAAAAAGGCAACTTAGTGGATGGAGATAAAATTATGGCAATCTGTGGATTGCATATGAAAGAAAGAGGCGCATTAAAAGCAGATACGATTGTAACAACAGTTATGACAAATTTGGGATTTGATCTCGCAATTGAAGAAAATAGTATGAAGACAATTAAGACTCAGGTTGGAGACAGATATGTCCTTGAACATATGCTTAAAAATGGTTATGTTTTGGGTGGTGAGCAGTCTGGACATATAATTTTTCTCGATTATAATACAACTGGTGATGGTCTTTTGACAGCAGTACAGCTTCTAAAAGTAATGAAGGAATCGGGGAAACCACTTTCCGAATTGTCAAAAATAATGACGGTTTATCCTCAAGTCTTAAAAAATGCAAAAGTAAGTAATGCGAAAAAGCATCGGTTTATGGAAAACAATAAAATTGCAGATAAAATAAAATCCGTGGAAGCGGATTTCCACGGAAAAGGACGCGTTTTAATTAGGCCTTCTGGAACAGAGCCATTGGTACGGGTCATGATTGAAGGTTCTGATCAGACTGTATTGAACCAGGTTGCTGGAGAACTTGTGACGCTTATTGAGAAAGAGTTGAATGACTAATCCAATTGGATATCTCCTGTGCACACTCTTCGTAGTTCGTAACAGTAAAGGTTGCAATATGGTCATGTGCAGAAATACTCTTTTGATAGATTGGATCATAGTGGTGAATTAAGAGTTTTTCTGCCAATTCAGCATAGAATTCCCCGTGAAACAAGGTCCTAATTTCAGTGTAAAGAGATGTACCAATATAGGGTTTAATTCTTAAAAGTGCGTTTTCAAAAGAGGATTTAAAATCAGGTGTATTGACATAATCTTTTACAAGTCCTTCGATTCTAAAAGCGACAGAGGCTTCCAGTTTTATATAGGAGCCTCTTTGTAATTTATCAAATATTGCGTTTGGCACATAAACTTTTCCGATGCGTTTGCTTTCAGATTCTATAAAGCAATACGCATGTTTGAGACTTTTTAATTGATGATATATGGCATTTTCAAAGAGCTGAGTCTGTTGTCCACCTTCAGTACCGATTGCCCCTAGGTGAGAGCCCTTGTGATTCGCCGCTTTTTCTAAATCCAGAACAGGTTGGCCTAGTTTTTGGAGCGCTTCTAAAATGTGTGTTTTACCGACGCCTGTATAACCATTTAACACTATAAAATTCGGAATTTTATCAGGGGTGTTTAGCGTTTCTAAAACTTCTGTACGGTAGTTTTTATAACCCCCTTCAAGCCAATGAACGGGTACATCAATCCCTAAAAGAAGCATGGCTATGGACCTACTACGGTAGCCCCCTCTTGCACAATAAAAAACAATTTTATGATTGGGCAGTTCTTCTGTGATTGAATTAATTGTATCCAAAAAAGTTTGAATTTTGCCGCTGCCGTGCTTTAGACCGACTCTTTTAGCCTCATCAACAGAAGCATTTTTATAGATCCAGCCAACTTCATGTCGTTCTAAATCGTTTAGAATAGGCAGATTAATTGCACCACAAATATGACCTTTTTTAAATTCGCTTTCACTACGGACATCTATAAAAACAGTTTTTTCGTCGCAGGATTCAAATGGAATTGCTTTATACATAGGTTTCGTCCTTTCATATCTTAACTTCATTGACATCATACCATAGATTGAAAAGTCAAACCAGTTGTTCAAATATAAAAAAATGGGTATAACAAGACAGAGGTGTTCTTATGAGATTGGTAAATATTATGGATGTAGAAGCAGGTAGTATCATCGCAAAACCTGTGTATGATTCAAAGTTGTCATTATTGATTAATTCAGGTGCTACGTTAACGCCTGGGCTTTTGGCAAAGCTAAAACAGGTAGATATCCGACATTTATACATTGAAGATGAAATTTCTAAGGGGATTGTACTTGAACCGATGATTTCTGACGAAATTAAGCTTCAGACAATTGTCTATATGAAACAGCTATACGATTCACAATTGGAAATAAATGCGCATTTAGAACACCAAGAGATGCGAGAGGGGCATATTCGTGAACTTAAAAAATTAGTTGATGACATTATTGCTGAAATTTATTCAAAAAGTCATCAGAAGTATTATTCTACTGAATTTATGGGTGCTGAAATGTACCATTACAATCATGCTGTAGAGGTTATGATTTTATCCCTACTCATTGGTACTAAAATGGGTTTAGATCGGGAAAGGCTATCCACATGGCTTTATGGGTGATAATATTCCACTTTTAGTTAGAATTGTAACTGTATGCGACATTTTTGGAGCCATTGTATCAGACCGAAATTATAACAACCGTATCTCCGTTGATACAGCTTTAGAAATTTTGAGATCGGCAACACCAACAAAGTTAGACACGGATGTATTCCACACATTAATGCAGGTCGTAGATATTTATCCGCCAGGCACAATTGTAGCCTTAAGTAACGAAAAAATTGGTATTGTTATGATGAATAATCCCAATTCACCTACACGCCCAGTTGTAAGGCTCGTAGATGAATCTATTCAAAATGATGAAGATAAAATTATTGATTTGATGCGTGATTTGACAATTTTTATTAAGAAAGCATTGCCGAAGTTGCCTGAATAGGGAGGGGAAAATGAAGCAGTATGTTCTGGCTTTAGATCAAGGCACAACAAGTTCAAGAGCGATTTTGTTTAATCATAATGGCGAAATCGTAAAAACGGCACAAAAAGAATTTACACAGCACTATCCCAAATCCGGTTGGGTTGAACATGATCCTATGGAAATTTGGGGAACCCAGTCGGGTGTTGCACGTGAAGTAATAGAAAGCGCAGGTGTATCTGTAGCTGAAATTGCCGCATTGGGGATTACAAATCAGCGAGAGACAACTGTGGTTTGGGATCGATTAACGGGAAAACCCATTTATAATGCAATTGTATGGCAGTGCAGAAGAACAGCAGATATTTGTGATCGCTTGATTGCGGATGGACATTCAGAATATATTCAGGATGCGACAGGTTTGGTTGTAGATGCTTATTTTTCCGCGACAAAGGTAAAATGGATTTTGGATCATGTAACAGGCTCTAGAGAACGGGCAAGGCATGGAGAACTCTTGTTTGGGACAATCGATACATGGTTAATTTGGAATTTAACTCGGGGAAAAATCCATGTAACGGATTTCAGTAATGCCTCTCGGACCATGATGTTTAACATTGATACTTTAGAATGGGATCATAAAATTCTTGAACTATTGGATATTCCGATTCAAATGCTTCCAGAAGTTAAATCTTCTTCAGAAATTTATGGGTTTACCGATGAACAAACATTTGGGGGGTCAAAAATACCAATTTCAGGATGCGCTGGCGATCAGCAGGCAGCACTTTTTGGACAAATGTGTTTTGATGAAGGTGCTGCAAAAAACACATATGGGACTGGTTGTTTTTTGTTGATGAACACAGGACATCACAGAGTCCCTTCTCGAAATGGGTTGCTTACAACAATTGCTTGGCAATTGAATGGACAAGTATCATATGCTCTGGAAGGATCAATTTTTATTGCCGGTGCAGCTGTTCAGTGGCTAAGAGATGAAATGATGTTGATTGGAAAAGCCTCTGAAAGCGCTTATTATGCTGAAAAAGTTCAGGATACCAATGGCGTTTATTTTGTTCCTGCTTTTGCTGGTTTGGGGGCACCTTATTGGGACATGTACGCAAGAGGGGCTATTGTTGGATTGACGCGTGGCAGCAATCGCAATCACATTATTAGGGCGACATTAGAAGCAATTGCCTATCAAACAAGAGATGTTATTGAAGCTATGGAAGAAGATTCAAACCTTAAATTGAGGTCTCTCAGAACGGATGGCGGTGCTACTGCGAATGATTTTTTAATGCAGTTTCAAGCAGATTTGTTAGGTGTTGATGTCATCCGACCTGCAGTGACTGAAAGTACAGCCCTCGGAGCAGCATATTTGGCTGGCCTTGCCACTGGGTTTTGGACGAGCCTAGAAGACATAAAAGAAAATACAGGTACAGATGATCGGTTTTCACCGATGATAGAGGACGAAACGCGTCAGGCATTGTATAAGGGGTGGAAACGCGCGGTAAAACGTGCAATGAAGTGGGAATTTGAATAAAAAAATTATATATGCCACACATATTGTCATATAAATTTCATTTGTATAGGGCTGTATGTGTGGTATAATTTCGTAAGAGGGGGGTGGCCAAGTGAAAACGTCTAACTGAATATAAGCGCCAGAACTGAGTAATCAGTTGACGAGGGTGGGGTTAATCGAAAATTCGGCGGGTGCCCCACGGTGTAACCAACACCGTAAAATACTCTACAAACCCAGAAAGTGATTTCTGGAACAAAGTGAGTAGGTTGGTTCAAGACTATAAGTGCGTCTACCGACACCTAAGATAGGGTGTTTTTTAATTTTTTGATGGAGGAAAAATTCATGTGTGGCATTGTAGGATATATTGGTAAAAATAAAGCGGTTCCTTATTTGATAGAAGGGCTTTCAAAATTGGAGTATAGAGGCTATGATTCAGCAGGTATTGCAGTAAATATAGGTGGTGAAGTCAAGGTTTATAAAACTAAAGGACGGTTAAAAAATCTTGAAAACATCATAGATATGGATATGGATACAGTTTTGGGGATAGGACATACAAGATGGGCAACTCATGGTGCACCATCTGACTTAAATGCACATCCGCATACAAATTTAAATGATACCATTGCAGTGATTCACAATGGCATTATTGAAAATTATATGGAAATTAAAGAATGGCTGATGCATGATAAAAAGATTGCATTTAAATCAGAAACTGATACAGAAGTTATTGCGCATTTAATTGATTATTATTATGAAGGTGATTTGCTTCGAGCGGTTCGAAAAGCAGTTGATCGAATGGAAGGCGCGTATGCGATTGGTGTTATTGCAAAGGATGAGCCGGAACGACTTGTCGCGGTAAGAAAAGACAGCCCTTTGATTGTAGGTTTGGGTGAAAATGAAAATTTTATTGCATCAGATATTCCAGCCCTATTAAAATACACAAGAGAAATATTATTAATAGAAAATGATGAGTTTGTAGATTTGACTAAAGATTCTGTTACAATCTATAATTCCCTTGGTCAAGTTCAAGAAAGAGACATCTATAAAGTGACTTGGGACATTGATGCTGCTGAGAAAGAAGGGTTTGAACATTTTACTTTAAAAGAGATTTTTGAACAACCTAAAGGCGTAAAAGAAACACTTTTTAGGCGGCTAAATGGTACTGGAAAATTAGCGATGGAAGGGATTCGGTTAACTGCAGAAGAGCTTTCGAATATTAACAAAATTTATATTGTAGCCTGTGGAACTGCATACCACGCGGGATTAATAGGAAGACGTGCAATAGAAGCGTTTGCGAAAATTCCTGTGGAGTGTGATGTTGCTTCAGAGTTTCGATATAGGGACCCATTTATTGATGATCGTACCCTCTTTATAGCGGTCTCTCAATCAGGTGAAACCTTGGATACTTTACAATCTTTGCGAGAAGCTAAGCGAAAAGGTGCGCGTGTTATGAGTATTGTAAATGTTGTTGGGAGTTCTGTTGCTCGGGAATCTGATGATCTGTTTTATACTTGGGCAGGTCCAGAAATTGGTGTTGCTTCAACAAAGGCATTTACAACTCAATTGATTGCTTTTTATTTGGTGGCCATACATTTTGGACATCTGAATGGGGCACTTTCTGATATGGACTACACTGAACTTATTGATGAACTGAAAACCATGCCTGAAAAATTTGAACAGGTTCTTTCAAAAAGTGAAGAAATTCAAAAATTGGCTGCCCGACAATTTAACAACGAAAAAGTATTCTTTATGGGACGTGGCGTTGATTCTGACTTGGCATTAGAAGGGTCGCTTAAACTTAAAGAAATTTCATACATTAATTCATTTGCAATTCCCGCAGGCGAATTGAAACATGGTACAATAGCATTGATTGAAGATGAAACATTTGTTGTTTCGTTGGCAACTCAGGATCGCTTGTATGAAAAAATGCTTTCCAATATCAAGGAAGTAAAAGCAAGGGGCGCCCATGTCTTTGCAGTTGCCAAAGAAGGGCATGGACAGATTGAAAAAGTTTCCGATGAAGTATTTTATATTCCACGAACGTCTGATGCTTTTGCACCATTACTTGCGATTGTTCCACTTCAATTATTTGCCTATTATGTATCGACATTGAGAGGCAATGATGTGGATAAACCGAGAAATCTTGCCAAATCTGTCACAGTAGAATAGGAGGCATTATGCTAATAAAGATAATTTTGACGGCAATCTTATTAATTGGTGTCATAAACCCAAGCTTGTCCATACGCTTATTTGAGTTTTGGAAGCTTGGTAGAGGTGAAGTTACCGAGAAAACATTGAAAGCAACTAGAATCATGTCCGTACTTGCTATTGTAATTGTATGGTGGATGCTTTAATAGGCTTGTTAAAACCCTGCATTGGATAAAAATGCAGGGTTTTTTTGGCTTTTTATATATTAACATTTCGTAACAATAGATTCCGTTAACTTTAGTTTTTATTTATATGCCAAAACAATTCACATGTGAAAGTGTGTTGACGTATATAATTACGTCTTGATAATAGGTTAACAATAAACCTGTATCAAAGACTTAGAGAGATTTTGAAGAGATACAAAATACATTTAGGTACCCTTAATATTGTTGCAAAGGCATAAAACAGAATTTTTATAAAAAGGTGAACAAATGGGAATGGGTAAATGTTTCTATTCCGTAACAACTCTGTCAACCCCTATTATTTGTGAAAATGATATTCCAATTTGATCAAAAATGTTATATATTAGTAATGGATATTAAATCCATGTTACAAAAAATTGAACAAAAGAACACAAACACCTTGATTTATTTGTTAACGTAGTGTAATATATTAAATAATTCGTGGTGTATAAATTTTTTTAGATATAGACCTTTCGAGGTTTATATAGATGGGTTTCATTTATGGAATCGACATTTTAAGAAGGAGGATTATCAAGAATGAAGAAATCATTAATTTTGTTTCTTTGCTTAGTAATGGTAACTACCGCGTTTTTGGCAGGATGTAGTTCTACAGACGAGCCAGAGGTAGCAGAGACACAACCAGCAGGCGAAGAAACGACAGAAGCAGCTACAGAAGCACCTGATACAAGTAATGAGCCAAGTGGCACATTAATCGTGGGTATTACAGAAGCATCAGGTAACTTCAACCCTCTTTACTACTCTTCATCATATGATGGATACGTAGTGGATATGGTCTTTGAAGGACTTATCGCGTTGAACTTTGACGGTGAATATGAAGGCGTAATTGCTAAAGACTGGGAATATTCAGAAGATGGCAAATCCATTACATTTAACATGAGAGATGATGTTGTTTTCTCTGATGGACAGCCACTTACAGCACACGACGTTGTGTTTACTTACCTTGTACTTGCAGACCCATCATACACTGGCCGCTACGGCTCAGCTGTAAAGGACATGGTTGGTTATGAAGCGTTTTATGCAGGTGAAACAGATACGTTTGAAGGTGTCGTTGCACTTGACGATTACACAGTGCAATTTAACTTTACAGAAGCACTTCGTACAAACTTCTCAAACACAGGCTACTCAATTTTGCCTAAGCACTATTATGGGGCTGACTATGCTGTAGGAAATACTGCAGGCGTAGAAGCAATTACAACAGAAGCAATGGGATCAGGTCCTTACATGATCGCTCAATTTAGAGATAAGGAACTTGTTTACCTTGAAAGAAATCCACTTTACTCAGGTGAAGGCTACATGATTAAGGAAATCATCCTTAAGTTTGTTGACATGACAACTGATATTGTTGAACTTACAAGTGGTAGCGTTGACCTTCTTGCTGGCGTTATTGAGCCTACTAAAATTGCTGAAGCAAGAAATGGTGGCTTCTCAATTAACAGCTATAACAGAAGTGGTTACGGTTACATTAAGACAAACAATGAGTGGGGCCCAACTTCAGAGAAAGCTGTAAGACAGGCACTTTACTATTCATTTAACGTTAAAGAATTTGTAAACAGCTACTATTATGACAAAGATACAGATCAAGTTTTAGCAAGTGTTCAGTACCACCCATTTTCACAAGTATCTTGGGCGATTACAGATGAACTTCTTGATAGCATGATAGAGTATGATTTTGATCTTGAAAAAGCAAAATCAATTCTTGATGAAGCTGGCTGGACAATTAATGCAGACGGTTACAGAGAGAAAGACGGTCAGGTAATGGAGCTTAACATTGCAGCAATGCCAGATCATGATATTCTTGCAACATTGATCCCTATGTGGGAAAGAGACTGGGGACAAGGCCTTGGCGTGAAACTTAATATTTCATACCTTGAGTTTAACACAATTCTTGACTATGTTATCTACAACTCAGATGCAAACGTTGAGAACTGGAGTTTATTCTTCCTTGCAACTTCAATCACAACACCAGACCCACATTCACTTTATACAACTTTCCACTCTGATTACATTGGAAGTGGTAATGACAACACAAGCCGTTACTCAAATCCAACAGTGGATGCGCTCTTAGACGAAGCAAAAGCAATTATGGATATTGAAGAAGCGAAGCCAAAGTATGCTGAAATCGCTAAAATCTTGAATGAAGATGCAGCTATGATGCCAGTATATGCAAACACTTACTTCGACCTTTACAATCCTAAGTTGGTTGACTTTAAGACAAGCTCACTTTATGACTGGGTATCTGCTCTTAAAGATGCTAAAATAGTAGAATAATTGCAGCAATAGTGCATTGAAATGATGAGATAAAGGCAGTCTTTTTATAGGACTGCCTTTTTTAGGCAAAAATATTTTTTGAGGGGTGAAGGAATGTTAAAGTACATAGCGAGAAGGCTTTTGCACTTGATCCCAGTCATATTGATTATTACCATCATCTTATTTGGATTGTTGGAAATCATGCCTGGAGATCCAGTAAATGCGTACCTGGGGGTAGGCTCGAATGCAACAGTAGAGCAGCAGCAACAAATTAGAGAACAACTTGGATTGGATGATCCGTTCCACATCCGATATATCAAATGGCTTGGCAGAACATTGACAGGTGATTTTGGAAATTCATACAAATATAGAGAACCCGTTGTAGACGTTATAGGCACTTTTATATGGAATTCATTTTATTTAAATATAGTAGCAATGGTTTTAGCGTTTGCCATAGCGATTCCAGTGGGCATCAAGTCAGCTGTGAAAAAATATGGTCTATTTGACAATTTCTGGACGGTGTTTTCCTTAACCGGCGTCTCCATGCCGTCGTTCTTCTTTGCCTTATTATTGATCTTTTTCATAGCCATACCAGTAACCTGGCTGCC
>NZ_JAFBDT010000030.1 GCF_016908355.1 Fusibacter tunisiensis | reverse complement strand
TGGTCTAATTGTAGATCGAGACTATAATGCAAGCATCAATATTAGAAACGAAGGTATGCGTATATTATCAGCATAAATTATAAAAGAACCGTGGGACACACGGGGATAGCTCGCTTATGCTGTAGCCATTAGGCTATTCGAACGAGAAGCCCCCACTTCTTAAGTGGTGGGAGTATGTCACAATATGAAGAAAATCAGATGCTCTTGGAGTTTATGGACAATTTTAGTCTCGAAACTTATTCAAATTTTTTGACGTATAGAACATACAGACGCAAAAATCACCCTTATGAGTATTGGTATGAAGCATCTGTAGAAGAGATTGAGGGTTCTGCGCAATATGTTGAGCTTAGGGCACTTAAGCAACTCGACAGAAAATTATACAATGAGCGTATTCAGCGTCTTAAAGAACGTATTTTGAAAGCTGAGGATGTTTTTCCAATAAGGGTAAAATGCTATGATGCTGGGGCGCTGTTTTTTCAAGTGCTAAAAGAAAACCATCTTCTAGACTTTGAAGACTGTACAGACAGTTTGTCAGCGGACGCAGTGTTGTCAGACAAACAAATGTGTGACATAGAAATTAACCTAAACAAGGCGATAGTTAAGGGGTTGGAGGATCATAAAACGGCCACATTAGAACGAATTCAAAGGGGGCTTGATGAAGGTGAACTTATTGAAACTGGAGAACTGGAACTTCTAGGTGTCAATGTATATGATGCAAGATATGCAAAGGGATATGTTCTTTCAACACATTTTGTCTATTATAGAAAAGATGACAACGAGAAGGTGGCATACGGGGATTTTTTGATTCAACTCGATGGACAGAACAGAGGGGAAAAGTTATACAAAATATGATACAATGGACAAACTAAAGGATTGATTCAAAGATTTGAAACAAAAAGAAGATAGGGGCATTTATGGCAAGTGATAATTATGAGAAAAGAAGAACCTATTTATTAAACAATAAAAATTTATACAAGACGACACTTTTTCTGGCATGGCCTGTTATTATACAGTCGCTTTTACAGGTTTCTGTTGGGACCATTGACATGAAAATGGTTGGAACTGTTGGTGTTGACGCGATTTCAGCCGTTGGGACCAGTCGAAATATCATAATGATTTTTATGGTGCTGGTGATTGCAATCTCAACAGGAACCACTGCTATGGTTGCGCGATTTGTAGGCAGAGACGATCAGGAAGGGGCGAGCATTGCTGCAGGACAGGCTTTTCTTTTGTCTTTGATTCTTTCGGCAATAATTGTTCCGGTTGGTCTAATGACCAATGAATTTAGTTTGAAAATTTTAGGCGTTACAGATGGGGTGCTGAATTACGCTGTGGACTATATGAAAATATTTTTTCTTGCTGTGCCATTTTTTTTGCTTCACTTTATGGCCAGATCTATTTTTCAAGGGGCGGGCGACACCAAAACACCGCTTTATATTGATATAATGATGAATGTTATCAATGTCATTGGCAATTATATCTTTATCTTTGGTATGTTTGGTTTTCCAGCCTTTGGAGTGGCAGGGGCAGCAATGGGAACAGCCCTATCCAGATTTGTTAGCGCTTTGGTATCGTGGGGCTTTTTATTAAGTGGAAAGTTCGATGTGAAAGTTAAACTCAGTCATATGTTTAAACCCGTTTGGGGTGCTTCAAAGCAAATTATGGATATAGGCATTCCCTCGGGTTTACAAGGCTTATCTAGGAATGCAACTACTTTTGTAATGTTTGCCATTTTGGCAAGAACATTGGATGCAAAATTTGCAGTGCCTGCTTTTGTAATTGGGACCAATCTAAATCAATATGCCCTAATGCCGGGTCTTGCGATAGGAACGGCAGCAGCAACACTCTCAGGCATGAATCTCGGTGCAAAGCAATTTGATCGGGCAGAGGCCAGTGGTCGGGCAACAGCGATTCTTGGTGCCGGTGTGATGTTTGGCATATCGCTCCTTTTTGTGATTTTCTCCAAGTCATTTATTGATTTTTTCTTAGATGTGCCCAATGATTCTGTCGTGAGAATTGGGCGCCTGTTTCTAATAATAATTGGAATTTCAGAGCCCTTTCATGCAGTATCCATCATCTTGTCTAGGACCATGCAGGGTGCTGGGTACACAAAAAAGCCTTTTCAAATTACCTTTGTAAGCTGGGTTGTCATTCGAGTTGCCTTGGCCTTTACGCTAGGCATTTTGTTTGGCATTGAGTCCACAGGTGTCTGGATTGCTATTAGTGCAACTAATCTAATTTCGGGATTGTGGTCATATTTCGAGTTTAAAAAAGGCAAATGGAAAAATGTAAGTATTTATACTGTTGGGTAAAAAGAAAACTAGTGGATGACATTCTGTCATCCAGTTTTTTTTATGTGGGGTGCTTTATGGACATGAAAGTTGAAAATAGATATAATATAAAAAGCGGAGTAATTGAGAGCGAGGTTGTTCTGTAGAAAAGAAGGAAGGAGTGTATAGTTATTTATTTGAATAATTATACAAACAAATATGCAACTGAGTGAATTGATTGATGGTTTAGAGCTGTCAGGTTCAAATAGAGATGTGTTTCATGGTATCGAGGTTTCAAAAGTCGTTTATGATTCTAGAAAAGCGGAAAAAGGGTGTGTTTTTGTTGCAATAAAAGGATTTACCAGTGATGGCCATGATTATGTTGACAAGGCCATAGAGAATGGTGCTTCGGTGATTGTCGTAGAAGAGTGGCCCCATAAGATGTTTGGTGACGACGTGACCCTAATTGAAGTTAAAGACAGCAAGAAGGCACTGGCTGTCCTGTCATCTAATTTTTATTCAAGGCCCTCTGAAAAAATGAACCTTATTGGCGTGACTGGAACGAATGGCAAAACTTCAGTGACCTACATTATAAAGTCCATATTGGATGAAGCGGGTATAGGCACTGGATTGATTGGCACCATAGAGTGCTTAAGTGGTAATCAAAGGCTAAAAACCAGCCACACGACCCCACTTGCACCTGAACTCAATCAATACTTTGATCAAATGGTTCGAGACAAGTGTACAAAATGTGTTATGGAAGTTTCTTCTCATGCCATTGAATTGGACCGGGTGTATAATTTGGATTTTTCGACTGGTATTTTTACAAACCTTTCAGTGGACCATTTAGACTTGCACAAAAACATGGAAAACTATTTTAATGTTAAGAAACGCTTATTTGAGAATACGCGGATGAATGTGGTTAATATTAGCGATGCATATGGCAGAAGACTCTATAAAGATTTGAAAGCTCGAAATAAGTCAGTAATGACGTATGGCTTTACAGAAGAAGCGGATGTTTATCCGAGCGAAATTGACTATCAACAGAAGTTTACCCTTTTTACAGTGAATACACCTGTGGGAAGCCGAAAAGTTAAGTTGTCCATTCCTGGAGATATTTATGTTCAGAATACTTTGGCGGGGATTGCGTGTGTGCTTGCTGAAAATATAGGCTTAGATTTAATTGTTAAAGGTGTAGAGAAATTAAAAGGCGTTCGGGGCCGATTTGAAGTTTTACCGTTGAATACAGGATTCGACGTTATTATTGACTACGCGCATACAGGGGATGGACTCGAAAAAACACTGAACACCATTAAGAGCTTTGCAAAGGCCAGAATCATCACCTTATTTGGTGTCGGTGGCGGGAGCCGTGGGGAAGAGAGACGGTATGATATGGGACATATATCTGGCAGGCTTTCTGATTTTACCATTATTTCTTCGGACAATCCAAGAAACGTGGACCCACAAGTGATAGCATCCCAAATTGCAAGCGCGGTTGAAGCGGAAAATGGAGCGTATGCCATTATAATTGACCGAAAAGAAGCAATTGAATATGCAGTTGCCCATGCACAAGCTGGGGATATAATTCTCCTTGCAGGCAAAGGGCATGAAACCACACAGATTACAAATGAGGGCACAATTGAATTTGATGAACGGGAAATTGTTTTTGAAGCCGTTCGGAATTTATAAAAATGGGAGATGCAGATATGCTGGAGTTTGAAAAATATCACGGTACTGGGAATGATTTTGTCCTTATTTATATCAAAGATGACAAACAGCATGCCTACAGTGCGTTAGCAGTTGAACTTTGTGACCGGCATTTTGGTGTCGGGGCAGATGGACTCTTGATTTTGGAAAGGTCTGATCAGGCAGATTTCAAAATGCGTATTTTTAATCAGGATGGATCTGAGGCCCCTATGTGTGGAAATGGGATCCGCTGCGTTGCCAAATATGTAATGGACAAGGGATTAATTGAAGGGGATACATGTGTTGTGGAAACCATGTATCAAAAAATTCAGGTGTCCGCTGTAAGGGTGGACGGTAAAACGTTGTACCGCATCAACATGGGAAGTCCAATTTATGACACGTCAAAAATGCCAGTTCTTTTTGATAAATCTGAATTTCAAAATGAATCTATTGAAGTTGACGGTCAAGTGTATACCCTTTCGGCATTAAACATGGGCACCATACATGCAGTAACCTTTGTTGATGAAATTGATCAAATCGATATTGACCTTGTAGGGTCTACAATTGAACAGTACACGTATTTTCCACAGGGAATCAATGTGGATTTTTGTAAGGTCATTGACCCACATACATTGAAAGTGACCACTTGGGAAAGAGGCGTTGGTAGAACCATGTCTTGTGGAACAGGTGTCAGTGCTTCTGTGGCGCAAGGGATTCGGGAAGGTAAACTAAAGTCACCTGTGAAGGTACTGGTTACAGGGGGCGAACTTTTAATAGAGAAGAGAGCGTCCGAGTATTATATGAGCGGACCGGCAGTTCATGTGTTTAGTGGGCAATATTAGGAAGAAAGGAGTCTATGATTATTTGTTGAGGTAATCATATAAAAGATAGAATGAGTATATTTGATAAAGATTTAGACAGGTGGCATACCAGATCAGAAAAATGGGATGGTATGCTTGAGAAATTTGGAACAAGTGATTTGATTCCACTTTGGGAAGCGGATATGGATTGCAAGTGTTCCCCGCAAATTATTGACCATTTTAGAAAGCGGGTTGAACATGGGGTTTTTGGCTATACCATTAGGGACGATGCCTTCTTTAATGCCATTATTAACTGGCAGGCACGCCGCAACAATTGGCAAATTGAAAAAGAGTGGATCCGAAATGCCCCTGGCACAATTCCAGCCCTTTCGGCAGCTATTTTGGCTTTTACAGAACCCGGGGATGAGATTATTATTCAGGAACCGGTTTACTACAGATTCTTCAACTCAATCATTTTAAATGAAAGAAAAACCCTCCACAATACTATGATTTTTGATGGAGACCAGTATTTACTTGATTTTGAGGGCTTGGAGAACATGATTACAGAAAGAACGAAAATGATTGTTATCTGTAACCCTCAAAACCCTGTTGGAAAAGTGTTTACAAAAGAAGAGTTGTTGCGAATTGGAGAAATTTGTTTGAAGCACAACATATTGATTGTTTCCGATGAGTTGTATTCAGACATTCTTTTTGATGGCAGAAAGCATTACCCAATTGCGAGTCTTTCAGAGGCTCTCAAAATGAATACAATCACGATGTTTGGTCCTGGAAAAGGGTTTAACCTACCGGGCCTTAAAGCCAGTATTGTCACCATTGCAAATCCAGAACTGATGAAAATTTATGACCGGACGGCAGATGCCATTGAACTTTTTATGAAAAATCTCTTTTCAATTGAAGGGGTTATTGCCGCTTATGAGTATTCTGAAGAGTGGCTTGACGAGATTACGGTGCTGTTGCAGGAAAAAAGAGATTATGTTGTTGACTACATTAGAACCAATATACCAGAAATAAATATTGTTAAGCCAGAAGGTACTTATATTGCATGGTTAGACATGCGATTCTTGAATATGTCTGACGCTGAGCTGGAAGCATTTTTGGTAAATGAAGCTAAAATTGGCGTGAAGTATGGGCATACTTTTGGAAAAGGCGGCAGTGGCTTCATTCGCATTAATTTTGCGTCTTCTAAAACACTATTGGAGGAAGCACTTGAACGGTTGGCAGACGCTGTAAAAAAGCAGTTAGCCAAATAAAATATGGACGGCGTTCATAAAAGGGGGATGGAATGACAGATTTTGAGAAATTGGGCGTATTCTATCTTGGAAAGACATATGATTTAAAGCAGAAAAAAGTAGACCAAGATTATGTGTTACTCAAGTCAAAAGATCTAACAACTCATGCGGTGATTATTGGAATGACCGGAAGTGGTAAAACTGGGCTCGGCATTGGGCTTATTGAAGAGGCAATGATGGATAACATCCCAGTTATTGCCATTGATCCTAAGGGGGACCTAAGTAATTTGGCCTTAACTTTTCCCGAGTTTAGGGGCGAGGATTTTGAGCCTTGGATTAATTTACAAGAAGCATCCAATCAAGGTAAGACGCCAGCAGAATTTGCCAAAGACCAGGCTGAAATTTGGAAAAGTGGACTTGCAGAGTGGGGTCAGGATGGCAAACGGATTGAAACCCTTAAGCGAGAAGCTGAAGTGAAAATTTTTACGCCAGGGGGGACAGGAGGCGTTGGTGTTTCTGTACTCAAGTCATTTTCAGCGCCAAAAGCAGAGATTTTACAAGATAAAGAAGCACTTGGGGACCGTCTGAGTGCCACCACACATAGTATTTTGTCTTTAATTGGAATAACGGCAGATCCTTTTACCAGTAGAGAATTTATTTTAATTTCTAATATTTTGGAGTCGAACTGGGTGCTAGGGAAAAGTCTTGGTCTAGCAGATTTAATCAGCGCCGTTCAAAAACCACCATTTGATAAAATTGGTGTCATGGATTTAGAGAGTTTTTACCCATCGAAGGACCGGTTTGGTCTTGCGATGATGCTCAACAATTTATTGGCTTCTCCAGGATTTGAGGCATGGCTTGAGGGGGAACCTTTGGATATTGGCGGTTTTTTATATCGACCAGATGGAAAACCCAGAACATCTGTGTTCTCAATTGCCCATTTGAATGACAGTGAACGGATGTTTTTTGTGACCATGTTGCTTAATGAAGTTGTAGGATGGATGCGAACGCAAAGTGGAACAGGAAGTTTAAGGGCCATCTTATATATGGATGAAGTGTTTGGCTACCTACCACCTACGGCAAATCCACCTTCAAAAGGACCACTGTTGACCTTGTTAAAGCAAGCAAGAGCCTATGGTTTAGGCCTTGTTTTATCGACTCAAAATCCAGTTGATCTCGATTATAAGGCGCTTTCAAATGCAGGAACATGGTTTATAGGCCGTCTGCAAACAGAGCGCGATAAGGAACGTGTCTTGGCAGGTCTGGAAGGGGCTGCAAGTGGCGGGCATTTCAATAAATCCGAGACGGAACAAATATTGGCAGGACTTGGGAAGCGTGTTTTTTATAGACACAGTGTTCATGAAGATGTCCCTTTGATTTTTAGCACGAGATGGGTTATGTCTTACCTTGCTGGGCCTCTTTCCAGAGATCAATTGTCCAGTTTGTCCGGCTTTAATGAAGAATCTCCTGCGCATTTAGAAAAAGAGGCTGACGTGGTTAAGGCCTCTAAAGAAATCCCAGACTCTGGGGAGGGTTTGCCAGTGCTACCCCCAAATATTAAACAGATTTTTCTCCCTTATTCAGGAAGTTTGGGTTCTGGTATTAGGTATAGACCTGCAGTTATAGGGGTGACGGATGTCCTATACACCAGCAGTAAATATGGGATTTCAGAGATGAAAAACTATATAATGGTGACCCCATTTAAAGAGGGGCCTGTTGCTCTAAATTGGGACGATGCCCAACATCTGGCGTTAGGAATGGATGAACTGGAACAGGTGCCTGTTGAAGGGGCCACATTTATGACCTATCCAGCTGTGGCCGCAGAGGCAAAACAGTATACCAACTGGAAAAGACTGCTGAGTCAGTTTATTAGAACCAGTGTTCATTTGACCTTGTTTTCGTGTCCAAAGTTAAAACTCATATCAGAATATGGTGAAGATGAAAGAGCGTTTAGAATCAGAGTCCAGCATCAGGCACATGAGGAACGGGACGCAGAACTTGAAGCGTTAAAACAAAAATATGATTCAAAATTTAGAACACTGGAAGGCAAACTTCAAAGAGCTGAGCAAGCGGTTGAAAAGCAAAGTCATTTGGCATCTCAAAGAAAGCTAGATGCGGCTGTTTCTGCAGGGAGTGCAATTTTAGGGGCGCTTTTAGGTAGGAAGGCAGTGAGTGCCACATCCGTTTCGAAAATGGGAACGGCTATGAGACGAACGTCCCAAGCCCTAAAAAGTGGTCAAGGGATTGACCAAGCTGAAGAGAGATTCTTGCTGGTTCAGCAAGAAATAGAGGCATTAAATGCCACTTTAGAAGATAAAATCACAGAGATTTCTTCTAAATACGATGCCATAAAAGATGACATAGAATCAATTGATGTACGCGCGCTCAGTGGCAATATTACTGTCCATTTGGTAGGGCTTGCTTGGATTCCTGAAAGTGACTAGAATTTATAAAATAAGCCTCTTTATACGCTTCTGTATAAAGAGGCTTATTTTATTCCGTTCTCATGGTTTGTTTATAGTAACTTGTATGACCATAAATCTCTTGCTTAAGTGGATTTCGCTTATGTTTCATAATGGTGTAGACCATAATGGCAAAGACACCTAAGTTTACAGCAATGGAGACGATCCCAAGTGTGATTAGGTTCGTTTGTGTATAGTTGGGTGTGATGTTAAATAGACTGCTTGCTTGAAAGTCAAATGAAAGTGAAAACAAAGCATATAGTGAAAGAATTTGGGCTCTGTGTTGGAGCCATGCCCCCTTTTTAAAGAAGAATTCCGCAATCATGGCAGCTATTAATATTCCGAATCCCGCATAGAGTGCCCGGGTTGAAATACAATTGTAAACGTAGGCAAAATTCCAAATGGTATAGCCGACAATATACAGCCATGTCATATCAGGCCAAAGCATGTCCTTTGAAGACGATTTAGACACGCGGATTCCCGAAAAACCTGTTAAAGTAACAATACATAGGATTCCTGCTGCGGCATTCATTAGATTCCAAGGGCCACCCATAATCAAGATGCCACCGGCATCTGTTGTCAGTGTTTTGTAAGTCCAGTAGACTTCAAGTTCTCGGTAAACGGCTTCTGCAATATTTATCGAAAGAATTGAAACAGGGAAAATAGCTGCAAATCGGTTCTGTCCAAGTTTGGTAAACCGAATTAATAAGAAACCATAGACCCCAATAAGTGCTGAAACAACTTTTACCCAGCCAAACCAAGTTTTTCCCGTCGGTGACCCAAGGACACCTGTCATAATTAAAACAAAGGCTGCCAATGGGAGAACCCCATAAGCAAGTATTGAAAGCTTTAAAGATTTTCGAGAGACTTCATTAATTATAACAAAAGTGGCTATAAAAACCAAAATGCCAATAAGACTGGTTAGATCACCTTTTTCAAATAACAACCCCATGTGGTTACCTCCAAATAATTTAGTAAGCTACAATTTCCTTAATGTTAAATGTTTGTCCCGACAGCAGATTAAACGCATCATGGCCGCAGTTTGGGCAGATTTTACGTTCTTTAATCAAATTGTATACAGCATTGCAATTTTTACATCTGGCTTCTGCAGGTTCCATGACAATTTCCAGTTTTGTATTTTCATAGGCGGTGTCACTTACAGCAGCCGGGTAACAGTCTTCAATAAATCGGGGAATCGCTTGCGACAGTTCCCCAATTTCAAGTACAATCTTTTCAACATGCGTGAGCTGATTTTCCACAACAAAGTGATCTACAATTTTAATGACTTCATAGACAATTCCAAGTTCATGCATGATTACCTCGTTTCAGTAAAAGGATTAATTTTATTCAGTGTAATTTTAGTTTTACGGACGATTGTATTTTTGATAACCGCTTTTGGCAGGTCCTCGATTTCATAGCCCATCACATCATGGACACGTTCCAATTTTATGGCATCAAATTTACATCTTAGCGTACATGCGCCACAGCCAACACATAAGTATTCATCTACCTTTGTAGCCCCGCAGCCTAAACATCTGGCTGTTTCTTTTGCAATTTGATCTTCAGTAAGTACCCCTCTAAGGTCTTTGAAAGTTGTCTTAGAAACGGAACCATCCACAGCGGCAATGCGTTGTCTTTGAGTGCCATCATAGTCTATAAATTCAGCAAGGTTATCTTTGTCCAACATTTTATAAGAATGTGTATCCCGACCGAAAATTAGAGATTGACCAGGTTGTACAAAACGGTGGATGGAGACAGCGGCTTCTTTTCCAGCTGCAATTGCGTCGATTGCCAGTGCAGGGCCACTTGCAACGTCACCACCAGCAAAAATGTCAGCTTTTGAAGACTGAAGTGTAATTGGATCAACCTTGATTGTGTGGCGTCCTGTTAATTCAACAGCTTCATCTTTAAGCAAATCACCATATGAGAATGTTTGACCAACAGATAAAAGAACGTAATCACAAGGAACTTGTATGGCGTTTGTGTCGTCGAATTGTGGGTTGAACTTGCCGGATGCGTCTTTTGTAGAGAGACATTTTTTAAACTCAACGCCCACAACTTTCCCGTTTTCTGAAAGAATTCGTGTTGGCC
Source organism: Fusibacter tunisiensis (assembly GCF_016908355.1). Lineage (GTDB taxonomy): Bacteria > Bacillota > Clostridia > Peptostreptococcales > Acidaminobacteraceae > Fusibacter_D > Fusibacter_D tunisiensis. The sequence goes on along the minus strand of NZ_JAFBDT010000030.1, from coordinate 14,020 downwards.
CCCAACCATTCTGGATTTCAACAGATTCAGACAAGGCTTCATGGACTTCCTCTTCATGAGCCGGCATTGCTTCTCTGGACTCCAAACAATAGATTTCTGAATCCGTAACTGTGTTTAGTCGCACGGCACTCCTAGCAACATCCATTGCCACATTTCCGCCACCAATGACGATGACTTTGCCACTTACTTCTGGGTCTTGACCAAGGTTAACTTTTTTCAAGAAATCAACACCATGTTTAACTTCGGGAAGGTCTTCACCCTCAATTCCGAGTTTGCGACCCGCTTGTGCCCCGATTGAAAGGTAAAATGCCTTAAATCCTTCGTTTCTGAGTGCGTCAATTGTGATGTCTTTACCCACTTCAATCCCGGTTTTAAAAGTAACACCCAATGTTCTTAATATGTCTATTTCAGCGTCAATAACATCTTTTTCAAGACGATAAGCAGGAATACCAAAGCTCAACATGCCACCGGGCTTGTGTTCTTTTTCAAAGACGGTTACATCATAGCCGTCAATGGCCAAATCGTAGGCACACGTTAAGCCTGAAGGACCACCACCAATGATTGCAATTTTTTTGTCAGCGTAATTGTGTCGTTTTTCAGGAACATAACGGGTTGCCTCATTTAGATCCTTCTCAGCAATGAATTTTTTAATGTCATCAACGGCAACGGACTCATCCAAATCGCCTCTTGTACAGTCTTCCTCACACAGCCTTGGACAAATACGACCACAGACAGCAGGAAAAGGATTGTGTTTTTTAATCAACTCTAATGCTTCAGTGTATTTTCCTTGTGAAGCAAGTTTGATATAACCTTGTACAGGTATGTGGGCTGGACATTTAGTGATACAAGGAGCTGTACCTGAATCCAGGGCATTTTTACGATTGGTACGATAGTCACTGTTCCATTTGTCTGATTGCCACTCTGTATTGCGCGGTGTGACTTTGGTAATGGTTTCATCAATTGGCGTGTTGGTACAGAGTTTTTGACCCAATCGAAGGGCATTGGTTGGGCACACATCTACACATTCACCACAAGCAACACATTTTGTTTTGTCAACAACCGATTTGTAGTTGGACCTCACGATGTCATTGTTCAGATATTCATTGGCAAGTCGCATGGCGTAACAGCTACAGCCACAGCAATTACAAATGGCATGTGTGTGTCCGGGGGTGTCAAGATTAGGTATGGAATGCATGAGTCCATTGTCTTCGGCTTTTTTTATGATTTCAAAGGCCTCTTCACGTGTGATTTGTCTGCCACGTCCAGTTTTAATATAGTATTCTGCTGCATGGCCAAGTTGAATGCACATGTCCTCTTTTAGGTGTCCACACCCTTCACCCATGGCTTCTCTGGAAGTCCTACACGAACAGTCAGAGACTGAAAAAACTTCAGCTTCATTTAAGTGTTTGGAAACTTCCTCGTAAGACAATTTCTTGGTGTTACCATCAAGGGCACGTTCAATTGGAATGACGCGCATTGGACCGCCACCAATTGGCATAATTCCAGCTGCCATAGGGCCTTTTTTGCTCCCAAAATAATAAAAGGCTTCTGTGATTTCAGGATGTTTTGCAACCAGTGTTTTGTTATTGTTAATCATTTCAAGATGACCTGGAACAAAAATGTCTTGCCAATACACGTCGACACCATCTACAGTGTTGACAAAAGACACACCAGCCCAAGCGATATACTCTAAAGCTTCTTTGACACGTTCTAGAGGTTCACCACTTTTTTTTGCCACATCTTCCGCAGTACATTTTTTTCGGAATTCCAAGTTTAAGGCTATCTTTGCCTGATAAGGGTCTAAAATAGGTGCAAGTGCTTGGTATTCTGGTCCAAAAGGTATGGCCTCTCGGCTTGTTCCTGCCTTTGTTCGACCTATTTTGTTGGCCAAGTCTAGGATTTCTTGACGAAAAGGCTTGTTGCCCACATCGTCCCATGAGAAAGCAAATTCGACTTTATGTGTTTTTATCATGTTATTGTCCTTTCATTTCTGCTTGAACCCATTCAATCCATGCGTCCAGTCCAGTATTGTTCTTAGCTGAAATTGGGAAAATTTTCACGTTAGGGTTCAACTTCCGAACCCTTTCTTCTAGCACTTCCATATTAAAATCAAAGTAGGGCATGACATCTGTTTTGTTGATAATCAGGGCATCTACTTTTTCAAACATCATTGGATACTTTAGGGGTTTGTCATCGCCTTCAGGAACACTAAGTATGGCAATGTTGCGCATGGCACCCGTATCGTGTCCAACAGTGCAGATGAGATTGCCAATGTTTTCTAGAAATACAAGATCAAGATCGTGAACTTCAAGTTCTTCCAGTCCTGTCCGTGTCATAGTGGCGTCCAAATGGCAAAGTCCACCAGTATGCATTTGAACGGCCTTTGCACCTGCATTTTGGACAGCACGTGCATCTACGTCCGAATCGACATCTGCTTCAATAACGCCAAGTCTAACGTCATTTTTTAGCCTTTCAATTGTTCTAACCAATGTGGATGTTTTGCCACTTCCAGGAGAGGACATGACGTTAATGAGAAACGTGTTTTGGTTTTTCAAGAAGTCTCGCGTTGCATTTGCCACTTTGATATTGTCTTCTTGAATGCTTTTGCGGATTGTAAAAGTTTTAAGCGTGTTCATTTCAATCCTCCTTTTCTAATCGTTAAGATGAGTATATCAATGTTGAAATTTGAGTACAATCAGTCGAAATTAGAGACAGGTGTGGGCGTAAAAGTTTTTGCAAAGTGTGCACAAATTTGTTAATATATAAACAAACGGTTATATCACACGATTTTTTTTTAGCACGTCTAAAATGTAAACACTTTCATAAAACAAAATAATTTGGAGTTCGCGATGGACAGAGAAGAAAAATTGGAAATTATAAAGTTTGGACAAAAAGAAGGGGTTTCTAAAGCCTGTCAAGTATTTGGCATTTCAAGGACTCTTTATTACAGATGGTTGCAGCGCTATAAAGCGGAAGGGATTCTGGGTCTGGGAAAAAAGAGGGGCAATGTCTCTCCTGCAAACAAAACATCTTCTGGAGTAGAGGGTCAGGTTTTGGATTTGATTTTTCAATATCCTGAATATGGGCCACAAGCGATTATGTATCTCATGGACGACCTAGGGTATAAATTGAGCACATCAGCTGTTTATAATATTATGAAGCGAAGGGGACTGAATACGAAATCAAAACGCATAAAAATGGGCAAACGGAAATCCAATCTGGTTAAGCGTATTGAGCCGATTAAAAGGGCATCAATAAGCGGAAGTGATTGGAACATTTGGATAACTTCTTTTGGCAGTTATGACGACCTAGGCACCCTGTACGCTTATAATATACTGGACAAGCAAAGTAAAATAGCGTGTTCAAGATTATATACAAGTTGTGATGTAGACAATATAATGGACCTAATGACTGCTGTTGCAGCGCCCATAGCACAAATTCTCAATTTCGATTTGCATCACGTCCGGTTTTTTTATGAGGATACGGTGTGGGACGTGCCAAAGAGACGCTTAACTGAAGAAATAAAGAAGTTGTTTATAGGCTGTGTTATAGAATTTGTCCCTATGGGGGTTAAAATAGATGACGTTCAGGATGAAATTTCGCATTATACAGAAAAATGTATTGGCATTGTCTTGCCACGTGTTCAGAAAAAAATGCCACTTCAAATGCTGAAATTGGAATTTCAGAGATGGGTTCGCCATTATAATCTACATGAACATATGCAATATGAACTTGGTTGTATGTCACCATTGGAATATCACATGAGGGTTACTGGGGAAAAATGGGTATTGCCTTTGTGGGCTTATTTGGATCGGGCGTACTAAGCATTCTTTTTAGGGGGAAGGGTATGAAAATTGCAATTATTGGGGCGGGTTTTAGTGGCCTTACGGCAGCTTATTTACTTGAGAAAAAGGGGCATGACGTAACAGTATATGAAAAAGAAACGGAAATTGGGGGCCACTGTAAAACGTTACGGAATGGTGGCATACAGATTGAGCTTGGGACTGTTTTTGCTTTTCCAGACCATATAAAGCCCTTGTTGATTGAGCTGAAAATCAACTATTCAGAAAGATTTACCCATAGAAATTTTATAAGTTCTGATTATCGCAAAGTGGAGCATGTGTCCAGAGAACATGTTCCGAGACTTATGGAAGAAATTAAGCTATTGGACACGCTTCTTAAGTCTTATTGCGATAAAAGCAAATCCTTCTTTTATGATGAGATTCCCAAAGCGCTTATGGTACCGGTTGATACATTTTTGGCCCAACACGGTTTAACCGTCATTGGAGATGTCATTTCACCTCTTTTTTCGTCTTTTGGATTTGGGGATATTCAAAAAGTGAAGGCCTATTATGCGTTTCGTATTTTTGATTGTGATACCATTCAGTCTTTTATCCGAAATGACAAGTTTCTATTTGCGGATTTAGGCGTTGGTGAGATTATAAAACGGTTAAGTGACTCTGTTTCTGATATTCGTTATGGCATGCCAGCTGTTGGTATTCACCGCATTGGAAATAGTGGGGTGGTTGAAACATACTATGATAAAGCAGAATATGACCGGGTTTTTATTACCTCTAAACTGCCCGATGGTGTTGTAAAAGATGCGCCTGTGAATTTGGCGATGCAGAAGATTGAAACGAACCCTTATGTAACCTGTGTCTATGAAGTGGAAGGTCATAATATGGCCACAACATATTTCAAAGCCAATTTAGGGTCTTTGGGTAAAATACAATTTTACCACACGTTTAAACATGAAAATCAAATGATACTGGTGGGTTATGCGTATGGGCACCTGTCCACGGAATTGGTTAAGGCCATGGAAAATGATTTGCTACAAAGCGGATTAAAACTTAAACGCTTGATTTCTACCCGTCAGTGGCATATTTTTCCGCATTTACCTCTGGAGAATAGCCAATCTGATTTTTACCATCAACTTATAAAAAATCAGGCGCTTGGCCCCATTCAGTTTCTGGGCTCTCTAATTTCAAAACCATCCTTATCACATCTTTACGCCTCCATTAAGACATTCTTGACAGAAGGCAATTATTGAACTACAATGAATCTGTTTTAGCTTATAAAGGAGGCAAAAATGAAAATAAAACCAATTCATCAACTTGTATTATCAGGTGTTTTTATTGCAATAGGTGTGGTGCTCCCAATTGCATTCCATGCCATTGGAGGCGCTGGCGCGATATTTCTCCCCATGCATATTCCAGTTTTAGTGGCAGGTTTCTTTTTAAATATACCTTATGCAGCAGCAGTTGGCATATTGACCCCGCTTTTAAGTTCATTATTTACGGGAATGCCACCGGTCTTTCCAATGTTGCCAATTATGATGGTGGAATTGCCGGTTTATGCCATTGTGATTAGTTTGCTAACACAAAAAACAAAACTGAATCTATTTATCAAATTGTTGGTTGCAATGGCTGGTGGCAGAATTGCAGCAGGTGGATGCGTTTATGTACTTGCGACGTTTTTTTCAGCAAAATTACCGGGCCCTGACGTTTTTATAAAAGGATCTGTTGTGACAGGTCTTCCGGGAATTGGGATTCAGCTGCTTTTAATTCCAGCTGTAATTGTGGCTTTGGATAAATTTATGGATGCGAGACACATTCAAACTCAAGATTAGGAGATGGAATGGATCAGACATCTTTTCTGGCCATCATGTTTTGGATGTAGGAACAGGAACGGGCGTGTTGATACCTGAACTGGCAAAGCGTGTCGGCTCTGAAGTTGATACGGAAGAACTGTTTGTGTTGGTTGGTGAAACTTAAAAAAGTTGCATGCTGACAGGTCAATAGACTTGCCAACATGCAACTTTTTTTATAAATTATCAGGTTCTTTTTTGGTGTAAATACGATTGCTTGAGTTTTTAGTATCTTTAAGTTCTTGGTCTAAAGCATCTAAAAGACTTATAATCTTATCACATTCTTCAAGCGGAACGTTGTAATAAAGAAATAGATCTTCAAATTTTTGGATGCTTTGATGCAACCGCCTGTTGATGTCGATAAAACTTTGGATATTGTGACTCTTAATGGCGTTTTTAAATTGTTCTAAATCTACTTTAATGATTTCAATGACTTGCTCTTCATCATAAAATTCTTTAATGGCAAGCGGATATGGCTTAATGCGCTCCAAAAAATAGTTGCCATTTTTGTTGATGTTGTAGACATACGACACTTCAAAACCACTAATATCAAATTTCACATAACACATTTTACTGTTGATTGTTTTTATTTTCGCACCCATTTGTCGCAATTTCATAGTCTGAATTGTTAATTCGGCGTCTAATAATCGACTCATTTTAACCTCCTACAGGTATCGAACCCATAAATAGACAGTGGATACCGCTACCGAAACCAGCATAATCGGGAATCCAATTTTCATATATTCAACAAAAGACAATTTATAGCCTTGTTTTTCAAGCATACCGCTGACAATCACATTTGCTGAAGCGCCTACAAGTGTCCCATTTCCCCCAAGACAAGCGCCAAGAGCCAGAGCCCACCAAAGTGGTGTAATGCTGATGCTGCTAAGATCACCAATGCTTGTGATTAGCGGAATCATGGTGGCAACAAATGGAATGTTATCTAAAAATGCGGAAGCAATCGCTGAAACCCATAAAATCAGCATGGCAGTAAAAAAGAGGTCTCCATGTGTTAAATCTAACATTTTTTCAGCGAGAAAATGGATAACACCCACATCTTCAAGTGCACCAACAAGGATAAAAAGCGCCATAAAGAAGAAAATAGTGGGCCACTCAATTTCCATAAGAATGTCTTCCGGATCCAACTTGCTGAGCAGTAACAAAAGACCAGCTCCAAATAGAGCAATTGTAGCAGATTCGTAGCCCAATGATTGGTGTGACATAAAGCCAATAATGGTAATACCCAAAACAATTAAGCTTTTAATGAGTAACGTTTTATCCTTTATTGCTAACTGTTCATTCATGGATAAAATTTGACGTTTGTTCAGCTCGTCGGCAACGAGCGTCTTACCGTATACCATTTTAAGGATGACCATTGTAATACCTGTAATGACAATGACGACAGGTCCTAAATTGACTATGAAATCATTGAAACCAAGTCCAGTTGCACTACCAATCATAATGTTGGGCGGGTCTCCAATAAGGGTGGCCGTTCCACCAATATTTGCAATAAGGACTTCGGGCACTAAAAATGGAATTGGATTCAATTTAAGTGCATTTGCAATTACAATTGTAACTGGCACAACAAGCAGAATCGTCGTAACGTTGTCTAGAAAAGCAGACGAGACGCCTGTTAATATAGAAAAAATCAAGACAATCTTCCAAGGATCGCCCTTGGCTGCCTTGGCCGCCTTAATGGCGACGTATTCAAAAATCCCCGTTCGTTTGAGGATGTTGACAATAATCATCATCCCTACCAAAAGGCCAATGGTGTTAAAATCCACGTGCATAATGGCTTCTTCCTGCATTTCAATGTTAAAAATCAACATGAGCACAGCGCCAAAAATTGCAATAGCGGTGCGATTTACTTTTTCTGACACAATAATCACATAGGTTAAAGTGAAAATTGCGATGGCAACAATTAATTGTGTGTTCCCAAACATAGTATTTCCCCTCGATTCAATTATAAAGTTGTTACGTGACACAACTTCACATATTACGCTTGTCAAATCGGGAAGTCAATACTGAAAAAATATATTTTTCGTAATGATTGATCGTATCTTTGGACTAAGGATTTTTGATTTCTTTTCTAAAAATTGTATAAAAGATCATTGTGCCAATGATATAGAATAAAATTGTAAAGGCATAGGGCGTATTGTAAGTGAAAGTACTCATAATCCAACCGCCTACAAGTATGCCTAAAGCCCTTGAAATGTTGTTGAGCATGGCGCGCATAGCACTCATTAGTGGCCTGTGATGGTCTTCAATAATGTGCATGGAGATATTACGAATCAAAGGCTGTCCCATGTTCATAAGCGAACTTCTAAGGAAAAAGGCTATGGCCACAACAATTAGACCTTGTGGGAGCCCAATCGCAATTAGCAGAGGGATGCTTAAAAGTTGAGTTATGACAATGGTTTTATAATTGCCAAATCGACTGCTCAAATAAGGGACGCTTAGACCACCAAAAACTGTTCCAAGTTGCGCAAAACTTAGGATTAGACCAACAATACTCTCAGAAGTATCTAACATGTACTTTAAGTAAACACCAAAAAAAGGAACAATCAGGCCAGCGCCGAGACCAATCATGCCGGTATAAGTCAAAAATAGAACATTGGTTTTGGTAAAGAAACCCTTAAATTCTTTGAAATTGAGCCTTTTAACTTTTTCAACGGGTCTAGGGGTTAAACGGCTGAGTGGAATAAGTGCAATTAAACTCATGGCACTCACAACGATAAGGGCATATCTTATAGAAATTGCACCAGAGCCAAAGCGCGTTGCAAATAAATCTGCAATAAATCCTGTGAGAAGTGAACCTGTCATAAAGGCGGCATTTCGGGTTGCAAATGTAAGCGAAAATGCATGCACGCGTTCGTCTGCATCAGCCTGACCATATATAAAGGGGGATTCCACAGTCAACATGGCTGCTTGGCCGAAACCAAAAATGACCGAAATCAGTTGCATGGCAAATACACTTTCAACCGAGACAATGGCAATGCTGGAAATGCCAACTATTAGGAGCCCCATTAAAAGGGTGCGTTTGTGGCCAATGCGTTCGGATAAAGCTGCAATGACAAAAGCCATAATCCCCACAGATAATCTTCTAAGTGAAAGAATTGACCCCACAAGACTTTCAGAATACCCAAGTTCTTTGACGTAGATCCCAAAGAAACCATTGAAGGACGCGGATGTCAGTCCATAAAGAAAAACAACGACTATGAATTTTTTAATTATTGGATTAAGGTTTTTATAACTCATAAAAGAATTATACAATTTTTTGTTTACTTTGTGCAAACATAATCGTTTCATGATAAAATAGGATGGACTTATTTCTAGGAGGCAAAAATGGAAGTGATGGATCTTATAAAGGTTATAATATTAGGGGTTGTTGAGGGGATTACAGAGTGGTTGCCCATTAGCAGTACGGGGCACATGATACTTGTTGATGAATTTATTAAATTAAACGTATCACCAGCGTTTATGGAAATGTTTTTAGTCGTGATTCAACTGGGGGCTATTTTGGCAGTTGTAATGCTTTATTTTCATAAACTTAATCCACTGTCCCCCAAAAAGACATTGGATGAAAAAAAAGAAACCCTATCAATTTGGTACAAGGTTGTAATCGGCGTTATACCAGCCGGTATCTTAGGTGTTTTGTTTGATGATTGGCTCAATGCCCATTTGTATCATTATGTAACAGTTGCCATTACGCTCATTTTTTATGGTATTTTGTTTATCGTTATTGAAACGAAACATAAGGGTAAAGAGGGGGACATTAAATCTTTTGCAGAATTAAGTTATAAAACGGCGTTTTTAATCGGTGTATTCCAAGTGTTATCGCTGATTCCGGGAACATCTCGGTCTGGGGCCACGATAATTGGCGCTATTATACTGGGGACGTCACGATTTGTAGCGGCTGAGTTTTCTTTTTTCATGTCGATCCCAATTATGTTTGGGGCTAGTGCCATTAAACTTTTAAAGTTTGGATTTGATTTTTCACCATCTGAATTTATCCTATTGAGTGTTGGGATGATTGTCGCTTTTGGTGTGTCACTTGTTTCAATTCGGTTTTTGATGACTTACATCAAGAAACACGATTTTAAAGTTTTTGGTTGGTATCGTATTGGATTGGGACTTTTAGTTATTGGTTATTATTTAAGCACATTATAAGCGTGATAAAGGCCGTGTGGGATGTCATACGGTCTTTGTCATATTTATGCCACATTTTATGGGTATAGTATAAAAAAAGTATAATGGGGTGAGGTTATGTCCTATAAGATTCTTTTAGTAGAAGATGAAGCACAGATTGCTTCAATTGTTTTGAAATATTTAGATCAAGAATCCTATACGTGCGTGTGGGCTAAAAATGGATTTGAAGCCCTTGAAAAACTAGATGATGAAATTTATCATTTGGTAATTCTTGATGTGATGATGCCGGGCATTGATGGGTTTGAAGTCTTAAAAGAACTACGTGAACTATCGGATACACCTGTTATAATGCTGACTGCAAAAAATCAGGAGATGGACCGAATTAAGGGATTTGATTTAGGTGCAGATGATTATGTGAGCAAACCATTTAGCCCGAGAGAGTTGGTTAGGCGCATAAAAGCGCTTTTTAAACGCGTTTATGGCGAAAATGAAGATGCTTATTTGAGTGTTGGCGATTTAAAGCTTTATACACAGAGTATGCGTCTTTTTAAAGAGGATGTTGAAATACCCATTACGGGAACAGAATTTAGGCTTCTATTGACGTTTATGAAACACAAAAATGCCGTTCTTTCTAGAGATCAGTTGATTCAATTGTCTTTTGGAACTTCCTACGATGGCTATGATCGAAATATTGACAGTCATATTAAACGATTGCGACAAAAAATTGAAACGTCTCCTAAAAACCCTAAATATCTTGTGACAAAATACGGAGCTGGTTATATTTTTGGTGGTGACTTATGATGAGTATTCGGAAGATTTGGCTTTTAATTTTAGTCAGTGTGGTGGTTTTTTCAATAGGCATCAATGGCATGTTAATGCTGACCTTAACAGACAGACACTTTGATACGTATCTGGAATCTTCTTATGAAACACACATTGATCAAATTCAAGATTATCTTAAAAATACCCTCGCATCTGGCACATATTCTGTTGATCAAATGGCAATGGAACTTGAAACACATCTGGTGGACCCAATTAGTGAAATACGGTTATTTGACCCTGATGGACACCAACTTGTTGCCGTTAGTACAGATGCCCATCTAGCCCCAAGAAATCGTATGATGGGCAATTGGGGAAAACGCAATTCAGGTGAAACAGAGTCCTATGAAGTACAGCTCAGCGATAGGACGCTTGGTGTCTTTAATGTGGTGACCCACACTTCTGTTGACAATACATTTCAGGCTCAGGCTTTTAAGTCATCATTAATTGTAAACAGCATTATTGCAATTGGTATTGCACTGGGTGTATCTGTGGTGCTGGGAATTATTATGAGCAAGAAGATGGGGCGTGCTCTGAAAGAAACGGCAGAATTTGCACAGGAGATCCATGTTGGGGGAACAAAAACGTATGCATCTTCAAAAATTCTTGAAGTCGATCAAATCCGGAAAAGTTTGGAAGAACTGAACATAAGGCTGAAACTTAAGCAAAAAAGCAGAAAAGCCCTTGTAGACGAGCTGATTCATCAAACACGAACGCCGCTTACGATTTTAAAAACACATGTAGAAGCTTTGGAAGATGGCATAATTGCCCCAACGGATGAAGAAATGAGCGTATTCCACCATCAAATTGATAATATTGGTGAAATTGTTTCAAACGTGGGCCATATGATAGACGCCGACAAGCAGAGACTTGTAAGCAATCCGGAACCTGTGGTAATTGAAACCTTATTGACTCAGGTGGTAAACGGCTTAAAGGCACAGTTTAGAAAAAAAGGCATTCGCCTAAGTATTGATATGGCCGTTAAGCCTGTTCTTCAGACGGACCCTTTTTTACTTGGACAAACCATTTACAATCTACTGGTGAATGCGTTAAATTATACCTCTACTGGGGGCTCTGTTTGTGTAAAATGTTATGAAGCAAACAAGACAACTCGGATTGACATTTCTGATACTGGAATTGGAATTTCTAAAAATGACTTGCCACATTTGTTTGAAGCGTATTTTAGAGGCGCAGGCGGAGCAGACAAGAATGGAGATGGTATTGGTCTATATGTTGTGAAAGAAAATTTAGAGGCCATAGGGGCTGATATTACAGTAAAGTCCAAAGAAAATGAAGGCAGTATATTTACAATTGAATTTCATTGATGTATGGATTGATTGGTGATAAAATATAGCGGGACGGGTTATATACCGTTAGATGTTTGGGGCGAGCCCTTTAAATTTCATTAAAGAGGAGATGCATTATGAATAAACCGATTCTCTCAGCGCACTTTGAATCAAGAAAACCATCAGATGTACGCTTGGCGCAGATGAAATACGATGAACGTGCCATAAAACCGGAAGCCGTTATCAATGTTGGTATAGGCAATGTGTCCTTAGCGACGAATCCGGCTATGGTGAAGCGGATGTTTGAACTAGATGCACCTGAAAGTCCTTTTTCAGGAGGTGTTATCCGGTATACAGGCACTGCTGGAACCGAAGAAGCAAGAAATGCGTTTAAAAACATACTGGATTGTGAAGGATTCGACACAAGCAAACTACATGTTCAGGTGACAGACGGTGGATCTGCTGGTATGGAACTCGTGATTATAGGGGCTTGTGGACCAGCTGGAACTTCTGAAAAGCCGCTTATGATGATTGATCCAGCCTATACAAATTACATTTCTTTTGCAGAAAGATTGGGCCGAAAGACGGTTACAGTTAAGAGACACTTGGAAGAGAACGGGAAATTCACTTTGCCTGAGATTGACACACTTGAAAAGATTATACAAGAAAACAAGCCAAGCGCTTTATTGGTTATTCCATATGACAACCCAACTGGACAATATTATGATCATGAGACCTTGGTAAAACTTGCTGGTCTATGTGTGAAATATAACATGTGGATGGTTAGTGATGAAGCTTACAGAGAACTTTATTATGAAGAGGGTAAGGAACTTGTGAGCATTTGGGGCATTACAGATTCTGATGTACCAGGTATTGAAGGCAGACGTATCAGTATTGAAACGGCGTCTAAAGTTTGGAATGCTTGCGGATTGAGAATTGGTGCTGTTATTACAGACAGTCCTGAGTTCCACAACAGATCTGTAGCAGAGTACACAGCAAACTTGTGTGCCAATGCAATCGGCCAGTATATATTTGGCGCATTGGCCAAGGAAAGCAAAGAAGACTTACTTGGATGGGCCCAGTCTTTAAGAACTTATTATAAAGAATTAATTGTTAATGTTTATAATGGACTTAAGGCATTGGAGCCAAAATTAATTGTTTCCAGTCCAGATGCGTCTATCTATTCTGTAATAGACGTGAGAAATGTTGTTAAACCGGGATTCGACGCTATAGAATTTGTACTATTCTGTGCGGGAGAAGGCTCGGTAGAGATAGATGGTGTTGAAACCACTTTACTGGTTGCGCCAATGAAGGGATTTTATGACATTCCAAAAGGTGAACCTAACCCTGGAAGTACTCAGTTTAGGATTTCCTTTGTTGAATCCCCTGAAAATATGGCAAAAGTACCGGAACTTTTTGTTAAATTGTTGAGAAAATTTGAGGCACAAAGATAGAGTTATCGCCCCCTTTTTGAGTTAAATGCTTCGCTATTGAGTGGCTGAAGCTTAACGAATAAGGGGGCTTTTTTCTGAGTATTGTGATAAAATTAATTGAGGTGTATGAGATGATTCGGTATTATAATTTTTCTATTGGGAGAATTGGAATAGGTGCTCAAAACGGAACAATTACTCAGGTGATTTTAACACCTCAAGCAAATGCGTGTTCTGAACGGGGCGTGGCAAAAGATTTAGAATTAATTGAAGCAGCAGCCCTTCAAATTGAAGCTTATTTAAAAGGCGAGATTAAAACTTTTGATTTGCCACTTAATCCTTCTGGGACTGACTTTATGAAAAGCGTTTGGATGGAACTGCTTAAAATTCCTTATGGCGAGACGAGAAGTTATAAGGAGATCGCCATTTCAATCGGGCGCAATAAGGCGTACAGAGCTGTGGGAATGGCAAATAATCGAAATCCAATCCCAATTATAATCCCATGTCACAGGGTTATTGGATCAAATGGGAAAATGGTAGGGTATGGTGGGGGCATTGACCTTAAGGTTAAACTTCTTGAGATCGAAAATGAACATGAGACTAACTATATGAAGTCAATAGAAAAAACAAAATAATCTAAATAAAATTAAAGTTAAAAAATTGCACGACAAAAAGAAGTAGAGAAATCT
>NZ_JAFBDT010000029.1 GCF_016908355.1 Fusibacter tunisiensis | reverse complement strand
AAGTCATGAATCAATTAGAGACCCTTTTTTCTGACAGAATCGCTGCTCACTTAAAATTTTAAATCAAACTTTACACAAAATTCTTGACAGGTCCTTTTCTGTTCCTCTTCAGATTTCCCATAACGTTCTTACCGTTTTAGCCGCCTCAGTGGCTAAAATGGTGTGTTATGTGCCGTAACCTCTGTGTCTTCTCAACCTAACTGAAACCTAGAGATAATTTCCACGCCTGGCGAAAATAAAGATTACATCATAGTAGTTGTTGCATTTCGTCTAGCCGTAGCGACTCTAACCGAGCTTCCTCAGAAGCGATCATGAGACGATTCAACCTTATAAGATACGATTGATCATCACGATTCTACTTGTCTCGAAGTTTTCATCCAATCATGACTTCTAAAAACCCCTGTTTTCAGAGGGCGTGTAGACTCATAGCCAAACTTCGATGAACTGGACACCTTAAATCTAAACCTCGAAAAACCTAAGACCTAAACAAATGACTCAACATTCTGTAAAAAATCAATTTATTTACATATAAAAACCACAAGCAGCCCAAAATTTATGGCATATAACGTTCCTCGTATCCCCGTCGCGAAGTGATGGGGATACGGTGTTATACGATGCTCGCATTACTCCTTTTCGTTTCTGAATTCGCTCTTTAAACGATTTTAATATATTCATAATGTTTTATTATAAATGCCAATATTTCATCAACATCATTTTGATCTGAATTTAATTCTTCTTTGTTATTGCTAATTGACTTTTAGTTCGCTTTTTCAAGATTATAATCTAACTCAGAATATTTAACTCCATTTTTATAAGATAATATTATTAATGAATCTAAATTTTCATAATCATTATAATCTAGAATTTGATACCATAAAGCATTACTTTCACCTATATATATGTTAGGAATTATTTTAGATTGTTTTAACTGTAGCTCAATATAATCTATTTTCTCTTTATCTATTACACCAAATAGAACAGTTTCACCTTTCTTTTCATTTTTCATTGGGATATCTATAACACTAAATCCCTTTTTATTCACAAATTCGTTAATTCCTTGAACACCTGTTATTTCTTCTTTATATCCAAACAGAGATTTCACGTATTTAGTATATGAAATGTCTCCACTAAATTGACTATAAAAAACAATTGGATTTCTTTCTGAATCAATAATTTTCAAAATACTAATTTCATCATCACTATTTAACTTAATCATAGCATTTTCAAATGAATTTTCGACTCTAACAATTAGCATTATGATGATTACAGCTGAAATTAAGCAAACTATACTGAATATTTTTGTTTTTTTCACAGCCCCTCCTTTGATATATGTAAATAATTATAGCGATTCCATAAATTCATTAGTAAAATCGCAGTTGAATTACACAATAATTACTTCCTTGATTCTTATCATACATAAATATAATTTTTAAGTATTCTAACTTTCTTCTAATTCATTCATCTTTAGACTTGTTTTTATAATATATCTTTATCGCATGTTTTTATAGTAAAACATTTAGCTCAGTACTTGAATTAATTAAGTTCCACTTATTAATCAATTCACATTCTTACCAATAATCTTACCGAGTTTCGTATAACGTTCAGCCGTTCCCGTCACCTCAGTGATGGGAATGGCGTGTTATATGACGTGAGTTATAAAACTCTATACTTGCCATAAGTAAACAGTATATTTTCCCATATTTTCAAATCCTTTTGAAATGGCCAAATTGTAATCTTTAATATCTTCGCAAAAGAACATCATTGATTTTGTATCAGCATGTTGACTATTTTCTATTCCATAGATCAACAACAATTCTCTTAATTTTGTTGAAGTTAATTTAGGCTCTATATTTAAGAAATCTTGATCTTTCTCTAATTGATCACTCAGACCATAGATATCTCCAACTCCATCAATTTCACGTATGAAGATACTTCCTAGTATTTTGAAATTGTCTTCGGACACATACCAAACGGCTACTATAATCCGAAAATCATGTAAATGTTTCTTTAATCGTTCAGAAGTCCAATAATAATTTGGATATGCAAGATCATGATACTTAAAATAGGACCTATACACTTCATTATGTTGTTCAAGAAATTCCTTACGTTTAAGTTCCTCTTTAAAATCATAGATTCTTATCGATCCATTAAGTATTTGATGATCTATAGGAATAATAAACTTCTGAACATCTTCAAATTTGAAGTTTGTTATATACGTTTCTTCTAAGATTTCAGATTTTTCTTTTCCAAAATAAATCACAGCATCAGAATAATCGCTATTTATTCCGCAATATATTTTCTTACTATTAAAACCTAAGTTCTTACTAATAAAATTCTTAAACAACTCCATTGCGGTATAATAAGAAATAACAGTATCATTAATATAGATTCCTTTATCCCATGAACCAATATTGTCATCATCTCTAAATACTAGTGGAAACAATGCTACAATTTCACAATTCATAAATATTCCAATAAGATACAGACCTTTTTTATCAAAAAATCTTGTGAAAATTTCATTAAGTTCATCGTAGTTGTTATAATACGGAAAATAGAAATACTTTTGTTGTGATGCAATTGGCCATGCAAAATTCAACGCCAAATCTAACTCATTTTTTACTAATAGTCGTGTTGTATAATTCTCCATGTTCTCTCCTCATGTCATATAACGTCCCCGTGATTACCGAAGTCGCATCTTTTCACCGTTAGGGGAAAAGTGGCGCAACACTTGCCGCGCAAGTGATGTGACATCAATGCGATTTTGGTAATCAGCGTGTTATGTGATGTGCTATTGTCCATGTTTATCTCAGTTCACTTTTCAAAATACTAAATCTAACCCGATCGATATACTCTCCTCTTCTAAATCGA
This sequence comes from Fusibacter tunisiensis, assembly GCF_016908355.1. Lineage (GTDB taxonomy): Bacteria > Bacillota > Clostridia > Peptostreptococcales > Acidaminobacteraceae > Fusibacter_D > Fusibacter_D tunisiensis. Next base: position 22,229 of record NZ_JAFBDT010000029.1, on the reverse strand, counting down.
TCTTCTCTTAAAATTCCTTCTTCAACAAAACCTATTTTCTTATATGATTTAATGGCTCTCTCATTATCTTTATCTACCCTCAACCATATCTTATGAAGATCGAGTTTTTCAAATCCAAAATCCAACATTTCTATTATTGCAGCACTACCATATCCTTGTCCCCAATAATCCTTATTACCAATTGTTATGCCTAGTTCTGCATTGCTATTAACTTTATCAAAATTCTTAAAATCTACCCACCCAATATGAATATTATCTTTAGTTAAAATTGATTTTTGCAAATATCCATTCGTTCCATCAATACAAGTCTGTATCCATATTGTAGTTTCTTCTTTTGTAAATGGTGGATATTTATCTGGAACAGACAAGAACTTTATTACCTCTCTATCCAATGACCAATTATACCGATCTTCAACATCATTTATGCTTAAGTCTCTTAGTTTTACTTTTGGCATCTTAATTTCTCCTGATTTTTTTCGTTCTCTCAATTATGTTTTGCAATAGCATTTCACATAACGTTTAGCCGTTTCCGTCGCGAAGTGACGGAAATGGCGTGTTAACTGAAGGTGTTTATCTCTTCAATTTGTCTTTTGATCTTAAATGTCTTTTGACCTTAATCAGCCTTTGATCTTAATGGTTTTTGACTCTAATTGTCCTTTGACCACTCTTCGCCTTTATCCCAAACTTTGTTATCTTTCATCCCAATTCCCATAATCAATTCAACCAGAATTATGTATAGAATGAAAATCGGAATAAATACCAGTAGTCTTTTATTCTTCTTTAAAATCTCTTTGTTTTTCATCATCATAAAATTCACCTCTATACCTGAGATATGATTTGCTTTTCCACACTTTCAGTTAACGTTCTTTGTAGTCCCGTCGCTTCAAGTGACTGGGACTACAGTGTTAGCTGACGATAAACTCCTTCTTAATCATTATCATCAATGTATCGAAATAACTCTTCAATTGTAAGCGCTACTTCAATAGAAACTTCACCTTCTTCGTCTTCATTATCCCAATGTGGATTAGGATAAATGAGAGTCATAAATGTTGTAGATTTTTCTTCTATTTGCTTTGACAAAGCATCATTGGAATTCCCTGAAATCTCCATGTATAGTTCAATTGTATTAATGATTTTATATATATATTCTTTATACATATGAGTATCGGAAATGTATTCAATGTAATCAACTCCACTTATTTCTTCATTTAATTCTTCTCCATTTATCAATTTGCTTCCAAACTCATAATCTCCATTAATATTTTGATTGAAATAGTATTCTCCAATTATTTCTCTTATATAATCTAAAATATCATCAAGCATTCTAATGAATATTTCATCAATTGAGTCTTTTAGTCTTATATACAAACTCCTTATTATGTCAATTTCATTTGCTGAAATTGAATTATCAGCAGATCTAGAAATAAATAATTTTCTTACTAATTTATATTCCAATTTGCTAATCTGATTAATAAACTCTTTATAGTCTGTTGTATGCATAGATAAAAACTGTGCTTGCTCTTTCGAAAGTAATAAAGTACACAGCTCGCAATGACCAACATACCCAATCTCTTTACCACTTTCTAATATTGTTCCTGTTTTTATAAAAGATTTATTCGAGCAAAATGGACAATCTACATACACGAAATCAGTGTTTCGCTCTTTAAAGTACTTTGATATTATATTCGTATCTAAGGATGTTTTATTTTTCATTATTGATTGTGATAACTCAAATCCATCTTTTAACTCAACAAATACTTCTAATGCCCATAAATCTGTTCTTAAAAGTAAAGGTTTAGTATTTGACTCAATACTGTTAGCTATTAAAAATTCTTTAAACTCAGAAATTTCACTAAAAATGTTAATAGTAGTTGGTAAGATTAAAGCAATCAAGTGTTCAATTTCATGTTTTGAAAACTCATATTCGAAATGTGTCAAACTGTTTCTATAATTATTCAATGTCTTAATTTTATTGTATTCTATTTCGGAAAAGTCCACATTGTACAATACCAAAACTGCGTTTAATGCATCTATAAATTGGATCGTATTGTGATTATTTTTTATCTTCTTTCCTAATCTTTCTTCAACATTCTTTCTAAATACATCTTCAGGAGAAGCATATACTAAATATTTATTCTTTTTAAGGACTAAGTACTTTAATAAAGTTTCAAGTGCATGATGAAAATTTATAACAATATCTTTAAGTACATACTCATATTCCTTGTCACTTATTTTGTCTAAATTGTTGAGTTTTGTTATTGCTTTTTTAAATGAATCAAGCCCATTATCTAAAAGTTTCATGAATGCTACCTCTATTTTTTATTGTTTTATTATTGTCAGCTAACGTTCTTACCGTTTTAGCCGCCTCTGTGGCTAAAATGGTGTGTTAGACGATGGACATATTACACTAGATAATTCTTTAAAGTACAAGCCTCATACACTGTTTTTCCAAGAAGTGTAGGTATAACAACATCAAAATGTTCTTCTCCTGACCATGTTAAACAAAACTTTAAGCAACCTATTCTAGATAAATTACTTAGTGCCAACTTAATTTGTATATCATTAAGTTTTATATCGTCGTCATCTTCCTTTATTTGTATTGGTGCATACTCTGGTAAATATCCTGTTTTTACACCCTTATTAAACATTTCTTCATAACTGTTCTCGTATATTTTTTCTAAAATTATTGCATCTAATGAGGTCATTTGCTCTAAAATAGATATAATTGAACGAGTTAAGTTAAAGTCATTTTCAGGATTGGTACTATTAACTAACAATTTTGCCCACAAGTCTTGTAAATAGTCATCATCTTCTAATGTTGAAGCTTCAAAAAATGGGATTGCTAATTTCATAGGTATTTGCTTATATTCATCTTTTATACAAAACTTTATCCGAAATTCATCGGCTTTCTGCATTAGCCTAACTTGTCTTTCCCATCTCATATACTTTAATTTATCTTCGAACATGCCCATTGTTTGTTCTAAGGACCCATCAACATGTTTTGAAATAAATTTGGCGAAATTTAAAACCAATTCTAAAGCTTTGTTTGTAGTCTTAGCAATTTCTTCTGCTGTTTTCATATTTTGTTCCATATAATTCTCCTCTATTTATTTTCTTCCGTCTAATGTTCTATATGTTCGTCGATGGAATCAATTTGAATTTTTGTGTGTTTATTGTTTTTTTTGTGTTCATTTCTTTTATGTTTCATTATTTTTTAAAACTATAAATTTAATCAAAATTATCGTACCAATTATAGCAAGCAGGCTTAAAACTATAATCCAGTTTGAAATAATCAACTTTATTAATATGATAAATAAGTATGTAATCGACCAAATCACAATTGTTGCAATTAATCTCACTATCCAATGTATTAGTGATCCATATTTTCCACCTGGAGATGCATCCCAAGCTAATTTAAATGCAATCAAACTGATAATAAAAATTATAATATACTCATATATTACTGGTATCGGAAGACCTAGTGGGTCAGTTAAAATATTGAACAGAAATTTGAACATTTGACCTCCTATTAATATTATTTGATTAGCTTCTGTTCTTTATTACTTCATTCTTATTAATGAAAATCTGTATGGATATATTCAATTTTAATAATATATAACGTGCTTTTTTTCTGTCGTCTAACGTTCTTTGTAGTCCCGTCGCTTCAAGTGACGGAGACTGCAGTGTTAGATGAAGTTGTTTAATTCTCTTTAAGTAAAACTGTCCCAACCAAAAATATTTTATTCCAAATTCTAATTTTTATTATTGAAGAAATATCATCATATGCTTGGTATAACTCAATTTTGATACCTGGTTTTTCAAGTACTTCAGTATAATTTCCGAATATGTTATTTAATTCATTATAAGCTTCTTGTTCCAGTACAAGTACTTCTACATCATAATTCTCTTCAATATAGACATTATTTTTTATATAAAAAATTCCTCTTACAATCTTTGTTCCAAATGCGATAATATCATCTTCATGAATAAATACGGCAGGTAATTTCGATTGATTTGGATACAAATAAAAATTGCTTAAATTTGGAAAGATACCTTCAATATTTTTATCAACAAATGTAATGCTATTTATAAATCTCTTTCTTTCATTTAATCTAGATTTATAATCCTTTTCATTCTTTGCACTTGTTGGGTCCATTGAACGAATCATTTTTTCATATATACCTTGCATTTCGGTGTCATCTCTTCCAATTGATGCAACGAATAGTTTCTGTAATCTCTTCTCAATTATGCTTAATTTGTTATTACAATTAAAACAGCTTGGGACCTTCCATTTATTATGTATTTCTTTATCTTGTGGATACCACGATTGCGGAAATACATGATCCCAAGTAACATTTTCATTTTCTTCTAAACAATGAACGCATTTTTTTGTTTTAGGTTTCATTTTCTTTTATGTCCTTTCAATTTCATCTAACGTTCTTACAGTCCTCGCAGCCTTAGTTGCGAGGACTGTGTGTTAGCTGAAGTTTGCTATTTACTGTACACTTAATCTAGTAACTAGTCTCAATTTTATAATTTAGTCAAACTCTTCATATCCGTATACAATTTTAAGGCTAATCCAAAACTTGATCCGGAATACTCTGTATTGTTTATTTTTCCATTAAGTTTTTTGAGTGGAAGTAAAATTTCTTTAATATCATCATACTTAAAGCTACCCCCCTCTTGAGCTTTTTTATAAACATCCAAAAATAATTTCATAATTGCTCTAATTCCTACTGATTTTAACAAAATCGAATTTGTATCATCCCAATCTATTGATAACACGTCACTCAAAACACTAAAGTAAACTAATAACAATTTATATGCTCTATCCTCTAATTTTTTTGAGTAATAAGTCCAAAAGATATATTTATCGTCGTTTATTTTTTTAGTTTTTTCATAGCTCAAAATTGCATTTGAAAATTCATTATTATATAAATAGCTTTTAATTGTATGATAATGTGCTTCATTGTAAGTTAAACCAATAATTTCAGTAGTAAATGCATAGAATGACAATGTCTGTTTTATTTTCATCGTTCCTGATTTTTCGTCTCCATACATTTGAATTCTATTTTTTAGTGGTGAATCTAACTCATAAACAAATCGCTTTGCCAGATTGACTGCAAATTTTTCAGGATTGTATACGAAGGATTCTGATTCCAACTCCAATCTTAATGATGCATTAACTGGTTTTTGTGTTGAATTTACAGTCCTAAAAATTTCAATCATCTTGTCTGGGCTTAGGTCTATATAAACAGAGGCAGGTATATCAAAACTCCTAATGCTCTTTTTAAAAGCAGCAATTCTATGTTGACCATCTATAATTGTAAAAACATCTTTACTATCGGTATTTAAGTAGAAATAATCATTGTTAATCTCATAACTAATATTTTCATTTAACTTTAAAATAACTGAATTGGGAAAAGTAGCATAATCTGTATCAATATATTCTGCAATTAAGTTACATCTATTGTTGTCTAATTGGCGTTGCATACCACTAGTATCACTATTATTTTCTATTCGTCTTAAATCTACATTTGAAATTTGTTCTAATTTTTTACCATCTATTTTTAACATATAATATGTTCCGAATTTATTAGCAAACTCTAATATCTTAAATTGCATTTCTATACCTCCATTCCATCAACTTGATTGTCAGTAATAACATTATTTGTTGTCTTCATGCTTTCTTTGTATTCTTTTCGTCTTTGACGTAATCTTGATAACTCACTGAAATCAATTAATGTCCAAATTATACAAATAATAATAGAAATAAAATAAAAAAATAACGGAAAATCAAAAGAAAATATAGCACTTTTTAAAGTTATACCTGAAAATACAATAAAAAATGATAACACTAGTAAAATAACTACTTCTACATATTCAAATATTTTATTCGATATTTTATATCCTAAAACAAAAGGTATTAATGTAAGTAGAAATGCATATAATGCTGCTTTCAGTGGTAGTGCATTCCCAACAAACAAATATATGAATATCTCTAAAAGTGGATAGATTATCATAATCATTATTGTAGTTGTCGACGGGATTTTTATTGCTTGCCCAATATCAATCTTCAGTTCTTCATAAACTTTTTTCATTTTTGTAGCTCCTTTTTTTGATTTTGACTAAATACTTCTTATCATTTTAATATTCTTAATGCAATCAGCTGGTCTAATTAATCTCAAATTTCAGCTAACGTTCCTCATGTCCCCGTCGCGAAGTGATGGGGATATGGTGTTAGACGAAGGAATTTATATTCTATTTTCTTTCAATATTATTACTGAATATTGTGAGATTTTATAAAATAATTGCTTCCAATTTTAACTATCGTCAATACAGGATCAGTTTTACGGTCTCCATATAGTTTAATAGTATTTCCCTCAACAACAACCATTTTACATCGAAAACTTGCTGGTCCAAAATCGCTAGTGTAGTTATAATAAGCATTAGTACTTTCGAGATATATTAGGTCATGAAAATCAGTTTTAGAGAGCTCATCAAGATTTATTCCAGCGTAAGTACTAAACAAGATTTGAACTAAATCTCGTTCAAATCTATGAATAGGAACAGGTAATTTATTCATGTTATCTTCTCCATCAAAGGGCCAATTAGGATGTTTTGATAACATTTTAATTTCTGGAAGTTCATTTGGAATAATTCCAATCGGAGAATATCTCAGAAACTTACCTAAGTCAATATCTTTAATGTCATTATAATATGATGCAAAATAACCACTTAAAGGATTTACAATAAAAGAATCCATATAATTGTAAGCTGGTTGTAAAAGAAAATTGATGTCAGCAATCTGTGATTCCGAAATATTTTCTCCACTTTTATAGATATCTTCCCATATGTAATTCCAATAATATGATAAGTTATTTAGCATTAAATCATATTTCAAGTCGTTAAATCTCTCTTCCATTTTTTCTTCTTGTTTAACTAGCTCTTCATTTTTGTCTTCTAATATTTTTACATCCCAGTTTATTGCCTCAACTTCTTTACTTGATTTTTCTTGCAACATAGACAAATCAGAGATTTCATTTTCATATTGTAAAATTCTATCGTTATTAGATATAATTTTACTTTCATAATTTATCTTTTGAAATAGAAATGCAATTATAATCACAAATAATATTATGCCTATAATTATTTTATTTCTCATCCAAATCCATCCCTTCTTGTTTTATGTACTTTTACAGTGATTTCTCTATTTGAAATTCTTTCAGCTAACGTTCTTATAGTCCTCGCAGCATCAGTTGCGAGGACTATGTGTTATAGGAAGTTCGTTTAACTGTTCCGATAGCCCATAGTATTAATATCTGCTATAATATTTTGGGAGGTACATATATGTCTAAAATCATTGGTACAAATGCACTTATGAAACATCTCAGAGTAAAACATAACGTAAAAATTAAAGGTTCATCACATAAGCAAAAACTCCGAACTTTTGGGTATTATCATGGATATAAGGGTTATCGTTTCATAAGAACCTCCACTAATAAAATTACCTTCACAAGTTTTGATGAAATAATTGCCTTTAATCAATTTGATTTAGAACTAAAAACATTGTTTTATCCTTCTATAATGTTTATTGAGACTGCTTTGAAAAATTACGTCTTAGAAGAATTGCTGAAAGAGGCACGATCAAATAGTTTTGAATCTATCTTTGATGAAAACTTAAACTATTATAAGACCTTTTCCTCAAGTGATTCAAAGTACAAAAAAGAATTACAGAAAAAATTGCGTTTAAGAAATCAAATCTACAGTGTGTTATCAAGAGAATATAGTAATGAAAGAAAAATAGTGAAACACTACTACCATTCAAATAAGACTCTCCCTATTTGGGCTATATTTGAGTCTATTAGCATGGGTGAATTTGGAACATTCACATCTTGCTTAGATAAAACAATAAAACAGTCCTTGTCATTATCAATAGGGTTAAATCAATCTTGCGATACTGATGCTCGACTGACTGAAAAAATAATTTTTCAATTAAAAGATCTTCGAAATGCTATTGCACATAATGATGTCATTTTTGATACAAGATTTAAGAATAGCTCTGCCAGCAATGAATTGAAGCAATGTTTAATGTTTGATACCGGAATTAGTGATATAACATTTAATACATTGACTGATTATTTTATACTAGTTATATATTTATCGAAATTATTCAAAGTATCAAAAACAGAACTTACACGTTCTATTAATCAATTCGATTCAATCATAAATACATTTAGAACTAAAGTACCAATTAGTGTTTTTCACCGAATTTTTGAAACAAATTCAAAGAGAAAAATTTCTTCATTACGATTATATCTTTAGTATTGTATATAGTGTTATATTCTTGTATAATAGTGTTAGGAAATGCGGTGAATGTCTTCGGACTACACCTGAAAGAGCTGGATGCGTCTGGTTCTTTTTTTATTTTTTTGTTTTTCGAATTTCCTATAACTCGTCTCTTCCTGTATCATTTCAAAAATAAAGTACCCGTTCATAGAGTTTACGTTTAATTTCACGAAAAAAGACTATCTACTGGTCTTCCGTCTCCATAACGCTCTCCAGTCTCTCCAACCGTTGATCAATCCTCTTCAGCGTCTTCAATACCACATACATGAACAGTGGAATTGCCAAAATCAGTCCCAATACAATGAATAAATTTACCATTTGGAAAATAAACGTAAACATACTCGGCCTCCTTTATACATTCAATTTTAACCTGTATTTGTTATATTTTTATTTTAACATATTATTTGTGGTATTAATGATGCGAGTTGCATTATTGAATGATAATTCAGAAAATATGAGGTCTTTTTACTTATTCCAGGCGATCTAGTGGATTCAAGAAGATGCGTGGCAAAGGAGTGCCTCATGCTGTGAAAGGAAACGACTTTGGTGATGCAAGCCCTGGTGCAGGCTTGTTCAAATACTTTTTGGAGTGTCCTTTCTGTAATTGGGCCATTTCGCATGGGATTTTCAAACATGTATTCTCTAGGAAAATAGAGTTTTTTGTAGTGGTTCAGTTGAATGATCAATCGTTCGGACAGGGATGTAATGCGATCTTTTCTGCCTTTGCCTTGTTTGATCAAAACCATCCCCAGTTCATAATCTACATGTACATTGACTTGGGGGATCAATTTAGGCTTGGTATAGGGATTGATTGTGGATTTTTTCTTTTGAACAGATGGGCTCTTCTTCAGTAAATCTTGAATTCTATTCTTAAGGTCCATTAGGTCATTCATTTTACATGGTGGAAAGGTCCAAACCCTTTTATCTGGATTCCACTTACCTCCACCAATTTCTCTGAGTGCTTTTACAACATTCTTATTGTAATCAGATGAAGGGCTCTATGAAAACAAGCCCCTGATTTTATTCACAACAACTTCGACCATCTTACACCTCACTATTTCCTAATACGATTGCTGTACCACAAAAGCAGTTTACGGACAATCAATCCAAAGACCACTAAGACCAGAACGCAAAACAGCAAAAAACCAGCAGTCAACAGAAAGTACATATTCTTATCCAAGGAATTCTTAATTTTGTCCGATGTCGTTATTGTTTCCTTTTCATAAAGTGTAAATTTGAAATCTTCTTCAGGAAGCGTCTCGAAAGTGCCAACATAGATACCATCGTTTCCCTTTGTTAATGGCAAATTGCTTTCCAAGACATAAGGATAAGCTTCAGACGGTGTAATTCGAATGGTTAAATCTCGAAAATCTTTCCAGTACTTAGCAGGATGTAGAAAGTAAGTATAGGTATACGTAGGATTTACCGTTTCTCTCCGGTCCATGCTCCCCAGTGTGGCGTATCTCACTTCAACTGTTTTTTCTTCCATAGAGTCAAATGGGACTTCATATGCAATCAGTACGTAACGGGGTGCAATCAATGCACTTGTAAGGTCTTCTTCATTGACAAATGAGGTCTTTTCCAAGGCTTGATCCAAGGCTTTAAAATAAACGGTCTCGCCATATAGATTCCTATCCGCATCAACAAAATCCATTAAATAGGCTTCAATGTCCATTTCCACCACTTCAATGTCAACCCTAAAATCGGTGACTTCCGCAGCATCAGATGCGCCACTTTCAAATCCTTTAACTGTAATTTCAAAGGCTTCATCAAGGCTGTAGATTTCCATGGTTCTCTTTTCCTTATCCACCCAAGTTCCCACGCTAAACGCATTGGTCTCTTGAGTATATGCGTAACTGTTAATACCTTTGGTAAGGAGCCTTGAATTTGCCATATCAGTTGAAAAATTTGCCTTTACATGCAAACTCTCTTCCCGATCTGTTTCCAGATGAATCCTATAAAGGGTACCCACTTCTCCATACTCAAAATTCTCTGGCTCATATTTTTCTTCTGAAATGGACTCAAGGATTTCCTGGAGCTCGATGGATTCTTGGAAGTCTCCGTTAGAATCAATGGACCCAACAAGGTCTCCATAATGGATTTGATACTCGATGGGGGTTCCATCCACCAAGACTTGAACCGGGTATTCCTCAATTCCCCACATATTTTTGATAAAGGGGAAAACCATTTTGCCGTTAATCCGGGTTTCACTGGTGTTTTTCATCCGATACTGAGCACTTACAGCGCCTACAAGGGAATAATCACTCTGTTCGTTTTCTGAGAAATCGAAATGCAAGTCTTCTTCTATCACGGCAATCGGCGTTGATTCGTCTATGGTGATTATGGAAAATCCGGGGTACTGGAACCAGGTTACGGGTCCCGAATTCCCATAGACCGGACTTCCGCTTATAATCAGTGTCAAAATGATCAGTAGTGATACTTTCCATTTGTTCACAAGTCTCCTCCTAAATTTTCTATAGTTTCTTCATCAAATTCTCATAAAACTGAACTGTGGAAACCAAATTGTCTATCCGGATTCGTTCGTCATTGCCATGGATTAACCCACGTTCTTCACTTGAGAGAGGCATAGCAGAAAACCTCAAAACATTCTCTGAAATTTCACAAAAATGCCTTGAATCGCTGGCAGCAAGCATGAGGTATGGTGAAACAATTGTATCTGCCCACGTCTCGTGTATTGCACCCTTTACAGCCTCCCAACCTTCACTTCCAGTTGGAGAAATCGGTGAAGCTTCTCTGGATTCAACAACTTCAATTTTTATATCTGAATTGCCAATAACCGATTCAACATAGTTTTTGGCCGTGTTCACCGAATCACCAGGCATCAGTCTAAAATTGACACCCACTTCTGCAAAAGGTGGCAGTACATTAAAAGCTTTACTGCCTTCCATTTTTGTAACAGCTGTGGTGGTTCTAATCAAAGCGTTCATTTCGCCAGCCTGTTTCGTGAAAAGTACTTTCAACAGAGGCGAAAACAACCACAAATTTGCAAAAATAATTCGATACCCAAATGTGCTGTGACGGCCCAACACTTTAAACATTTCAACAACAGGTGGGGTCAATCTGGCCTTGAAGGGATTTTTCTCCAAGTTCACAACCGCTTTCGATAAGGCACCAACCAAAGAATGTGCTGGCGGTGCAGACGAGTGACCCCCTTTGCCGTCCATCATCATACGAATATCCATATACCCTTTTTCACCAGTCCCAATTACGGCTACAGGTTTCGCGACACCAGGGAAAACATTTTCTACAATCGCCCCTCCTTCGTCCAAAACCAAAGCCGGCCGTATGCCTTTTGATTTCAAAAATGCCACAATAGCAGGTGCAGAAGGGCCACTAATTTCCTCATCTCCAGAAAAAGATAAATATATATCGTTTTCTGGAACAAATCCCTCTGAAATCAAAGATTCTGCAGATTCCATAATGCCACAAAGTGTCCCCTTTGTATCCAGTGTTCCACGCCCCCAAATATAGGTCCCGTCTACTTCGCCTGAAAATGGTGCTTTTGTCCAAAGGGCTTCATTACAAGGCACTACGTCATAGTGCGACATTAATACCGTTACATTTTGATCGCTCTTGCCCTTCCATTTATACAAAACGCCTGTTCTTCCGTGTTTAGAAAGCTCACAGGTTTCATGAACTTTAGGATAAAGTTTTGTAAGCAACTGCTGAAACCTATCAAACTGGCTAAAATCAATTTGACTGACGTCATCATAAGATACAGTTTCCACTTGTATCAATTGAGAAAGGTGGTTGGCAATTATAGTGTCATCTTTGGGTTTCCCCTCAAATACTTGATTTGGTTCCTTTTGAGGTTTAAACAGCATGGCTCTCACCAATAGTATACCAGCAAATAGTGCCAATCCAATTAATAAATAACCCATATCCGCCTCCTATAAAAGTCCTTTTTTATACATAAATCTTGCCATTCCAATGGCAATGAGTGCGCCAACTGGTACCAAAACAGATACTGAACTGGCCAGCGACGGCACCGCAACAAATAAAACAATCATAAAAATAAGTGGCGTAATGGCAATTTTCCAATTTTTACTCACATATACCACAGCAAGGCCACCAAACAAGGCCGGTAATATATTGTCAAAGGCCGGTTTTAAAAGATCTGAATTTAAAATTGGTGTAAGTGGCGCCAAAAGAAATACACCCATAGCAATAATGGCAACCGTTACAATGGATGACACCGCTATGGCAATGGTGGAAATAAGTTCCCCTTCAAGCGTTCCCTGCTTCACTTTGGCATTTTCCATGGCATACAGGGCACAAGGCACTTTTAGATTCGTCAGGTTGCCCGTTACAAATGCCAAATAAGCGCCTCCAGACCCAAGCATTGGTGTAAAGGTAATTACTTCAATAACCGCCACAGTCCAAAAAATAGGTGCGACACCTAAAAGACCTTTAGCCACAGCAGAAAGCGTCGGCCAAGCATCATAATAAGTACATATAAGCGTTGGAACCATTAGCATCATAAAAAGTGCAGTCAGCATCCATATGCGTCCATAAACATGAATTTGTGCTTCATAAGATTTTTTTCCCATACGTCCCTCCTATCGAACCACTTGGGTAATGAAAACTGCAAATGCCATACCACCAATAATGCTAAAGGGAAGGGCATAATCTTCAAGCCATTTAAGTTTGAATTTTTTTATAAACAGACCACACACCGACATCACACCAGCCGAGAAAATTAAGACAAAGACAGGAATCCAACCTCTAATCCCTTCAGTGACTGTGGCAAAAACAACACCAAGAAAAGCAGAAATCATTCCCATGAAAATTGCCGTCATAAAATGTTCGCCCCAGACCTGGTCCCTTTTTTTAAGCGATACAATCCCCCCTTGAATTTTCTTCAAAAATAATGGGATTAAAATCAAACTGGGAATAATGCCAAGTGTCATTACCCAAACAATTGTTGTATAGGCTGTTGGACTTTGTATTGCCTCTGTAACAGATACGCCAACAGTTGATGCTGCTGAAGCTGCTGCTGTCAATTCATAGGTTAAGGCCCCCAGTATACTAAGCCTTAACCAAGGCAGTGGCAGGCCCAAAAACTTAGACAAGGATATAACCCCAAGAAGTATAGAAATTGCCGGTGCCACAGTAAAAGCCGCGCTTGATTTCATTGTTCTCTTTAAGACTTCAGCGTCTATACCAATTCGCTTGGCTTCCACCAAGGCTTTATAAAGAAAATAGGCTGATTGCATCAAAACAAATACAATTACTGCACCTGCTACAATAAATAAAAAAACACTGTTTAAGTCGAATTGCATACGTACCCCCTTATCCCCCATATCCGATTTGATAGCCAAGCCACAGCCAAGCCACAGAAAGTATCAATAGGATTACCTGTATTGGCAAAATAAATTTCAACCATTTCCCATAACCAACACCCGAAATTCCCAGTGCTATGAGCAAAACTGCATTTGTAGGGTATAAAACATTGGAAAATCCATCTCCAAATTGAAACGCCAAAACGCCAAGTTGTCTAGAAACACCAATCATGTCCATCATTGGCACCACAACCGGCATCAAAATAAAAGCCTTGGCACTCCCCGATCCAATAAAAAAATTAAGCCCTAAAACAGATACAAAAACAATCAATATAGATGTAAAAGCTCCATAATTTGTAGAATTTTCAGCCATAGCCTCTAATATAATTTCCAGTAACGCACCTTCTACCATCAAATGCTTAATCCCTGTCGCAAGTAAAATTAAAACAATTGCAGGTGACATGTCCACCGCGCCCTTTAAATAAGTCTTAAAGACCCATCTCAAACTGCCATTTGCCATCATACCAACACCAAGTCCAGCGATAAGAAAAACAAGCGCAATCACAGGCAAACTAATATCTCTTAAAAAACTTACAAATGGAGAGGCTGTAATAAAAATCGCCATGCCCACCATTAAGGCGACAAAAAAGACATAAGCATTTTGAGGCACATGTGTCTTAAGCAGATCTGACAAGTCGTCCTCTTCAAGCACAGTGCCCTTAATGTGTTTTGAACGGGTCCATAAAAACGCTAACAATACTGTATAAACTGTTGCAAAAACCCCCATTCTCAATAGAGCGCCCGAAAACATAGGTAGGTCTGCAAGTTGTTGGGCCACGCCGATGGTAAAAGGATTTGATACAGCTGCAGCGAATCCTAGGCCACATGCCAAGATACTAATGCCAAGTCCAGTCAGGTCATCCCATCCCATACGTTTAGAAAGCAATATCATTAGAGGCACAAGCGGAACAACTTCCTCAAACACACCTACAAATGCCCCCATGCTCATGAACAGAAGCACCAGAAGTGCCATCAATAAAAAAGACTTGTCTTTAAACTTTAAAACCGTAGCCGAGATAACACCTTCTATTAGGCCCGTTTCTTTTAAAATATGTATAGCGCCCCCAATAATCAACAAAAAAATGGTTATGGCTATAATCATTCCCCCAGAATCGCTGCCTAGAACAAGTATAGAAGCCAGTGGCCACGCCCAGTTACTGTTGGCACCAGGAATCACATAAAGTGAAATTCCAGTTACTATAAAAAGTACCAGCAAAATAACAAAGGCGCTTATAAATGACTTAACGGCTGGATTTAGCTTCATCTTCGCACCTCCTAATCCAATGAACCTCTATGATTTCAAATAAATTTTCCACATATTCTTTGATTTTTTCCACTTCCCTCTCTTGAACTGCAGCATCAATTCTATGCCTATATTTTTGATAGTCAACCTCAGTTTCAGAAAGTAAAAATGTGCTTACATTGACAATGCCTTTTTTAAATTCATTAAAAAGCATTGCATAAATGAGGTTTTCCGACGCCATGGCATAATGGTGCATCCATTTAAAAAAATCTTCATTTTCAGTAAATAACATATTCTGCTTGTAAGGTTTTGTGAATTCATGCTGATTTTCCAAGAGTACATGCAATAGGGTATCCTTCACAAATGTCAAAATGGAATGATGAATGGAGACATCAATTTTCCATTTATACATTTCATATAAGGCTTCAAACAATTCCAATTTTCCAAATTCACGATAATCCATCACCCGCACGCCTTGTCTGGGTATGATTTGAACCAATCCCTTACCCTCAAGCCGAATCATTGCCTTATGGACAACCGGTCTAGAAACGTTCATTTCTTCCGCTAACTCCCGTTCAGGTGGGAGATAGTTTCCAACAGTATAGTCACCTGCCAGAATGGCCTGTATTAGCACTCTTTCCACACGTTCTTCTGCTAGCAAACGCAAAAATGGCCTCCTTCCTCGTGGTAATACCACGACTCTTGAGACCATTATAATTTAAGTTTTAACATAAGACAAGTAATTTTCTGAAAATTCAGTCATGTTGAAAAGTTGACCCTTTAGTCAATTCCACCAATGCGTTTGCGATGCACAACTCTATGCACTGAATCAATCCCAACATAAGACACTTCAACAAATAAACTGTCGTAATCTTCGGTAATTTCAAGCGTGTCTCTATAATGTATAAATTGACCTTCTTCACGCTCTTCTGGCAATGTCCAAAACTGAACAAGTTTTAGATCCTTGTATGCTTGAACGGTAATCTTATAAATGGCATAATACATCTCATTCGGATTATAAACGTTGGAATCAAGCAAGGTGTGAATAAGACCATTTTCCACATCTACATCTATCGCCCCACCTATTGGTTGAAAAAAGGGATATGAAAGCTCATCCATGTAAACATAGTACGTGTCAGAAACGCGCACTTGGTCGCCATTTTCAACAGATATGAAGTAGGCCAGCGTCGTCGCATATGGCGCCTTACCGCCCGTCTCAAAGGACAAGTTTCCTGTTGAGATTGGGTTGATTTCAAAGTCAATGATGGGAGAGATTGTATCAATATCCGTAAATTCATAGGCATAAATACCAGTTCCATTTTCTGAAACGTCATATGTTTCAAAGGCTTCTGAATAAAAGTCTTTTATGTGGAAAGTCACCTTGCTGTCTTTTTCAAATTCTTTCAGTTTGAATTCAAGTTTAAGTTTTGGTATTTCGTCTTCAAATAAAATTTGTGGCCTTATGGGTTCTTCGTACCATTCGTTATCTTTAGCAATTTCATTTACAAGGTTTTCAATTCCATAAATCTGACTAAGGAGCCTACTTTCCTGAGTGTTGATTTGACTGTTTAACCTATCAATTTTGCTTCTTAGGTCATTGGTATTGTAAATTGAATAGACTGTTGTAACAAGTAAAATAATTATGAGCCCAATTATAAACCGGTTTTTTTCCATGTGAACACCTCAGTTCTCCAAAATATTTCCATTGCCCTCTTTCAAAATAATTGCTTCATAATCTCGTATGCCTATAACAATATCAGGTTTATAAAGCTTAACATACGCCGCCAAAGTCATCTCATTATAATGTCTAAGGTCTATGGTTCTCATTTCATCAAAACTATAGTAAGCCAACACCTCTACTGCATTTGTAAAACTGTCTCCATAGATCAACACGCTTGGCAATTCAGGCCGATTGGTCTTTATAACCGTTTCAGCAATGTCCCCACCCATATAGAGGCCATACAAAACGGGTTCAAATTCAGAACTTGGCATATAATAAACTGCTGGAGACGTTTCAAGCCCATTGTCCATCCGTGTGAATGCTATTGGGTCTTTAAAAGATGCTACTTTAAGCGGTTCATCAAATCCATATAAGTTTAAAAGTTTACGTTCCCGTGACCCAATATAAGTATTGGGCAAGTCTACAAAAACAATGTCTTCATCTGAAGGAAATACAAGTTCATGCTGGGTCTGCTCATTAATACGCATCACAATCTCCTTGTAAGTGGAAAATGCACCTTCAAGTCCATAGTGATTGTCCACTAAGGAGCCAAAGTATTGAGGCTTACCCATTGATTCCATAATGTGTCCCATGTCTATGAAATTCACACCTTGGCTGACCATTTCTCGTGTAAAAGCTGATAAAACCGTAGCCGTATAGTCGGCTCTGTTTTCTAAGTACCATGGATACCGATCTTCAAAATAGGCATATTGGCAAGGCACACCCACATAATAAAAAGTACCTCCATACGCTCTAACCACAGCATCAAATTCAGCCAATCTACCCGTAAACTCAATGACTTCTTTTTCCAAGCTGTCCGCGTCAAAAAATGTATGTCTTAATTTAGGCAATAAAACGTCATCCCTTACCACAACATCGTTTACAACTGGCCTTTTTAATAAATGTAAATCCACTAACGTCTCAATTTTGAGCAGTGTTGTCCTAAGTGCAGTATGATCGGCCAAATATGATTCCAAATCTTGAAAATACTGGCCCTCTAAAAATCCATTCTTTTCAAGTACAGGTCTTTGCTGTAAAGATCTGTTTTCAAAATACGAATAAGTCTCTTTAGGTTTTATAACAGTTACAAGCCCACCTATTGTCATAAAAAGCATAAAGATCAAAATGACCAAGACATGCACAATTTTGTTTTGTTCTTTCATTAAAATGCCCCTTAAAATCTAAAATATATAAACGGATTAAACGAGCCCACAGCAAGTTTTAAATACCCAATAAAAAATACCGCAAATGCAAACCCAGCCGATAACCACAGAGGTATCCTTTTTTGTATTTTATTGTAGATTGGAAATACACCAACACCAAAAAGAATCCATTCTGGTAAATACTGACGGATATAGTAAACTGTTCGGCCATCAAAAATTTCATTAACGCCAACACCAAACAGAGCACCTGCATATGAAATTGCACTGGTCAAATCTGGCGATCTGAAAATGACCCAGCTTAAGATTACAATCAGCATGGTGTAAAGGTGTTGAACACTATGGGGTAATTTTTCAAGTCCTTCACCCCATATAAATTTTTCACCAAGTAAAAACAAACAAAACCAAATGCCCCATACCACAAAATTCCATGCTGCACCATGCCATAAGCCAGTCAACAACCAAACAACTGAAATATTTCTTATATTTTTCATAATGGTGCACCGATTTCCACCAAGTGGTATATAAACATAATCTCTAAACCAGCTTGATAAGGAAATATGCCAACGTCGCCAAAATTCAGTTATGCTCTTTGAAATATATGGATAATTGAAATTTTCTAAAAAGTGGAATCCAAACATTCGGCCCAATCCAATTGCCATATCTGAATAGGCGGAAAAGTCAAAATAAATTTGCGCAGTGTATGCAAGTGCCCCTACCCAAGCAAGCGACATCGTCATTGTCCCCATCGAACTTGCAAAAATTCCATCTGCAATCTCGCCTGCTGCATTGGCGAGAATCATTTTCTTCCCAAATCCCAGCATGAACCGTATAATCCCTTCAGAAAAATCTGAAAGTGACTCGTGTCTCAAGTTAATTTCATCTGCAATGGTTGTGTATCTTACAATTGGTCCTGCAATCAACTGTGGAAACAAGGCAATATATAGCATCAATTTTAATGGGTTTTTTTGAACATCTGCTTTTGTCCTATACACATCAATCACATAAGACATACTTTGAAAGGTGTAAAAGGAAATACCAATTGGCAATATCACTTGAATTTCTGGAAAACGGTCACTAAACTGTCTAATGATTTCAGATAAAAACCCAGCGTACTTAAACCATCCCAAAAGTACCAAGTTACCTATAACCGTTAGAGCCAGAATACTTTTCCTTTGGGCCTGACGCTTAAAATAAGTGATCCCAAGCCCACCCAAGTAATTAATCAACACAGAAACCAGCATTAAAACCAAGTATTTGGGCCCACCAAAAGCATAAAAAAACAAACTAAATCCCATAAGGATAAAGTTACGAACCCCTCTAAATCGCTTTGGAACACAAAAATAACAAAAGATTAAAGACGGTAAAAAAAACAAAATAAAAGTAACACTCGTAAACAGCATATATGCACTCCCTCTACAGATACAATTGTACTCTTTTACAATTTTAACTTTTTATCACGCAAAACGCCACCTAAAAAAATCATTAATAAAATAATATCGTTAAGTAAATAATTTTTTTGCATCGCTCTTGTTAATTGTATACTATATAATTAATAGTAAGAAAACATTGAAATGGAGGAAATTATGAAGAAATTATTGATAATGCTACTATTTGTTATTGTCTTTTCGATTGGGTGCGCAAAAGATTCCCAGCAAGAACCAACCGATTCTACAAGTTCAACTACTGAAGACGCCCCTCCAGTTGTTGTCGTGGAAGAAGAACCCGTAGAAACAACGGTTTATGTCCGCGTATTAGCAGATGCTTTAAATGTTAGAGAAAGTCATAGTTTAGGAAGTCATGTAATTGGTGTTTTAAAAGAAAATACCATTCATGAACGTTTAGAAATATATGATGCAGGCAATGGCAAACAATGGTATAGAATTGAAACAGAGGACTATATTGGATGGGTTGCTGGCTGGTATTGTATGGACAATGACGCCTACGAGGATAAGGTCTTAAGAGCAAATTTACTGGCTGCATTTGATGGGGAAATTCCTTCCGTAAAAGGCGCGTTTAAATCCACGTATGATGAAATTAAATCACTTTATAATAACAAACTTGAGACCACAAACTATTGGGGTGGTCCTGGCCTTTATAATGATTCAATCCTATATCTATTTGACGATGATGGCCTTATCCTTATTTCCGTGGTACCAGAAGTCAGCATTTATGGCGTTGCACCCGGTTCAACTTTAGAAGAAGTAAAAACGCATTTGGGAGAAGCTGATTCTGAAATTACAGTTGACGATCCTGAAGGGGAAGGTCTATATGACGACGGATCCCTTGTAACATCCTATATTACAGGTTCATATGTGGTGAAATTTGTTTTTGACGAAAATCAGATACTATCAAGAATTGAACTTTCAAAACACGTTTTATAATTGGTGGCGTTAACTGATTCTTTCCAATACTTTTAGGGTATATCAAACCTATTGGAGGTGAGCGCTATGAAAAAAATCACAATCCTCACTGTTATTTTTTTATCAATGTATTCATGTTTCGCATTGGGGTTTTCTGAACGTGTCTTAGAAGAAAATAAACTCGCAAGCAAAAATGTATTATTTATAAGCGCATATTCTCCAAGTTTTGAAACTTTTTTCAATCAAGTTGATGGTATAAAATCTGTTTTTGATGAAAAAAACATTACACTTGACATCGAATTTATGGATAGCAAAAGATTTTATACACCAGAAAACATGAAACACTTTAAGGATTCTATTTCCTACAAACTAAAAAATTCGGCGCCCTATGATTTGATAATTGTTGGAGACGACAATGCCTTGAATTTTGTGGTTGACAATAAAAATCTGTTTGATGGTTTGCCAATTATTTTCTTGGGAATCAATGACGTGGATTTTGCAAAAGAGGTTAGTGCAGACAGGAATATTACTGGCATTTATGAATCTGTTTCTTTAAAAGGAACCATCGATTTGGCGAGGACACTCACACCCAATGCCAATCGTGTGGTTGCATTATTTGATACCACACCGACTTCAAATGCCATTAGAACACAATATTCGGTCACACCCTCTCGTTCAAAGAGGGCTTATCAATCGTTTTTGAAAACATAAATCAACCTATCTTTTGCCTATACGATTTTGGCCTAGACAATGGCCTTATTGGCGGTGAGATTGTTTCCTTTTTCGAACAGGGTAAAATTGCTGCTGAAACTGCATTAAGCATTTTTAACGGAACACCTATTGAACAGATAGGTGTCATTGAAAATACACATCGTGACATACTCCCACCACTTAAGAAGTGGGGGCTTCTCGTTCGAATAGCCTAATGGCTACAGCATAAGCGAGCTATCCCCGTGTGCCCCACGGTTCTTTTATAATTTATGCTGATAATATACGCATACCTTCGTTTCTAATATTGATGCTTGCATTATAGTCTCGATCTACAATTAGACCACAGTGCTCACAGTGATAGGTGCGCTCTGAGAGTGATAAGGTATCCTTTATTTGACCGCATCCACTGCACATTTTTGAGCTTGGGAACCATTTGTCGATCTTTATAAGTTGCTTTCCTTGCTCTTTCAGTTTGTAATCGAGCATGGATGTGAACGCTCCAAATGAATTGTCTGAAACGCTCTTACCAAAATTGAGTGCTTGTGACATGCCTTTCATGCTAAGGTCTTCAATACATACTGCATCAACGGCATTGGTTATCTGCCTCGATGCTTTGTGCAAGAAATCCGTTCGCTGATTCGCTACTTTTTCATGGAGTTTTGCGACCTTCATGCGTTGTTTGTTTCTGTTATTACTGCCAATTTCACATTTGGATAGCTTCCTTTGTTCTTTTTTCAGTTTTTCAAGCGATAACCTGTAATAGCGTGGATACTCCGCTGACACACCATCCGATGTTATAAACAGTTCTTTCATTGAGTAATCCAAGCCTAAAAATGATTCTGGTTTTACAGGCTCTATGTCCTTATCGTATTCATACAGAATGCTTGCAAAATACTTTCCTGTTGGTGTTTTGCTGATTGTTACTGATTTTAGTTTATAATTTTTAGGTACTTCCCTGTGTTGTTTGATTTTAACTGCTTTTAGCTTTGGAAGTGTCAGATTACCATCTTCTAACTTTATATTTCCGTTTACGCTGTTGGTTGTATAACTTCGATGGTTGCTCTTTCTTGATTTGAATTTTGGAAATCCAACCGATTTATCTCGAAAAAAATTCTTATAGGCTTTGTTCAAATTAAGCTGTGCATTTGCAAGGGCTAAGCTATCTACTTCCTTTAGCCACTCAAATTCTTTTTTGTATTGAGCAGGCGTATTATTCAAACTTTCGCCAGTCTCTTTATAGTACTCAATCCGATCTGATAGCATTTTATTATAGACAAAGCGAACACAACCAAATGTTTTGGCTAGAAATATTTCTTGCTC
>NZ_JAFBDT010000028.1 GCF_016908355.1 Fusibacter tunisiensis | reverse complement strand
GGTCAAAAACAAGCCGATTCATCCCCCACCTGCACTCTCACTCCGTGAGCAAGGTGGCTTAGAGGCGGGGGACTTCTCGGCTATTTTAGTTAAAGTTATTGATTACAATGTCGCAAGTGCGTTCAACTTAAATTTGGAAGCGCTTCCTAGTGATGTCACCTTGATTAATAAACTCGAAAGTCCTCTAATCCGATATTTACCTTACCTTTTATCCGGCGCTATGATAATTGTCCTCCAAAGTATTTTAATTTTATACCTTAGAAATAACATAAAAAAGAGGAAGCAAGTAGAACATGAGTTGCTCATCCATAAGAAAGAACTTACAACATCATTTATTGGTGCAGAATCCTTAATTCGATGGGTTAGTCCAAAATTAGGTAGGGTATCTCCCTTGCAATTGATACAAGCTTCTGAAGAAATGGGGCTAATTGTAGAAATCGGCAAGTGGATTATAAAAGAATCATTTTTGATTCTAAAAGAAATTAATACAAAAATAGATGAAAATTTTATCATTAACATCAACATTTCACCAGTCCAATTAATGCATCCCAATTTTTACAATGATTTGAAAGCACTTATTGCTGAAACGGGTGTGACACCTAAAAACATTTGCCTTGAAATGACTGAAACCACTTTGCTGGAACATTCAGAAGCCAGCGAAGACATAATAAAAAAGGCGAAAGATCTTGGCCTAAAAATTGCTCTAGATGACTTCGGTACCGGCTATTCTTCCTTGAGCTATTTTAAGCATATACCAGCAGAAGTCATTAAAATTGACAAACTGTTTGTTGATAATATTGCGGAAAATGAATTTGATCAATATACAGCTAAAACCATCATTGAACTGGCACACCACAAAGGACTTGAAGTGGTGGCAGAAGGTGTCGAATCTGAACGACAAGTTCAAATATTAACCGAAATCGGCTGTGATACCATACAGGGCTACTATTATAGCAAGCCAATTTCCAGTGATGAATTAATGGACCTTTTGACCCCCAAAAAAAAATAAGGGACAGTCCTTCAAGCATAATAAACTGTCCCTTTGTCTTAAAATTTCAGTGTGACCTTAAAAAATCTCCAGTTGCTCTACATCCCCGGTTTCAAACAGGCCACTTTCCAAATACTCGTCACCAGACCTTAAGTCTTTGATCAGTTTCACATCAACATGCTCTTGAGAACTTCCTGCATCCCGAACAACCCTAAGTGAGTAAATCAAATCGAACTGGCTGGTTATGGCACTGGTATTGATATGGGTAAAACAGATTAATTGGGCATCATAGGTCTTGGCGATTTTAAATAAAGGCTCCAGTAAATGCTCGGACGAAACCGGTCCAAAGGGATTGTCCATCACCAAGACCTTTCCAGATTGTTTCCGGCTTAGTTGATACCCCCTTGCATAACTCATCAAGGAAATAAATAAAATGAACACACTGACAAACTCTTCTCCACCAGAAACTTTTCCGACCGCTTCCCAGGGGATTTTTGAGACTTTATTTTGCTCAATCTTGCTGATACTGACTTTAATGCTTCGAATTGGAACATACTCATCAAACAACTTGTCCAGATTCAAGTGACTGTCCAAATATTTATCGAGGTCACCACCCTCATTTTCTTCAATCCGATGTTTGGAATAACTAATAATCGTCTTTAAATAATTCTTGAGTTTTACAACGTCCAGGGTCTCTTTCTTTGGCATCTCAATATATAGCATCTTTTGGTACTTGTCCTTCAACTCAATTGATGAATGCTTGTCTATTTCTCTTAATTGCTCGTATACCGTAGAAACCCTTTCAAACACAAAGTTGTACAACTTTTCTTCAGATTCTTTAACATTCTTTAAATCTGTTTCATGCTTTTTAAGCATCACATCAATGGATGTCCTTGCCTGGTCAAAAACCCTTTTAGTGAACTCATAAGAATAACAATTATCCCCCTTGAACAAGTTCTGGAAAAGACTTCTAAGCAAAGCATTTTCCTGATTGAATTCTACATTCAACCTATTGTAAAACTCGGTCAATCCTTGTTTGATGGACCCAACAGATTTACGCAATCGCCTGAGGTTTTTTACAATTTCACCACTGATCGACTCAATTTCAGCTTCAGTGATTTCAATGGAAAACACTTCAGGCTCCGCATCATGAATTTCATTTTCAGCACCGTCTTCAAGCCGATTTAACGATGCCTTTATAGATGCCCCTAGACTATTGAACCTTGCAATTTCTGAATCATACGCTTTATATTGGGCTTGATTTTCATGCTTTCTCTCCTTGAAATCTGTCCGGACAATGGATTCTCTCGAAGCCAAAGCACCCTCATTAAACTCACCGAGAATCTTTTCTTTCAGTTTTTCCAAGTCAATGCGCTTGTTATCAGTCACTGCTTGTAACTTTATATGTTCAGTTTCAAGTTGTTTTAGGTCCTCTTCAGTCCTTTGGAGTCTTTCCACCAACTCCCTGTGCAGAACTGCATCATAAGATGCGGAAATATAGGAAGATTCCTGCACATTGAGTCCCCTCAACAACGCACGTTTTTCGCTGGTCTGTCTTTGCCATTCATCAACAAGGGATTGAATATCCTTCACTTGACCATGGCTTTGATTATAAGCTAAAAATTTAGCCTCTAAAGTTTCGATCGTCTCGTTGTGAAAAGGATGTTTATTAAAGTTCTTTTCAGCTGTAGCTTGAAATCTCGCCCGTTTGAGTTTAATCTTTTCCAACACGTCATCATTCTTGGTTGTTTTATTGATTAAAGCGGCCTTATCTGTTTTTTTAAGATCTGCTTCTACTTGTATAGAACTCAATAGCCGCTCATTCTCTATAAGCCTCAAATGAACCTGATTTTTCTGTTCTGTAAGTTCCAAGAATTTCAGGTAATCTTCCTTTAACTGGAGGTATTGCTTCCTCTGGCTAACTGCAAACCGACCTGCTTCTTCTTTTTCCTTCAGATCTTTCCGCTTCCTGCCAAGTGCCCCTCTTGTCTCCGTTATAAAAAGAGTCCGGTTTTCAATTGTGTTTCTTAATTGATTAATCTCACCCAAAGTCAGCTCATAAGCTTGGCTTAAACGGTCTTTTGTATGCCAATCATATTCACTAAGAAATGCATCATAGGTAAAGCGAATTTTACGAATTCGTCCGATGCCTTCTTGTATGAGGGCAGAGTCCTCATCAATTTTAGCAATTTCATTCTCATATTTTAAAATTTCTTTTTCTCTGTACGCACGATCCATTAAATTGCTGTCAAAAGATGTATGATAATAAAGACCCTCAATGTTTGAACTTACATCTATCCCTTGAAGTACCTCTTTAATAAACTCATGGGTTACAATTGGGACAACCATGGTCAGATGGTAGGCTTTAATCAAGTCCCTAAACCGCTTCAAATCCTCAGCATCCATAATTAGGGCATATGGCAATACAGTGAAGTGTTCCAAGTAAAGGCTTTCAGGAATCACATCTCCCCGATAGTTCAATAGCCAATTATAACCAAATTCATATCTTATCTGATGACTTTCAAGAAAAGAAGCAAATTCCTCTGGCAATGCATTAAGTTGACCAGCCTTTAAACTTTCCATTCTCTGAGTCACAATGGCTTTCTCCAAGACCAGATGTTGATGTTTTAACTCTCGCTCTTGAATCATCGATTTCAGCTGGGATTCCACTTCATCTTTTTGAAACAGACTGTCCTCTAAAACGCCATATTGTGACAATAAATCTTGGATTTCGGCATATTTTTCGCTAAAATCATCCAATTTTTTCTTTTCATTACTTGCTCGATTTTCCAATGTATTCAACGCGACTTTATCATTAGACAATTTCTGTTCGCTTGATAGAATATTCTGTTCATCTGTTTCAATTTGAATTTCCATAGCCTTGGTTTCTTCAAGGATTCGGTCTAAATCTGCCTGCAGACCTACAAGATAAGCCTCCAAAAGTCCTGGATCATATTCACTTAAAAGGGGATGCTTTTCCCATTTAAAGTCAAGATTTTGCGCATTTAATTGCTTTACACCATCTTCAAACTGACGGATACGGGTAATATAAGCCATTTCCTGGTCCCGATCTGCCCGTATGTCTTGGTTTAAACGAATTATCCGTTCGTTAAGCAACTTAATGCCTTCATCCAACCCTTTCAGTTCCTCTATATATTCATCTTTCAATAAAGTTAAACGGTCAATCTCTATACCGTATTTTTCATTTAGAACGCTCATCAAAGCATCTATTTCAAAATCATTTTCGCTTTCCAAGATTATACTGAGCTCTTCCTGCTTAACCCTCAACGCCTCTTCAATTTTTGCCATTGCATGGTAGAGTTTAATGGCTTCTTGTCTATTTTTTTGATGTGCTATCTCCTGGAGCTTTTCATTTAAAGTCAAAATCTTTTGCTGAAGGGTTTTCGCTTCTTCAATCTTTGCTGCATTATCATCCCATTTTTTATAATACTCATAGCTTGCTTCTTCAAACTTAATGGTCTGTTGTTCGTGTCGGTTGATTTTTTTAAGCGCTTCAAACTTTGAAATTTCATCATGTACATGTAGAGCAAGATTCTTAAACCCTAAATATAGCCCACTTAAATGGTCTACTGCCTTATCCCTTAACGCTTCAGCTTCTTTTAACCCCAAAAGTTCTTTTTCATAGAGTATGCTTTCAGTCACAAACCGATTGTAGATCCTCTCATCTCTTATGATTTGATCATTTTTCACCAGCAGATGGGCATGGCTCCTTACAAGGGACTGGATTTCCACCTTCTCAGAATTGCGATCACTCAATTTATTCTCAATAATAGGTAGTATTTTTTTCTGAATCAAGGTTTCACTTTTTTTTGCATCATTAAAGAAAGACTGCAGTCCAGCCTCTTCCTTATTGATCTTTAAAATCGTTTCACGCCATTCCTGCTGAACAAGGCCATAAATGCCAAGTCTTGTCTCATACCTCTGCTTTGCTTCAGCGGAATCAGACCAGTTGAAAACAAAAACCTTATCTTTATATTTTCTGGCATGCTTGTCCAGGTCATTGACAATTTCATCATAAGTCCGCATCAGTCGGTGCCCCTGGGCATCTCTTTCAACAACTGGAATAGTATGGATATTATAGGTTTCTGTCCGATGGTATTCAATTACAAAGGTGGTTATATGCAAAACATCCTGGTCATCATCCTGTCCACGCCTTCTTCTAACCCGGTTTTGAATCACCAGACCCGTCAAGAGTTTTCCAGCATCGCTGTCGAGAATCCACTCGCTCATGAGCAAGGTCGGTTTATGATTATTTTTGAAGTAATCAGCGAATTTTCGTGTCTTCAAATCTGTTTTTGGAATTACAGGTTGGAGCATCATTTGAGTCAAAACAGTTTTACCACCACCATTTGCAAGAAGCATCATACCGTTGGACCCATTATTAAAATCAAACGTTTCGTCATATATATGTCTCGTGTCGTTATAGGTCAAATTCACCACACGAAACTTGCTTAATTTAGGCATCTCTATTCCTCCAAAAGCACACTATTTTCACTGAAAAGCCGCTCAATTTTCTCTTTACGGTTCTGATCCAGGAACTGGTGGCCCATAAGTGCTGTCAGTTTAGCTGTAGGTCTAATGTTGTCATGACTGTATTGTATGAATAATTTTTGATTCTCAAGAAATTTAACCACACTTCGAACATAACCGAACTTACTGTTTCGGGACCGATGAAATTCGTCGTCCTCTTGAAGGGCACTCCAATGCTCCTTGATTGCAATAACATTGTAGCCCGTGTCTTCCTCTTCATCCAAAATACGTTCTTTCATGGATGCTTTTTCAAGTCTGTCTGAAATCAAATCCACAACCTCACGGATGCTAACATAATCTCTGGTTTTTAAACTTTCGCCAACACCATTATAGAAAAGTTGCAAGAAAAGGGTCATGATATACATGGATAGGTAAGCCGTGATGTTAGTGTTTACAGAGCCTGCAATGTTTCTTAAGTCTTGCATCTTCATGCCGATCACTTCATTGTCTTCATTGGGCATCAGATATATAACATGGTTGTATCTCCGAATCAAAACCTTGAATGACTCGGCAATCTCATCCACTGCCTGCTGAATCAATTTATCACTATAAGCCAAATAAAATTCTTTGTGGTCGTCAATGGAGAGTTCTCCCTTGTCCAAAAGATAGTATACGATTTTTGTGGCCATCACATAGCTTTGATGCAGTTCACTTTTGTGTTGTTCCAATTCAATGACAATTTGTTCATCCATTTATTGGCTCCTTTTGTCTGAAAATTCCATTTCAAAACACCTCAAGTATTTTTTTCCGTTTTCACTTTTAATGGTAATCTTTTCATTGAAGACAACTTGAGTTTCAATAGAATTGCAAGTGTTCAAAGCTTCATGTTGTCTTAATACTCTAGATAGTGTATATCCAAAATCAAAATCCTCCCCAGGGGTATAAACATGGGATTCACTTCCCTTAAGGATGGCTTTAATGTCCAAATGATAATCATTGTGAAGTTGTACAAGAACATTTCGAAGCAGGTCAACATCCTCTACCCTGCTGAATAGGGAGGACAACTTGACACCACTCATCGGATTTTCACGAATGCCCATTAGAATTTGAGTCACAATTTCATCGTAAACCCCATGAATGTATTCAATGCGTTCCTGATACAGTCTCTCTGACTCTTCATCAAATCGCTCTTCAAAAAAAATAGTTTTTTCATCAAGGTCGTTTTCTTCTTCCTCAATCCTTTGCGCAGCATAGGCAAGATTAAAATTGAAAATTCGCTTCATTTTAGGTAAAAACAAAGGCTTCAAGATTTTCGCCATACCCTCAAACGCCTGGATGTTTTCTTCAAAGGGTTCCAATAAGTCTTTCTCGATGTTCAATCGGTTTTCAAAACCAATATAAAGTATATTGCTAATTGCATCATTATAAACTTCACTGAGTGTCTGGTGCTGTTTGAACATTTTGAGTTGCTCTCCAAGCAATTGCTGTAACCGACTTTGAATATAATCGATGTGCCTTAAGTCTTCTTCAAGCTTAATCGTCTCTTTTTCCATATGCTGGCTGTAGTATTGCTCTTTCGTCGTCAAAATCAACTTGTAAAGTTCTTCGTGTTTTTCCTTTTGCTCATTTAGGGTGTCAAAAGTTGTACGATAGGTTTCTTCATAATCCCGAGCAGAAAACATACCAATGTCTTCTTTAATCTGACGAATGTATTCCTGAATTTTAAGAATTTGTTTTTTATTGAGTGTAAACAGGTTATCTACGCTTTCTTTAGCGGACCCGAAATTTCTTTTCTGAATGGCATATTTTAACCTTAATTGTTCAAAATTCATCTGCAGAGCTTCTTCAACTTCCAACGTGCTGAACAAAAATTGAAAGCCTTGAGCTGTCAGGCTATAACTAAACACCTCTTTTCCTTCTGTCTGAACCAATCGATCTTCTATCAATCGTATGAAATAAGAAGTGGGGTTTTGCCCGCTAAAATCATAAGACTCAAAGTAATAGGGTTTCCCCTTGTTTTGGAGGGCGTCCCTCACCAAGTATTTTGCAAGTTCATCGTAATCCACACCCTGATCATCAAATGCCTGTTCTATATGCAAAAACTCGAGATAAGAGGCTATGTCTTTTAACGTACATGATTGCTCTAAAAGCGACTTCTCCATAATGAAACACAAGAGCTGCATCAGCAGATTTAGGGCTTCTTTTTTATCAAGCGCTGTCTGCCTCAACCCTTCTTTTACCACTGCAATCTCATTCATGAAGTGGTGAATTGCAACCAATTCCATACGTTTATGAAAATTATTCAAAAATTCGTACATACTTCCCCCACATTTTCTTGAGTATTCTATGATTCAGGATCTCTTGCGGCAAATATAAATTCTCTGAAAATCTATATACGATGTTCTCTAATTCCTCATGCGAAAAAAATGATAAGACCGTGAAAATCTGATCTCGATTCAAGCTCTTTTGAACCTTATATTTCCGCCAGCACATAGGGTCATTTGCAGCTTTTATCATTGCGTGATACCCGTCTTTCCAAAGTTCAATATTCACGGGATTCACTTTTTCTTTTAGCTTTAAGAATATATTCAGCCCTTCATCATCCAGATCTCCAAAGTAATAATAGTCACTTTCTGTATTTCTGAAGTATTGCTTCTGATGAACTTCAATTTCTTCTATACTGCTTATAATCTTCTTTCCTTCACCATAAATGATGGTGTCAAAGGGCCCCAGCCCTTCTTTCATAAGCTTTCTCATGGTATACCAAGTGTCCTTATTTTCGACAATCAGTATTTTATGAGCTCTCTTTTCTTGTTTCGAAAAATAAATAAAAGGCTCTGGCGTCTTATAGCAGTTCAAGTCTTTAAAATCAATGTTTAATTTTTTAAAAATGGAAATCAGCCGTGAGTCCGTTCCCAATTTTTCCATTCTAAAAATATCATAAATCCGCTCATTAATTGACATTTCTTCTGAAAGTGGCCGGTCTGATCGATTGTGATAAGCGCATATCTTGAGAACCCATTCTCTGTCTTCGCGATACTGACTTATGTGATTCTTATAATAACTTCGGTTAAAGGATAAGGGAAAGTTCATTTCAATTTCACGAATCAAGTCTTCACAAAAATCTTCTTCTTTTTCTTCGATGATTCTGTATTTTTTTGCAAGCGGCGGGATTTTGCCATTGGTATCCTTCCCACCTTTTGTTGCCTTTAACTTACCCTCAGCTACCAACGCACTAATCACCCTATGAAACTCATGATAGTCATGAATTCCAAGTGCCCTTTGTAATGTTTCTACCGATTTAATTCCGCTTTCAAAGCCTGCTACTGCCATACATACCACCTCATGACCATTGTACCACATGTGTACCTGAAAATATAATCATCCCTATAAAGACTAAATGCCATTTTGCCTGTGACAGACAAGGCCCTAAAGCCCCTTGAATTTTCAAATTTGCTTCCAATTAAAAGACACATGCCTATGAAAAAAACTGCCGCTGCACGCCCCTCTAAGACTCCAATAAGCTTTCCAATGGCTTCATATTTAACAATTCCATAAGTAAATACAATTTTATAGTTCACCAACATCATACCAAGTATGGCTAAACTGCGTGCAAAGTCAAATCCTTCTATTCTTTTCATAGGGCCTCCTTCAAATAAACTCATACATCTTCTCTTCAAGCTTTAAATCATGCTCTTTGGCATAGTCCCACATTTTTTCAATGGCAAGATCAATCTCAGTTTCCTCTTTAACAGCTAACATGGTAGTTAAATAGTCAGCTTCAGTCAACTCCAAACACTCTTTTTCATCATAGTCATTTGTCTCGTATCCTATGATGGCCTTCCTTTTGTCCAAATAGGTGACAGTGTCAATTTTATGTAGATTTGGTATGCCTCTAAAGTATTTATATATATCTTTCACCGTGAAGTTTTTATGATTATAAACTTTATATATTTTTTTTAGAAGCCTGCTTGGTATGTGTTTAATGACTATTTGATCTGCTTCATCATTGACTCTTTCGAGATGTTCAATAATATTTTGTGTTTGCGTGTATTTGTCAACTGAAGGTCAAATCAAAGCGCACTTTCTTACGTGCTTCATTGCCCTTGTACTTGCAAGGATTCTTGAACATATAACAGAAGGTAAACACAGTATCACAAAGATGATTGAAAGTCTTAAAAAATGCACTTGTACCAATGTCGACCAAAACTACTACTTATACGATTATTATGATGAAGTTTTAAAAGATGTCGGGGACGTAACAAATGTTGATTTTTCAACGAAGATCAGAACACTTCAACAGATAAAAAAAACATTTCAGAAACCAAAATTTAGACCTGTTACCCTACAAAAAAACGTAAAAAATTAAACCCTTGAAACACACTATTTCCAGTGGGTTCAAGGGTATTTTTTTGTGGTTTTGCTGCAAAAGTCAAGATATTATATCAAACTCATCAGGTTTTGCAACGAAAATTAGCACTATAAAAATAAACTCACTTATTTCTTCAAATGTTAAAAATGAATATCCAATCGACTCCATTTTTCTTCAAAATTGTGATATTAGAATCAAATAAAATAAGCGAAACATCATCATTTGACACAAAACGATAGATAGAACAACTATTCTGTTCCTCCCACTCTGTGAATTCTATTTTTCATACCTACTCAAAGCTTAATTTTTGTGCCTTTCATTCAATAATTTCAAATATTTAAGTCTACATTTGATGGCTTCAATGATAAATACAGCCGAGAGTAGCCAGATACCTGTCTGGCAGTTCGGAACTGCATAGTTGTTGTAGCAATTGAAAACACAGGGTTGTTAATGATAAATCCAGTTGAACTGCCATTTCCGTATTTGGTTAGCATCTCGAGTAAAAGAGACGCTCTAATGGGAATCAACTTAAGTGTCTTTCCTCAGTATCTGCAAATATGCTTCATATACAAAGACTTTATTTCTTCTTTTTTTACCTTCCTGAACAAGAATATCCATCTCTACAAATTTCTTAACTGCACTAGAAATGGTGTTGTAGCTTAATTCGAGGTCTTTGCTGGCTTTAGTAATATCAATAATCGGATGTTCTTCAAGATATTCCAACAGTTTTAAAAATGTTCCTACAGATCTGACATTCTCATTTTCAATTAAATCTTTATTTTTGATATGCAATTGGTTGATTTTATCAATTGATTGTAACGCGTCTGAAGCAGAATCAATAACCGCTCTTAGAAAAAATTTCACCCATTGCTCATAGTTGCCATTTTGTCTGACTTCCATAAGACGCTCATAATATTCATAACGATTGCGCTTCAGAAAGTATGATATATAAAGCACTTCGTGGCTTAGAATCCTTTTTTCTATAAGAAACAATAGAATAAGTAACCTTCCTACTCTACCATTACCATCTAAAAATGGATGTATCGTTTCGAATTGGTAGTGAATAAGTCCAGCTTTAATGAATGGATCCATTTCTTGATCCTCGTTTATAAAGGATTCTAATGCATATAATGCATCGTTCATATCTTCTACATTTGGTGGTATATACCTAGCATTTTTTATAGTACTACCAACCGGACCAATCCAGTTTTGAGAGCGTCTAAACTCACCAGGTTCTTTTTCACTTCCACGACCAGTGTCCATTAGGTCTTGATGTATTTCTTTGAAGAATCGATTTGACAGCGGTAAAGTTTTAAGTCTTTCTACGCCATATTTTGACGTTTTAATGTAGTTAAGGACTTCAGTGACATCCAAATTGATATTCTTATCAATGTCTGGATCCAATATATCATCTAGAGTAGCTTGAGTTCCTTCTATTTGAGAGGATAACAATGCTTCTTTTCTGATATACATAGCAACAAATAAATCGACATTAGGAATACTTGTACTCCTACCTTCAAGAATACCCACAACCCTATTTGATTCGCTAACCAGATTCATTATTTCGTAATCAATTTTTATCTCAGGATTTGGAGGCAACGGACTTGGTTTAAACGATTTATATTGTGAGCCACCTGATAAATTTGTTACATAACGCCCAGCTCGATATTCCATAAATACCTCCAAGATTGAAATAAGAAATAATTTATTGACTCTTTATTTCATTTTAGCATACTAAATTGAAATAACAATAGTTTTGTTTGGACCTTAATTCAATACAAAATTCTTTTTATAAACCCATAATAAAATTATCACTATTTTCAGCGAAAAAACTGACTATCAGAATTTTTGGAGTCAAAACGAACACTTTTTTAATCGATTTTTTCCCAAATCCCACGATTAACAGACCACTTCAGAAAAAATTCTTTATCATGAATCAAAGCGTCAAATATTGGCTCTAAAAACTATTTTTGTCATAAGATGTCCCTCTATGTGTTATTGTTCCCCTTATGGCATCTTTTAACATCTGTCCATCAAATTCAAAAATATTGGATAGATAGTAAATGTCGAAAAAATCCTTCATTCGGCTTGTTCCTTCCATCCGTTTTAAAATTGCATCAAATTTTTCGGCAATCGTACTTTCTAAGGAATAAGTGTATACTTTAGGTTCTTCAAAGTCAGGCAATCTCGTCTTTAAGCTCCGGACAACAGCTTCTGGAACAATCACATCATCCATACCTAAATCAATCGAGAACGGAACTCTAACTTGCTTTATGCGACCTACAAATTTAACAGATAAACCAGGATACTCTTTTTCTTGTGTGATGACTTTTGCCTCTAAAACTTCAAAAGATACAAAATCATTTTCTGTAGAAATATTCACAATTTCTCCCATTATTTTTTTAACTTTATCCATTTCATTGGTCATTTTACGCATAAGAAAATCTATATCTTGTGTCGCTCTACTTTGAAAATTTGTAAGCGTATAAATTAAAAGCCCACCTTTTAGTACAAAATGACTACAGTAAGGCTAAAATGATAGTCTTCTCAAAAATTCTTCTTGGCAAAATAGCTGTAGACACATTTGATAATTAAGCCCAGTTTCGTGAGCTTGCTTTTTTAACCGTGTCAATATAGATGCTCCCAAATCCTTCATAGCCACACGCCTATTGTCTTGCGCATTTTAGTCTCTGTTCTTAGTATTTTTGCATAATCCAATAAACGAGGGATATTTTTCTCGGGATCTTTTATATATGCCTGAATTGCTTTATTAAAAATCTCCACATCCATTTTATTTTCATGCCTCAAGCAGTCACAAATCACATGTTCACGATTGAATATTTTTATTTGAGTTTCTTCAATAAAAACCTCATCTACACCTAGTTCTAACTGAGCTTTCGGAATATAATAAGGTTTCACCATAGGGTAGTCAATTTTAAATCTAGACTTCGTTGAATGCTTATCAACTGCCAAGCACCATTTTGATGGTGTACGATCTGTATAGCCATAAAACTGAAGGGCACTTTCCATACAAAGTACCGCATCTGGAAAAAGTCGTACAATTACTGCCACTTCACTAAATGAACGATCATCTTTCCATTGATAATAACCGTACTTTATTTTTTCAACATATCCTTCTTCAATCAATTTTTTAACAAAGACACTGTATATACGATGATGGCTTAGGTCTTTTGTTCTCATGATGCCATTATGTTTTTCGAAAATTTCTTTGGCAGTTTTAATATCCATAACGGAATCCTTCCTCTAGGGTATTCAAAATTAAGTATTTTTTAATAATGTGTTTCTTTTTATTATATTTGTTTATCTATATCAAATCATTTCAACTTTATCCGCAATTAAAAATATTTGCGGATAAAGTATTAAATCCCTCCTTGAGAAACCATTTCTCAAGAAAGGATTTTAAATTAAAATATTTAAATCATGTTGACTCCAAAATAAATTTGAAATATGAAAAACTAGACGATATGAAGCCATTATAAAATACTAGAAAACATCAAAAATAACTAACAATAAAATTTGACTATCAAACTTTTTGGAGTCAAAATGGAGTCAAGAATTTAATCACCATTCTGGATCACTTTAAAGATTCCACATGCTGCCTAATAATTTTCTCTACACGAAATTTTTCTGCATACTGCATTAATTTAGGAATATTTTTTTCTTTCGAAAATAAATATCTTCTAACAGCTTCATTAAGAATGGCGGGATCTATCACATTTCTATTCCTAATAATGTCACAGATTGTACGTTCTTTATTATAAATTCGAATAGTTCTCCCAAATGGCGTTTTTCCGTCTTCTACACCCAGATTCAGCAAATCACTTTTTATGAAATGGACATAAACACCTTTATCTTTAAACTTAGTCGCGTTATATCCTGATGGCAATGTTACTGTATATTGCAAAGGATCTCTATCCGTCAAATCATGTAAGTAAAGTGCAGTCTCGTGTGAAAAAACAGCTTTTCTACTTCGCGCTTGCAAAACATACATATCATCTTCAAATGCATCTTTTGATAAATATACGCCTTGAGCAACTCTTTCAATATAACCCTTTTTCAAGTATTTGCTTAATAACTGTTTTGATATTCCAGCTTCAACTATGTTTTTTGTTAATAGTACCCCTTCGTTTTTATCAAGCAAATTTTCTAGACATTTTCGATAATCCATATGATCATCCTCCATTGACTTTTGTGCTTATATTGTACACTAGGTAAGCACGAAGGTAAACAAATTGATCTTTTTAAAAAAACAAAAAGCATAAAGATTATTTTTCACAATGCACCATACACCTCTTTATAAATAGATTCTACGTCCATTACATCCTTTTGAACATCTAAAAGTTTAATTTTTGACTTTTGAAATAATCCAATTACTTCATCTAACTGCTCGTGATTACTTAGTTCAACTCTCAGTGCATCTTCAGCAATTAGCTTTATCTTTTCTTTAGGTACACAAGTCAGGGCTAATGCATTTGCTTTAGCTTGATTTGAGACCTGAAAAATATAGCTGAACTGTTCATTCAGCGCACTTGGTGGTTCAATCATCCTACCTTGGTTAATGCATATAATGCGATTCGCGAGCTTCTCCACCTCACCAAGTTGATGCGATGAGAATAAAATTGCGATATCCTCAGTCGCCATCAAGTGTTCAAGTGTACTTCTAAGGTGTATGATTCCAGTAGGATCAAGCCCATTACTCGGTTCATCTAAAATTAAGAATCTAGGCTTACTCATGATTGCAATCCCAAGGGCAAGCCTTTGCTTCATTCCCATAGAATAACCTGATGCTTTGCGGTCTAAAGCATCTCTAAGTTCAGTAAAATCATATATTTCCTCAATGCGTGTCTTTGATATTTTTCTAAGACCAGCAATTAGTTTGATGTTCTCTCGGCCTGTCATATCCATATATAACCCAGGGCTTTCAATCAGTGCAGATTGAGACGCCAGTGCCTTTTCTCTGTCTTTAGATAAATCATGACCATTCACTTTTATAACACCACTATCCGGAAATATGAGATTACAGATACACTTCATCGTCGTCGATTTTCCTGCACCATTTGGACCAATAAAGCCAACGATTTCATGTGGTTTTACATTAAAAGTGACATCCTTTAAAACATGTTTTTTACCAAAACTTTTATTCAAATTGGATACTTCTAAAACAAACTGACTCATCATTGCCTCCACAAATGTTTATTCGTATATTTGAATGCTCATTTTTTTTATAGGTATGGGTTCTAATGGAACGTGATGCTGTTTATTATCATTAGATTCTTTTACTGGAAGTTGATTGATGGCTTCTATCACTTCAAAGCCTTCATATACTTGTCCAATAATAGTGAAACGTCCATCGAGGCTTGGCATTCCACCTTCTTTCTGATATACTTCGATAATCTCTTTGCTATAGGATTCCTCACCAAGATATTTCATTAGGTCAATTTCTTCTTGACTCACATCCCCACCAACAATAAAAGCCAAACTCGGTGAGACAAATTCTCCAACTTGATAAATCAGACTGACGGCTCCTTTAATATGCTTAAGCTCTGGTGATTTTTCAAGAGGGTAGTAGGTCTTATCAGCATCATCCATATCATCTGGGAAAGTTGATTTGTAATCAATCTGAATGGCCGTACCGGGCTCGATTCGATCAAATGAACCATTGCTGTAATAGCTTGAATCGGCATACCCTTTCAAGATATCAACACCTTGTGGTGAAAGTTTCTCAAATAATACAAATTTTATAACACCAAGCTCTGTTTCTATGACTACTATAGGATCGCCTGAACTTGGTAGTTGCAATTGTAATGGATTCAAATCCTCCCTTACATTCTGAACTTCAGGCGTTTGGGTCGCACTTTGACTACAGCCCACTAAAAATAATAGCATTAATAGAATTGGTATTGCTCTGTAGAATATATTGCGCATATTATATGGCCTTCCTTTTAAAAATCTGACACCCAACCATCACTAAAACAACCGTTGAAAAAAATAAAATGATTATGGAAGAGAGTGGTGTAATATTATAAAGTCCTTCAATGATTCGTGTTGGCCTAAACAGTGTGAATGGAGACACATTGATCTGCTCACCATGTGTGAATGGTATCGATAAAAGGATTATGACACCCATAGAGGACAAAGTGGCAGCTAAGCTCAGCTGAGCATTATTGATAACCGTTGAGATCAATTGTACAAACGCTACAATAAAGGCAGTGAAAAAAAGTGTCAAAATAAAAATGGAAACGATGTAGCCCGCAAGAGACATATACGAAACGTCTGGATGAAATATCCATATATTTGTCATCGGAACACTAGTTGCTATATGACCAATTCCTCGTGTTGCAAGCGTCGCTGGTTCA
The DNA here is from genome assembly GCF_016908355.1 of Fusibacter tunisiensis. Classification (GTDB taxonomy): domain Bacteria; phylum Bacillota; class Clostridia; order Peptostreptococcales; family Acidaminobacteraceae; genus Fusibacter_D; species Fusibacter_D tunisiensis. Next base: position 9,377 of record NZ_JAFBDT010000028.1, on the reverse strand, counting down.
CCACCCTCTGATGTCATCGCATAATTGGCGATTGGAACAATTCTTGAAAATATGCCCTGAAGATATGGCAACGGATACTTTAGACCGGAATTACCCGTCTTTATGAATATTGCTGCAAATACTATGAAAATTGGAATAAAGAGTGCAGTCATGATTTGAATTACACCACTGATCCATTTTGCTAGATATATTTTACTACGATGCATAGACTGAGTAATGAGTAGTTTCAGAGAACCGTTTTCTTTCTCTTTATTAATGGATTCAAAACTGAAAAATACACCTAAAAATAATAGTGCGATTGGTAATACATCATCCATATATCGGTAAAGAACAGATGCTGTCGTATTCTCATCTGTATATTCGATACGCAGTTCATTTTCATAAATACTTTGATAAAACCTCGCAGCGGTCAAGTAAGTACCTAAACGATCGGGATACGAACTTGAAAAGGGTCTAAAGTCCACAGATTCAAAAGAGATATTTCCACTGACATCTTGCCATAAGTCACCAATGACACTCTCGACTCCAGCTTCACTTATTTCACTACTTCCCACACCAAACATCTTATAAGTCAAAAGCATATGAAAGCTGGATAGACGTGCATATTCAATGTAATCATCCTCAAATGCCGCTTGCTCTCTTTGCTTCATAGTATTTGAAAACAAATCAAAAGATTCTACAGCCTTTAAATATGCTGCTTTTCGTTTTTCGGTTTCAGTTGCTATCCAGTCGTATGAATTGGTCGTCAAACTGACAGGATAATCTCCAAAAGATCTTGAATCTTTTAGTGTTTTCGCCTTTCCCATATCCATAACGATTGCAATGATCAACACAATGATGACTACGACGAAGAAAGAGGAACGCAATCTTCTTTTTAACTCAAAACAAATCAAACCTTTCATCAACGTCCTCCTATTGTTTATCTGTAAAGTCTTTTTGTTTAAAATAGAATCCACCAATCAATAAGCTCACAGCCCCCAAAATTAGATTAAGTACATTGCAAAGTATAAAGTTCGTTTGTTTCGTCACTTGAATGACATCACTGACAAACAATCCCATAAAAGGGTACCACATATGAACAGGTGATGTCTTCTGAAGAAGTGTCCCAAGGATAAAAGTCAATAATAAAACACTAAAGACAATAAACAATGTTTGATCTACTTTATCAGTCAAAACTGCCACCATAGTCAGCATAAAAATAAATGAGTACATCACACTATTGAGTAGAATAAAACCTTTAAGAATATATTCTGAACTTGAAATAATGATTGGTTCCGCTTTTTTCCCTATAATTGATAGCCCGTAAAGACTTTCTCTAGACACAACAGGATCAGCCCAATTCCCTAGACCACCTATTATTACAGAAATACTAAACCTTAGCAAAATTGCACCGGTCAATAATATTACCGATGCGATAATCATTGTCAACACCTTCGAAACATAAATCGACAATCTGCTTTTAGGCAAAGTCATTATCAGCTTATAGGTTCCACCTGAGCTCTCTATCAAGAACACATCCAAGACGATGAATATAATGAAAATAGTGAGGATAAACAGGTTTTCATATGAAAAAAATGCTCTTAATCCACTAACACCAGTCACAGTGTAAGGATTTAGAACGACTTCATCTTTATACGTGTTCCAATACTCAGCAAGTGCTAAATCTTGTTTTAAATCATCAATATGATAATTTCTTTGTAGAATTTCTTCTTCAGTAAATAGATCTCTTTCAAGAGCATCGATAAGACTCTGAAATAAATGTACTTGCGAGTAAACAATAAAAGCATCATTACTCTTTTCTTCTTTTTGCATAAAAAAACCAATATTACTTTGCGCCCGTGTTAAATTGGTGAACAACTCAAGTCTATCACTCATCCGAGGTTCAACGACACCCTTCAAAGACTCAAGATTAGATATTTCAGCATCAATAGCTGCAGCCTTAACTCCTGAATACTCTGACAGTCGTATGAAATACGCTCCTTTTTCGTTCAAATAGGTTTTACTTTGGTAGTACTGAAATCCTATAGATGCAAAAATATATACAATTAACATGGCAACAACAATTCGGTTTTTACGAAACTTAGCTAATTTATACAGTTCGATTTTCAACAAAGATAGCAAGTTATCGCCTCCTTAATCTACAATCAAGATATTATATACTCAATTAAATTATGCCCTTATTATTGTAACTTATTTATATGATATAATAAAATAGGAATAATTAATACCCGATAGAAATCGGGGAAGGAGTTACCTTTGTTTGAATCATATGATCTGAATCAATTTGGAAAGAAAATGAAAGCTATAAGAAATTCACTCGGTTATTCACAATCTTTCGTTGCGGAATCTATTGGAATTAATGTAGATACATTGAGAAAGTTAGAAAATGGTTATACAATACCTCGTTATGACACTTTAGCTCATTTAAGTCAATTTTACAAAACTGATATTCACAAACTGTTCAATACATATAATAAGAACAAGTTCATTTTCGAATTCTATGATAAATTGGATTTTCTGATGCTTCGCGGGAAGTTTAATGACATTAAAAAAATACATGAAGATTTTATGACTTCCTTGAATACTTCTAATCAAATCGATTTAATTAATCCATTGATTTTTAACCAAATCGATGGTTTACTATATGCAACAAGTGTTCGATATCAAGGGCATATTGAATTGGCTCTTGAAACAATATTAAATTCAATCAAATTAACCATACCAGACTTTGATATTGCTAACTTCGCTTCATTTCGTTATACCTCCTTTGAAATCAGGCTGTTGCTTGTTGCTGCGACTTGCTTAGGAGACCTGAGACAATGTGAACAAAGCATACAAATTTCCGAATATATTTTGACTATTATTGACAGCACACTATATAGTGATAAAATTGAGGATTTATATGTAATAAAGTCTCTATCACATATTTCATACAATTATCACAGGCTTGACAAACATGATAAAGCGCTTGAATATGCGCAGAAAGGCATTGGAATATCACTAACAAAAGGACATTTTGACTTGCTCCATTTCCTTTTTCTAAGAAAAGCAGTCGCAGAAATGGAACTTCAGATTGATTCTTATGTTGAAACTTTTAAAAAGTGTCTCTATGTCATAAAAATTACAGATGATGACGTCCACTATAATCATATGTTGGAACTCATAAAGAATAAGTATGAGTTAGATTTTTCGAATTTATGATTCGATGTGATAAATGTGTTTGTTTGCCTCGAAAAACAAAATGCACCCTTCTGATTGACAAGTTTATACTTTCACTTGTTATTCAAAAGGGTGCATTATTCTTTAGTTGCTTAATTCTTTCAATTTTATATCTATTTACTCATGAAATGGTGATAGTACTGAAACATATGATATGATGTGTCACCAAATACAATGAAATATCATCATATGTCACTCATGAAAAATTTTGGGTTATTCCCACTCCGTAATTTTATGATTTTCATAGTTTGCACCCGTTGATATTACTATCTTTCTTATCAACGATATAATAAAATATACCCTATTATTAGAGTTATTACAAATTATGTGTATCATACGTGTATCACGGATTGAGTGGTTTAATATTCTCTGGATCAGTAATATCATATCCAACATATTTGGATAAGAACTTGTCTAGATCAGATTTTCTCACCTTGAGTGTTCCAAGTTTCAATGCCGGTAAAAGACCGGTACTTATCAACTTATAAACGTAATTACGATTACATTTTAGAATCTTAGATACTTCAGTCACAGTATATATTTGAGTAGTATCATACATCATTTTGCCTTTCAACGGAAGTTCCCTTAGACTCAACAAACCATTCATAGTTTGCATTTCTAGCATTCAATGTAAGTTCCATCATTTTAAAATCAACGACCCTTAGAAAATTTTCTCTTTCCTTCACTATCATACCAAGATCTTTATTATATAAATTGATAAGATATTGAGGTTTTGGTCCACTTAACTTTGAAAGATATGTTTCACGAGCAGTTTGTAATGCTGGTTTACCAGCAGCCTTTCTTGAAAAAACAAATCCTAATTTAGCTTCATTCTTATCCATAATGCTCGACAACTTGTGGAAGTAAGTGGTTCCTGGTGAAGATGCTTCATTCTTACATTCAATGATAAAATATGGTGTCATGAAATTCATTAATGATGGATATGATGTTGATATTGGTTGCTGCACTACACAATCAAATTGGTTTGTGTATGAAGTTAATTTGGTTGTTCCACTTACGTGCTTTATTGAAGTCACAATTTTTAGAGCCAATTCTTCTAGAACTTCCCCTTTTTTAGTAGTGTTTTTGCCATAATCATTGTCTAGACTTTCAAATAATTGGGTCATTTCATCATATGCTGATTCATCTGGATTATAATATGCCTCATATATCTTGAATTTATCATTCGCTAATGAATCAGCTCTACTAAAATTTTCTTGATGACCGTTCGATTCAGTCCCCAATCTTTTCAAAATTTCTTTTTTAATTTCTTCTTTACTTGCTTCAGGATTTTTGATTACCTTATACGTCTTATAGATATTATCAAATGAGATTCTAAACTCCTGATCACATCTATTACATGTAACAACCGAATTAACTTTGTCAGCTATTTGATCCAAAGTAATATGTTCTAATGGCATTTCACACTCATCATTATCACATCTAATTAAGTATTCTTCTTCGAAAATACCTTGCTTTATACAATAATCAATTATTACTTCAGCAATTGAAGTATCGATTCCAAATTTTGATGCAATCATTGATAACGTTAATCCCTTTTTACTTCTATTAGGTAGAGTTGCCAACCAATAATCAAAATTTGAGATTAACTCTTCATTAAGGATTTTAGAAATGCTGATAAATTGTTTGTATAACATTATTAATATCCCCCTCTTCCGCATGTTGAACCGTCTTAAAGTAACCATATCCTTTATAGTTACCAAACTTTACACTAAAAAATTTAGCAGTTTGATATAATTCAACTTGCTTCTTGAAACTCAAATTAATAACTTTACATCTCCCACTTTTAATGACAGCCTTTTTGCCATCAAAAAATGCTGGTGTGCATTGTAAAGGTTTGCTATCACTAGATACAGTGTCAACTCTTGTTAAGTCAGCTTCATCTTCAGAACTAACCTTTGTCAGGTATGCTAACCTATTTTGTTTGAATATTTCTTCGTTATCAACCGAGAGTGAAATATATTTTTCCAAAAATATTCCGAGATCGTCAAGCGCACTACCCAACTCATTATAATCCAATTCCAAATCATCAAACACATCTTTGGCAAATTTACTTTTTAGTTCTTCTACTTGATTCATCTTCTCGATAACAAATTCTGGAGTCATTGAAAATTCATTGTAAAGTTTATAATTCAATATTTGTGAATTAACGCTGCTAGTTGCTTCTACATCTACTCTCATAAATGAGAATGCATTTTCAACCAATTTAATGCATTGAACAATTTGTGTAACTGTAGTTACTTTATTGTCCTTTACCAAAAGGTTTTCTTCATCATACTCGTACAATGTTGCCTTACCTTTTGATCGTCCAATAATAAAACCTTCCTTCATATCAACATCAACAAAAACTGGATAAATTCTTGATTGTCCAGTAGTATTCACTTGGCTACCTTCTAAATACAACCTTGAAAATGTGAATGAAATCATAGCAATTTCATCATCTTCTTTTTTTATCTCATATTTAACCAATTTCATCTCGTAAGAGTTAGTTGTCTCAATAATATTAGAGTCAATATAATCTGGAAAAGCCTGTAAAATCAAATCAGTTATAATACTTTCATTAATACCCATTTGATCCGATATGTAAAATTTTCTGTAGCAAAAATCTTTTGTTCCTTCTTTTATTGCCTTGCTTAACCATGTAATAGCATTAGTCTTATTAGCATCACTTTCACTTGCAAAATTACGTAAAGCCGTTATCAATTCATCTTTCACTTCCGCTAATGGGACGTTATTACTTTTTAAAAACCTCTTCAGCGGTGGTACTTGTAGATAATCACCTTCAGTAAACGTCAATGGCAGATTAAATCTCATTATACACCTCTCAATTTTTATTCTTACAGAAATTATACATTTAATTTTGACGTTAAACCATTAAAATTGGAAAATCTATCAAGTTTTTTTCTATCCTCATAAAATAATGAATTATGGATAATTTGATTTCACTCTTCCACTCACATAAAAAGTGTCACAAAAAAGTGTCAGTTTTAATACTTACATTTTGTAACTTTTTCTTAAGCTAACTAATTTGGTCATTAAAGTACGTATTTCTAGCCATTTTATAGAAAAAAATCAATTAGTGTCAAAACTTACAAATATTAAGTTTAATTATTTGAGATTTAACCCATCACCGAATAATTTATTTTTGTGATTTTTTTGATTTTTCCAGTACTTTTGGACACATGTAATCTCGAAGGAGACAGTTATGAATACTATAAGTGAAAGGTGGTGATCTTGTGATCAAATATTGGTTCAATCATACTGAACAAGAGAAGGAACATATTGAGCATTTGGCTCAAAAACATGGGTTAATGGTGGCATACGGACCATCTGAACATGATGTAACAACAATTAGCATTGAAAAAGGTGGTGTGGTGATAACTGAAGACCCTCAAGCATCTAATGTAGTGGTCTTAAGGGAATCATGCACAGACCTACTCTATGTGATCCCTGTTAAGGACATCTTGAATATTCGCGTATTCAGATGATTCAAATGATAAAGGTGCAATGAATCTAGAAATCTAGAACATCCATTGCACCTTTATCATTTTTTTGGATTGTAAACCTACATTGGCTTAAATTGATATCACTGTCCCCTCACTGAATGCCCACACTGGCTTTTATATATTGAGATGAGCTTTCCCATCAAACAACACTCCTGTATGATATTGGGCACTCTCAACCATTATTATAAGGGGGTTCAAATCATCTACTCATACACCCCTTCCGCTGCTACTGACATTGACTCATAGAGTCTTTCTTCAAGTTTTGTGACCACACCATCGATATCAAGTTCACTATTTACCGCCATTTCATTCTTCATATCGATTTTGATTTCAGCGGTAGTGAATCTATTGATCACGTCACGTTCAGATATCTCTCGAAGATATTTGAGTTCTTCAGCAGATAGTTCCATGGAATCTTTCATTGATCCGGTGTTGTCTGCTATTTCTGCGGTTTTCATGAACGTTTCTTCGTTTTTATTTGCAAGTGCATCCACCTTCGCAGCATTTATTTCAGCTTGACGGGTTGCATTCGCATTGATTGCATCGGTTTGCATGGTCAAAAGTTTTGCATTACGTTCTTCGACTTTGGAATCGATTGAAGTTCTGTAACCTTCAAGACTTGCGTTCCTTGCTTGTTTTTCAGCTTCATTTTCAAGTTGTGCTGCTGATCCGAAAGTGACTTCGCTGATCATACCAATCGAAACACCAGGAATCTTATTCAGTAAACTAATGAAATCATTGATGATTCCAATCGCACCATTCACCATATTTTGAAGTATAGTGAGGACGTTCGCTTTCATGTCACCCATGATGTTTGCAATTCCTACACCAACGATCATGAGTCCAACTGTGAGCATATCCCACATATTGAGAACACCATAAACACCTGTCATGATTGCTATTTTGAAACCATCCCAAGCGGTCAACATCACATTCATTGTGATCATCCATGCGACTTTTATTCCACCGACTGATTGGACCCATTTATAAATAATGCCTATTAAAATTCCGATTGCAATTGCCACCCATAAGATCGGGTTCGATAACATGGTTGCTATCAATGCCCTATTCTCTTGCACTGCTAACCATGTTGCAGCTGCACTTAATCCCATTGCTACCGCATAAAATCCAACTGCGACCGCAAGTCCCCAGAATACCGGTTCAATGGTTGACCAATTATCATAAATAACTTGCGCACCACGTCCGATTGTTTGGATGACCGGTTCAAATGTCTGAAGCATCGTGTTTCCAATTATAGTTGCGACTTGACCAAATGTCATTGGCAGTTCAGAAAACTTTTGATTTGTCTGATCCGCTGAAGCAAACAATGCGTTCTTGATGACATCCGCGGTGATTAAACCTTCAGATGACATTTTTCGAAGTTCACCAACCGATTTACCCATGTATTCAGCAATTGATTGTGCAAGAAGTGGTGCATTTTCCATGATGCTTCTGAACTCATCACCTTGCAATCTTCCGGCTGCCATCGCTTGGGTTAATTGATACATCGCATTGGTTGATTCACTGATGCTTGAACCACCAATCTTGAACTGTTTGTTGATTTGTTCAGCGAAGAAAATCATTTCATCATTTGATCCGAACGCTTCTTTGGCAAGAATACCAAGCTTCGAAACTGCTGAAGCGGTGTCCATGTATGACGTTCTTGATTTTTGAGCAGATTGGAATATTTTTTCTTGTAGTTCTGCGGTTGTCTGAAGTCCATCATTCATCAAATTGAGTCTTGCAGTTGTAGAGGTCATTTCATCAGAAAGCTGAATGATTTGCCTACCACCAAAAGCAAGACCAAGTGATACTGCGATACCTTTGAATTTTCCAAGTAATGCATTTGCACCGTTGGTTGTGTTTCGCTGAACTTGGTTGAATTTTTCTTGTTGATTAGTAGCAGCAGAAATACTTTGCTCGATCTCATTGAATACCATTTCGGCTTTATTCAGTTCAGTTCGTGCTGCTTGAATGGTTCTGGTGTCGATTGCACTTGATGATGCATTATTAAGTGCTTCAAAGCTACTTATAACCATATTCATTGTACTGTTCATAGATCTAAAAGCCGGGGACATGCCATCTTGAATCCTTATCGCACTTCTTAGTGTTCCCAATATATCACCTACCCTTCTTAATTGACCTTCTATCACGCTCAAATATGAGCATTGTTCTGTATAATTCTCTCATTGGTTCATCCGATTTTTTCTCATTGAGATAGTTAATTGAGAAGCTAATTTCATAGTCCTTCATTTTAACAATCTTCATCATACGCCTTTTTGCAATCTCATAACCTGGATGATCTTTATTAAGTACAATGACCCCATCTTTAGTCAATCGTGCAAACTCATTAATCTCATCAAGCACACTTCCACCAAGTTCTATTTCCGGCATTAAAGGTATTAGATTGAATCGTACCGCCAATAGTTCTTTACCTAAAACATCAATGTTTCTGTTCATTTTCTTTACCTGCCTTTCAAATCATTTTCAGCTTCCAAATTCTTGAAAGCAACGTATTCTGTTGATGATATTCTTGGACAGTGTAATATAAAGTGTGTAAGTTCCAAAAAACTCTTGGAAAATCAAAGAGTTTTGATTATGATTATGAAAGGATTACATCATGGAAGGAAT
>NZ_JAFBDT010000027.1 GCF_016908355.1 Fusibacter tunisiensis | reverse complement strand
AGGGGGTCATTGTTTTTTTATTTAAAAAATAGTGAAATCCTTTGAAAAAACAGTGTTGTTAAATAAATCAGGGGTGTAATACTTTACACTACCATGATTGAGATGGGGGACAAACGATGAAAAAATATTCAGTAGTATTTTTAATAATCCTAACTATCGGGTTGGTTATCTTTTTCACAAAACCGTTTATTAGAGATTACGAAGTAGTATTTAATGAAAGTACGTTAAAAGTTAGAGATAATTTGCTGTCAGGTGAAGTCAAAGTTTTTGATTCTAATAAACTTGCCTGGGTTAGTGTTTCTGATTATAAGAAGACCTTAATATACATGATAGATTTGAAATTTGAGGCTTTAAAGATAGAAGATTACAGCACAATTCAAGAGGTTATTAATAGAGAATTGAGTCAATATGATTTTATAACACCAGATGATATAAACAGTCTCAATAAACAAACCATTCTAGCCAGTGATATTCCAAGTAGAAAAAAATTAATTAGCTCTTTCAATGAATTAATTGAAGAATATAAACTTATTGAAATTGAAAAAATCAACTTGGAAGAGAATTTTTAATCACTGAGAATTTGGCAAGCAATGCAAGTGTATATACACTTGCGAATTTCCGTAATAATCCGGATGGATTATTGCGGAGCAATACATAAAAAACGGAGGCAAGGTTTATTATAGGACGTCGTTTGATTTTTTTAAGGTCCTAAAAAGATTATTCAAGTTAGGGGTGGACTATGTCTGAAAAACTTATTTTTAAATCCATTAATGCGCTGTTAGGAGAGCATTTTTATATACCCTATTATCAAAGGGGTTACAGATGGACAAAACAACAGGTGACAGATCTTTTAAATGATATTTGGGCATTTGCCAATAAAAGGCGCGAAATCGAAAACGAGTTCTATTGCCTTCAGCCCATTGTCATTAAAGCAAAAACATGGAGAGAAAATGAAGAGAATATTACCGGATGGGAAGTCGTAGATGGCCAACAGAGACTCACGACCATCTATATCATCCTTTCCTATTTAGCGAAAGAATTCCTAAAAGTAGACAGCCTGGATGAAGAATATGGGAAGGACATCTTTAGTCTTCGTTATGAAACCAGACCTGGAAGTGAACTCTTTTTAAAAGACATAACGGATGATAAATCGAACATCGACTATTACCATATGTCAGGAGCCTACAAAACAGTTAGGGAATGGTTTAAAAGTGGAGAATTGGTCAAGGACCGTTCAGACCGGGATAAATTTTTAAGAACATTACTGGGAAAAGATAGCGAAAATGATGGGTCACAAGATCCCAATGAGATATCTGTCAGGGTTATATGGTATGAAGTTTCCAAAACAGCTAAAAGTCTGGAACTGTTTACAAGGCTAAATATCGGAAAGATTCCTTTAACCAATTCAGAGCTGATCAAAGCCCTATTTTTGGCATCATCCAGCTTTCAAAACGAACAGGACGGGGAAAAGAAAAAGCTTGAGATATCGCTTTTATGGGATGAGATGGAGCAAAAGCTTAACGATGCGGACTTTTGGGCTTTTTCAACCAATGCAAAACAATCTGCTTATGCCAATAAGATAGAACTAATTTTTGACATGATTGTAGATAAAACGGACAAAATTATTGATCCGCTCTATACATTTATCACTTTTTTCAACCAAACAAAAGAAAATCAAACGTCTCTTTGGGACATGTGGATCAAGATTGAAAAATACTTCTCGACGCTTCAAGAATGGTTTAGAAATAAAAATCTATATCATAAAGTAGGGTATTTAATCACAATCGGTGAAGGCTTAAAGGCTCTGATTGAGAGCGCACTTACCATGAGAAAGGACGAATTTGAGCGGCAATTGGATGAGAAAATCAGAAAGAGTGTGCATTTTAACATTGAAGAACTGAGCTATGATAGAAATGGAGATTACAAGAAAATCGAGAGGGTTCTTTTACTGTTTAATGTGGAGTCCATTCGAACAAATGAAACCATAACTGAGTTTTATCCATTTAAGTTTCACAAGTCAACCTATTGGTCCCTGGAACATATTCATGCCCAGAATTCCGAAGGACTTGACAAGACAAAGAGAGAACAGTGGTTAAGCTGGCTGAAGTCCCACAAGAGTCTTTTAAAAGAACTTGTAGACGAAAATGTTAAGAAAGAAAAAAGCGTGATTTTTTCAGGGTTGATAGAAGAAATCGATGCCCTTAAAGAAGAGTATTTGACATGGGAACGGTTTAACAATTTATCTGAAAGAATAGCAAGAGAATTTTCAGAGGATACAGATATTGCAAGTGATGAAGAACATGGCATTTCCAATTTGGCTTTAATCGGTCAGGCACAAAATGCTGCCCTGAATAATTCTGTATTTGAAGTGAAACGACGAGAAATCATAAAAATGGATCAAGAAGGCAGATATATTCCAATTTGTACAAGACGTGCATTCTTGAAATATTATAATTCAAAGCCGTCCTCTGAACATTATTATTTCTGGAGTCATGAAGACCGAAAGAATTATTTGGCTGAAATCAAACGCGTATTAGGCATCAGCAATTATTTACCAACATTTAAGAAAATGGAGGCAGAATGATGGCAACTGGATTCTGGCAATTAATAAGTGACTATAAAGTGGTTATTCCGATCATTCAACGGGACTACGCTCAAGGGCGGGAATTTGGAAAAGTGCCACTGATTCGGGAAAACATTCTGAACGCCATGTGTCTGGCACTTAAGGGGACGGAAGAGCCACTGGAACTTGACTTTGTTTATGGATACACCAAGACCTTAATAAATTCAGATGGAAGTGATACGGATTGTTTTTATCCACTGGACGGTCAGCAACGCCTGACAACACTATTTCTCCTTCATTGGTATGTGGCTGCAAAAGAAGGAAAATCATCAGATGAGGGAAAATTGCTGTCCAATTTCACCTATGAAATTAGACATAGCTCCAGACTTTTTTGTGAGGAATTGGTAAAGTATGCGCCAGACAATTTTGATGAGTCTATTAAAAGCCACATCATAAATCAACCCTGGTTCTTTTCTGCTTGGCAAAATGACCCTACCATTTATTCAATGTTGGTGATGCTTGAGAGCATTCAATCTAAATTTGAAAAGTTTGAACTCAGTGATGTGTGGCAGAAACTCACATCTGAGACGCCACCTATTTTGTTTCATCTTTTACCAACAGACAAGTTAGGAATGCCAGACGATTTATACATCAAAATGAATTCCAGAGGGAAAGAACTGACAGAGTTTGAATATTTTAAAATTCGATTCTCAGAACTGCTCAAAAATAGTCATAGTGGCGTATTTAACCATAAGATTGATCAAGAATGGTCTGACCTTTTTTGGAACTTGTTCAAGGATGAAACCGAAGGGGATCTCGCAAAGAAAGTAGATGATGGGTTTTTAAAATTTTTCAACTACTTTACAGATATGATTGCTGCGGAAAATAGCGTTGAATTTGATGAGGGGTTGGATACATTTCAACGGATAGAACAGATTTACGCAAACGACAAAAATATTGATCTATTGTTTGACGTGCTGAGTTTAATGGTGGTTACCAGAACACAAACACCTGACTTTTACACCTCGAATTTTTACACAGCAAGCGAATCTTTTGATCCAAACAAAGTGAAAATCTTCTTTAACAGTCCCAATGTAGACCTCTTTAAAAAGTGCGCAACAGCTTATGATCCAGATCAAAGAAACAACCCATTTTCCATGGGGGAACAACTCTTACTTTATGCTTGTATCATACATCAACTGAACAATTCACCCGACTTTCAATTGAGGGTTAGAAAGCTTAGGAATATAATTACAAATTCTGTGGATACAGTCCGTAAAGAAAATTTACCAACTTTATTGAAGGCTGTAAAAGAGCTAATTCTCCATGGCAATTTAGACCTAGAGTCAAAATTTAGCACCACTCAAATTCAAGAAGAGTTGGAAAAGGATGCATTTTTACTTACCAACCCATCGCTAAAAACAATCATTTATAAGCTTGAGGACCACCGACTCCTACAAGGCTGTATATCTGTTCTTGGCTTGTCTCTAAATTTGGATGTTTTAGGCAATAAGTTTCTGGATGTTTTTTTTGAAGGTTGCAAATATGTGGACATCAGTCGTGCGCTTTTCATTTATGGTGATTATTCACAAGGGATTGGCGGAAGGCGATTTTTAGCAAGTGCCAAAGAGCCCACTTGGAGAGAGTTGTTTACGCCAAGCAATCGACGTAAAAACTTCAAAAACACAAGAACTGCATTGACTGCCTTATTGAATGATTTGGCAAATGACCCGCTTAGAACCATTGACACGACGATCCAGGACTATTTAACTTTATTTGAGAGTGATCCAATGCGCCCTAAAGATTGGCGGTACTACTTTATTAAATACAGTAGTTTTAGATATCACTCTGATGGATTTTATTATTGGCCAAAGCCTTCAAATCAATTTGAAAGTATCATGATGTACCGTACCATGATGAACGGGAGACACTGGGATCCGGTATTATTAACCATTAAAAAGCAAAGAGAAAATTGCCTGAGCATGGAAAGTTATGGACAACCTTTAATTTATGTGAAGGGCGATATTTCAATAATGATTACCAATCAAAATGACTGTTTTATGCTTTCGGTAAATGACGAAAACACTGAAAGTCAAGACTTCCTTTCAAGAGTTCGGATACATGGCCTAATTAGTGGCGAAAACAAATATATGATCAAACAAGATGACCATGGTGATGATCTTGAAGACCGGATTATAAAAGGGGTTGAGCTGATTGATTCCATGGAAACGTTACTTTAAAAATAACATAATCATGCTTGGAAAAAAGCAATATTAGTGTATAATTAAAGCAACTTTAAAAATAGTTAGATAATGCTTAAAAAGAAGCAATATAAAGAAAGAAGTAAAGTGATATGAAAGAATACGAACGACTATCAAAAAGAATAACTTTTTCACTAAGTGATGTGACTGCCATTACTGGAAATGAAAGCACTTCTACTTCGTTAATTAGCCGATGGCTTAAGAAGAAATACCTTGTAAGGATCCGAAAGGATTTATATACATGTATAGACTTAACCACTGGTGACGTGATAGCTAATAAATATCAAATAGCCACAGCAATTAATGAAGGCTCATATGTGGCTTATCATACGGCGTTTGAGCTGCATGGAATGGCGAATCAAGTTTATAATATGGTATATGTTTCATCAAGCAAAAGGTTTAATACATTCGAGTTTATGGGTATAACTTACAAGTATATAAAATCTGATTTTGATGATGGTGTTATTGAAGTAAGGAACACTGAAGGAATTAAGGTTACTGATGTAGAAAGAACCTATATTGATAGTGTGAATCTTGTTTCAAAAATTGGTGGTATTGAAGAGCTCATTAATATTACAGAAAGCCTAGAGAGGCTTGATAAGAAAAAACTCATGAAGTATTTAGATCTTTATGACAAAAAAGTACTTTATCAAAAAACAGGATATTTTCTTGAAAATCATTACATGGGTGAAAAACTTGGAAACGATTTTTTTGAGATATGCAAAGAAAAATCAGGAAATAGTGTGCGATATTTACTGGGGGGATGTGAAGGTAGATTTAATGATCGTTGGAATTTGGTAATACCAGAAGAGTATACATTGAAAAGCGACGGGCAAGGAGAGCCGGATGAATATATTTGATAAAAAATATTTGAGCAAAAGGGCTGCTGAAAATGGATTTAATAGAGATACCTATGAAAAAGTCCTTCGATTAATGGATGTATTAGAATTTCTTAACATAGATGATTTACTTAAAGACCGTCTAGCTTTGAAAGGTGGAACAGCCATTAATTTGCTTGAATTTAACCTTCCAAGATTATCGGTGGATATAGATTTGGACTATACGATAAATGCTAGTGTTGATGTCATGAAAATGGATCGTGAAGCAATAAGCGATAAGATTTTTAAGTTTATGGAAGAACAAGGGTATTTGAGAAAGAAGAGCGATAGGCAATCCTTTGTTCTGGATTCTTATTATTTCACATACAACAATTCTGGTGGCAATAAAGATAATATCAAGTTTGATATCAATTATGCTATGAGAGCACACTTATATGATGTGGAAAAGCGGTTAGTTCTGCCAAAGGCATTTGGTATGGAAAATCCAGTCAATGCACTTAACAGTATTGAGATTTATGGTAGTAAAATAAATGCATTGAATAATCGTGCAGCAGTTAGAGACCTCTATGATGTATACAAACTTGTTAAAAGTGACATGTTTAAGGAGTCGAAGAAGCCGTTAAGGAAATCTGTAATATTTTATCATGTTTTGACTAGTGACATAATAAACGGTGAGTTTGATTTGAAAGCTGCAGATAAACTGAACCAACACAGTATTTTAAGGGAATTAGTGCCAGTTTTGAAAAAGGGGGAAGTTTTTATATTAAAAGATTCGTTGGAAGAAGTAAGAGAATTTGTCAGCGATTTAATGATGATAACTGAAAAAGAGAAGGAATTCATTAGCAGGTTCAGTAATGGTGAGTATTGCCCAGAGTTATTATTTGAGGACAAGAGAATTTTGGATAATATTGCGAATCATCCTATGGCTAGATGGAAGGTGGGGCAGTTAAAAAAGAATTGATTGTTAATCAGAGTATTTACGAATTATGAAGATCATTCAAGTAAGAAAGGTGATGCTATGCCATTTGAAATCATAAGAAACGACATAACCAAAATGCATGTTGATGCTATCGTCAATCCAACAAATGCTGACATGTACGGCGTTGCTGGAGTCGATGGCATGATTCATAAAATTGAAGGACCAGGTTTACGAGATGAAACAGCCCAAATTGGACCGTTGGCACCGGGGAAATGTGCTTTAACACAGGCGTTCAACCTCCCTGCAGGCTTTATTATCCATACGGTTGGTCCTATCTGGAAAGATGGCAATAGTGGGGAAGAAGAGGTTTTAAAAAGTTGCTATAAGAATGCGCTTTCGCTCGCAAAAGAACGAGGGCTCGAGAGTATTGCTTTTCCACTCATTGCATCAGGCTCTTTTGGCTATCCGAAGGACATTGCGCTTAATGTTGCGATTCGTTCCATCGGTGAATTCTTGCTTTTTAATGAGATGACGGTGTATTTGGTTGTCTTCGATCGGAAAGCCTACCAACTCTCGGAAGCGTTGTATTCATCTGTAGAATCCTATATCGATGATCATTACATAGAGGCGCATAAATTATCAAATCGGTATCGGACGAATGAAATATTAGAGAGTGCCCGTTCAGATACTTATTTTCCAAAGAAACAGTCACTGGATGATGTCATCAATCGCATGGATGAAACCTTTGCTGAAATGCTGCTGAGGCTCATTGATGAGCGTGGGTTAAAGGATCCTGAAGTCTACAAGAAAGCAAATGTCACCAAGCAGACATTTTCAAAAATTAGAAACAACAGTCAATATACGCCAACCAAACAGACAGCGGTGGCCTTTGCAATTGCTTTACAGCTTAATCTAGATGAAACAAAAGATCTCTTGCTTAAGTCTGGGTTTGCCTTGTCCAATAGCAATCGATTTGATGTGATCATCAGTTATTTTCTTGAATCGAATACTTATGATATCAATGAAATCAATGCGGTTCTTTTCCACTACAATGAAAAACTATTGGGTTTATAAAAGTCAACTGGCAGGTGACCTTTTAGCAATTGAAAAGAGGTATCCTTTAATCATCAAATAGATGATTGGAGGCAATATCATGAAAAAGGGATTAACAGAACTGGTATTTATTTTAGACAGAAGTGGATCCATGAATGGACTGGAAAGTGACACCATTGGAGGCTTTAACAGCGTTTTAGCCAAGCAAAAAAAGGAAGAAGGCGAAGCCCATATCACCACAGTCTTGTTTGACGATAAGGTTGAACTTCTCCATGATCGATATGATCTGGAAAAAGTTTCAATGATAACTGAGAAGGAATATTTTGTAAGAGGGTCCACAGCTCTACTGGATGCCATTGGTAAAACAATCCACAAAATGGGCAATGTCCAGAAGTATGCTTCGGAGTCTGAGCGCGCAGAAAAAGTCATGTTTGTCATCATTACGGATGGGATGGAAAATGCCAGTGTGGAGTACTCTTATGACAGAATAAAGAGGATGATTGATCAACAGAAGGAAAGATACGGTTGGGAATTCATTTTTCTTGGGGCCAATATTGATGCTATAGAAACCGCAAAGCGTTTTGGCATTGGAGAAGATCGGGCTGCAAACTACCATGCCGATAGCGATGGAACAAATCTTAATTATGAAGTTATTAGTGAAACCGTTAGTATGATTCGTTCTAAACACGCCATTGAAAAAGGTTGGAAAGACCGGATTGATCGGGATTTTGAATCCAGGAAAAGGCGGTAAAGCCATGATCGGTGCAATTATAGGTGATATTGTAGGCTCAAGATTCGAATTCAATAATCATAAATCAAAGGAATTTGAGTTCTTTACAGATGAGTGCTTTGTAACGGACGACTCTATTATGACACTCGCCGTTGCAAAGGCACTGATGGAGACTGAAAGAGCATTTAAAAAAGGTGAAGAAAATTTTAGATTAAATAATGATTATCTTGATAAATTGGCCGAAAATGCTGTCATATATATGCAGTCGATTGGTAGAAAGTATCCTAACTGTGGGTACGGCGGCCGTTTTGGGCAGTGGATTTTCAGTGAAAATCCATGCCCCTATGAAAGTTATGGCAATGGGGCTGCGATGCGGATCAGCCCCGTGGCTGAAATTGCTGAAAGTGTAGAGGAGTTAAAAGCATTGTCAAAAGCGGTAACAGGCGTCAGTCACAATCATGTGGAAGGCCTGAAAGGAGCAGAAGCCACCGCGATGGCCATCTTCTTGGCTAGAACGGGTCATGGTAAAGATAAGATACGAAAAGTTGTTAGCGATCAGTATTATAACTTGGATTTCTGTCTTGATGATATTAGAGCAACTTATAGGTTTAATGAAACATGCCAAGAAACTGTGCCACAAGCGATTCAAGCTTTTCTTGAGTCAGAGTCGTTTGAAGAGACGATTCGCAATGCCATTTCACTCGGTGGTGACAGCGACACACTTGCAGCTATAGCTGGGAGCATCGCTGATGCGTATTATGGAGTGCCTGATGCAATGGTGGAGAAGGCTTTGGAGTATTTGGAGGATGAGTTTTTTGAGATTTATGATGAATGGAATAAAACAAAATAATGTGTAATTTTTAAGAAGTGTGCAATTTGCAGACATATTTTTCAACATCAAATGTTACAATTATGTTGGAATTGATTTGATCGAATCAAAAAAAGTCGTTGAAATAAGGTGCCTGTGATTCATCTGGACTATGAATTTGAAATTATCAAAGAATATTAGAGTTTGATGTTTAGCCTTAATTCTAAATTTATCTGAATATTCTTTCTTCTTGACACCATCTTGTTTTATTTAAGGCGGAATGTTTATATGTCTTACAATGATATGGTATAAATTTTCTAAAGGCTACTTATATATAATTAAAAGTTAAATTACAAATAATAAAAGTATAGGGGTAAATAATGAAACTAAATATTGATATCATGGATCCGATTGAAAGGCTAGGTTTGTCAGTAAGATCATACAATGCTTTAAAGAATCATGGAATAATAACCGTAAATCAACTCTTAAGTTATCCCCCAGATCAGTTTGTACATATAAGGAATATGGGGGCAAAAAGTGTTAATGAAATTCTCGAAATAATTAAAGAGTTAAGTGATATCAATACCATTGAAACAAATCAACAAGGCTTTCAAAAAAAAGATTTGAAAACCTATTTAGGTACTGGTGGATGTGAGTATATTGATGAGTTGATTGATAAAGTAGAATTAAGTGTACGTGCGAAAAATTGTTTGAGACGAGCAGGTATAGAATATTTCTCTCAACTCAAAGAAATGTTAAGTGAGGAAATCATTAATCTTCGTAATATTGGAATCCAAACTTTAACAGAAATTGAAATTTTTAGAGATCAGCATTTATCGCCATCAGTTGAAAATGTGAAAATTAATGAAGATCAACCTAACAAAAAAACAGATTTGAGTTTGCTGTATAGCTATATCAAAAGTGAAATTGCTAATCCTCTAAGAATTTCACCTCACGTATTACATAGAATCTTACAATCGATGTCTCATGAGCTTACTTCTTTTACTATTAATCATAATTGCCATGAACTTTCTGATCATCTTGAATTGATCACTATTTTAACTGAAAATGAAGACTTTCTTTCTGCTTGTTCAAGTTTTGTGCTAAATCTGATATCTGAAAATATCTATGGTCTAGAGGAACATGAGCTCATGAGAAGATTACCCTCAATTCTGAATCATGATGAGATTATTGATCAGATACTAGATTACCTACTGGATAACAATAAAATTGATATCCTCTGTGATAATCGATTTTTTGTTGAGTATGAAAGCTTTGAAACGGGGATTCCAAATATTTTAAAAGAAAAGGAAGCACATATTATATTTCAAAGGATACAAGGGAAAACACTTGAAGAAATTGGGAATGAATTGGGCGTAACGCGTGAGCGCATTCGGCAAATTGGATTAAAAGGGATAAATAGACTTAATAATTCCAATATTAGATTTAAAGAAGATATTTATATGGACATATTTGCTCGATATCGTGTAGATAAACAGGATTTCGATACATCACTCAATGACCCCAAAATATATTCCTATCTATTAATTAGATATGGTAATTTGAGCAAAGATGTAGAAAATTTGAAGTCATTAGATCAAATCATTGAAGATAAACTTATCCCTTCTATAATAAGAAAGGCATTTGAAAAAGCAGCTCACCGTAATCATATAAAAATTGGTGATCATTATGTCCCACGTGTAAGGTCAGACTTAATTAAACACATAATTAAAACACATGCTCAAAATGAAATTTCTTTTGAAGAATTTTCAAATATTTACTATGACTTTTTAAAAGACATTGATCTATATGAAAATACTAAATTTCATTTTTCGGAAAGAGGATACATGAACACATTATATAATTGTAATTGGGTCCTTTGGAAGTACAAGAAGAGATTTAGGTATTATAATTTGGACAATTTTGATTACTCCGAGCTAATTGAAACACTCAATTTTAATCAATATCAGGATGTTGAAATTTCAACTTTGAAGTTTTTTAGAATGTATCCGGATTTGATGAAAAGTTATGATATAAGAGATGAATATGAGCTTCATAATCTTCTAAAAAAACTTAGTGAATCTGGAAAAATAGAAAATATTACTTTTAATAGGATGCCTAATATAGTTTTTGGTAAACCAAGTAGAGAAAATCAGGTTTATGAGTTGGTTACAGCCCTTGCACCTATTAGTAATACTGAGTTTGCAAAAGCTTATGAAATGGAATATGGAACAATTGCTGAAACAGTTTTAGCAAATTATATGGATCCTTTTGAAAAATATTTTCATAACGGTATTTATAGATTCGATTTTGAAATATTACCAATAGAAATAGAAAATGAGTTTAAAAAAATGTTGACCAAAGAACTCTATTTTTTATCTGAGATTAGAGAGCTTTTTAAGATGAAATTTCCTAGTGTTGATATTTCACTACTAAATTCATATTCAATAAAAAATATGGGGTTTAAAGTCTATTCAGGATACGCTCTTAGAGAAAAATATGACTCAGTTGTGGACTACTTTAATGGATTGTTAACAATTAGAGATATTGTCGATATAAATGAGATACCATCAAAGGAGAGAGGGCTCGTTTCATTTTCCTCATATTTATACAGTATGAAATCAGATTATGAACTTATAGAATTCCTCCCTAGTAAGTTTATCAATTATAGAAAATTAGAGGAGCAGGGTATTACAAAGCAGATATTTGCTGAATACTGTAATGATGTCTATAATTTTGTTGGCGAAGGCAAATATTTTACTTTACATTACCTTAGAAATTTAGGATTCGCTCATAAACTAGATGAATTAGGCTTTGATGATTGGTTTTATACTTCTGTTTTGATTGAGGATAAAAACCGTATTTCATATCTACGTGTTGGTGGCGATAAACTGATGATTTATAGCACTGATAATTTTAAGCTAAGCCACTTTTTAGAATATCTGATGTATTCTCAAGAAATATTATGTATAGATTTTTATGACTTGATTGATACTATTAAGATTGAATATAATTTATCGCTCAATTCAAATAGAATGATAGAAGTCATCAAAGATAGTTCTCTGTTTTTTGATGCAATATCAGAAAAAATATATATTGATTATGAAACATATTTTGAGGAGGTCTAAAATGAATTTGCTAAAAGATGGGATTGATAACAATGTTGTGGTTTCATGTGATTCTGATAAAAAATTGGTCATTGATAACATCACAAGGACTTATCCAATTTATAAGATAAGATTGGATCAACTATACTACAATGATCAAAATGACCGAATAGCAACATGGATTGCACAGTATAAAACAGAAAACAATGTAAGCAGACTAGATCTTGAAAACCGAGTTGATTATAATGATCTCATTCATAATTTTATAACTGATAGTAATCGTGATGCAATTAGGAAAACTCAAAATAATATTGCTCTTGTTGGTCAACAAGAGTGTGGTGTTGTTCTATCAGATGGCAGAATTATAGATGGCAACAGAAGATATACATGTTTACGTAACATTGAGCGTGATACTGGGAAAACGCAATACTTTGATGCAGTTATATTGGATCACAGTATAGAAAATAATGCAAAACAAATTAAGATGTTAGAGTTAATGCTTCAGCATGGCGTTGATGAAAAAGTAGGTTATAATCCAATCGAACGTCTGGTTGGCGTGTATACTGATATTATCGATAGAGGGTTACTTACCGTTCGTGAGTATGCTGATAGTGTAAACCAATCAGAGTCTGATATTCAATTAGAAGTTGAAAAAGCTAAACTGATGGTTGAATTTCTTGAGTTTATTAATGCACCAAAGCAATTCCATTTAGCGCGACATTTTAACTTGGTTGATCCGATGAAAGAACTTTATACGATGTTAAAGAAAATTAGAGATGAAGATAAAAAAGAAGACTTGAAACTAGCTGTTTTTTCACAATTTCTTATGCAGCCTTTTGGTGATACCACACGCCATGCAAGAAAAATCAAGAAAATTGCTTCAAACAACAAGTTCTTTGATGAATTCTTAGATGAGCAAATGCCGTTTGTTGAAAAGGTTTGTGACGAGCTTCAGAAATTTCCCAAGGTATCCAATAAAGAGATCAACATGATACGTTCAAATGAAAATCTGAAGAAGAATTTTTTACACTCAACTGATAAGTTTGTAAACAAAGTTGATGGTGATACCACAAGAAATCAGCCAATCAAACAAGCTGAAAAAGCGTTTGATTCACTAGACCTCATTGATAGCAATATTTTAAGTAAACTAAGTCATGATCAGAAGGAAGAGCTGCTAGAGAAGCTTAATTCAATTGTTAAAGCAGTTGATTTATTGAGGAGTACTTTAAATGATGAGTAATGAGCATGCTGTGAATCCTTCTCTTTGTTTAAATTTATGTGATGGCATTTTAACTTGTAAAATTTCAGGCGAATCAATGCTAATCTGGAACAGTTCTATGTACAAGATTCAACTAAAACGCTTTGTTGATAGTGCAAATTCTTCAAATCAGAATATTCAATTTAAAGTACACTTAACATATCCATACTATAAAAGAATCATAGAGATAATTTCTCGCGATGCTATGAATCGTGGATATGTGTTTGAAGTTGCAAAAGAAGTAAAGGATCATATTAAAGATAGGGAGCTATTCATAAATGAAAGATCAAATGTGGGGATAGCCATCAAACAACAACTCGGCATTGTTTTTTCTCAGTTTAATGAGTATAAAGCAACCGTTGATAGTCAAATGGTTCGTAAACTACGTGAAAAGCAAATGTGGGATTCATTTTTCATGTGGACTATGAAAAGAGCAGCTAATTTTTCAGTTCCTGGCTCGGGAAAGACATCATCGGTATTAGGGGTATATTCAATTTTGAATTTCCAAAATCAAGTTGATAGAGTCATCATGATAGGGCCGAAAAATTCTTTTGGATCTTGGATTGATGAGTTCAAAGCGTGTTTCGAAGACACTAAGTCATTAAATGAACTTATCATACATGATTACAAAAACTTAGAAGACAAGAAAAAAGCTTTACTCTTTGATTCGAATGATAAAAATCTGATCCTTTTAAATTATGAAAGTATTGGTTCGCTAATTTCAGAAATAACTGAACTGATTAAGCAAAGGACTTTACTAGTCTTTGATGAAGTTCACAAAGTGAAAGCGATGGATGGGATTAGGGCACAGTTTGCTCTTGAAATCGCAAAAGAGTCACAGTATACAATTGCACTAACTGGTACTCCTATTCCTAACTCATATGCAGATATTTATAATCTTCTACATATTTTATTTCATGACGAGTACAATGAATTCTTCGGGTTTAGTGAACGTCAATTGAAATCGCCTACAACAGATGATGTTGAGATAATCAATTCGAAAATACAACCTTTTTTTTGTCGGACTACCAAAAAACAATTGCAGGTTCCAGACGCAAATGAGGATATTGTAGTGGCATCCCAAGCTTCTGATGCTGAGAATAAAATATTTGAAATATTACTTATGAAGTATGCAAAGAATAAACTTGCATTAATTATCCGTCTACTCCAACTTGAAACTAATCCTAAATTGTTATTAAATGCTATTGAGAATAATGGCGAAGATTTCTCTGAAATATTAGACATTAGCGGAGAAATTGAAGATATTGATTATAAAGATTATTCTAAAGAAATTTTGAGTTTAATTGCTTCGATTGACAAGACAGAGAAATTTATGACCTGTCTGTCACTTGTTGAGGCACTATATAAACAAGGCGATCCAGTAATTATTTGGTGCATATTTGTTGATTCTATATTCAGGTTACAAACTGAGCTTGAATCAAGAAACATTAGAGCAGGTGTGATATATGGGGGGACGGAGTCAAATAATCGTCAAGATATTTTGAATGCTTTTCGTAATGGAGAAGTTGATGTGTTGATTACAAATCCCCACACTTTAGCCGAGTCGGTTTCTTTGCACTCGGTATGTCACAATGCCGTCTATTATGAGTATAGTTTCAACTTGGTTCATTTATTACAATCAAAAGATCGAATTCATCGATTAGGTTTGCCCAAAAACCAGTATACACAGTATTATTTTGTTCAAAACCATTATAATCATAAAAATGATGGTGAATACTCATTGGATCAAAGGATTTATGAACGATTATTAGAAAAGGAAGACATAATGCTTGACGCGATTGAAAATAATGTCTTGGAACAGTTAACTTCTGTGGATGATGACATTGAGTTTATATTTAAAAATTTGCTTTTTAATTGATTCTTTAAAAGAAACGAATTAATTTACAGAATATTAAGTTTATAAGTTGACTGATATTGTTGAAGAGTTGATGAGTATAAAAAACTGTCTACTTTCAAGAGACAAGTTCGCCGTACTTCTAAGTTATAATATGATTAAGCAATTAAATAAAGATTTCAGGAGGCGTTTATGAGTTATTCAGAAGAAGTTGTTATTCGTATTGAATCGAAGGAAAAAGAATTGAATTTTAAGGACGAAATATTTGTAAAGTTGGCTGAACGTGTTGGAAATGAGTTGAATGAGTATGTACTTTCAGAAAATTTCGCTTATGACTCAAGAAAGAATTATGTAGTTTATTCAATTGATGAGATGATTTATGGAGGAGGAGAAGGTACATCAGAGTTCATAGAAGACTTAATAAAAGAACATGGGGGAAATTATAGAATTGGAATATATTGTTTTTCAGATGAAGGGTTTCATTACTACTCGGAGTTTTTAGATCGTAAACATATTAAACTATTTGTTGCTGGTCAAGTTTTAGTAGATCTTTACCCATTGGAAAGCGAATCGTTTATGAGCTCCACTAATTATTTGAGTTTCAATGAAGAAGACAGAACATCAAACCTATTTTTCAAATCAAAAGATTGCTCGGAGGTTGAAAAAATATTAGGGAAATATGATTTCATTGACTTTGAAAATCCAGGGAATATGCTAGGCACATCAGTATATCTTGATTATGAAACAAAAATATCATTTGCAGCTGATTTACATCTTGTTTCAGATATTATTAAGCCTTACGGGTTATCTTTAGCGTATTCTATTACTTGCTTTGATCGAGACTTAAATGTAGAGCAAATTGTTGAATTTGATGAGAAATTTGAGTATCGTCATATGAAATTCGGGAAATAATTATGAACACTATTACAATGCTTTTCAAGGAAGGAAAGAGTGAAAATGATTATTGATGAAATTAAAACAATATCTACTATAGATGAGTTAATTGAAAGGTACGAGCAATGTTGGAAAAGTTCATTTAAATCATTTGATTTGTTGAATAATATAATTCAAAGTTCAAATAGGAAACTTCGAGAAATATTAACAGAAATCTCAATTTCAAGAAGCTATTACTACAAAGTTATTAATGTTGAAGTGACGCCTTCAAGAGACACATTAATAGAATTGCTAATTGCATATAGAGCTGATTTTAGCGATGTTCAAGCGGTTTTAGAATCATTCAACTACAATGGTCTTAGTTTTCAATTTAAGAGGGATTTGATCTTTATTTATGCAATCTTGCATAAGAAGAATTTAATGTTTATCAATTACGTGTTATACGATCAGAAAATGAATTTACTGTGTAAAGAGGTAATACGAAAAAGAGATGATTGATTTAAAAGTTATTGTATTAAAGAGAATAACAGGAAAGCAAGTTAGGCAATAGTGAAATCCTTTGAAAAAACAGTGTTGTTAAATAAATCAGGGGTGTAATACTTTACGCTACCGAATTTTGAAAGGAGATTAAAAAATGAATAATATGTTATTAGTTGAATTGATAAAGAAGAGGTTAGTTGATTATGAGAGCTTTTTATCTTTAGTTCCCGAGTTTCAAGATATATATGGTATATCCCTTGAAAATATGGAGAGTGATGATTTAAAAGTCCTAGCATTAGGACTACATATAGATATAAATAATAACACTAATGATAATTCTCAAATATCACAAAAGAAGCAAAGTAAAAGAAAATTTGAAATTACAAAGACTGAAGATTTAGAAGAAATAATTGAAAAATGTCAATACGAGTATTTCCTTTATGGTGTTGGGATCAATCGGGTGCAAGATTGGCTTCATGAATATAAGATTAGCCCAAAACCAGAATACGAACTGTTTATTCGTATTAACTTGTTTGTTGATTTATTTTTAATTTTCAATTCATATTTTCAAATTGAATGTGATGAGAAATTCGCAATGTTTTTAATTCAACTAGAAAAATCGGCACAGAATTATATGACAGTTATAGATCGTAGTAATTACCAAAAAATAATTTATGAAGGTGAAAAAGCAGCTATTTCGTATCGTGATATATTTGCTCTAAGTGCAGAAATTGATTCTATTTATAAAGCTGAAAGCGATCAAATTCTTAAATTTGTTTCTGAAGTGTGGGATAAACTAAAACTAATTAGTGCAAAAGGAAGTAAAGATAAGCAATTGCTATTAATTGTAGTTATTGATATTTTTGGAGATCTCTTGAATCGAAATCTTAGTGGTACAGGTAGTTTATATTATGAAATGTCATTTGTATATGATGCAGAACCTTTCATTAATGATTATGGTGAGGAGGAGTTTTTTGAGTGGATTATAGAGGAAGTTTCAATATCTATAGAAGAATATGGCAAACCGATTGCAGAAAATATACTTGATATATAATGTTCACAAAGAGTTGACTATTTGCAATTTAGAACCTCAAAAGGTCGAGAATACAAGGGGCTAAGTGAAGTTGAATTAATCAAAAGTAGGTACTAATTATTGAATAAAACTAATAATTTGGAGATTATGAAGATGAAAAATGAAATTCAATACACAGATGATTTGGATATATATTATCTCAATGAGTGGCCCAAAGATTTTAAGCATACAGTTAAGGGTGATTTAAATCTTGCTCATCTAGAGAGGCTACCAGAAAATTTGACTTTGGAGGTTGAGGGCGACTTATATCTAACGGGTATAAAGCAACTTCCAAGGATGATTAATCTTAAAGTAAAAGGCGATTTAGATCTGAGTGGTGTCACAATTCTACCTAAAAGACTCAAATTGGAAGTTGATGGGTGGTTAACTTTAGGGGAAAAACTTAGTGTTGAAGAACGATATTATATTTCAGGAAGAAATAATAGCCAGGTAAGTTATGGAGGTAAGGGTTTAAGATTACCAAAAAACTTTGAAATAGAAACGACAGGATCCTTAAGAATTGATACAGTTAAATATTTGCCAGAAGATGTTGTAATTTCAGTTGGTAGGTGGTTAGATCTGCCTCTGTTAGAGCAATTTCCTAGTAAACATAGAATTAATTGTGGAAGTTTATGCTTAGATTCACTGAGTGAATTACCTGAAAATTTTTCGATGGACATACCTGGTCATTGCCATTTAGATAACTTAAAGCGACTGCCAAAAGGCACATACTTAAAAGTAGGAGGATATTTTTCGGCTGACAGACTTAGAAGCATACCTAGAGATATTGTTTTAGAATTAGGTGGAGACGTCAGATTGTATTCACTCAAAGAGTATCCAAGTTGGTTTAAACAAAATATTGCAGGAAACTTAACCCTCTGTTCATTAAGGAAATTGCCTGAAAATTTTGATCTATTCATTACTGGGGACTTGGAACTTAATTCTTTGACTGAACTTCCAGATGGTTTTAATCCAAAAGTAGGAGGGGATTTGGTCCTTGAATCTTTGCTCAAACTTCCGAATGGATTTAATCCAAAAGTAAGAGGAACCTTGTGGCTCAACTCTTTACTTGAGCTTCCAAATGGATTTAGTCTTGAGGTAGGAAAAAATTTAGATCTTAGATCTTTAGTTGAACTACCAAATGGGTTCAATCCATGTGTAAATGGAGATTTGACATTAACGAATTTGGAAAAATTTCATCCTGAATATGGTTTGAAAGTTGGAAAAGTAGTCTTAAATTCCAAGCTTGAAGGATCTGATAACATTAAGTATAAATATATAGATCAAATAGAATTTCGTTTTTTAGGTAAATTTGCACAAGAAATTAGTGAAGATGATGAGTATATTTGAGTACATGCTCTAATTGACAAAATGGAATGTGTTGTAGGTTCTCACAATTGATTAGTAAAATTTGTGTTGTTGAAGTGAATAAACAGCTTAATTTTAGGGAAAGGATGTTGAGTTAATGTTATCTCAGAGAAATGAGTTCAATAAAGTTCTAGAAGCATTGGAGATATTTAGTAGTTCTTACTCTAATAATTTTCAGGGTAATTTAGAGGAGCTTAAAGAGTTGTACTTTAAAGTGGGACAAGAATACATTATTTCAGTACACCAAATGGACCCGAAAGAGTTCCCTGAAGCGTTAATTACTTATGAGTTATTAGGTCGAATTATTAACGAATTCTGTAAAAAGTATTTAAAAGACAAATTTGAAGACTTGATTAGTTCAGAGGAACTGTTTTGGTGGGGAAGGATGCAGTCTAGGCATAATAGTCAGTATTTAAATTTCAATTATATTATGAATGAATATGGAACTGAAAAACTCTTATCCTTGTCTACATTTGATGAAGCGACTAAGTTATATAGTAGTAATGAATATAAAAGCCGTTTTAAAGATGATCTACAGACTATTGACCTAAAACAATATGTTGAGTATGTCATGTTTTGCTCAAAGGCCTTTGATATTGAGATTGATAGGTTCTTAAACTATCTTGGTTTTAATGATTCAAATGACTATGATGAGTTCAGTATATTTGGAAATGAATTTGATGACTCTGACAACAATCACGAAACATACAGTGTAAACAATGGAAATTTAAGTATCTATAATTTAGACAATGCTTACGCTGATCAACAGATAAAAAGGGAATTAGAATTACTGGATATGCATGGTTTAATGTATCAGATACGTAATTTTGATGAGACTTATATAACTAGCGCGGACTCTTTTCTTTCACGGTTTTATCAAGATGTTCAAGAAAATTTTGGAGAGAAAAACAAAACTATTTTCAGCTCTGAAATTGCTCTTAATTTTATGACCCTCACTGAAATTGGAAGAACCTTAAAAAAATATTATGTTCTAACTGAATATGTATTGAATATAGAAAATGAAGAAACACTACAGAATTTGCGAGTACACATTGATAAACAATATTCTGGTGATTCTGAAGCTCATAAAGCGGCAAACTTTCTTGAAAAAATAGCAGCTTCATGGGAAGAATTGTATCAAGAAGTCGATATTTTTTTTGAAAATAAAAAATCATTAAATGCCAATCCGTTAGATCAATATGAGTATATTAATCCAGATGTTTGTTCAGCAATTGTTAACAGATTAATTGATGGAAACATTAAAATTGGAAAAGCAGAAGAGGATTGGTATATAAACATCGTAAGAAAGATAATGAATAATTTTATTGAAGAATCAGAGACTAATCAAGACTACTATGATTTATTCACTTATTTAAGGGATATGTTTGTCTTTTATGATTATATAGAAAAATTCTATACTGCTTCTTTCTGCGTAAGCCAACAAACAAATATAAATAAACTTATGAGTAAAGAGAAAAATTTTGACAGCATTAAGTACGTGTTAGAATGCTATCGTGAAGATTTTGAAAAAATATGGATTTCAGAAGAAAAAAAATCAAAAAATCTTAAACTTGTAGATGGTGTATATTATTTCACAAATCTTGTTGTAAGGTTTTGGATGAATCTCGAACAACAAGGTAATAACTATTTGTCATTAACTGGCTTTCATGATGACTGCTTATCCTTGAAATTTGTTAGAAACGGTGCAACCACTGCTGGATTAATTGTTGCGCTTTTGTTTGATTATATGGCTGATGAAAAAAAACATTCCAAAAGTAATCAACTTTTTAAAACAGATTTAATGGATAGTATTGAAACTGAAGAACCAATGGATGCATTAGCGCAATTTGATTTAGGTCTATGTTATGAAAACGGAGATGGTGTAGCACAGGACTACGAAGAAGCTGTAAAATGGTATAAAAAAGCAGCTGAGCAGGGTCATGTTGAAGCGCAATTTAACTTAGGTCTATGCCATGAAAACGGAGATGGTGTGAATCAAGACTATGAAGAAGCAGCGAATTGGTATAGAAAAGCAGCTGAACAAGGGCATTCAGACGCGCAAAACAACTTAGGAGCACTATTTGTAAGCGGAGATGGTGTAGCACAGGACTACGAAGAAGCGGTTAAGTGGTATAATAAAGCAGCTGAACAAGGTCATGATATAGCACAAAACAACTTAGGTTTATGTTATGCACTTGGGGATGGGGTGTCTCAAAACTATTCCAAAGCGTTAAGATGGTTTATAAAATCAGTTAAAAAAGAGAATGCAGATGCTCAAAACAACATAGGCATAGCCTGTGAAAACGGATTTGGTGTGGTTCAAGACTATACAGAAGCAGTAAAATGGTATAGAAAAGCAGCTGAACAAGGGCATACTGAAGCGCAATTCAACTTAGGTGAATGCTATTATAACGGTACTGGTGTAGAACAAGATTGTGAAGAAGCAATTAAGTGGTATAGAAAAGCAGCTGAACAAGGGCAAGAAGAAGCACAAGCCAAATTAGAGACTCATTTTGCTTCTAAAGATGCTGAAGATAAAATAATATTGAACAATCTTGAAAAGGCGAGTTCTATCGATGTAGAGGAAGAAAATAATCATAAAGAGTATGAAGTTGGTTTGGTTGGGAGAGAAGGATTTAGAATTGGTTATTCCAAAATACTTGAAATGAATCAAAAAACAGGAGAATTATGCTCTGATAGAGAATATTTATTAAAAATAATTGAAATTGAAAGGGCAATTGGTGTAATAGGATTTGCTAGTTCTGAGATCCGAGAAGATGTAGATTTTATTCTTAAAGCTTTGAGCTTAGACATTAACTGTATTGATGAATTTTCTTCAACTGAAGTATATAAGACCGAAATTGTTGATTATTTTAATACCCAGTGGAAACAACATGGGAATAAATTATTTGATAAACTCTTGCGTGATGAGTCAAAAACAATTCTTTCTTTTTTTATTGATGAAAAATTTAGAAGTTTAACATATAATGATATTGAACTTTTATTTGTAGGGCGGTCACATAAATTTTTTTCTGATGGAGGATTTTGGAGTTTAATCTATGGGAAAATCAAGGATGATGAAACTTTATTGAATACTTGTCCGTTTGACAGATTTGGAAAATGGGAAAAATTATACCAATTGATTTCTCATGAAGGAGAGGGAAAAAGAGAACTGCTGCTTCTGATATTGAAAAATGATGTGGCGAATTTAAAGACTCTAATTTCAAATGATAGTTATAGAAGGGGATCAATAGTTAAGTTTATAAAGAATCAAGATTTTGATTATCTTAATCAAATAAAAGAAATTTGTTCAAATCTAGATAGTATTAATCTTATTATGAAATCTTTTGGAATTAAAGAAGACTTTAATGGGGAATTCTATTTGAGCAATATAGAAGGTTATAGCGAAAGAGATATTTCTTTGTTAATAAAGCAAGGTGATTTAAGTTTACAACTATCTGATGATGAGCTGTCTAACAACTATTGTAATGTGTATTTTAAAAGAATGCCAGTAGGACTTACAATTAAGTTGTATATAACATTAGAATTTGTTTTTGGGACATTAAAACTATACGACGTAGAGATTTCAGAAGATAATAAATTTACAGATATACAGATTGATGACATAAAATGGAGGGCTGATGTTTCGAGGTTGTTAATTTTAAGTAATAGTTACCCTAAATTTTATTTAAATCTAATAGGTGATTCTAAAAGTATTAGTCAGTTACGTGATGGTTTGACTGGCATGAAAGAGGAAGCAAAACCAATAGATATTGATGAATCTTATCAAGATACAAATCCTAACTGCTTTGTGGCAACAGCTGTTTTTGAAGATAATAATCATTATTGCGTTGTAAGATTAAGGAATTTCAGGGATAGTATATTGTCAAAATATTGGCTAGGACAAAAGTTTATTGACTGGTACTATAATAATGGTGAATTATTGGCTGATTTACTAAAGGATAAGAATCTTGCTAAAAATTTAATAAAAATTTTTATTGAAATATTTGTTCGATTTTATGATCGATTTTAAAATATATAGTACACCAAGTTTTAAAAAAGAGTTTCAAATTTCCGTACTAAAAACGTACTATTTATCATTGAAGCCATTAAATAAAGCCATTGATATTTGAAATTATTGAGATGAAAGGTACAAAAATCAAGCTCTGAGAAGGTGTGAAAAGTACAATTCACAGAGTGGGAATAAGGAACTAAATTCCTGAAAGGGTTGATATTAGGTTGTTTCAGGCGTTAAAGATGGTCATCTGACTGCCTTTTGACTGCCTTTGAATTGTGTCGTCAAACTATGCTTGAATAGGAACATTAAAGTACATTAAAATCATGAGATTACGAAAGCAAATCAAAATAATTTAATGTAAAAATACTAAGAACGCGTACTCATTTTTGAGCACGCGTTTTTTAGAATTCAATGAAAAAAGAGAATTTAAATTAACAATAAATCAGGATTACTTGAGTTTAATTGTGACTGCAATAATGAAAAATAATTTATTTGATAATCTAAATTTTCATTCCATAACTTATTTGATGTAGCTGTTTTAAAAGTATAGGTTGTTTTA
The DNA here is from genome assembly GCF_016908355.1 of Fusibacter tunisiensis. GTDB lineage: Bacteria > Bacillota > Clostridia > Peptostreptococcales > Acidaminobacteraceae > Fusibacter_D > Fusibacter_D tunisiensis. The sequence continues at coordinate 3,391 of NZ_JAFBDT010000027.1, read as the reverse complement.
AGTGAGTTGAGTCTCTTAATTTTATTTTCACAGAAAGATATTTGTTCAATTAAAGTCATTGATTTTAAGTCTATTTCCTTTAGGCTTTCGTATAACCTAAATTTGTCAAAACGATCAATATTATCACATTCTCCTATTGTTTCTGCAAATAAAGTTCTTTCGCCATCATAATCGGCTTCATCATCTACATGTATTGCAATTCCATAAAGAATATCACGTTTAGTGGCCTCGTTTAAGTCTAAACTGTTAACAAACATTTTTGATAATTTAGCCGCTTCTCTACCATGATTTTTCCAATCTTCTTCATTATTGAATGGCTTTATATAACTAATATCATGTAGAAGGCAGCCGATTACCATACCTTCTACATCTAAGCCTTCATTTTCAGCGATTTTTTTCCCTAAATTTGCAACTCGCATTGTATGGTCAAGTCTATATTGCTTTTCTTCAGGGTATTTATTAAAGAATTCATTATTCGCATTTTCAAACGCAGATAATAAGAAATCAAGTGTCTTTTTAATATTGTTCATATCTGTTATCCTCTTTCGTTATTACTATTTTTTATTGAATTCAAATCCAAGTTTAATCCATTTATTGAGCACATCATCTTCTTTATAAAAATAATCAACTTCTTGTCCCTTCGTAAAAATCATGCTACGAGCATTCATAATATTAATTTTTTCAGAATCAGGGTATTCACATACATCTAACTCTTTTTTTGATCTTATATCTAAATAGGTACATATATCATCAGTATTGTTATACAGTTGATGTGCACCACTTGGACCTTTTTCAAAAAAAGCAAACTCTCCTTCTGTTATATCTTGAAAACCTTCAGGAGTTCGTAAAGTAATTTTCCCTTTCAATACGACAAATATTTCCTCGCTATTATAATGATAGTGATATGGATATGAAAATTTACCAGGTCCGATTGTTTTAACGTCAAATACATAATCATCAGATTGTACTATAGCATTCAATTTACTACTTTTTTTCCATGTGAATTCTTCTAATTCTGGTTCAACTAATTTCATTTCGAGCTTATCTTTATTAAAAATACTCGGCATATGTATCCCTTCTTTCGATTATCAATTTTATGTGAATCTCAATATTTCAAATATTAGTAAAGGTCTATATTACTTATTATATGAATTACTATTAAACTTTATCCCCATTCTTATCTACAAAATACCCTTCAAATTCACAATCCAGTGCTTTTGCAATATTTTCTAGTTCTTTAACTGAGAAGTTATCTCGTTTCAGTTTGTTTGCCATGTTCTGATTAGTTGTACCAAGTCTTCTGCTTAGTTCAACAATAGTCACATTTTTTCTCTTCAGTAGAATGCGTAGCTTCTCTCCCATTGTAAGTTTCATTGAAATCACCTGCCTAAGTTAAATAATACACCTAAGAGTGAATATCTGCAACATATTCACTTCCTGTAATTCCAGAATAAGCGAAGTATTGAGCTGATTAATCTTATAGCTTAAAATCACACTATAAAGTGAATATCGGAAAGGAGCAAAAAATAATGAGTAAAATAATTGGTATAGCATCACAAAAAGGAGGCGTAGGCAAATCAACGACTTGTAGGAATTTAGCAAGTACTTTAAGTCAAGAAGGCTTCAGGGTGCTAGCAGTAGATTGTGATAATCAATCAAGCCTGACAGATTGCTTTGGGATTGAAAATCCAGAGAAATTGGAAAAGACACTCTATCATTTGATGATGGATATCATTTCAGAAAATGACTTTCCTCAAAAGGAAGATTTTATAATCCAAAGAGAAGGTATAGATATTATTCCAAGTAGCATTGAGCTATCGGCAATTGAAATCAATCTTGCCAGTACGTTCAGCAGGGAATATGTTCTCAAGACAATTATTGATGAAGTAAAGTCCGATTATGACTACATCCTTCTTGACTGCATGCCTTCACTAGGATTAATGACTTTGAACGTTCTAGCAGCATGTGATAGCATTTTAATTCCTGCAACACCTGAATATTTGTCAGTCAAAGGTCTTGAGCTATTACTTAGAACAATCTTCAAACTTAAGAAAAGAATTAACCCCAATATATCATTTGAAGGGATCCTACTTACAATGTATCAAGAAAAAACAAACCTGTCAAAGAACATGTTTGAAATGATTGAGGAATCCTATGGAGAGCATATCAGAGTATTTGACACAAAGATTCCTAAATCGGTAAAGGTTGGAGAAGCAAATCTTCAAAGTAAGAGTATCGTAGATTACATGCCTACTAATAAAGCTGCTATTGCATATCAGGCATTCACAAAGGAGTTGATTAATAATGGACAATAATAAAACTAAAAAGACAGAGACGTTCGCTTCAATATTTGGAGACGATTATGATGAAACCCCTTTATCGAAAGATGAAGGGGTTTCGACTTTAAAAGTTGGAACGGGTTTGTCAACTAAAGTGTGTAAGTTAGGTTTTCCTATCCCAGTTTGAGCTTGGCTCGATAGATCGTACTGACCGATATTCCAGTCATTTTTGAGACCTGGGAGTAGGAGTTAGTTCCAAGTAAATGTAGTGCATGTTCCAGTTGTTCACGCCCATATTTCAAGGGTCTACCGCCATAGTTTCCAGATAGTTTTCGTCCTTCCTGAGTCCGTTCGACAATCATGTCACGTTCGAATTCAGCAAAGGCAAAAAGAATTGTCCGAATGAGCTTGCCGGTAGGCGTGTTATCCATAAGTCCCATGTTCAGAACATGGACCTTGATTCCGTGACCAAGCAGCTGATCGATAAATAGGATGCCTTGATGGGCTGATCGGGCTAGGCGGTCCAATTTAGTTACCATAAGTGTATCACCAGGTTCTAGAGCATGAACAAGTTCGCCTAGTTTTGGCCTGTCCAGCGTAGCTCCAGAGCATGATTCTTTATAGACGATTCTTGAACCGGAATCCCTAAGTAGCTCTTCCTGTGAGTCTAAACTGTTGCCATTTTTCTCTTGTATTTTTGTGCTGACACGGGCGTATCCACATACCATTTTTAGCCTCCTTTTTTTGACCATAAGATATGACCAAAGTGAAAGTATTGATTTTCCATTCGGTGGAAAATCCAGTCAAAACTTATAAGTTTTGACTACTCGAATTGTTGGTAGTGGATAAGCCGATCAGATAAATCCTCAATCAGAATCATTTGGTTCAAAATAGTTGCCCAGTTGGAGCAGGACCTTCTGGACCATTTATCGTAGAGTTCAAGGATTCTAAGGTAAAGAACTTTCAGAACAGCATTCTCATTAGGGAAAGTCCCTTTGTGGGTTACTTTTCTAAAGCTTGAGTTGACGCTTTCAATGGCATTAGTTGTGTACATGACTTTGCGAATGGCTTCGGTGTAGTTATAAAGTTGCTCCACATGTTTCCAATTAGCG
>NZ_JAFBDT010000026.1 GCF_016908355.1 Fusibacter tunisiensis | reverse complement strand
CTCGAAACCCGTTATCACTTTTCTTTTGAAGTTTCCCTCAACTGAATTGCGTTTGGTTTTTTTCATTTAAGCTGTTCAATTTTCAAGGTTCTCTTGGCTGTTGTCGTCATTGGAATTTCAACGGTGACAGCTTTTAAATTATATCAAACCCTTTTGTTCATGTCAATACATTTTATTGAAATAAACAATTGAATTTCAATTAACTTGTGCCGCCAATGTCAGGCGACTTGATTATGATAACATCTCAAATAAACCGTGTCAATACGAATTGTAAAGAAAGTTTATTCAAAATTTTCAGACGATAATATGTGAAAAAATAATCCCCCGGCAATACCCACCGGCGGATTATTTCGGTTTCCTAAACTGCTTCAAAAATCTCTTTAGTTGTCACTTCATAATAGGCATATCGGTTAAAATAGTTTCGTCTTATGACTAAAATTTCGTATCCCTCTTTTTCAAAGATCATGCCACGTCCATAATGCTTGATAAATATCCACCCGCGTTTACTCATTAGATGAAGAAAATCTACTTCATTAACCACAAGCGTCATATAACCAAGTGACTTTAGAGAAACACCTTGTATTTTTTGAGGATTTGATTCCAATTTAAAAATACCAATTAAAACGTCAAGCCATTTTAAATCATAACTGACCTTCGATATCATTGCAATCGTTACAAGAATCAACACGACTTTAATACATTTCTTAGTTCTGGTCTGCATAGGACATCTCCCTTCTAACACTCTTTTTATTTATATGCCCGAATCATTCAGTTTATAAACAAACAATTACTTTAAATACCATTGATTCAAAGTCATTTTTTCAAATGCATCAAGGGACTCTCCTGATTTTGGCAAGTCTGTAATTATAAACTTATCTGGATCTTGAAGCGGATGAGATTCAGAGATGAAGAAAGCAGTTATAAAACTCTTCTTTTTCATTCTAAACACCTGAATCCCTTTCGTGTTTTTCGTGATTTTTTCTGGAACAAGCGCTGTATCAAATGTTATTGCACGCGCTTCGCCTCTTTCATCTTCACGAATCATCGTTAAATGTGTCTCTTCTAAAACAAAATACATCTTAATTAAAGGAGACACATCAGAGTAGGCTTTAACCAGTTTCTTGCGATTGGTTTTGGTTTTATAAGCTTCAAGTGGCACTCGGGCAACTTTACCATTTTCAAAACCAAAGTACATTGCCCCCTTAAAATCATTGGTCATGACACAATATAAAATTTCTTCTTCTGGTTCCATTTCTAAGATATTGGGCAAATAAACACCTAAGCTACTCACCTTATGGTCTTCAATTTCGTGCATTTTAAGTTTATAGACATTGTGCTTATTGGAAAAGAATAAAATTTCATCTAAATTAGAGCCTTCCAATTCTTGAAGAATTTCATCCTCTTCCTTGATTTTATGGTCACCACTGGATCTAAGAGAAACCAAAGAAACTTTTTTAAAATAATTGTGTGCTGTAAAGAATACTTTTAAATTATAATCTTCAACCTGTTCTTGAATCACCTCGTGCCTGATTATATTTTCAGGATTTACAAGGTGGGTCTTACGCGCTTTCGCATAATTTTTTATTATCCGTTGCAAGTCTTTAACAATTACCTTATTGATTTTTTTCTCACTTCCTATTAGTGCCTGCAATCTTTCCAATTCTTTTTCAAACGCTTCTTTTTCGTTAACCCTCGAAAGAATATATTCTTGATTAATGTTACGAAGTTTGATATCTGCTACGTATTCAGCTTGTATCTCATCAATATCAAACGCTTTCATTAAATTAGGAACAACTTCCTTGTCTTTTTTCGTTTCTCTAATAATACGAATTGCCATATCAATATCTAAAAGTACTTTCTGAAGGCCATAAAGCAAATGGAGTTTGTCTTTTATCTTAGCACAATCGTACTCTGCAGCTCTAACAATACAATCCCGTCTAAAGATAAGCCACTCTTTCAAAATTTCTTTAACACCCAAGACTTTCGGCCTGCCGTTTATCAGAAGATTCATATTACAAGAGAACGAATCTTCTAAGGTCGTAAAGCGAAATAACTTGGCAATTAGTTTCTCGGAATCCGCACCTCGCTTTAAATCTATCGCAATTTTAAGTCCCTTTAAATCTGTCTCATCCCTAACATCATTTACTTCTTTAATACGGCCTGACTTAATCATTTCAACAATTTTATCAATTATTTGTTCAACTGTGGTCGTATAAGGAATTTCAGTGATTTCAAGCATATTCTCATCTTTTAGGTACTGAATTTTACCCCTAATCTTAAAAGAACCTGTTCCTGAACTGTAAATTTTTCGCATCTCTGATTTTGAATAAACCAACTCTCCAGCCGTTGGAAAATCAGGTGCAGGCATGAAGTCGATCAAATCAATTTCCGGGTTATCGATATAGGCAATTGTCGCTTCACACAATTCTTTTAAATTAAAACTTGGAAAATTACTTGCCATTCCAACCGCAATGCCTTTATTGGGATTGGCAAGTATGTTGGGGAAAGTCGTTGGCAAAAGTGTGGGTTCTTTCATGGTCCCATCGTAGTTATCCACGAAATCCACTGTATTTTTGTCAATATCATAAAACAGCTCTTCCGCTATGGCATCGAGTTTTACTTCTGTATATCTTGCCGCAGCATGCTTCATATCTCTCGATGTGATTTTTCCAAAGTTACCCTTTGAGTCCACATAAGGAAGTAGTAAAGCTTCATTGCCCCTGGAAAGTCTAACCATGGTCGCGTAGATAGACAAGTCACCGTGTGGATTCAGCTTCATTGTTTGTCCAACTACATTGGCCGATTTCGTTTTAGGCCCCTTAATCAACTTCATCTTATACATTGTATATAGAATTTTTCGATGTGAAGGTTTAAATCCATCAATTTCAGGAATCGCTCTTGAAACAATTACACTCATTGCATAAGGCATAAAATTTTGTTCCAAGGTTTCTGTAATTCTCTGATCAATAAACGGATGTTCCTTCATAGTGGTTTTTTTCATACTGTGCTCCTTAATCAGCTAAGATCCAACATTTCTAGGTATAATTCCCCATTTTCTTCAATAAAGTCTTTTCTGCCATTTAAATCGTCACCTAGCAGAATCTCAAACATAGACTGCGTTTCAAAAACATCATCCGTTGTTACGCGTATCAATCGGCGTGTTGCTGGGCACATTGTTGTTTGCCACATCATATCTGGATCGTTTTCGCCCAAACCTTTGGACCTTTGAATGTTAACCTTCTTATTTGTCTTTTTTAAATACGCATTTTTCTCTTTTTCATTATATGCAAAAAACGTTTCTCCATCACTTGTTGTAATTTCAAATAAGGGAGATTCGGCAATAAAAACTTTACCCTCTTCAATTAAAGTGGGAATCAAACGGTAAATCATTGTTAAAACCATAGTCCTAATGTGGAATCCATCTACATCGGCGTCTGTACAAATGATGACTTTATCCCATCTGAGGTTGTCTAAGTTAAATGTATCTAACTCTTTGTTATGGCGGGTTTTAATCTCAACGCCACACCCCAAGACCTTGATTAAGTCAATAATAATATCCGATTGGAAAATTTTATCATAATCTGCCTTAAGACAGTTGAGAATTTTACCTCTAATAGGCATCAAAGCCTGGAACTCACTATCTCTTGCCAATTTACAGGACCCTAAAGCTGAATCGCCTTCTAGTATATAGACTTCTCTATTAGAAGGGTCTTTAATACGACAATCAACGAATTTTTTGACGCGATTGGTAACGTCCATCTTGGTGCCCAAAGTTTTTTTTAGATTTAGTCGGGTTGTTTCTGCCTTTTCTCTGGATCTTTTGTTAATCAAAACCTGATCCACGATTTTTTCAGCCTGCTCGATATTTTCAATAAAAATAATTTCCAGATTCCGTTTAATGACATCTGTCATAAAATCTTGAACAAACTTATTGGTTATGGCTTTTTTAGTTTGGTTTTCATAACTCGTAGTCGTCGAAAAACTATTTGTCACAAGGACCAAACTGTCCTGTACATCAACAAAAGTAATCTTTTTTTCGTTTTTTGTATATTTGTTCAATTTTTTTATTAACTTGTCCACCTCATAAACCAAAGCACTTTTAACAGCCTTATCAGGCGATCCTCCATGCTCCAAATAACTGGAATTGTGAAAATACTCAAGTTTATTAATGGTATTGCTGAAAGTCAAGGCGACTTGCGTTTTGACTTTATAAGGTTTCATGTCTTCACGATCTTTTCCGGCACCTTGTTCTTCAAAATAAAAAACATCAGCAAAAGCCTGTCCATCTGTAATTTCACTGACATAGTCATAAATACCGTTCTCATAAAAATATTCATGTGCCAAATCAGATATTTCATCTTTTAGAATAAATCTAATTCCCGGATTAACAATAGACTGCTTCTTAATCACATCTTGGTAGTAGTCAATGGGAATTTGAACTTCTTTAAAAACGTCTAGATCAGGTCTCCAAGTAATTTTTGAACCCGTCTTTCTACGCGTAGAAGGCTTCTTTGAAAAACCGTCTGGGGTCATTTCACCTTTTTCAAAATGGAGCGTGTATTCAAATCCGTCCCGATATATTTCCACATCCATATATTCGGAACTGTACTGGGTTGCACATAAACCCAATCCATTAAGGCCAAGGCTATACTCATAAACGTCTGAGTCGTTATTATTGTATTTACCACCTGCGTACATTTCGGTAAAAACAAGTTCCCAATTATACCGCTCTTCTTTTGCATTATAATCCACGGGGATTCCACGCCCCTGATCTTCCACAGTCACAGACCAGTCTTGGTGTCGCGTTACAACAATCTCTTTACCATAGCCTTCTCGCGCTTCATCAATGGAGTTCGACAAAATCTCAAAAAACGAATGCTGACAACCTTCTAGTCCATCAGATCCAAAAATAACAGAAGGGCGTTTTCGGACACGATCCGCACCTTTAAGGGATTGTATACTCTCATTATCATAATTTTTCTTGTTCATCACACACCTCTTCTATCTTTGCTTTCGTTTCTTATCTTATCAAACATTATAGTTTATTGGCAAGAAAAAACCGGGAACAAACGTTTCCCGGTTCAAAATTTTATAAATCCCAGATGGTTTCAATTTCAATGGATAGATTTCTGCGCAAATCAATATATTCCTCACCCACACGTATCATCGGCCTAGCTGGGTCATCTTTATAAGTCATTATAATTTCACCAACTTGACCATTGCTGAGTTTCGCTTGATGTCCAATATAAAAGTAAGCCACATTGCTTAAGAATATTCTAGAAATTGAAAAATCCAATGTCTCATGACATTTATTGATGATAAAAGACATGGCATCAAAAGGGTGAACCCCTTTCTTGTAGACACGGTCTTGAGTCATCGCACAGTAGACATCAGCAATTGCAACTATCTTAGATAGATAATTAATTTCAAGTCCTTTAATGCCATGTGGATAGCCTGACCCATCTACACGTTCATGGTGCTGAAGAACTGCCATTTGAACATTATACGGAAGTCTTGGAATATCTTTAACCAATATATATCCCAATATGGAATGGGTTTTCATAACTTTAAATTCTTCATCCGTAAGTTCATCTGGTTTATTCAGAATTTCATCCGGAATGTTACATTTACCAATATCATGTAACAGCCCAGCCAACGTCGCTTCTTTTATAATGTGAAAATCCAAGCCCAACCATTTGGCCAAAAGTCCTGAAATCATTGAAACACGAACTGAATGGTCAAATGTATAATCGTCATAAGCATGAATTTGCCACATGCGGCGCGCAAAACTTTCGTCATTTAGAATCGACTGAAATAAAGGCTCTACAGTATCATCTAGCACTTCAAAAACAGGCACACGTCCAAGTTTATAACTTTTATATATATCTTTAAACTTAACAACGGTGTCTTTGTATTTTTCTTCAACCGCCAATTGTCCTGCAGCCTCCAATTGCGCAGGTGTACTCTCGTATTTTTCAACGTCATCTTTTACCACATCGAATATATAAACATAATCTACAAATTTACGAGTTAGAAAATCAATGTGCATGCCGTGAAGTCGTGTTTCTCCTGCAATTAGAAGAAGTCCATCTTCATCGTACACATCTTCTGCCAGAATCATACCCGGTTCGAGATTCGTAACTTCTAATTTAATCATTCATTCACCTTTCTCCAATAAGTTCAGGTTGTATTATATTATTATGTACCCAAAAATACTAGAAAGATTTATGAATGTTATTAAAGTTTAACAAAATTTATGCAATCACCCCCTTTTCCTTCGTATTTGAAACTGGGTCTAAAAATTGAACACGTTCAGCAACAATTTCTGTCATATAAACCATGTCGCCTTCATTGTTTTCAAAAGAAGACGTTACAACCCTACCCACAACACTTGTCATAGAACCCTTTTTAAGATATTTACAGCAATTTTCCGCTTGCTTTCCCCATACAATAATCCTTGGAAAATCAGCTGTTGCCTTTCCCTCACTTTTCTTTTCCTCTTTTTGAACACCACTTAAGTACCGATCCACAGCTAAATTAAATTTTGTAACGCAATTTCCATCTTGAAACGTTTTTAACTCTGGCGTTAAGGTTAATCGCCCTACTAGACTTACTTGATTCATGAACACCTCCATAGAATGGTATTTTTTTACATTTCTAATTTACCATTTATTTCCATATAGGTCAAGTATTTTCTACTATCTATTCTTTTAATCATAGATTATAATCAATTTATGAGACGATTAAACTTAAAACCAAATTTAAACAACAACATACACGTAAATATTATGAATGGCGTTGCCCTGGCCATTGCAACCAATCTGGTTAACCCATATTATGCGAAATTTGCACTTAGATTAGGCGCTACTGATTACCAGCTTGCATTTTTAAATTCTTGGCCTGCCTTTGTCAGCATTTTTGCCTTAATCCCTGGCGCACTAATTTTAGAAACCATGGGTTCTAAATCAAAAGGAACTGCTCGTGCTATGCTTTTACACAAATTTTTCTTTTTGTTCTTGGCAGTAATCCCTTTTTTAAACACTTTGCCGAAACCATGGCTTTTTGTAGGCTTAGTGGGGCTCATGAATTTCCCAGGGTCCATATATACCATGGGCTATCAGTCTTGCATAGGTGATATTTTTGATGCAGCAGGGCGGGCAACTGCAATGAGCCTTCGAAACAAATACTCAGATTTATTCAGGCTTCTAATAACTTTTGCCTCTGGTCAATTGCTCATACGCGTGCCCACTAATGATTCAGAAGTTATCATTATGTATCAAGTTTTCTTTGTAGTCGCTTTTATTTTTGGAATAATGGAATACAAAACTTTTAAGCATTTTAAACTCAAAAACGACATGGAAACGCCTGTTTTCAAACGTCAATTCCATATCGCTTTAAAAAGTGGTTTTTCTTACATTAAATCAAGTCGTTCTTTTAAATTGTTTTTTATGTGTTCTCTAATTTTTCATTTTGGATGGCAAATGGGGTGGCCTTTATTCAACATCTATATGATTAATGTTCTTGGCGCTAACGAAGGATGGTTGAGTGCTGTTTCAATCGCTTCTGGTCTTTCAGCTATATTGACAGCAACAACATGGGGCAAATTCGCCGATAAGTATGGCAACACCCTTGCCATTGTAATTGCAACAAGCGGCATGAGTATCACGCCTATTCTTTATGTTTTCAGTGAGTCTTTAGTGATGCTGGTTGTCTTCAACATTTTAATAGGCGTCTCCATTACAGGTACCGTTTTGGTTCTTTTTAATATGCTTTTGGATGTGACACCTTCAACAAATCGAACAACCATCATTTCCATTTATAACACTGTAATTGCTATATCAGCTACAGTTGCGCCAATTCTCGGTGTTTCCCTCATGGAAAGAACCTCACTTAAAACCGCACTTATTATCGTGGGTCTATTGAGGTTCCTAGGGAGTGGTTCATTTTATATTCGACGAAAGATTATGACTCGATCGGCTTAATGTGAATGACACGGCTAAATGGCAACCCTTCTTGATCTTTGATTTCAGAAACCGATAAAACCAGAGACTGTCCGCCAGTCTCTTTTTTATGCTTAATGATTACCTGCACCTGTTCAGGTTCAGGATCCTTAATCAAGGCTTCTACTGTCTTTTCAGAAACTGTTGAAAAGTGATTTCCAATTTTTTCTGCAATTTCACCATATAATTTCGGAACGGGTTCTGTTAGATGTAAAAGCTCAAGCGCACGATGGTTCACTAGGTCCACTAAACCATACTGGCGTACAACAATAATGCCAACGGGCATTATTTCAACTGTATTTTCAAGCAAAAACTTTGATTCTTGTAATTTCTCACGACTTTTCACCTTCTCTGTGATATCTGCTACCGTCCCAATCGCATAAATTGGTTGGTTGTCATCATCTTTATAAATTACAGCACGCAACTGTACAAACCGCATTTCAATTTTAACCTTAACTCTAACCAGCACGTCGAATGGTTCATCTTCCCATAGGAAACGGTTAAACTTATTTTCAAAATAGGCTTGGTCTAAATTATGAATCTTTTCAAAAATTTGTTCATAATGAAGCGTTTCGCCAGGCGCATGAATGCCCAATAAGGTTTTAAAAGTTTCAGATGCATAAAACATATTGGCGTCAATGTCATATTTAAAATGCGACATTCCCGAAATCCGTTCCGATTCAATCAGAATTTGCCTTGATTCTTCCAGTTTCAAAGTAATTTCCTTGATTTCACTAATGTCTTGATTGGTTCCAACAATCATAGCTTCTGCTTCAGTCTCCAAAAACTTACACGTTGAACGAATCCATCGCCATTTTCCTTTTTCAAAATAACGGTATTCAAACTGCATGTGCGCTTTTTTTTCTGCCGTAATGGCATCAACTGCCTCAAATACAACAGACCGGTCATGATCATGGATATTGTTGAGCCATTGAAGAAAAGTCATTTCAAGTCCTATTAGCCCCTCTTCAGAATCAAATGCATTATAAAATATTACTTTTTTATCTGGGATTGCAATTTCAAAGACGCCATCTTGAACAGATTCTAGAATTTGCGTATAACGGGTCTGAGAATCTAACATTTTTTTCTTGTAAACATTTTTTTCACTGGAATCTCGCACCACAAGAACCAATTTTTCAGTTTCATCTTCCATTAAAAGAACGGCTGTAATTTCCACAGGGACTTCATTTCCCAATCGATCAAAATAAACCCTTTCAAAATATAGAGATGCATTTTGTTTGCACAAAATCCAGTTCTTACGAACCAAATCCATCGATAAACCTTTACTTATTTCAAGAATCGATCGCCCCACAAGTGCTTTCTTCTCATAGTCTAGAATTCTCAAAATCATATCGTTTGCAAATTCAATTACACCTTCAAGGTTTATAATTAAAAGACCTTCTTTGATATGATTTATAACAAGTTTTCCTATTTGTTCCGGGGCAAACTCTGTCGTCTCAGTTCGGACGTATTTGATGAGCATTCCTGAAGCATACCCATTGGATTCCCTAAAAATCTCCTCTATAAGCAACTTAAAATCACCAAAAATAGTGATTGGTTGGGACGTAAGTGTCGTTCCATTTACCAATAGTGTGTCAATTGCATTCTGACTTTCCAAATCTAAAGCCCTATAAAAGTCCCCATAGCCATTAAGTGGATTTTCTTTAATAAAAGGCAAATTGTCCTTGTATAAAATCATATTCGTCGTAAAATCCACGACAATATAGTTGCCGCGGTCTGCGCCAATTTTATTTTTTTGAATACGATTATAACTGTTCACAAGTAAGTCTGTACGCACTTTTAAGGTTTGATCAATTGCATTTGTAAGAATATGTTTAATCCCTTTATAGTACACGAAAGTTTCTGTAAGTTGCATATAGAAAGTTTCACCTGTCATATGGGTATATTTCAGCAAATACGATTGAATTGTATCTGATGCGTCACTTATGTGTTGATTAATTTCCTGATGCTTAATAGCTTCTGACTTAAAACTATAAAGTTGAGTGTAAAGTCTTCCAACAATGGATTGTTCCGTTTTTTTCAAAAAAGAAAGCATGGCGGCATTGGCATAGACAATCTCACCCGCAAGTGTCCTTATCATAATCATATTAGGTGCATGATCCCATAGGATTGAATAATAAAGCTCTTCTTCCTGTAAATAAGATTCCATTTCAACTTGTTTTGTAATTTCTTTTACAAACAGAACGACATATCGAGAAGATATATTTGCAAGCCTAATTTTCAAATGATGCACATGATGATTTGAATCTCTAAATTCCAGAACATCATTGCCTTGTAAAATATGGACAAGCATCTCTTCTGCCGTTAAAAAGCCTCGTCCGAGTTCAAGCAAATTTTTAAAATTCGTATTAGATGCAACCGCCTTAAGCGTTTTATTGTCTACCAGGGCCAAGGCCTCATCAGAATTTTTAACAATTTCAGAATCAAACAAATTTTTAAAATCTATAAAATTAATAATCCAGGGCGAAAAAGATCCCTTACCAAGATAAATCAAATAAATCATATAAACAAGTAAAGCCAAAAGCATCATTTGAGGGTATATTTCAACAGGCAATTCTCCAATTAAAATGCTTCTCAAATCTATAATCAGCATGAAAAATAAAAGCATAAAAAGAATTATATTTCTTTCGCTTCGATTCTCTATCATTTTACGTAATAATAAAACGAGAACAGCACCCGCTAATAACATTTTAATTAAAAAAATAGTTTCAGTCATGAAAACTCCTAAAAATCAACAGTTCTAGAGACAAACAGGGTCAAATGTTCCATCAAGTCCAAAACTTCTGCCCGTTTACCCGATTTAACAATTTGAACAACTGGTCGGGTTTGGGCTTCTTTATTTTCCTTAACGACAATTGCCAATTGCCCATTTGACAGTTCCACAAGCGTTCCTGCTGGATAGATGTTGGCCACTTTCATCAAATGGTGATATATTTCTCGATCAAGTTCGTAAACAGATTCTACACGTAAAACTTCTAGTGCCTCATCTGCATTCATTTTTTTCTTGTAAGATCGACTTGATGTAATGGCATTAAAAATGTCACAAATTGTTACCACACGCACATGGACTGGAATGTCACTTTCTTCAAGACCTAACGGATATCCCACCCCATTTAATTTCTCGTGATGCAACAAAATTATTTGTCTAGAAATAGGGGAAATGTTGTATATTTCTTTCATTAAATCATATCCAAGTTGTGGGTGTTTTTTCATCTCTTCATATTCATCTTCAGTCAGCTCACTGTTTTTATGCACAATGCTACTGTCAATTTTCATTTTACCAATGTCATGAAGCAAGGCACCCATCCCAATTTTCTCTATAAATAGGTTGTTAAAGCCCATACTTTTTGCCACCATCATAGATAAAATCGCCACTTCAGCACTATGATTGTAGGTATACATATCAGTCCCCATAAGTTCTGTCATGCAAAATAGAGTGTCTTTATTGGCATAAATTGCCGACATCAATGACTCGATGACGTCCTTGATTGCATCAATATTTCCAACTGTATAAGTTGCGCTTTTTCGTTCAGATAAAGTCTTAAAAGCTTGCTTAATTGTATTGATTGATTTGATCTTTAGTGTGTCTGGAATCACATTTTCAAACTCAAGACCTTGAGACAATTCGTCTTCAATGTACACGCACTGAACGTTCGCCTGGCTCAATCTATGAATGTAAGATTCAGTCAGAACTGCATCCTTAGCCAGAAGCAATTGGCATTTATCATCATAAACGGGCTTTGCCAACACATCGCCTTCTCTAATGCTTTCTAATCCTTTAAGTCTCACGATAGCCTCCCAAAATTTAATGCTTTTATTATATCAAATTGTGGTCCTTATTAAAATAAAAACGTCTTTACATACCAATTAAGCCACGTTTCACCATACATTACCGAAAGGATTACAGCCATACAGATTGCAGGTCCAAAAGCAACTTCCTGTTTAAGTCCGATTTTTTTTCCCAATGTTTTTTGAATGCCTATGCCCACCAATGCCACATAAAAGGACAAAAAAGATGCAAGCAAGGTCAACTTAAAACCTAAATAGATACCGACGCTTCCCATCAACAGAACATCACCAAAGCCAAATGCTTCTTTTTTATAAACCCACTTGGCGCCTAAATAGATGCCTAGGAACAGACCAAACCCCACAAGTCCGCCTATCAGTCCTTCTACACTGTTGCCAATAAGGAAGAGTCTAAAAAGAAATGCCCATAACCCTAGGGCATACACTGTAAAGTCCACAATTGACAAAGTTAAATAGTCCACCCAACCCACAACCAATAGCCCCATCCAAAAGACTAAATGGTAAAGACCAATTAAAGTAATACCGTATTTATAGTAGCCCAACACTACCAATAGCGTTGATAAAACAACAACACTTATTGGCTGTGCTTTTTCTTCAGAAAAAAACTGAATCAATTTAATTGCAATAGTTCCAGAAAAAATGCCTAAAAGCATCATACTTATGAATTCTATTATCATGAAGTCATCTCCGAAAAAAGAGGGGCCAAAATAGCCCCTCAAATGATTATTTAAAAACGTCATATATCATATAGGCCACTTCTGACCGTTTGATACTTTTTTGAATGTCCATTGCGCCTTCTGACCGAGCATATTTATCATACATCATTTTTCTTGCAATTTCGCCCCAATTAAACGTTCGCGTAAGCAACATGCCCATTGTCTTTTCAACATCTGCATAGGTAACTGTCGCCATAGGATTAAAAGCACCGGAATCGTCTAATTTCATATATTGCTTTGAAACCACGTATTCAATTGCTGTTTTATAATCACCATATTGAGCCACATCTGCATAGGCATAAGTTCCAGCACCTGTATAAGGTTTGGTTGGGCTTGCACTTTTATAAATCATATCTGCAAATTCTGCCCGTGTAATCAAATCATTGGGTCTAAATTTTAAAGAATCTTCAACAATACCCCTTCTCATAAGTGTGTAAATTTCACGATAGGCCCAATTAAATCCAATGTCGGAAATATAATTGAATTTGTCATCAATAAAAATGGCATACTCACCACCAGTATAATACCCTGCAGGAATAATCGTTTTAAGTGTCCCCTCTTCAATTTCAGTGTACTGATAATGCCATTGGTTGTTCTTCCACATGTAAATTCCCGCACGTTCAGACCCATAATACTCAAATGAAAGTTCAATTGGTGCGTTTAAAGTTACCCCTCTTAACACATTGTCAATGGAAACAACAAACTTTGAACTCACTGGTCTATACTTATAATTGTCCATATTAAAACTGTTTGGTATTTTATACATACTAAAATAAGTTGGTTCATAGAGTGTACCTTCAGGGAATTCAAGGGTCACTGGTGTTGAGGCTTCAGTAACCATACTGCCACCTGTAAAGCTAATCGCAGCGTCTTCGAAAGAGATTGTTTTTTGGTACATGTCCACCAGTATCAAGTTGCTATTTCGTGTTGCAAGGTCTATGTTTGCCCCCTGATAGGTTTCAATATATGCCGTTCTAAAACTGTCTCTAAAAGCATTCTCAAATTTCAATCGATATCTGGCTGTTTCATTTTCAAGCTGATATCGGTTGTAGAGACTGCCTTTATAAATAAAATTCCGGTAACCGCGTTCCCAGTCATTGTCATACCCACTGTAATAATCTTTCATTGCAGAAATCTGCCCCTCTATTGTTCCCAATCCTGCACCTTGTTCTTCTGCGAGCAAGTACGGTTCAGAAATTATTTTAAGGTTCATTTCGCGATAAGTGGATTTATAAGCAATCTCATACTGGGCTCTAAAACCCGTTAAAAAAGCATTTCTATAGTAAGCATCATCCTTGCTTAAATTATACTGTTTTGTAATTTCAGCATGCGTCGGCATGTCTAAAAGATAATTGCTAACCCGTCCCAAATTAAAATCCCTTTGAGCTGCATCTGCACCTTCAAGTGCACCAAACGCTTCCCCTTGAGCTTTTCCCTCGGTAGTGGAAAGCTCTAAAGCAGTTGCTGAAAATCCCATTGGCAGAATTGAGGTCATCATAAAAACCATCAGAATCATTGCCATAATTTTCTTTGACTTCTTCATAAGTGCCCCCTATTCCACAGGATAAACAACTTGTAATTGATCCAACAAGTATTTACCCGTTAATTTTTGTTCGTAGCCAACGCCTTCTATATAGAGCCTTTGAATCATAGCAGGATATGTGATTTCAACCGGCATTACCGCTTCAATTTCCTGCCATAAAGTCCAATCTACTTGAGTCGCCAATTCTACACGGTACTCTTTGCCTTTAGAATCAATAACAACTGCACCAATTGCATGATCAGATGCTTCATACGCAAACACCCATAAACTGAGCGATTCAACTTGACGGTTTAAAACAACTGGATTGTTTTCAAACACAATATTGGCTTCGCTAAAAATTCTCGGTGCTACAAAATCAAAGACAACTTCCGCAGAATATGCGCCAGATAAATGGGTCTTATTCCGTGTCACAAACCCTTCAATGTCCTCTGAATTTCCAACAAAGAATACATCGCCATCTTCAAAATCATAAATTTTTGTTTTAGGCTTGTAGTCTTCATAATCTATAGGTGTTTCTTCTTCAGGTATAAATTCAGGCGTTGTTATAGGTGGCTGCTCCACAACCGCTTCAGTCAAATTAAACGTTTCATACGGCTTAAATGGGCCAGGAATAATATCTCGGTAATTGTAGGCTGAAGATACAAGTTTTTTATAATTTCCATCATAGGCTTCAACCAAACTCGATCCATTGAACTCTAAAACCATATTTCCAGACAGTGCATCTTCATAGGTGTTTCGAATTGCAATTTCTTTAACAGCAACCTTCTTACTGTTTTTTTCAATATTTTCAATAAAATCCATCATTGAAAAATAATCACTGGTAAAGTTAACATTGGCTGTATGGCGGACACCATTCACTGCCTCTGACGCATTATTTATAAATGTTAAATTTCCAAGATCAAATTCTGTTTCTTCTGCAAATTTCTCAAGTGTCATTAATATTTCTTCATGGGTCACGTCCCCATAAAGTTTTTTTGCGATTGTGTCAATGTCCGTTTCAGTTTCTGCGATCCTTTGATCAATTCCAGCCTCTGATGCAAGAAGGGCATCTAACTGTATTTTTTCTTGTTGTTTCTCTTCCAGCGCAATTTTTTCAGACTCAATTTTCGCTTCCTGAGGCAACATGAGAAAATAATAGTAGCCAAAAATCAACACAATAACAAACAAAACAACAAGTAACATTTTATCTCTTTTACTGACTCTCATCTTGACCCTCCTCACTTAAAATTCCATTTACTGAGAAGGATAAATTCTCTTCCAGTTCGTTTACCGTTGGAATTGACAAAGTATCCACTTCCTCCAAACCTCGTACATTATAAACAAATTGGGACAAGGCCTTATAATCTGATGCAAATCCAGTAAAACTTACAGCCCCTTTTAAAATTTGTATATTGGATAAAAATACATTTTCAGGTATTTCAGCATTAATTTTCTCTATTAATTGCGTTTCCACTGCGTTAGCCGACTCAATTTGTGTTTCCACCGCTTTCATGGACGCATAAGTTGAAGCCAAGGCTTTCTCATAATTTTGTTTTTCAAGAACTGTTTCCCTTTGCTGAACCACCGCGTCAGACTGAATGTAAGCATCAATTTCAGCAATTTCGTTTTGAAGGGTTTTAGATTGGTCAAGTAGCAAATACTGATAGTAAGCCATCAAAGCAATGGCTGCTATAAATAGCAAAACTATAATAATCGTCTTAAAATTTGATTTTTTTGGTGCGTTCAAATACGGTTCAAAAAAGTTAAAATCCACTGTATTCCCCCCCTTTTAAATTCGAATCAAGGCGCCAATTGCGCTGACAAATTTAGGATATTCATCCCCATCACATTTGGCTGTGATTTCGACGCCGTCAAAAAATTTAAAAGTTTCAACAGGTAACTCAAGACGGTCTTTCAAAAACAATGTCATATCTTTGAGACCAGCTCCCCCACCATATAAGAGTACTTTATCAATTACATTTTCTGATTCACGACTGGTGTAATACTTGAAAACTTTTCGAATTTCTTCAACACTATTTTCCAGAAAGTCTATGGTCTCTTGAATCACTTCTTTCTTTTCCACATCCATCTCTTGGAATTCAGGACTTTCATATGCCTGAACAATGTCCATAACACTTGTATTCATCTTCCTGGTTTCCGCATCTTCACGGTCCAGTGATAAAGTTTCCATCAGGATTCGATCGTAGTCAAATCCGCCAAGTTTTACCAAGCGATTAAATTTAAATTCATTGTTTTCAAGTAAGGTAATGTTAATTATTTTGTGGCCAAGGTCTATATAAGCAAATGTTTTCAGGGCATCATACCGGTTGGATTTGGAAATCCATTGCGCCAATTTTTCCGCTGCATTGGTCTGCATGTCTAAGATTTTTGGATTCAAGCCACAAGACTCTAAAAGTTTCATATGACTCTCAACCATGTCTTTTGGCATAGCCCCTAATAAAACCTTCGTTTTAAGCCCTGATTCCGTTTCCACGTCTTCAAGCACCTTATATTGCAAAACATATGTGCTTGTATCAATTGGTAGATATTCCCCAACTTCGTAGCGAATCATTTCCATTTGATCCTGCGGATCCACTTTTGGAATCAGCATCTCCCTTTTGATAATTTCTGAACTTTCAAAAGTCAACACCACATTTTTGTTGCGAAATTTATGGGTCTTCATAGCCGATGTAATTGCGTGTTTAAGTGCAAGTTCATCATGTATGACACCATCCTCGTAGACTTTGTTGTCAATCTGTACAAGTGCCATGTTTGTAATTTTCAGCCTTTCCCCCGAATGGACCCCTTCAACCAGTTTAACACTATGACTTCCAAGATTTACTGACAACAGGCTACTTTTTATTCGCTTTCCCTTAGCTTTCGCCATTGTATTGCCCCCCCTAATCTATAACTTTTAATACTGCATCACGCTCGGTGACATTTTCAAGAAGTGTCACGCGATTGATTGTGTGATTTTGGTATAACTTTATTAGATAATCATCCATCGTTTGCATCCCCAACCGTTGACCCGTTTGAATGGCTGTATACAATTGATGCACCTTGTTTTCACGGATTAGATTTCGAACCGCATGTGTTACAATCAAACTCTCTACAGCGGCGATTCGCCCCGTTGTCCGTTTACGCGGTAAGAGCCTTTGAGAAAATACAGCCATCAAAGAATTTGCAAGTTGCACTCTAATTTGCTGCTGATGGGCCGATGGAAAAACATCAATAATACGTTCAATGGTTTGATAAGCGTTTCTCGTATGAAGCGTTGCCAAAACCAAATGCCCAGTTTCAGCTGCTGTCACTGCTGTTGAAATGGTTTCCAAATCCCGCATCTCCCCAACCATAATCACATCTGGATCTTGCCTAAGACCAGCCCTAAGTGCCTCTGGAAAGTTGTTACAATCCGATCCCACTTCACGCTGTGTAATAATGCTTAAGTCGTTTTTATGGACATACTCTATAGGGTCTTCAATGGTGAGTATATGACAATTTTTTTTCTTATTAATAGAATCAATAATTGTTGCAATGGTTGTTGATTTTCCGCATCCTGTAGGACCCGTTACAAGAACCAATCCAGATGTGAAGTCAGAAACCTTTTCAATAATTTCAGGAAGTTCTAATTCTTTGGCAGTGGGAATCTTATCTTTGATAACACGACAAGCAATTCCCGTTTTTCCACTATACCTAAAAACATTGATTCTATACGTACTCCCATCTTCCAACCTGTAGGCCAAATCCACTTGACCAGATGTTTCAAATATCTTGTACTGGCTATCATTGAGCATATACCTTGCATACATTTCTGTGTCTTCGCGTTCCAGAACTGGTTCATCCAGCGTTTTTAGAACGCCATCCATTCGAACGATTGGAGGATTGCCTACTACAAAGTGCACATCAGACGCTTCAGCATCAGATGCCCATTTTAGAACATTTAATACGTTCATAAACCCCCCCTTCTATTTATATAATAGTTATTCATACCCCATATGATTCAAAATACCCTTAAGTCATTAGATTATAATAAAAAAAAGCTGCAGTAAATATAAACTGCAGCTGAACCATCATAACCATAAGGTCTTAGACTTCATGCTTTGCGCCCTACCTTTTCAAGCAGTTTGCCAATTATCCTATTAAGATAATTATATTATAAAAATTTTGCCCTGTAAATGTTTTCTTAAATTAATCTTCATGTTCCCTGTATCCAGAATCACCAGCCAGTTGTTTTAAGTCTTTCACTTGTGCATCATTTCCAAGCACAAGAATCAAGTCACCAACATTTAAAGACAAATCCGATTTTGGGTTTAGCGACATTCTTGAAGCGCCCAACTTCTTAGCCGCAATAACAACCAGCCCAAAACGGTCGGGAATTTTTAAATCTCGAAGTGTTTTCCCAATCATTTCACTCCCTTGATTAATGACTACATCCTGTAAATCCAATTGGACATCATCAATACTGGTAACGACTTCTAAAAATGAGACAACTGAAGGCCTAAGCATCTGGGCTGCCATCCGTCTGCCACCAATCTGTGTTGCTGAAATTGTTTTGTTCGCCCCCGCTTTTTTAAGTTTGTCTGGGGCATGTTTGTCTGAAGCACGTGCAATGATGTAAATGTCTTTATTGATGGTTCTGGCCGTTAAAACCACAAACACATTGTCCACATCGGAAGGGAGCGCACTAATCAAACCAGCTGCTGCTTTAATATTTGCTCTCTCTAAAGTTTGTTCCTCAGTTGCATCGCCATGTATAATGGGTACCCCTTGAGACATATAATTTAAATACCGTTCCTTGTCTTTCTCAATCACAATAAAATCTGTATGGTTTTTTACAAACTCATTTATAACCACTTCACCAGTTTCGCCCGCACCACACAAAATATAATGATTCTTCAAGGTTTTAATTTCTTTTTCCATCCGTCTTTTCCTCCAGAAATGATTCATATCACCTTCTACAATTAAAAGGAGTAAATTTGTGAGGGCATATCCTAAGGTCCCTACACCTAAAAATATTAAAATTATAGAAAAAAGTTTTGCAGGTTCTGTCATAGGTGCCACTTCTTGATAGCCCACTGAAGATATTGTGATTACAGTCATATAGAGGGCATCCAAAGTGTTTACGCCAAGAAGGATTTTATAGCCTACTGTACCCACCAGAAGAAGGCCTATTAATATAATCATTATTAATCTAAGATTTCGATTTTCAAACATAATTAGACCTCATTGTTAGGGTGTTCCCAAGTACAAACTCGGTTTCTTCCAGTTTCTTTTGCCACATACAAAGCCTGATCTGCCCGATCAATCAAGGATTCTATTGATTCCGGAGAGGTGTACTGTGCTAACCCAATGCTAACTGTTACACGGCCTACACCTTCAAATTCGTGACACTCAATTTCGAGTCTAATGCGTTCTGCGACATCCTTTGCATTTTCACAATCTATATCGGGCATTAAGACCATAAATTCTTCGCCCCCATAACGCCCCAAAATATCATAAGAGCGAATGGAAGACTGGACAAGGCCACTAATTTCTCTTAAAACCAAGTCGCCTTTAGCATGTCCAAAGGTATCATTGACCTTCTTAAAGAAATCTATGTCAAACATTAACAGATGCATTGGCTTTTTAGTTCTTTTACATTTAGCGACTTCCTTCTCTGCAAATTCAAAGAAGGAAAGTCTGTTGTAGATGCCTGTCAATTGATCTCTTAGTGCAAGTTCCATAAAGTCTTTACGAATCCGATTAAGCGTCACTAAAAAAGCCAACACAATTATATATAGAGTTGTCGCACCCAGTTGTGCCAAATAAATTTATCCCTTATATGAAATGTCTGTGCTAAAAGAGGTTTTATTTTTTAGGTAATCCCCAGCTATCGCTTTTAATTGATCTAGAAACTCTGAATCTTGATATAATTTGGGATTCGTTTCACTTACAACTATACTCTCAAAGACATGACGATCTGAAACGTAATCTTCTGATACATAACTTTCAAAGTAACGGGACTGCTCAGACTCAAAGACATTTTCCGTCATAATTTTCTTATCCAAAATAAACCCGATATCTGCTTCCGGGTATTTTTGAGTCAAAACATCAATGATACTGGCCATAGATATTGAAACTTCAACACTTCCCACATGAAGATCCCGATGAGCAAGCGGGTAGACAAAACGATACCCATTAAATATTCGACCTTCTTCAAATCCCGCAACATATTTTTTTCTAAATTTACGTCCCGAACTGTTGCCCTAATGTCAAATAAGAAGTCCCCGTATTTTTCAGGTGCGTGCATTCTAAGAAAACTTTCACCAGTTGGAAGGTGAAAATGCAATTGCCTAAAATCATAGTCAAGTGTCATATGATAAAGTGTATCGAACCGTTTGTAAAGTTGATTACGGTACACTTCCTTTTCAAGTTCATCAGATTCAGAAGCAAGCTTCATAAGATAAGTCACATCACTTTTATTTATCAATGCCTCAAATATAAAATCAGTTTCATATTTTGAATTAAAATAAAAAAGCATTCCAATCCACAATAACGTTATGAATCCAATAACGATTACAATCAAATAATTTTGCTTGCTCATAGTCCCCCCCTCTTCTTTTTATACCATTAATTATATTCCCATATTTATCTTAGCGCAAACAAAAAAGCCCCCAAAAGGGGCAAAATTCTCACGCTAAGCATATTTATGAATTATTTTATGAATCCATTCAGCTGCAGGTTCACCAACTTTTTCTGCATAGTAAGCGCCAAATCGATCATCCGAAACATAGAGGTCTGCCAATCCCTTGTGCGCCTCTGCATTATAAGCTGGCCAGGTATATTCCAACCATTTTCGGTGCAGGTTGTAAGCCTCTTTTGCTTCTGATGAGTCTACATCTTGACTTAAAAGAACTTTTTTTACCATTTCAACAAACGCAACTTCAGTACTTTGCATTTCATTATAGTCAGCCTCTGATAACTTAGCGAATTTCTCATTGCTTTTCTCAACCATAGGCTCGCCATATTTTTCTCGAATTTCTGTGCCAAAATTTTCTTCGTTTTCAGCCATTATCTTACGTTTAAAGCCTTCAAACTTTTCTAATTGTGTCATTTTATACGCTCCTTTTCTAGATAAAATTGTGTTTTCAACCGTTTGAATCAACACATTCAGTTGATCTCTTTTTTCTTTTAGTGCTTGATGATGTCCCTCTAGAGCAACATCAATGTCATAGGTAGGTGTCATCATAATACGTTTAATCTCTGAAAGTTTTATATCGAGCGACTTATAAAAGAGTATCTGCTGAAGTCTATCCACTTCTTCATTCCAGTAAAAACGATACCCAGCTTCATTCACTTCTGACGGTGTAAGAAGACCAATTTCATCATAGTACCGTAGGGTTCTAGTGCTAACACCAGCCAACTGTGCCAATTCTTTAATTTGATAAACCATTCTCACCTCCACTGTTTATACAGTAAACTATAACGTAACGTCAATGTCAATGTTTTTTTAAAATTTAATGAACGCCGTTTATTTCACATCAAGTCGTGGTAAGGGTTTAATAGAAAGTATTTCAGTCGAAGAAAGGAGATCTTATGAAAAGCAATAAACGCGTTGGTGTATTTGAACATGAAAGTAACGCATTTCGTTCCATAGAACGTCTAATCGAAGCTGGATTTAATCCAAGCGACATTTCTGTTTTATATCATTCAGAATCAGAAGTTGAAAATTTAAAAAAATTAGCGGATACAGATATCCATATGAAACGACATACCGAACTCTCAAACACCGAAGCCGGTACAGTTACAGGTGGTATTCTCGGTGGCTTTGGTGGTCTTTTAGCCAGTCTTGGTCTAGCGGCCGTGCCTGGAGCCGGTCCACTTCTCGCTGCAGGCCCTGCAGCATCCGCTCTTGGAGGACTTGTTACTGGCGGCGCTATTGGTGGCCTGATCGGGTCATTGACTGGCATGGGCTTTACGCGGCAAGAAGCTGAACTCTATGACCGCTACCTTAATGAAGATAAAATCATTGTTTTTGTTGATGATGAAAATGGCATCTATCAAGATCGCGTCCATAAAGCATTTCATGACAACGAAAGCATCATACGGGACACTTATAAGTTTAATGCGGATACAGACGATTATAAAAAGCTCAAATAAGCCCAAAAGGCATGGCGCAGTTACTTTGCGCCATGCCTTTCAATGTGTCCAATTGTAGATAAGTCTACTGTATAAAGTTCGCCAGCAAGGGATTCTAATTCTGAGGTATTCTGAATTAAAATGCGTTTTCCTTTTTTATCAATAACCCCAGACTTTTGGAGTTGATCGAAAGCCCGATGCAATTGTCTATATGTTGTGCCAATGTATTCAGATATTTCTTGCATGGAATCTTTAAGTTCAATCATTTGAGTGTTCTGGCTATATGCCTTTAAATAACTGGAAAGTCTATTTTTAACCGGATAAAGCAAATTGTAGGCGTGGTGTTTGTCTGCGGCCATTAATTTTGCTGAAAGTGACCGAATCACATATCTAAGAAAAGGTGGATGATTTTTTGCCGAATGGTGCATCACTTCAAATGGGATGCGAATCAGTAAAGATTCTTGAACTGCAACTGCTGAACACGTTGCAGGTGCATCATTCATAAATTCAACTTCGCCTAGCGAATCAAATGCCGAGTAAAATTGCAAGAGTAAGGCACGCCCATTTTCATGAACTTGAAAAACCTTTAACTTGCCAGAAACAAAGAAATAGAAATAGTGCATGGGTTGATTTGCTTCTAAAACACCCTCATCTTGATCATAGATTACCAATTCTGCAGAAGCAATCATGTCCTGTGTTAAAATCCCACTTAAAGCATATTGATTTATTATTCTCTGCAGCCTCAATACATCCGTATCAATTTTCATCAGTCCTAATGTCCTTTCCTCTAATCGCTTTGTTAAATTTTAACACATTTTAAAAGATTAATCACTCACAAATAGGACAAATGTCATATTTTTAATATACGATCTCTATTATACTAATAGATAGAAAATGTTTGAGGAGTTCCTTATGACTTTATGGATTGCATATTTTACGGGCTTAGTTCTTTCATTGATGGTCTATTTCAATGGTCAGTTAAGCGCGGTAACTTCAACTTATATCAGCAACATTGTGTATCATGGTATCGGCTTTCTGTTTTTTGGAATTATGGTTTTTGTTTTCAGAAAGCAAACGCCTAAAGTTGCTTACAAATGGGTATTCCTTATCCCAGGCGTTATGGGCTCACTGACAATAATCTTAAACAATTATGTCATGTCTCAAATTGGCGTCACTTTAATGGTTGCTTTCACCCTCCTTGGTCAAGTTGTCACGTCGTTGATAATTGACCACTTTGGCTTGCTTGGCAAAGATGCTTCCAAAACACATACGAAACAGTGGCTTGGCGTTGCCATTATGTCTGTCGGTCTATGGATAATGATTTTTTAAGGAGATATTATGGCCCTTGTTTATCTATTTGCAATATTTATTGGGATCCTCGTAACGGTTACCCCGATTTTGAATGGTCGCAACACACTTGCGATGGGGACATTTAAAGCCTCATTTAACCACTATTTTACTGCCTTTATATTTGGCATTCTGTTTTTAGCCCTTTTGCCTGGAAACGCTCTAACGGCTCTTGATGTTAAAGTGAACCCCATCTATTTTGCAGGTGGCTTATTGGGCCTAAGCGTCATGTTAATGATGAATTACTATTCCGTTCGCATTCGGGCAATGCACATTGCCATTTTGCCATTTTTAGGTCAAATGACAATGGGCTTTTTCTTAGACTATTATTTGATTGGTGTTCTTGAAATCAAAGTCATCATCGGTATGATAATCGTCTTAATTGGCTTATACGTACAATCTTCCACTTCAAAATAAAATAACCCGTTTTCATCAGTCATCCACTGAAGAAAGCGGGTTATTTTTATTGATTTGTTTACAAATCATACTGGCCTTCAGCTTCAGGCTGGAACAGTATTTTTTCAATCTTAAACCTGACGCTCCCATCGGGAATTTCCCAATCAATTATATCCCCTTCTTGATACCCTAGCATAGCCGTTCCAACAGGTGCCAAAATGGAGATTTTATTTTCTATTAAATCGGATTCCTCAGGATAAACCAAACTATATGTTTCTGCTTCACCGGTTTCCAAGTTAATTAGCGTAAACTTTGAATTCATGGTTATAATATCTCTTGGAATGTCCACAGAAGCAACCACAATAGCCCGATTAAGTTCAGACTCCAAATTTTTCAAGCTTTTGGCTTCTTTATTTTTCCCAAATTCACGTTCTTCAGCTACAAGCGCTTTTAATTTATCCAGATCCTTTGCCGTAATCCTAATTTCACGGTTCATAACCTGCATCCTCCTTGTTTGTTAAAAAACAACTTATTAACCATTAGCATACCAAATTTATGGACTCTAATCAAGAGGATTAACTTATATAAGTCCAAAACAAATCTGCATTAAAATTAACAACAAGCGCTTTTGGAAATCCTATTTCTTCCATGAGTTCTAAAGCCTGATCCATGCCGCCCACATGATCACAATAGTGGGCATCACTGCCTATGATAACAGGCGCATTGTATTTTTCACAAAGTCTGAGCATGTCCCTATAGTTTTCCCTCGCCCCTTCACGTGTTGCATAAGGCATTAAGGAACTGTTGTTCACTTCAAGAAGAACCCTTTTTTCAACAGCCACCTGTACTAGGGCTTCATAATCCACTGGATATCTTGAATCGTCCGGGTGTCCAATAATCTTAACAAGTTTATGGTCCATAGCCCGAATCAGTGCCTGAGTGTTTCCCTCAATGCCAAGATTTTCAATACAGGGTACATGAAGACTGGCAATTGCATAATCCAGCACATCAACTGCACGACCACCCAAATCCACTTCGCCTTCTTGATTCAGTATGTTCAGCTCAGCGCCCTTTAAAATTCGAATCCCATCAATTGAATCCGGCAACACCTTTAAATTGTGAAAATAAAACTTGTGTGCCCCACCCGGCATCTCAGGTGCATGGTCTGAAACCCCTAAAATTACAAGTCCATTACGCTTTGCAGCTGCCACATTCTCCAGCAATGTGGTATAAGCATGTCCACTGGCAATTGTATGGGTGTGTAAATCTAATAAATTTTTCATAACCTATCCTTTATATTTCTAAATGTTTAAGCATACAACAGTATTTATTATATCTATCATATAAGGGATTGACAAGCGGGAAAGTCTTTAGTATATTATACATATTCCCATATGTGCATATGTATAGATAAGGAGCCCTTTATGACCGATTTAACTTCCATATTCAAGCTATTATCTGATGAGACACGCCTAAGAATGTTATTGCTCTTATTTCAAGAGGACCTCTGTGTGTGTGAACTCGCCGGTATAATTGGATCACCCCAGCCTAGGATTTCCAAGAACTTATCCAAGTTAAGGGATATGATGTTGGTTACCGATGCCCGCAAAGAGAAGTATGTTTTTTACCATCTAAAGACTGAAAACGAAATTCTAATGCGCACACTTCAATCTATATTAGATGACATTGATCAATTCCCAGTTTTAGCAAAAGACAGCGCCATGCTTGACCAAAGAGACCAATACATGAGCATTTGTCAAATTAATGCATAATGAAAGGTGGTAAACACGCATGTTTATTTTTACTTGGCTAAATGAGCAGGTTTTAAAAATGACTTGGCTATCCGAAGCTGTACATAAATTGGTTGAAGAAGTCTTTGGCCTAGATGTTCAGAGCAGAATTGGCAGTAGCCTTCACTTCTACATCTATGACGTTATAAAAATCTTTATTTTGTTATCTGTTTTGATTTTTTCCATTTCTTACATTCAAAGCTTCTTTCCCCCCGAGAGAACCCGTAAGATTCTGGGTAACTTCAAAGGCATAACAGCAAATATCCTCGGTGCACTTTTAGGAACCATTACGCCATTTTGTTCCTGCTCTTCCATCCCTCTATTTATAGGGTTTACCAGTGCAGGCCTCCCAATAGGCGTTACATTTTCCTTCTTGATTTCGTCACCCTTAGTGGATTTAGCTTCTGTCTTACTGCTGGCCAGTATTTTTAACTGGCGTATCGCCATTGCCTATGTTGTTGTTGGACTCATTTTGGCCGTTTTAGGTGGCAGTTTAATCAGCTGGTTAAAACTTGAAAAATATGTAGAATCGTTTGTTTATAGCAATAAAGTTTTAGACATGCCGCAAGAGACATTAACCGTTAAAGACCGATTGGCCTTTTCCAAAGAACAAGTCTTAGACATCATTAAAAAGGTTTGGCTTTATATTTTAATTGGTGTCGGCATCGGTGCCGCCATACACAATTGGATTCCAGAAACCTGGATTACAGCAATTTTAGGACAAGACAAGTGGTATTCTGTTCTTTTAGCAACTGTTGTAGGCATCCCAATGTATGCAGATATTTTTGGAACCCTTCCAATTGCAGAAGCCCTCGTTTCAAAAGGCGTCGGAATCGGTACAGCACTTGCATTTATGATGGCCGTTACAGCCCTTTCACTCCCCTCTATGATTCTGCTTAAAAAAGTCGTAAAAAAAGAGTTGCTCATTATTTTTGCAGGTATCGTTACACTTGGTATTCTAATTATTGGTTACGCATTTAACGCGTTTGGCCATATATTTTTATAAGGAGGCTACAAAATGACGATTAAAGTACTTGGCACAGGATGTGCGAAATGTAGAAAACTTGAAGAACATGCGAAAGAAGCTGTAAAAACATTAGGGCTTGACATAAGCGTGGAAAAAATTGAAGATGTCAAATCCATTATGAGCTATGGCGTTATGATGACACCTGCCCTTGTTGTGGATGAAGTCGTAAAAACTGTGGGAAAAGTACCATCTGTGAAAGATATCGTGAAAATCCTGCAACCTTAATTTTTTTTCGGAGGCAAAAACCAGTCGAGTGTGCCCAAGGGCACGTTTGAGCGCTGCTTCGCAGCGGTGATTGCGACTGGCGTCGCGTCAAATACTGCAACAATAGTTGCACTCAACGTGCCACAGCCTCCCCTCTAACCAACTATCCCCTATCCAACTATCCCCTAACCAACTATCCCCTAACCAACTATCCCCTAACCAACTATCCCCTAACCAACTACCCCCTAACCAACTACCCCCTATCCCCTATTCCTCTGGCTTCATTTGTGACATGAATTCCATGGCCATTTCTAGATATTTTTTGAGTTCGTCCTCTATCTTTTGTTTTGAGCTTTCTTCAGTGCCTTCTGCAACGGTGACACGGAAACTTTTCTTGGAAACTTCTAATTTGACAAAATCATCTCCCAGTGCCTTTTCAGTCATTTCTTTTATCATTTTTCTTGACTCATCATTTAAAAACTGTTCTGCAATCATGTCCTGAACCATAACAACAATTCGATTTTCCGAATCAATTTGAATGGATTTTACAAGCATTTCAATCATATTTTCACGCCTCGTTTCTTTTTAAGTTTGTCGTCGTACATTTTTTGGTCTACATGGTGATAAAATTTTCTGTAATCCGGCCACGTTTTCGTCATGTAAACATCTGACCCCACAGCAATTTCAAGTGGCAATTTAACATGTTCTGCCTCTTTATTCAGTTGATTTTTAAGTTTTGAAAGGCACTTTTGATAACGTGTTTCTTCAATGTCTTTCATTAAAACTGCAAACTCGTCTCCACCTATTCGGTAACACTGGCCACAGTCTGAAAAACTGGCTTCAACAGACTTAAAAACTGCCATTATCGCACGGTCGCCTTCAGTATGCCCAAATTCATCATTAATTTTCTTTAAATAATTCATGTCCATAAGAACGAGTCTAAACACACCACGATTCATAAGAACTTCTAAATCTCGCTCATAGGCAGTCCGATTGCCACCACCTGTTAAAAAATCCTTGTAAGCGAGCACTTCTAGTAGTTGGTGCTCTTTTTGTGTTTCAATGGATTCTTTCAAATACAAGTAAGAATCCACAAGAAGTCCTGAAAGTACAATCAATATACCGACCCGCAAAAACGTAGATGTATATTCAAAAGCACCTAAATAAAAAACAACTGCTTCCAGACCAATACTAATCATAACAATCCAAATGTATTTTTTCAAGTGTTTGACATTTTCATTATCGAGTTTTCTATATTCGTAATAAAGGGATCCTATTACAATGCCCATTAAGCCAATCATAAACACTGAAGCTGTTTGCATCGCCAAAATAAAAGGCATCCTTAAAACACTTTGTGCATAGATCATTGCCAAAAGAATCAAGCCAAATCCTGCTGCAATCCATTTTAAAATACGTTTGACTCTACGAGAGTTTGCAATGGCCTCTTTGACAAAAAGGACAATAAAAAAACCAATTAACGGGACCATCATGTAGCTAATGCCACCCAGTACAAACCGATTCCCCGTGAAAAATTGAAGTGCCCTAGATTCGGATAAGATCCAAATGCCTGTAACAACTGATAAAAAGCCGAGATACAAAATACGGTTATCGTTGAAACTCTGTGACATACTCCCACCACTTAAGAAGTGGGGGCTTCTCGTTCGAATAGCCTAATGGCTACAGCATAAGCGAGCTATCCCCGTGTGCCCCACG
>NZ_JAFBDT010000025.1 GCF_016908355.1 Fusibacter tunisiensis | reverse complement strand
AACCGTGGGGCATACGGGGATAGCTCGCTTATGCTGTAGCCATTAGGCTATTCGAACGAGAAGCCCCCACTTCTTAAGTGGTGGGAGTATGTCACAAAGGTACATCACTATCTTTTGCCAAAAGATTATATTAATTACAAGTTATCAGGTGTTTTTGCCACAGATTTTTCGGATGCGTCCGGGATGTTGCTTTTGGATGTTAAGCACAAAAAATATGCACAGCCAATTCTAGAGTATATAGGAATAAGAGCAGATCAGCTTCCAAAATTACATGAGTCCTATGAAGTGACTGGAAAACTTACAGAAGAAATTAAAAAAACACTTGGTTTGAATCAGGAAGTTTTGATTGTAGCGGGGGCTGGCGACCAAGTTGCTGGAGCGGTTGGAACTGGAACCGTTGTAGAGGGCATAGTTTCAGTTATTTTGGGAACGTCTGGCGTTGTATTTGCGGCCCACAATGACTATGTGATGGATTCTAAAAATAGATTGCATGCTTTTTGCCATGCCAATGGGAAGTATCATTCTATGGGTGTAATGCTATCTGCTGCAAGCTGTCTTAAATGGTGGTCTGAGGAAATTATAGACCACCCTATAGATGACCTGTGGAATGAAGTCGATGACTCGTTATCACCAGTTTTTTTTTACCTTATCTTTTGGGGGAGAGGACTCCGTACGCCACCCCCAATGCTAGGGGTACTTTTGTAGGCATGCCCCCTAATACTCTGAGACATGAACTCACAAAAGCTGTTTTAGAGGGTGTTGCATTTGGGCTTAAAGATTCGCTTGATATATTAAAAGATATGAGAATCGAGGTAAAAGAAATACGCGTTATTGGCGGTGGGGCAAAAAGTCGAGCTTGGCGTCAGATTTTAGCAGATGTTTTTGGTCAAGAGATTTTAGGCATAAATACAAATCAAGGTGGTGCACTTGGTGCAGCAATTTTAGCAGCAGTAGGAGATGGTTTGTATCCTAGTGTAGAAGAAGCGGCACAGGTTATGATTCAAACCCTAGACCCAGTTAGCCCCTCAATGGATCAGTCAAAGGTATATGCAGAAAAACATAAAGCGTATCAGTACCTGTACCGTTGCTTGGAACCTTTTTTTGAAATTAAGAAGTAAAAAAACACAAAAAAATATGACGAATTTTTAAAATAGAATTGAAATATCAGAAAATTATAATATAATGTAAGTAGTTACATTATATTTTTTTAACCATACTTGTAACTAGTTACATAAAATTTTAGGAGGTTGGAGATGTCAGAGTTAGTGAAAAAGAAAACGACAGACACAGAACATTCGCTCTCAGCAGTTGACAGCGGCAGTAGGCAAGGATTTTGGTCAGTATTGGTGGTAATGGTTGGATTTACATTTTTTTCACCAAGCATGACAGCAGGTGGAAATTTAGGCATGGGACTCAATCTTAGAGATTTCTTTTTGGCAATGCTATTGGGAAATGCTTTTTTGGGAATCTACACGGGTGCTTTAGCTTATATTGGTCAAAATACAGGGTTAACCTTGGATTTGTTAGCACGGTATTCATTTGGAGAAAAAGGATCCTATTTGTCTTCTGTGTTAATTAGTTTCACGCAAATAGGATGGTTTGGCGTTGGTGTGGCTATGTTTGCTTTGCCAGTAGGGGCACTCCTAGGAATCAATACGACTCTTTTGATTATTGTGATGGGTGCGCTTATGACGGCAACCGCGTATTACGGTATAAAGGCACTTGCGATTCTGGGTTCAATTGCTGTTCCGCTAATTGCTGCCCTAGGTATTTACTCAGTGAATTATGGCATTAATATGGTAAATGGCTTTGAAAATGTTTTTGCTGAAGTACCGGCTGCACCGCTTACCATGGCAGCTGCATTGTCTATTGTAATTGGTTCATTTGTAAGTGGTGGAACAGCGACACCGAATTTCACCAGATTTTCAAAAACAAGCAATATCGCAGTTTGGGCTACCGTCATAGCATTTTTCGTTGGTAACAGCATTATGTTTGTGTTTGGTGCTGTAGGTGGTGCCGTAACAGGTGCACCAGATATCTTTGATATCTTGATAAAACAAGGCTTGATGCTACCTGCGATTATAGTGTTGGGATTAAATATTTGGACGACAAATAATAACGCACTTTATACAGCGGGTCTTGGACTTGCAAATATTACAAAGATTCAAAGTAAGCCTATGGTTATTATAGGGGGTGCAATTGGTACAATAGCAGCCTTGTGGTTATACAACAATTTTGTATCATACCTCAGTTTACTTGGTGGTATGATCCCACCAGTTGGTGCTGTAATTATCATTCATTACTTTATGAATAAAAAGAATTATGAGGACAGTTCCTATAAACCTATTTCTGTGAATGTTGGCGCTATTGCAGCAGTTGCTTTAGGTGCCTTGGTTGGGGTTTTCTTAAAATGGGGGATCGCACCCGTAAATTCACTGGTTGTATCCGCAGTTGTATTTATTGTAGCTGAAACAGTTAGAAAGCGTAAAGAAGCTTAGAAGAGAGGAGTATTTAAATGCTGGTAAAAAATGTATATTTGGAAAACGGCTCGGAAAAAACAGATTTGTTAATTCGGGAAGGTAAATTTGCAAAAATAGAGCCGAATCAATCTGTGCCTGACGGGGAAGAGGTTATCGATTGTGATGGTTGCATGGCATTGCCTCAATTTATTGAACCCCATGTTCATTTAGACTCTGCCCTTACAGCTGGCGATCCAAGATGGAACTTATCAGGGACACTTTTTGAAGGCATCGCGTGTTGGGCTGAAAGAAAAGAAAAGTTGACGAAATTGGATGTGAAAACTAGAGCTGTTGAAGCGATTCGCAAGCAAGCGGCCAATGGTATAGGACATGTCCGAACACATGTAGATGTAACGGATCCTTCTCTTGTGGCACTGGAGGGTTTGTTGGAAGTTAAGGAAGAACTCAAAGATGAAGTCAATTTACAGATTGTAGCATTTCCACAGGAAGGTATTATGAGTTTTCCAAATGGTGAAAAACTTATGGAAAAAGCTGTTGAAATGGGGGCAGATGTTATTGGTGCGATTCCGCATTTTGAATTTACAAGAGAATACGGTGTGGAAAGCATTAATTATATTATGAAGTTGGCTGAAAAATATGATCGATTGGTGGATGTGCATTGTGATGAAATAGACGATGAACAGTCACGATTTGTGGAAACACTTGCAGCAAGAGCTTATGAATCTGGTATGAAAGAGAAGATTACGGCCAGTCATACAACTGCAATGCACTCTTATAATGGCGCCTATACTTCAAAACTGTTTAGACTTTTGAAAATGAGTGAAATGAATTTTATTGCAAATCCTCTTGTTAACACACACCTTCAGGGACGTTTCGACACGTATCCGAAGCGTAGAGGGGTTACGCGTGTAAAAGAACTTTTGGCAAATGGCATTAATGTTTCATTTGGTCATGATGATATTTTTGATCCATGGTATCCCCTAGGAGATGGAAATATGCGTGATGCACTTCACATGGGCCTTCATGTGTGTCAAATGATGGGCTATGAAGAAATCATGGATTCGTATAAGATTATTACACACAATGCTGCAAGAACATTGAATCTCGGCGATTCATATGCTATAAAAGAAGGGAATCCAGCGAGTTTTATTATTTTGAACTCTAATAACTTTTATAATGCATTAAATGAAAAGAAAGAAGTTTTATATAATTTTACAAGGGGCAAACTCATAGCAAAAACAGCACCTGCTAAAAAAGAAGTTTTATTTTAATTTTTTTAAAAAGGGGTTTACAAGTACAGAATAGTATGCTATATTACTTATAGAGATTGATAATCAATATCAATTAAATACTCCTTATACGCACAACATAATTTATATTTTAGCCACCCCGCTAATTTATAAACCCCCCAAAACGTAAACTTATTTAGAATACCTCACTATGAAATGGATGCTTCGCCGGCATCCATTTTTCTTTTTTGAATTGCCAAGCAGTTGACAGTTCCCTATGCACACGGTATACTAATTTTTGATATCCTACAGAATAACTAGGTTATAAAACAATGGGGTTTTAAATGAAAATTTATTTAGATCACGCTGCAACAACTCCAGTTTCAAAAGAGGTTGTCCAAGCGATTTATGATGTGTATCAAAAACCTGTACATGAACGAACTGGTTATTTGGAAAAAGCAACCAGAGGCATTGAAAAGTTAATAGGTGCGGAAAATGAAAGCGTATATTTTGCTTCAGGCGGGACAGAAGCAAATGCTTTAGCCATTCAAATGCATATTGAAAACAACAAACACAGAGGAAAACGTATCTTAATTTCGTCCATTGAACATGCATCTGTTATGAATACTTGTCGGGCTTATGAAAAAGAAGGGTATGAAATCGTTGAGATGCCTGTGTGCTCTGATGGTGTTCTGGATATTGAACTTGCAAAAGAACTGGTAACAGCTGATACAATTCTAGTGTGTTTAATGTACTATAATAATGAAGTGGGAACACGCCAACCGATTGAAACTTTATTTGAGTATTTAAAACCGCTTGGGATTCCCCTTCATGTGGACGCCATTCAAGCACTTGGGAAAACAGATTTGAAACCAATTGGCAATACGATGAGTTTTTCTGCCCATAAATTAAATGGGCCTAAGGGAATTGGTGCAATTTATTCGGACAAACCCATCAATCGGTGTGACTGTTCGATTAATGAAGCCTTGGCATATGGTTTTTATGTCGCCCTAAATCGTGCAATTCAAAATCTGGATGCAAATGTGACGCATATGCAAATGCTAAAGGCTAAATTAATAGATGCGTTGCTAAATCTAAGTGTTCAGATAGATGTTATAAGAACCAAAGCGTATGATCATCCCGGAATTGTCAATGTTCATGTGCCAAGTCTTGATGGGGATGCGCTTGTGATTCGGTTAAGTATGGCAGGTATCTGTATATCAAGTGGGTCCGCTTGTAGTTCAGGGGCTATATCTGTTTCTCATGTACTTAAAGCGATGGGGATGGATATGGCAAAGGCAAAGCGCAGTGTTCGGTTTTCTATTGGAATTGAGACAACAGATGCAGACATTGCGTATGTTGTTATGGTGTTGGATAAAATTACGAAAGGATTATAGATGGAAAAAAATAATCGAGTGGTTGTGGGTATGAGTGGCGGTGTGGACAGCACGGTTGCAGCGTATAAGTTAAAAGAAATGGGATATGATGTTATTGGGGTAAACATGCGGCTTTGGCAAGATGAAGAAATGGAAGATGCACATTTTGAACGCGATGGTGGCTGTTGCAGTCTATCATCCGCTGAGGATGCAAGACGTGTTTGTGAGCAAATAGGCATTCCTTTTTATGCACTTGATTTTAAAGATGTCTTTAAAGAAACAGTTGTGGATTATTTTATTGATGCATATTTTAAAGGAGAAACCCCAAATCCGTGTATCGCATGCAATAAATATGTTAAGTTTGAAGCCTTGCTTGAGAAGGCGCATGCTTTAGGTGCTTACTATGTTGCAACAGGTCACTATGCTAAAATAAAATATGCTTCGGAAATAGACCGCTATGTGGTTGAAAAATCTGATGCTGATGAAAAAGATCAAACATACGCACTTTATAACTTGACGCAGAATCAACTGAAACATATTTTAATGCCGCTTGGAGATTTTAAGTCTAAGGAAGACGTTCGAAAAGTAGCTGCGGGTTTTGATACGGCAATGTCTAGAAAATCAGACTCTCAGGAAATATGTTTTGTTCCAGACCAGGATTATGTTGGATTTTTAAAACGAAACAGTGATAAGACAATTGCAAAGGGTAGTTTTTTAGATGTTGAAGGCAAAGTAATTGGTGAGCACCAAGGCATTGTAAACTATACAATTGGACAGCGAAAAGGTCTCGGTGTAACTTTTGGAAAACCCATGTATGTTATTGACATTGATACGTCTAATAACGCCATTGTTTTAGGGGATAATTCGGATGTTTTCAAGTCAACTTTAATGGCAAAAGATGTGAATTTTATCTTGATGTCCTCTTTGGAAGAACCTATGCATTGTACGGCTAAAGTACGCTATAGTGCTAAGGAAGCGCCTTGTACCATTTATCCAGAAGGTGATGTTGTTAGGGTTGAATTTGACCATCCACAGCGTGCCATCACGCCGGGCCAAGCCATTGTTTTTTATAAAGAGAACTATTTACTAGGTGGTGGAACGATTAAAAGGGGTTGATGTGATGTTAAAATATGCAGTAAATCAACGAAACCTGTTTGAAAATAAAGGTAGGGATAAGAATATGGCAATTGTAATTGACGGTATTATTGGTGCAGGGAAGACGACAGTTGGAGAATTTATTAGCCGCGAATTGGGAATTCCCCTGTTTCAAGAACTTAAGGACGACGGTAAGGAGTCGCGTGCACAGCGTATGTTGGACCTTTTTTATGAAACACCAGACCGGTGGAGTGCAATTATTCAAGTCATGTTTTTGAACGATCGGTTTAAAGATCTTAAAAGAATTGAGAGAGACGGAAATTCAGCGGTTTTAGACCGTTCAATTTATGGGGATGAAATATTTGCAAGGACAATCCATGAACGTGGTGAAATGACTCATGATGAATTTGAGATTTATAGAGACCTTTTACACAATATGCTGGCGCATATCAAAGTTCCAGAAATTTTGATTTATATTGATGTTTCAGTTGATGTTGCAATGAATCGTATAAGAAAAAGAGCGCGCTCAACAGAAGGGGATACCATACCACGAGACTACATGGAAGACCTGAAACGCAATTATGAGAGCTGGTATAATGCCTATAATATATCGCCGAAGGTTAGAATTAATTTTGACAAGGATGCGGTGGATTCAAACGGTAATTTGAGTTCCGAGGTTGCGCATGAAATTCTTCAGGCCATACGACCGTACGTAAATTTATAAAAAAGCTGTTTCAAAGCAAGACAGGTCGTCGGCTTTGAAACAGCTTTTTTTAGTGCATGAGATCTTTATAATTTTCTTTTGTAATGGCCTCACCATAAATCAAGTAACCAGGCTCCATGTTAATGTGATAGTGTGAAATCATAAAATGCAGGTGTGACCCTGTGGAAAATCCAGTAGTACCCATGGTGCCAATTGTTTGCCCAACTTCAACCATTTGATTTTCAGTCACATTGAGGCTGTCAAGATGCTCATAGACACTGAATATCCCGGCACCGTGGTCGATGACTATTGTATTGCCCGTCATGATTAAGTTCATTGCAAGTACAACTTTTCCTGTGTTTGTGGCGGCAATTGGCGTGCCAAGAGGGGCGGCAATATCAAGACCGCTATGTCTGTAAGAAGTTAGACTCCCATTGACCGTTCTCTTTTCACCAAACTCCGTGGTAATCCTGCCTTGAGCCGGTAATACAAAGGGTGTGTCATAATACCTATCGGGATTGGATATTTTCCGTGCAGGAACAAAATAAGTATCCAACTCCGCATAGGCTTTATCGTTTCTTGTACTGGATTCTATAGATTGGTCAATAATCAGATTCTGAACTTTAAAATCACGCGCCATTACTGTCAAAGAAACAGGCTGTGAATCTTCTATATCATATGTTATCGTGTGATTCCCCGTTTTGGTTGAATAACTTGTTGGGATCATTGCCTTGTACAAATTATTTTCTTTGTACCAATGGGGTGTGCTTGTGAAATCCAGATTCAAATTGATTTCATCAGGTGTGTTGGCATAAGCTAATTGAAGTTCAATGAAGTCACCCTGTACCACTTCCAGTTTAGAAAAATCTAAAGATGGTGGACGGTCTATGCTTAATTGAAAAGACAAACCCATATGGCCTTCATAGTTTTGATGCCGACTATTCCAAATGTTTTGGATCTTGTATGTGAATGTACCGTCATAATCTGGATGGGGGATGGCATCTGGCTGAATGTAATCTTCATATACAGTTGCGCCTGTAGAATCATCTAATATCTCTAGATAGACTTGGTCGGGAAGCTTTGAACTTGTAAGATGAAACTGGGTGTCATCGTTTGTAGTTGTGAGGGTCGTTGTTTCATTTCCCTTTAGATCATTTTCTGTGGGTAATGGTTGAGACAGCCAAGAACCATCTAGGCGCCTGTACTCCCAAGAAATAGAGTCTATACCTGGTGTGATGGATTGATTGCCATATTGAATTTCAACTACAGGATATAAAAGCGCGCTATAAATAGCATCAAACGCATCAAATCGACTAAAAAAATCAGGCTGTGCCACTTGGTACTTTTCTTTTGTATTTTTGACATCATAAAGAATAAAGCCCAACTCCTGGGTATAATCAAGCGTATAGGATTTTGTAAGATTCCACTGATTGACAAAAGTCAATGAAAAACGATAGTCTGGCTCATAAGGTGCTTGTACAGGTGTTGTTGCTGAATCCACAGCCAAAAATAAACTGTTTTTTTGTGCGTCAGTTAAAACATATTCTTCTGGACTTGAAAATTCATCCTGTTTTACAATCAGTTTGGCAAGTGATGCTTCTGAAAAAACATTTAGAGAAAAGGCATAAAAGGCCCATAATAGCGTAATTAAACCGATAAAAACAATAGAAATGCTTATTTTTTTGTTCATAAAATTCTCCTATTCAAATACTGTTCTTATAGTATAGCACAGTCATGTCTTTAAGAAAATTATATTTCATGCTACGGAAAATTAGCGTATAATAAATATATAAAAGTATGAGAGGAGTCTGCAATGGAAAAAGTAACGATGCATCATTTGGAACGCCTTCAGTTTATTTCTGGCCTTTCAAGTGATCCAGATGGAAAGTGGTTGGGCTTTCATGTGCATACGCCCAATTTAAAAGAAAATAACTATGAATCTGATTTTTGGGTGCTGAATTTAGAAAACAATAAGCAAACGCAGATGACAACATCAGGAAAAGTTGGGGCATACCAATGGCGCGTTCTTGGGGACTCGGTGATATACACATCCCAAAAAGACCCTGAGGTTAAAGCGGCAATTGAAAATGGCATTCCGCTTACGGTTTTTTACGAACTTCCAATAATAGGGGGCGAAAGCAGAGAATTTATGCGGTTGAATTTACCGGTTTCGTCTTTTAAAGAAATTGAAGAAGATATCTTCTTGGTATTAGGCCATTATGATGCGTCCATCTCAAAATATGAAGAATTAGACGAAGCTGGCCGCAAAGAATTTATAGAAACTCAAAAAGAGGCGAAAGACTATGCCGTTTTGGAAGAAATTCCATTTTGGTCTAATGGTGGCACGTACACCTCTGGAAAAAGAAATCGCCTGTATGTCTACAACCGGAAAACGGAATCTTTAACACCTATATCGGACGCGAAAGAATCTGTGTCTTTCTACGAATGGGATTCTAAACGTAAGCAGGTGCTTTATATAAGCAAAACATATACTGATAAAATGCCATTATTGTCTAGTCTGTGGGTATATGACTTTGAAGCACAACGCTCTAAAAATCTTCTTGAAGAAACACATAGTTTATCTGGGGCATATTTTTTATCAGATGACGCAATTGTTTTTATTGGCAATGATCAAAAAACATACGGCTTAAATCAGAATCCAGATTTTTTTAAGTTGTCATTAAAAACTGGCGCAGTTGAGAAGTTTGCTGGACAATTTGACAAGAGTATTGGAAATAGTGTTGGATCTGATGCCCGTTATGGAAGTCGTCGTAGCATCAAAAGTGTTGAGGGTGACTTATACTTTATTACAACAGAAGATGATAGCGCTTATTTGAATAAATTAAATGCCAATGGCAAAATCGAAAGACTTGTAAAAGAGAAAGGGAGTGTAGATGATTTCGAATACACGGGTTCGCGTCTATTTGTAACTGCATTGAGAGACAACTCCCCTCAAGAGATTTATGAAGTTGAAACAGAAACGCAAGCTGAAAGAAGATGTACGGCTTTCAATGCTTGGTTTAGAGAGTCTGCATCCCTAGCAACACCAGAAGAAATTACGTTTAAAAATGAAATGGATCAGGTTATAAAAGGGTGGGTTATGAAGCCGGTTGACTATGATCCTGAAAAAAAGTACCCTGCAATTTTGAACATTCATGGTGGCCCCAAAACGGTATATGGACCTGTGTTTTATCACGAAATGCAAGTCTGGGCGAATCAGGGTTACTTTGTGTTCTTTTGTAATCCAAGAGGCAGTGATGGTAAAGGAAACGCGTTTGCTGATATCAGAGGGAAGTATGGAACAATTGACTATGATGATATTATGCAATTTACAGATGTTGTTTTGATTAAAAACAAAGCAATTGATATAGAAAATGTTTTTGTAACGGGTGGTTCATATGGTGGTTTTATGACCAATTGGATTATTGGGCATACGGATCGGTTTAAAGCCGCTGCTTCTCAACGCAGTATATCGAACTGGACAACAGAGTACGGCGTCACGGATATTGGCTATTACTTTGTTCCGGATCAAATAGCGGCAGATCTTTGGACCAACTATGAAAAGCTCTGGGATCATTCACCTTTGAAATATGCAGATCATGTAACAACACCTACTTTATTCATTCATTCAGACATGGATTATCGTTGT
The DNA here is from genome assembly GCF_016908355.1 of Fusibacter tunisiensis. Taxonomy (GTDB): domain Bacteria; phylum Bacillota; class Clostridia; order Peptostreptococcales; family Acidaminobacteraceae; genus Fusibacter_D; species Fusibacter_D tunisiensis. The sequence goes on along the minus strand of NZ_JAFBDT010000025.1, from coordinate 19,361 downwards.
TGGCTTCCTGAAGCGCTTCAAATGTTTACAGCCCTTAAGCAATTTGGTGTACCGTCCAGATTGTGTGTATTTAAGGGTGAAAACCATGAACTAAGTAGAGGTGGAAAACCAAAACATCGGATTAAAAGGCTTGAAGAAATATGCACTTGGTTTGAACTGCATATGGATTAAGGAGGGCATAGATGACTTTAAATGATATAAAAAAAACAGCAAAAGAAACAATAGGGCCTCACTGTAAGGTCTGTCCAGTCTGTAATGGACTTGCGTGTAAGGGCGTGATCCCAGGTCCTGGTGGAAAAGGAACTGGTCTGGGTTTTGTTAGAAACTACACTGATTTAAGAAAAATCGCTTTAAGAATGGATACGATTCACAGTGTGATTTCAGCCAATACTGAAACATCTCTATTTGGAAAAACTTTTAAAATCCCTGTATTTGCAGGCCCAATTGGGGCTGTTCAGATGCATTACAGCGACCTTTATGATGATCAGTCTTATTCAGAGGCGCTTGTTAAAGGGTGTGCTGAATTTGGGAGTGTTGCATTTACAGGAGATGGTGTTGAGGATGATGTCTTTATTGGAACTGCAAAAGCCATAAAAGCATATGGTGGTATTGGAATTCCCACAATTAAGCCTTGGCGAAAAAATGAAGTAATTGAAAAAATACGAATTGCTGAAGAAGCAGGCGCTATTGCTGTGGCAATGGACATTGATGCAGCTGGGTTGTCTATTCTAGCAGCTCAGGGGAAACCAGTCGCACCTATGCCAACACATATTCTTAGAGAGGTTATTGAGTCTACAGAATTGCCCTTTATTGTAAAAGGCGTGATGACCGTTGAAGGCGCTCTAAAGGCATTGGAGGCAGGTGCATATGGGATTCTGGTATCCAATCATGGTGGTCGTGTCCTAGATGAAACAGAGTCAACGGTATCTGTTTTGCCTGAAATTGTAGAAGCTGTTCAAGGACAGATGAAAGTTTTTGTGGATGGCGGGTTTAGATCGGGATTAGACGTTTTTAAGGCTTTAGCGATTGGCGCAGATGGCGTAATTATTGCGAGGCCCTTTGTAACAGCTGTATATGGCGGTGGGCCACAAGGCGTAAAAGTTTTGTTGGAAACTTATGAGAAAGAACTGAAGGAAGCCATGCTGATGACAGGTGCATCTACGGTGCAGGAAATTTCTATGAAGCATATTAAATTTGTATGAGATTTAAATTTGTTCAAAAAAGAGCAGCGCACTTGCTGCTCTTTTCTTATGTTGTGAAACTTTTGCTTTCAATAGGTCTTAAGACCTGGTTTTCACCTTGGAATTTCTCAAATTGTTTGCACGCTAAATATAGTATAAATAGAGTAATATCTGTGTTAATAATGTGTAAAGGAGAGCGGTGGTGAAGAGGAAAAATACAAGTAAATCAATACGGACAAAACTTACGATTGTACCTTTGATATTAATTTTTATTGGTGTCCTTGCAATAGGAGTTGCCTCGTCATATTTTTCAAAGGCCAATATCATTTCAGAAATGGAACGAAATGGGTATTATATTGCCGGTCAATTTATTGAGCGTATTCAGGAAAATAAGAATAGCTTTGAAATCGTAATAGAACAAGCCGAAGATAAGGTTAAATCTACAAATCGAGTCGTTGCTTCAAATGAAGAGAGCGTCACAAATCAATATTTGTTTAGGCTTGCGCAACAATTGGATGTTTTTGAAATTAGCATTACCGACGCAAAGGGGCAAATTATTCTATCGAATCTAAGCAATCGAATTGGCATTCTTGTGGAACCTGATGCTGCATCGCAAGCTGTTCTTAAAGGTGAGACGAATTCTTATTTTGATGAAATTGAGTACGCCGTTTATATGGATGCGTCGGGAAATATTTTGGCGCATAATGATTAGACCAAGTAGGCATTTCTATGGGTTCAGATCTTTTGATTTCAGAAGTGCTGTCAACAGGAATGCAGAAATCAGTAGCTGGGGAATCTGTTTTAGATGTATTGGTTCCGATAATGATTGACGATGAAATTGACGGTGTGTTAAAAATTGGGTATTCAATGGACAATGTTCAGGCTGCAGTGCTTCAAAATACAACGATAATTTTCATTATATCAGCAATTGCTTTTGTTTTAATTGGGGTATTTTTTTTTAGAATGTCAAACCGTGTTGTTGTTGGTGTTGGTCAGATGAAGGACGACCTTGCGATTATGTCGGAAGGCAATTTCACAAAAGAAGTAAACCAAAAATCGTTAAAATCTAAAGATGAGCTGAGTGAGATGGCATCTGCAATGCAAACGCTCTGGCTTGCAATACGAGAAATTGTTAAAAATGTACTTGATTCCGCGCACGAGTTGACAGAATCTGCGGAGACTTTAAGTGCAACAGCAATTCAAACAAGTGCGGCATCTAAAGAAGTCGGTATGACGATAGAACAAATTGCAAAGGGTGCTGCTGAGCAGCCAACTTACAACACTTGCTGATATTCTTGTGGCTAAAATTGGGTCATTTAAAATTTAATAGATTAAACCAATCTGAAAAGAATCTTAACGAAAGTGTTAAGATTCTTTTTGTTGAATTGACTTTTTTTTATGGCAGATTTATAATATAAGCAGAATTAGCACTCGACAGAGCAGAGTGCTAACAGAAGAAAGGGTGTTGATTATGAAAACAAATCGGTTTACAGAAAATTTAAATGAAGCGATTGAAATTGCGCAAAAAATGGCAATCAAATTAAATCATGCCAAAATTGATGGTGAGCATTTACACTATGGGGTTTTATCTGCAGAAGCCAGTGTGGTATCGAAAGTTTTGAAATCGATGAATTATCCTGTAGACGCTATGCTAAATGACTTGGAGACGCATTTGAATACCCTTCAAAAGGTGTATGGTGAAGAGGTTCAATTAACTGCAACAAGACGTTTTAATCAACTTTTGATTCTCGCAGAAGATGAAGCAGATCGGTTGAACGATGCCTATGTAGATTCGACACACTTGTATTTAACTTTTTTTAAAGATCGTCATACGTTTTCATCTGATTTACTCAAAAAGTATGGTGTGAATCAACAAGCTTTTATAAGTGCACTCCTGGAATCACGCGCTTATCAAAAAGGACACGCATCTGCAGAAGACAGCGCGTATAAGGCACTTTCAAAATATAGTATTAATCTACTACAGCAGGCCAAACAGGGAAAACTGGATCCTGTAATTGGAAGAGACTCTGAGATTAGACGTGTTATTCGAATTTTATCACGAAGGACTAAAAATAATCCTGTTTTAATTGGAGAACCTGGTGTGGGAAAAACCGCTGTGGTGGAAGGATTGGCACAGAGAATTCTTGCAGGGGATGTCCCTGAAAACCTAAAAGACCAACAGATTTTTGCTTTAGACATGGGTGCTTTGATTGCAGGTGCTAAGTTTAGAGGTGAATTTGAAGAACGCCTGAAATCTGTTTTGTCTGAAGTGAGAGAAGCTGATGGGAAGGTTATTTTGTTTATTGATGAATTGCATACAATTGTTGGTGCTGGTAAAGCTGATGGCGCAATGGATGCAGGAAATCTTCTAAAGCCTATGTTGGCGCGTGGTGAGCTTAGGTGTATTGGTGCAACAACTTTGGACGAGTACCGTCAACATATTGAAAAAGATGCTGCTCTTGAAAGGCGTTTTCAGCCAATTGTTGTTGATCAGCCTTCAGTTGAAGATACGATTTCAATCTTAAGAGGGCTTAAGGAACGCTTTGAAATTCATCATGGTGTTCGTATTACGGATGGGGCTCTTATTGCAGCTGCAAATCTGTCGAATCGATATATTAGTGATCGATTCTTGCCCGATAAAGCAATTGATTTAATGGATGAAGCAGCGGCTATGATTCGAAGTGAAATTGATTCTATGCCCGCTGAACTGGACGAAATCTCCAGAAAGCTAATGCAACTTGAAATCGAAAAACAAGCACTTTCGAAAGAAAGTGATTTGGCTTCAAAAGAAAGACTTTCCTTGCTGGAATCAGAAATAGTGAGTCAAAAAGATGCCCTTCAAAAATTAAAAAGTCAGTGGATGATGGAAAAGGCACAATTAAATCGTGAAAAGGAAATTAAATCTGAAATTGAGCGCGTTAAACGTGAAATTGAAGAGGCGGAAAGAACATATGACCTTGAAAAACTTGCTGAACTGCGTTATGGAAAATTAGCTGACCTTGAAAAACAGTTGGCTGTGGAAAATCAAAAAGATAAGCAAAAAGATTTTGTTCTCCTAAAAGAAGAAGTTTCTGAATCCCAGATTGCAGAAATTGTTGCCAAGTGGACAGGTATACCGCTTCAAAAATTAAATGCATCAGAAACGGATAAACTTCTTAATTTGGATAAAGTATTGCAAAGACGCGTTGTGGGTCAGGGGCTTGCTGTTACAGCAGTTTCTGAAGCGGTTTTAAGAGCTCGGTCTGGCCTCAAAGATCCAAATAGACCAATTGGATCATTTATTTTCTTGGGACCTACGGGCGTTGGTAAAACAGAACTCTCAAAGACGCTTGCTGAAGCTTTGTTCGACAGTGAACAAAATCTCATTCGAATTGATATGAGTGAATATATGGAAAAGCACGCAGTTGCTCGACTCATTGGGGCCCCTCCAGGTTACGTGGGCTATGAAGAGGGGGGACAGTTAACGGAAGCTGTTCGGAGAAAACCCTATTCTGTAATTCTGTTTGATGAAATAGAAAAGGCCCACCCAGATGTGTTTAATATTCTTTTGCAACTTTTAGATGATGGGCGTTTGACCGATTCTCAGGGAAGGGTTGTGGATTTTAAAAATACAGTTGTCATTATGACGTCCAATATTGGCAGCCAAATTCTACTGGATCGTTTATCCACTGGTGGTGAAATTGACTCTGAAATTCAAATGGAAATTGATCAATTGATGCATCAGTATTTCAAGCCAGAGTTTCTAAATAGATTAGATGAAATTGTGTTGTTTTCACCCTTGTCTGAATCAGATATTATGGCGATTATTGATAACGTCATATATTCTTTAGAAAAAAGGGCGGAGATGACCATAAGTATAGACATGGCTGTTAAAGAGAAAATTCTTAAGGAAGGATTCAATCCTGCCTATGGCGCGAGACCTATTAAACGTTACATTCAAAAATATATTGAAAATGAGATCGCAAAAGAAATTTTAAAAGGCACTTTTCAAAATAACAAGGCTGTTCATATTCAACTAATTGATAATACTATAAAAGTGACTGCATAAAAAGATCCCCTTTTGGCGCTGGTAAAGGCGCAAAAAGGGGATTTTTATGCAGGATCTATTTTATGTTTAAAAGTGTGTCGAGTTTGGTAATTGTAAATATTTTTTTGACCATATCTTGAGTGTTGACGATGGACATTTCCATGTCGTTTTCATTGGAAAATTTAAATAGGGAGATGAAGACGCCAACACCAGTGCTGTCTATAAACTCGACGTCTTTTAAGTCGAATTCTAGTATGTTAATTTCAGATGACTTTGTCTCATCTAGGATGTTTTTTTTAATTTGATTTTTTAAGGCATCTGAGTTTGACATAATAATTTTATCTTTAAGGGAAAAAGTCATTTTACCGTCTTCTATCTTAGATGTCATTGTGCTTGGCCTCCTTCAACTTAAATTCGCGAATCATATTCTTTAGAACGTCAACCTCAGTTGCCAGTTGTTGGGTCATTTCATTAACGGTAGTAATGGTTGCATTTTGTTCCTCTGTTGCTGCTGTAACTTCTTCTGCACTTGCTGCATTGCTTTGTATAGAGTCGTTGACGCCGAGAACTGCTTGATCAATGCTTTGTGCTTTTGCTTTAAGCCGATCTACCAGTTCCTTGAGCTGACTGCTTGAATTTTGAGTTAAATCTGACTGTTCTAATATCTTAGTTAAAGCATCATTTGCCTGGTGGATGTTATGCACTTGCTCTAAAACTTGATCTTGATTGAATTCCATGGAATTTACGGTTGCTTGTGTTTCGGATTCTATGTTTTCAATAAGACTTACAATCTTAGCAGCAGCATCACTTGAGTTTTCTGCGAGTTTTCTGATTTCATCTGCAACGACAGCGAAACCACGACCTGCTTCGCCAGCACGTGCGGATTCAATTGAAGCATTTAATGCCAGCAAATTGGTCTGGGCTGCAATGTCTTCAATAACCTTTACCATTTGCCCAATCTGTTGGCTCCGTTCAATAAGTTTTGAAATTGCTTGAGCGGCAAAATCTACTGTTTGACGGACTGAATCCATACTATTGGTAGCTGTTTCAACAGAATGTCTGCCTTCAATAGATGCTTTGTGTGTCAGCTCTATGGCATTTGCAGTTTCTTTTGCAATTTGATCTAAAGTTTCTCCCATTGCAAACATTTCAGTTGTGTCGTTTGCAATGGTGTTGATTTCGCCTGCCATCTGATCTGAGTTTTGTGCGATTTGAACCGTTGTATTTGTAATTTCATCCGAAGCAATTCGAATTTCATTTAAAGATTCGGAGATAACAGTAGACCCATCATCAACAACTGTAGATTTTCCCCGAATACCGCTTATAATACCTGTAAGTTTTGTTATGGTGTCATTGACTTGGGTGGCTAAACTTCCAAGTTCATCATTGGATTCAAATTCAACATAAGTATCTAGGTTGCCTGTGGAGACGGCTTCCATAGATTGAGCAATTTTGTAAATGGGTTTAATTATAATATTGGAAAGAATATAGGCAATAATAATTGAAAGCAAAATTGCCAATACGCGTATTGAAATGCCAATTATTAAAACCTTATTTTGTGCAGTGTGAAGTGCTTCTATCTTTTCTTCTGTGTGAACGTTTTCAATATCTGCCAGATCAAATAAAATTGTTTTAACTGAATTTACAGCCGGAATCATTTTGTCAAAGAAAACAGATTCTGCTTGGGCCTGTTTCCCAGAACTTAAGAGTTCTTCTATTTCATGAGAGGCATTGTGCAAGTCAATGTGTGGTTGTTCAAGAGCCTTTAATAGATTGGCATTCCTTGGTAAAGGGGTATACTCATAGTACCAAGTGCCCAGAGCACAGCTTGTATGGTCGGTGACTGTAAAATTGTGATTTGGATCTTTAATTAACAAGTTCATGTTTAGAACATACTCTTCATGGTCAATAATCTTTTGATTTAAAAAGATTTGAAAGTCATAGGCTTCTTCCATATCAGTCACCAAATTTTTGATTCTATTTTCAAAGTAAAAGGTGAATCCGGTCTCAATAACGAGCAGTAGTGCAATAATTGCAAATGATACAATAAATTTTTTTCTGAGAGATGTCTGCTTTTTTGCTTTTTTCATGTTTCAAGTGCCTCCTCATTTTTAGTGATGATAAAATAATTCAATTGATCTCTCCCCTTGCAAACGTAAAAGCAATCTGATAATGACTGTACAATTTCAAGTCCTCGTCCCCGTTCCTTGAGCAAATCATCAGACGATTTGACTGTCAAAATGTTAGAAAGTCCACGGCCATAGTCCGAAACCCATGCGTAATAAAGCGTTTCATCTTTGAATAGAGCAATGCTTATTTCATTTTGCAACCCCAAGTGATTTGATTCTTGAATGCTGTTAATGATTAACTCATGAATTGAAATTAAAAAAGCGACCTGAATGTTACTTGGTTGGTCGTTTAACAGCTTTTTAATTTGTGTATGAACGGTTTCCAAATTGGTTGTTGAGGGATTGAAGGTGTATAGTTTAAACCACTTATAAGACATTTTGGGCTCCTTATCTAAATTACTTTGTATTTATAACCTTAATGGTTGCGAATTAATCACCAAAAATCAAAATTTCCTAGAGAAAAATTTGACGGTAAATTGAATAGAAACTAGAATAAGAATAGAAGGAAAAGAAATGGAGGCGGGATATGAAACAAATAATTCTAATAGCGGGTCTTTTATGTGTGGTTCTAGCAGTCTTCCTATTTGCCTATGTGGATTTTTGGCAACCAAATGGTGTCTATGAAGGCGACTGGAAAGGCCGATTTATGGACTTGGAAGAAAATGAATTTACGGTAAGCGCCTATATTGATGAACAATCCAATGCCTATGGTCATATGGAAGTGACACTTGAGGATGAAATTTTTATACTGCCGATTCATTTTAACAATGACCGCTTGTGGCTGGACGCATCGGTAGGAACGGGTGAATTTGTTTTAATTGAAGCAGATGGCATATATGAATTGATGGGAGACATCAACGCAGAAACTGAAACGGGTGTTATTGTAGGACGGCTTGAACTCGTTAAACTCATAAGATAAGGGTGTAAAACTATAAGGAGGTCATTTGAAGCTGACATTGGATACGATTTTAAAAAACTACCATCCGAAAAACGAGGTGGAAAGAGAAGATTTAAAAGTGCTTATAAAACATTATGAACAGGTTGGAAATTCAATTCTTTATAGAAATAGAACTTTAGCACACCTCACAAGTTCAGCCGTTGTCCTTAACCATAACCTAACCCATATGCTAATGGTTCATCATAACATATACAATACTTGGACCTGGGTAGGTGGGCATAACGATGGCGACTTTAATTGTTTGGGTGTGGCCTTAAAAGAAACTTTAGAAGAAACGGGCTTAAGTCAAGTGAAGCCCCTAACGGAAGAAGCTCAATCGATTGAAGTCCTAACCGTTGATGGGCACTATAAAAAAGGACAGTATGTAACAGGGCACTTGCATTTAAATGTGTCCTTTGTATTTATTGCGGACGACAGCGAAATGATTAGGCCGAACCTAGATGAAAACTCTAAAGTGCAATGGATACCGATTAATGAAATTTCAGTGTATTCCAATGAACCGGATTTTATAAAACTTTACTTGAAACTAATTGATAGAGCACGAAACTATAGGGAGGCTACAGATGACAGGGATTAAAATTTTTCATATTGCAGATGTTCATTTGGGCATGCGATTTTCAAGATATCCCGGTGATGTGTCAGATAGACTGTATGAAAGTCGATTTAAAGCTCTTGAAAATGCAGTCAAAATTGCAAATTCACAGGAATGTGACTATTTGTCGGTGGGCGGCGATTTATTTGAGTCCATTAAAGTAAAGCAAAAAGAAGTTGTGCGTGCAGCTGAAATTTTGTCGCAATTTACTGGGGCCTATGTTTGGGTCCTGCCGGGCAATCACGATTATTATGACGAAACGCTTAAACTTTGGCAATGGTTCAACGAAATCGCATCAGATAAAATTGTTGTGTTGGCATCTTCAAAAAAATACACATTTGAATATGGCGCCAGCAAAATTGAAGTTTTTGCTGCGCCATGTAACAGCAAACACAGTAGCGTGAACAACTTGCAGTGGGTTAAAGAAAGACAAATAGAGGCAGATGAAGCGGGCATAAAAGTGCTGATGGCACATGGTGCGATAAAAGACATCTCTCCAGATCTTAATAATACCTATTTCCCAATGACTTTAAAAGAACTTACAGATCTAAATATGGATTTTTGCTTAATGGGCCACACGCATGTGCCATATCCAGTGTTGGAATTAACAAGCACAGAAACCATTTTTAACCCTGGGACTACAGAACCAGATGGATTGAATTATCCCTATGATGGCTATGGTTGGTTGATCGAAGTGGGGGTGCAATATAAGGTCACTGGCAAAAAAATAAGGACTGGTAATTTGAAGTTTAGAGACGTTGAGTTGAGCCTTGACGATGACTTGTCTGCTGACACACTTATGAAACCTTTTAATGATTTGGATTTAATGTCAACCATTGCACGAATCAGGTTAAAGGGGCGTGTGAATCAAGATGCTTATCAGTCGAGATTTAAAGTTTTGGATGCTCTTTCTAAGGAATTTTTGTATTTTGAAGGACGGGATGACGCATTAAAACCTAAATTTGACAGAGCGTTTATTGAAAGTGCTTTTTCAGAAAACTCTGTGCCGAATTTGCTCTTAAACTTGCTTTTAGAAGAAGCGGATGAAGAAACAGCGCATCTTGCCTATGAACTGATGCAGGAAGGACTTTCGGATGATTAGAAAATTGAAAATTATACAGTACGGTGGTTTGAGAAATAGAGAAATTGAGTTTGGAAATGGACTAAATGTTATTTTTGGCAACAATGAGGCTGGAAAGAGCACGACTTTAGAGGCTTTACATGCTGTTTTATTTACACCTGTAAAATTGGGAAATCGAAAAGTAGAAGATAAGCGATTTATGGAGCGTGCGTTTCCCTATGGTCAGAGTGATTATGCGGAAATTGAGCTGTCATTTGAATTCAATGGTCAGATGTATTTGTTAAGAAAAGTTTGGCATTTGAAAACACCAGAATACGTGCTTTATGAAGGTGACCTCAAAATAATCAATCCAGAGGAGATTGACACCATTGTAAAAGCCTATCTAAACTATGGCGAAGGAACGTATACCCACATTTTTTTTGCCAAACAAGACGTTTTTAATCAAATATTTGAGTCTATCCAGAATTCTCAGCCCTTATCAAATTCAATTCGAGAATTATTGGACAGCGCGGAAATGAAGCTAGACGGCATATCCATAGAAGCGTTTAAGTCAAAACTTCAAGAGGATTATGATGCCCTTGTTTCCAACTGGGATATAGCGTTAGATCGGCCAGCTGGTGGTAGGGGCATTGACCGCCCGCATAAGAGAAATGTTGGTAAAATTCTCGAATCCTACTATCAAATGGAACATGCACGCCATAGCATGCGTGATGCTGAAATGGGAGAGGAGAGCATTGAGCGTTTACAGGAAGAGATTAAAACACTCAAGTCAAGGCTCGAAACGGTAAGTGAATCACTTACAAAACTTCAACTTTTAGAAAATGATTTGATCCAAAGAGAACGGCTGGGAGAACGGTTAAGTCGACTAGAAGATCAAAAACAAATGCTTTTAAAAGCAACTCAGGAATGGCCAACGCTTCAGGCAGAACTTAATTTTTTGATGCAGTCTACAGAAGCTTTAAAAGCACAAAAAGAAGACTTGCAGAGGGCGTTAGAAGCCCACCGTGCGTATGAAAAATATGAGAGTGCATATAAAATCTATCTTAAACGTCAGGATCTAGAAGAGAAGATTGCAACGGTTAATAAAGAGCTTTTTACAGTAAAGGCATTTAATGACGCGCTCTTAAACCGGAGTAAAGACATTGAAAGTGATCTTCAAAAGAATGCGTTGCTTATTCAGTCTGCTGAATTAAGGGGCAAATTACTTCAAGCGTCAACGCCCATTACAGTAGTAGATTATCAAGGGGAAACGCAATTGTTTTCAGCTGGCGAAACATGGGCTTTAAACGCTTATATGAAGGTTCAAACATCTGATGGTACTGAACTGGAGATTATGTCCAATCAAATAGATTATGATTCAGTTTCAAAGGCATATCAGGATGCTCAAAAAAAACAAGCTGAGTTATTTAAAAAGGTAGATGTATCGAATTTTGATGAAATTGTAGCCATGCATAGAAGGTATAAAACTTTATCAATTGAGTTGGATTCCATGACCAAGCAGTTGGGGAATCTGCCAAGCATTGAGTCACCGGACCTTCTTTTAAAGCAACATGAATTCTATTCAGAGAGCCAGATTGGCGATCCAGAAGTTTTGCAAAAAAAATTGGAAAAAGTGCAGCAGGAATTGGACAGTATCACTGCAAAACAAGCAAAAGCATCTTATAGATTTGAAAAGCTTCAATTTGAATTTAAAACTTATGAAGCGCTGACCATGTCTTTCGGGCAAAGTCTAGCAGAGATGCAATCGGTTGAGAAGGAATTTTTGGCGCTCCAAGAGATGCCGGACGAATTTTCCGACTTTAATCACTACCGAAAAACACTCTTGCAACTGGCTGAGGAGAAGGAAGTTTCTATTAGAACTCTAGGTCAAAAGGAGATGGAACTCGAGCGCACGTACATGAATTTACCGGATCAGAGTGCTGAAGCTTTTAAAGCCCTTGCTGAAGAAAGTGAAATGCAGATGAATAAGTGGATTAATCGTGCTAAAAAACTCACCACAATTCAATTCGCTTTAAATCGAGTTATTGAACAAGTGGAGGCGGATCAAGCGAGTCCATTGAGCGTTAAATTTGAGTCTTACTTGAGACAACTAACAGGACTGGCTTATGATACTTTTTTATTTGATGACCATATGGGGCTTCATGTTTCACATCCTGAAGGGGAAATACCTTTTCATTTGCTTTCCTCTGGTACAATGGAAAGCGTTTCTTTGGCTTTTAGACTGGCCTTAATTGAAACAACGGATGCTGACGGTGGACATTTATGTGCTTTTGACGATTGCCTTGTGAATATGGACAAAAGTCGGTTGGAAAAGTCGATTTCCTTGCTTAAAGAATTTTCCAAAGGGCGTCAACTTTTATTTTTCACATGCCATGAAACCATTGCAAAACAGTTATCTGAAAAAATCATTAGGCTATAAATTACAAAAAGTTTATAAAATTGTTTTAAAATCCGTACAATTTGTGGTAAACTAGTAGGCAAGTAGGCAAAAGCTACTAATACTAAATTTACGGGAGGAACACTATGCATAAACCTTGTTTGTTTTCAGCAATTTACGCTTATGTGGAAGATCTATTTTCAATGAAACTGACTGAAGAACAGAAAAAATCAATTAGAGACGCTTTCGATTCGGCTGATGTGGAAGACGGTATTGAGCGGACAATTCAAGCCATCGAAAAAGGGTTGCATATCAGGGTTCCTCAGGAATTGTTTGTTGAAACTCGTGTGGCTTGTAGTGAGGATTCGATTGAATCTTTGTTAAAAGAAGTTAACTTTGAAGCATCCATGTGGTATATGGAAGAGCATGAAGGGGCTTAATTGCATTTATCCCAATATAAAAACCTGATCTCATTTGCTTATAAATGCAAGTTGAGAACAGGTTTTTTTAGAATCTAGCTTCAATTAGTCTTTTTTAACCCAATATAGGGGAAAAATATAGAATTTGATGTTATAATAAATGAAAAGAATCTAAATTTGAAAGAGGTAAATTGTGGAAAACCAGTGGCTTCGAGTGACGGTTGAAGAACTGAATAGACTTGGAAATTTAATGGCATCCCCTGCAATTGTTTTGAATTTGGATGAGGTTATATATGCAAATGATGTTTTCTGTAACGTCACAGGGTTTACTTTAGAGGAAGCAAAAAATATGGAATTTGCAGATGTGATTGATTCAAATTATTCAGACCTTTTTTTGTCAAGCCTACAGAGACTTTTAGAAGGGAAATCATTAAAGGGTGGCCAAGAAGTGCGTCTAAAGACACAAACTGGCAAATGGATGTGGTTTGATTTTTCCAGTAAACGCATTCTGGTAAATGACAAACTTTATCTTATGGTTAACCTCATGGAAATCACTGAAAAGAAGCAAATTCAGATTGAACTTTCAAGATCACTTAAACTAAGTGATGCAATGCTTGAAGTTTCTCAGTATGTTGTTCAGTCTGAAAATATCAGTGGTCTTTATGATATGATTTTGAAACGGGCTATTGATACCATCCCCAATGCACAAGTTGGAACAGTCCTTCTTCTTGATGGGCATGACTTGGTGGTATCTGCACATAAAGGATTTGACGATACGACCATACAAGGCTTTAAGATTCCACTTGAGGAATCTTTTCTTTACAGAGCAACACAAGGCAAACTGGATGAAATTGCAACGGTTAATGATTTGTTTGAAGCTGGAGATTTTTTAAAGGTTAAGACAAAAGGTTTTGCTGAACGCTATATTCGATCAACACTTTCTACGCCAATTTATGTGGAAGGGCAATTTATTGGGTGCATAAATGTAGATTCAGTTAAGGTGAACGGTTTTGATGACAACGATCGTAAAATGATGACCTTTATAAAAAATCAAGTGGAAATTGCCATATACAATCACAAATTGTTTGAAGAACATACATTTTTGGCTAAATATGACAGCCTCACTGGGCTCTACAACCGTTACTATTTTGAAGAAGCCTTTAGGAACCATAAAGATTATTCTATGCGCTATGGAACCCCATTTCAGGTGGTGCTTTTTGACATAAATGATTTGAAAAAAGTAAATGACAGATATGGCCATATTGTTGGCGACCAACTGTTAATAAAGTACGCAGAGATTAGCCGAACTTCTATACGGAAAAGTGATCTGTTGGCACGCTATGGGGGCGATGAATTTGTTGGGCTTTTTTTTGAATCTGATGGGCACGCTCTGGAAAGCCGTTTGGAAGAGTTGCTAAAATCTTTTGAAGACCATCCCCTTGAATTAGAAGGAGCAAAAGTTGTTGTGTCTTTTAGTTATGGCATTTCAAATTTTGGAGAAGATGGAACGGAACTTACGACTTTACTAAGGGCTGCGGATAAACGTATGTACGCAGCTAAGAAAAAACATGGAATGAGAAGATGTTAAAAATGACAAAAGAAGATAAATTTAACAATCAACTTTATATTATGAACTGTACAATGCCATCAGAATTGTTTACGGTGAAGGGCATCAAAACTGAGTATAGGAAGCTAGCGAAAATGTGGCATCCAGACGTCGCTGATGTTCAAGAGGCACTTTTTATTATGAGCAAAATAAACGCACTATACAAAGAGGGCCTTGTTTTGATTGCACAAAACAAATTCTATGAAAAAGAGCGCTTGATTCATCGACGACGCTCAAAAGTAAACGTCGAAACGCAGACTCAGTATGAGCGTGAAACCCAACCCCCAGTTAAAAGGAGTAAAAAGAAGCGGGTCATTGAAATTCAAAGAGAAGGGGGCAAGTGTGTTCGGTTTAAATATTTAAAGCGGATTATGGTTGAACTTGGGTTTATGTATATTTCTGAAACACATATTTTACTTGAAATTACGAAGCTTAAACGCAAAATTTTTATGGATGGCATTGACTTGGTACGTCGGTCTTCCGAAGGCTATTTTAAAGTTCCGGTTCCTGACATTGTGGACTCATTTGATTCCAAAACACATGGGTATATTGTGATGAAAAAAGAGCGTGGTGTTGAACCGATTGTTGTGCTTGAAACAATAGAAGGGTATTTGAAACATTTGGGAAGTCGCAAATTATGTGAGGGAATTTTTTATGACCTTACTGCCCTCAAGCATATGGGACTTACGTCCACTGGGCTTGAAAGGGATCTTCTTTTTGTCAACGTTTCCACAGGAAAACTTTACAATCTAGGCTTATATTTTTACCTGCATGAGTTTAATGCCAAATTGTCCAGAGCGCCTCAAGAGGTTTCTGATTCGTTACTACACTTAAGACCTAAAGACAACGAGTCTTTGGTCATAGATCTTGTGAAAGACTTAATTTTGAAATTGAATTCAGCTTATAAATTAAAAGTAGATGATTTTCATCAGTGGCTTATGCAGTTAAAAAGTGATTCTCTTGAAATGTCATTGGCAGAGAGCCAAGTTTTTAACCGTTCAATTGTTTCTGTTACCACCCACGGTTTCGACCTAGATTCATATTATGCGGCCATATCTAACGGATAAAAAAAGCTTATTTAGAGGATGAAAAATCATTTTCTAAATAAGCTTTTGTTCTATTTATACGTTGAATCTAAAAAGAATTACATCGCCATCTTGAACGGTATAGTCTTTGCCCTCAAGTCTTACTTTGCCTAAATCCTTTGCAGCTGACATTGTTCCAAGTGTTTTTAAGTCTTCAAAGGCAATGGTTTCTGCACGAATGAATCCACGCTCAATATCTGAGTGAATTTTACCACCAGCTTGAGGTGCTTTTGTGCCACGTCTTATGGTCCATGCACGAACTTCCTGTGGACCGGCTGTCAGAAAACTAATGAGGTCAAGAAGGTGATAGCTGGAGTGTATCAATTGTTCCAGTCCAGATTCTTTAAGTCCAAGTTCCTCTAAGAACCCTTGGCGGTCTTCGTCGTCAAGTTCAGCAATTTCTTGTTCGATTTTTCCACAAATCACAACAACTTCTGCGTTTTCTGAAGCCGCAAAATCACGAACTTGTTTTACAAGCGTGTTTTCACTGCTTGAAGCCACATCATCTTCTGACACATTGGCGCAGTAGATCACAGGTTTGAATGACAACAAATTCAGTGATTTTACAAAATCACGTTCTTCGGGAGTAAGTTCCATGGTACGGGCTGAAACACCATCTTCAAGAACTTTTTTAACCCGTTCTAAAATTTCCAGCTCAGCAAGTGCGGACTTGTCAGCCTTTGCTTGTTTGATAGTTTTGGCAATGCGTCTTTCCAAAAGCTCTGCATCTGACAAAATCAATTCAATGTTAATGGTTTCAATATCGTCTAGAGGACCAATTTTTCCGTCCACATGAACCACGTTTTCATCTTCAAAGCACCGCACAACATGAACAATCGCTGCAACTTCTCTGATATGGCTTAAAAATTGATTTCCAAGGCCTTCGCCTTTTGAAGCGCCTCTTACCAATCCTGCAATGTCGTAAAATTCTATGGCCGTATGGACAATTTTTTTAGAATCGTACATGTCTCTAAGGACATCCAATCTTTTATCTGGAACAGAAACGACACCAACATTTGGTTCTATTGTACAAAATGGATAATTGGCACTCTCGGCTCCAGCTTTTGTAATCGCATTGAAGAGGGTGCTTTTTCCCACGTTGGGTAAACCTACAATCCCTAATTTCATGATAACCTTCCTTTTATCTAATAGACATACTTTTTCACATCAATAAATTATAAACCATTAACATCACAAAGTAAATAAGTTATAATAGGTAAATAGTCCAAAATAAAGTTAAACTATAGGAGACTCTATGATTGATCAAATTAAACGTTATGAACTCGAAACGGGCATTAATCTACATTTAATAAAATCAAATAAATTTAAGACGGTTTTATTTGGTGTGTATATTAAAAGACCATTAAACCGTCAGGAAGCAGCACTTAATGCGCTTTTATCTCGTATTATGGATAAGGCCACTGCAAAGAATCCGACACAATTGGAGATGAGCCGAGCACTGGATTATTTATATGGGGCAGTTTTAATTAGTGATGTGCACAAATATGGCGAGAAACAGGTTATTCAAATTAAACTACAAATTCCAAATGAAAAATATGTGAATGATGCTACTGTCACAGATCAGGCACTTGGTCTTTTAAACGATATACTTGAAAACCCGCTTGTTGAAGGAGATTGTTTTAACCCTCAAGTGTTTAAAACCGAACAAGCAAGGCTCATTGAAGAAGTGGAAATGCGCCGTGATGATAAAGACACTTGGGCAATGTCTCTGTGTATTGAGACCATGTGTAAGGATGAACTTTATGGCATTCATGAGTATGGAACGGTTGAAGAAATAAGCGCCATAACGCCAGAGGCCCTTTATGCCCATTATAAAATGCTTATGGAATCTTCTGAGATGGATATTGTCGCAATTGGTAATTTTGAATTTGAAGCATTGAAACAAAAAATAGAATCTAATCTACATTTTTCAAGTGGGCCTAAAACTCAAATGCCAGTTGAATCTGTAATCCATCATCCAAAAGAGGTTCAGTATATTGAAGAATCTCACGAAATCAATCAAGGTAAATTGGTGATGGGCTATCGTTTAAACGTTCCATATACAAGTGACGCGTATTTACCAGCGTTTATTGGAAGTGTTATTTTAGGATATGGGGGAAGTTCGAAACTTTTTAAAGTTGTACGTGAGCGTGAGGGCCTTTGTTATAGTATTTTTGCAAGAACAGACAAGTTTAAATCTATTTTACTTGTGTATGCTGGTGTCGATTTTGAGAATTTTGACAAGGCTGAAGTTTTGATTCGTGAACAAGTGGAAGCAATTAAAGCGGGCGTATTATTAGATAAAGAATTAGAAATTGCCAAAGAAGCCTTGATATCCAGTTATCAGTCTGTGTCGGATTATCAAAACTCTTTTATTAATTTTTACTATAATCAGTATTTGAGTTCAGATGTGGTTGATTTAGAGGACCATATCAAACGCATTATGGCCGTAACCAAAAATGATATTATTAAAGCGTTTGCAAACATTGAACTGGACACAATTACACATTTAAAAGGAGAAGACTAAATATGGAGAAATTGTATAGTCCCTTGATTGATGAAGGCATCTTCTATGAGAAATTGTCATGTGGTTTAGAAGTATATATTATGCCGAAAAAGCAGTTTGCTAAGAAATTTGCTTTTTTTGGGACCCGTTATGGCGGTTTGCACAATCGCTTTGTGACGGATGATGGTGTTGAGTTTACAATGCCAAGAGGCATTGCGCATTTTTTGGAACATCAAATTTTTGAAGATGATCAAGAAAGCACCTTTGAAAAGTTCGAAAAAATAGGCGCCAATGTAAATGCGTATACAAGTAATACGTCAACCGTATACCATATGGAGACAGTGGATCATTTTGAAAATGCACTTGAGTTGTTGATTGATTTTGTCTTGAATGCTAGGATTACGGACGATTCGGTTGCAAAAGAACGCGAAGTAATTGTACAAGAAATTAAGATGTATGAAGATGAGCCCGAATGGTTAATGGGCGCAAATCTTTTAAAAAACCTCTATCACAATCATCCGGTTCGTTATGACATTGCGGGAACAGAGGCGTCTGTAAGAAGCATAACGAAAGAGCAACTTTTGACGTGTTTTAATTATTTTTATACACCTAAAAATATGGCCATGTTTTTATATGGGGATATAGACCCTGAACATATGGTCCGGAAAATTGAGACACTTTTACCTGAAAGTTACTGTAACAAAGGCGTGAAACCTAAGCTAATTATTCCAGATGAACCTATCGCTATAAAAGGGGGTAGATCGAGTTACAGCAAAAAGGTTTCTAAAAACAATATGGTCATTGGTTTTAAATCCAATCCAACGTATTTTGAAGTGGATCGTGAACTCAAACTGGCAGCCATGCGTGTTGCGGGGGATTTAATGTTTGGGAAAAGTAGTGATACTTTTGCAAAACTCTATCAAGCAGGAATTATCAGCGATGGGTTTGATTTTGATATACAGGTTGAAGATGGATATGCTTATTCTATTGTAGGCAATCAATCCAATCAATTGGAAATTTTAGAAAAAGAGATTATCAGCACAATAGAATATCATCTTGAAAATGGATTTAATCCTGAAGACTTTAACCGTCTGAAACGAAAATTGCTTGGCAGATTTGTTGCGTCTTTTAATTCTCTTCAATCTATTGCGGGGAATTATACCTATAAAAAAATGAGAGGGTTTGATCTTTTTGAACAAGTGGAGGCTTTCAATGCGCTCTCTCTTTCTGACATTGAGCAAACAATACGGGCGTTTTATGATATGGAAAATCGATCTGTATCTATTTTGTTGAAGGCAGAATAACAGACCAGCTAATAAAAGTCAATAAGTAGTTTGAGTTTTTTTATAAATTTTCATTTCTGAAAAAATGGTACAGCAAATCTAGCCATTAGAAAACAC
>NZ_JAFBDT010000024.1 GCF_016908355.1 Fusibacter tunisiensis | reverse complement strand
AGTTTTGTGATAAAATAGTATAGAAAGCAAGTCTGATTTATATGAATTTGACTATCATAGGAAAGCGCAACCAGAGACGCAGAATTCTGGTATTATATAATTAGAGGTGTGACGGACAAAAATACTGGAGGGGTCAATGAAAATCAATCAATTTACCAAATGGAAATTACTATACGAAGATGAATCCCAATGTTTTTCAAATGCCATTGATTCTGAAACAGGCAACGCAGTTGTCATAATAACTTATTTTAACAAAGACGATTTACCAAAATCAGTTAGAGCATTACTTGAATCTGCACTTCACAATGTGATTGAGATTATTGAGGACAATGAAGGCTTTCATATTGTTTCCAAACGTTTAAAAGGCATGTCTCTCAAACGCTTTTCAGATTCAAACACTATGGCTTATTTAGATCGGATTCAAATGGTCTATGATTGGTTGAAGCAAATTCAACTTTACGAACAGTTTCCTGACGCTGTAAAAATTCAGCTTGTTGATTCTGATCAGATTCTCATTACAGATAACACAATGCATTCAAGAGAACTCGTGGATTATAAGTCAGCAGATACAGTGGAAATTCAGGACATCTTTAAACAAGTAGGCTATACTTTAGATATGGTTTTGTACGATGCTGAAAATACACATCAGCTTTTTATAGAAAATCTTTGCATTGGAAAGCATGATATTTTTTCTTTTACTTTACTGAGAAAGCAATTTAAAGACATCTTTATTTATGAAAAAGAGGATGCCCTCGCACGTGTGCTTTCCGAATACAACATCATTCTAAATGATTTGGAGTCAGACGCACCACCAGTTCCTAAAATTACGCGACCAGTCATTGAAGCCACTACAGAGCCAATAGAGGTGCAGGATGAACTAGAGGAGGAACTACAGGCTTCATCACCTCATCAACACGCGTCAGAGACTGATGAAGCTGATGAAAATGGTGACACTGACGGACCTGATGCACTTCTCGATCAGAGTATGGAAGACTTATTTGAAGATTCAGAGACCGTTCCTTTAAGAGAACGTATTGGGAAAAGAGAATTCATCATTGGATTTGGAACACTTGCCGTTATTGCTTTGATCCTTTGGTTTATTTTCAAACCCGAGCCTGTCGCAGCTCGATTTGAAATTGATCACTTGCCAAACAATAGGGTTGCCTTTATAAACGACTCTACTGGACAAAATAAAATCGAGACCTATCTTTGGGAAATCTACTATGATGATACCTTTATTTACAGTTTTACTGACTTCAATCTCCACCCTCTTTTTGAAACCGAAGGCAATTATACAATTTCCTTAAAGGTTAAAGATGAAGCAGGCAATTGGAGTGACCCGTTTGTACTTGAATACACTTACACAGAAAAATAGAAATGGAATACTGCATGAAAAAACTTTTAGGCATAATGAGAAGAACAATTGAATCATATGGTATGATTTCAGACGGCGACCGTGTCGCTGTTGGCCTTTCTGGTGGAAAAGACAGTATGGCGCTTTTGATGCTCCTAAAAAAATATCAATCCTTTGCACCTGTTAAGTTCCATCTAGAAGCCATTACCGTTGACATGGGATTTAATACTTTTAATTTAGAAGCCGCGCAAGCGTTCTGTAAGATGCTTGACGTGCCTTATGAGATTGCAAAAACAGATATCGCAAAAGTTGTTTTTGAAATACGCGAGGAAAAAAATCCCTGTGCCTTGTGTGCAAACATGAGACGTGGCGTTCTTTCAGACGTTATGAAGGCGCGTGGTTTAAACAAACTGGCACTCGGTCACCATCAAGATGATGCTTTAAGCACACTTTTCTTAAATATGTTATACGCTGGTAAGTTAAATACACTTGAGTATATTTCTTATCTATCAAGGGCGGATATTCATGTTATTAGACCCTTCCTTGATGCCCCAGAATCTGAAGTGATCCGCACAATTCAATCTGAAAAAATACCTGTTTTAAAAAGTCCATGCCCTATGGACAGGCGAACCAAACGCGAGTCCATCAATCAAATGCTAGAAAATCTTGAAAAAGAAGTACCTCATAGTCGAAAAAGCTTGGTCACAGCCATGCGAAATGAGGCACAATGCAATCTGTTTAAAAACAAAAAAGATCCTCTCAAATAACACAATGAGAGGATCTTTACTTTATAGTTTCTATTGTCGTTTCTGGTGGTATCACCCTTTCAAAAACAAAAAACCAGTTTATAATAATCCATTGACTTTCGGATCAATCACCTGCAAACCAAACTAAGGCTTTGTGCCTCAAAACATAGGCTGTGTCCGAAGTATTAATACAAATAAGAGTTAGGTTCACCTACAAGTTTCCTCTGTAACACTTCTAAAGTCTTTGGCGGAATCACTCCTTTTAAAAACAAATCGATAGGTTTTTAAAACGACACCATTATTCAGTTGTTACTGGTTTTCTTGCATTTATTATACCATATTCATGTTTATGTTTTCAAGCATTTTGTTAACATAATTTTTTATTTTTTTATCAATGCCGTCACTTTCATAAATTTCTCCAGGGGCATTTGCCAGTGCCATTAATGCAAATTTAGGTGGTACTCTAAACCCCTTGTTAATGCTTAATGCGCCAATCAGTTGACCTGCAACAGCGTCATTTCCAGAATTTGCAGATACAATAACAGCATAGATAAATTTGTCATGAAAATTCATGTTTCGATAAAGTGCTGTTAAGCGATTAATAACAGCCATTAGTTTTGCTGAAATTGAATCATTGTAATTGGGACATATCCACACAATGTAATCTGCAGCCTCAATAGCAGGATACAAAGATTCAACTACAAAACCACCATAAAAGCAACTCTTTCCCATTGCATAATAACTACACGTCTCAAAACTGCATCCAAAGCAATCTCTAATTTGTCCTTCCTCCACATGTAACGTCTGAACAGACAGACCATTGCCCATTTTCTCTTTAAGCTGTGATTCCACTTGATCCCAAAGCATCAACGTATTGGATATTCCAAGGTGGCCAGCGTGTAAAACCAATACCTTCGCCTTTTGGGTTTTAATAGGACCATAATCGGCAAGGCGATGTATGAGACCCTTTATCAGGTTATGGGCTGCTGCTTCCTTTGTACACTGTAAAGTCTTGGCCCAAGTGTTGAAATTTGACAAGTCTTTCGTCATTTCCACCAAGGCATGTCCAGGAAACTCACACCCAGATTGATTCAATATAAAAAACCATTTTTTAGCATATGTTTTGGTATACAACTCAGATTCAGAACGCAAAATTAAGACAGCCTGAGAATTTTGAAAATAAGAGGTTCCAACCCTTTCTTTGAGAAATTGATTCATACCACTATTTTCACCAATTTCATCTAAATCAACTAAAAAAACGCGTTTAACAAATTCATCAGATATTTCACCTACAGAATGAATCTCTCGTTTAATCAAAGTTGAAATTTCAGTAGAGCGTTCCGAAAAATCTAAGAATTCAATTTTTCCCATGTGGCCTCCAACGCTTTGTAGGATCTTTCAATCCGCTTGAACAGAGCATCGTCCAAGCTTAACCTTTCATAAAGGACGCCTGTATCTGTCAAACGGTTCCGCGTTCCCCAGAAAACAGTCCCTATAGATGTTGCACTATAATGCCATCGTCCTTCCAACATTGATACAAGTGAATGTGCGCCTGAAGATATTGCAGGCGCTATAAAGGGTTTATACCCCAGTGCCCTTACTTCTAAATTTGCCTTAATCACCCGGTCTGTTAACTGAACAGAATCTAAATCATCTGGTTTGGTCACATCTGCTGAAACCACCAACAAATCCCCATGTGGTCCAAACACACGCCCCTTTTCGCGGTATTCCAGTTCCATTTGATCGGAAAAATAGGCTGCTCTGCCATCCATAACACCTAAACCAAATCCTTTTATCTGTTGTTCTTTTAAAGCACCCGTTTCAAGCACAGCTTGACAGAGCAAATCTACTGGATCAGAAACAACTGCAAAAACACCTTTAAATCGAGCTTTTCCAGCTAACTCTGCATAGGTCTGAACAATCTTTGCGTTTTTTTCATACTGAATCATGCGCACATCCTTGACGTCGTCACCGACTGGCGGCACAAAGGCAGATGCACAGAATACAAAAACATCACACTCAAACAGTGCCTCATAAGATATAGATTCAACTTTCATTTCAGGATTTACAACAATTTGATTCAGTTCAATTTCCCAACGTTTCTTTTGAGAATCATTTAAATCAAAAACACCCAAAACATCTATACAGTTTCCGCCCAAAAGCTTTAATCCCAAAGCTAACGTGTGTCCTACATCGCCAAGCCCAAGTAAATGAACTCTGTATTTTTGAGGCTTAAGACTATATGGTCTCTCATTATTAGCTTTCAATAGTGAGGCTTCATGCTTACCATATAGCCAGTCTAAAGTTATTTTAAAGTCTGTCATACCCACCTACCCTATATAGAAATTTTTCATTTTTCGAAGTTGTTCCAAATCATCTTTTATATACTCTGAAGGTCTCACATTACTGGAATAAAAAATATTTTTTCCCTTATCTGGATATCTTGGCGTGTTTAAAACTTCGCCAAGTCTATCAATTGTGAGCATACGCTCATTTTGCTTCTCATAGATCATTTCAACTGCAGATAAAATTTCAACCGTATTTTCCAAAGCCACTTCTGATAAATTGTATATGGCTGCTTTACTGGTATCTGTAATATAACCAGCTGAAGAATACGGTAAGATCAAGTTCACCGAATTGATAAGATTCCGATCTGGAACACTTCCCCGCCATATAGCGTCCCCATCTATAAAAGGATACAATTTACTTTCATAAAACCAAACTTTGATTTTTGGTATAAAATAGGCGGCACCCACATTAAGATTCATGGATTCTGCAACTTCTCTTCCTGCACCGGACATAATACCCACAATAAATTTTTGAACGTTAACTTTGTATTTTTCAAAATATGGGACCAAGGCTTGAAGTCGGTAGCCTTTGTTTAGTAAATCATCCACTAAAATAATAGGCCGATCATACGACTTAATCATTTTAATCTGATTTTCAAGATCTAAATAGTAGGGATACTCACGAATTTGATGTGTTGCTAGATCCGTCGAGAAATATTTTTCTGCATGGAGTGTTTTGGTTACAGTATTCGGCAATATCCATCGCTTGAAAACAGCACCGAACGGCACACACATTGCAGTTCCAAGTGTTCGAGGTGTTACAGGGTTCACTGACACACCGTTTTCATCACAAACCTTTTTAATCAAAGTCTCATAAATCATAGCCCGGTCGAAATTAAGCACTAAATTGCCTGGATACAGTTCCGTTAATGCCTTTTGTAGACGCCCTCTTGCCCGAACCATTACCTCATTTAACTCAGGCATACTTTTATAAGGTTCCTTAAATTGAGAATGAACATCTAAATTGAGGGTACATGGTGTTGACATGTTCACTGAATAGGCAATTTCCATACCGGTGGTTGAACTAATATTGACAAAACCTTGTTTTCTTAAAACATCATCCATTTCCTTGCTAATTTGATCGTGCAAACTTTCTTTATAAACACAATAGGTATAATCTCTTGAAAGAGCATTTGCAAGTGTTTCAGTTAACATGATCTGTTCGACATTTTTAAAATCACATCCCTTTTGCTTGAAGATTCCATCAATCATTAAAATTCTACCAACTGAGTGGTCTCGAACATTTTTGATAATTTCTGGACTTTCAAAGGCATAGTGTATATCTGCAGCTCTAAGCCAGTGAAACATTGAAATTGCAATAATTTTTCCGTTTTCCTTCAAGCTGCGAAGCACCAGTAGTTTTCTTTGATCATTACGTTCTATCTCTCTTATAATTGCCGTGGCGCATTTGAAATCAGACATCAAAATACTGTTTTTATCTGCATCTGTAATTTGGTCCAAAAACTCAAGTGAAATAGATTTGGTTGTCATCAGTTCTTTCAAGAGAGGCTCTCTCTGATACAAACTCTTTTCATAGATAAAATTCTGCGCCAATGGATCAATCAAAGTTGAAATATCCCTGTTTTCGTCGATATAATCCCGTATTAGTGTAGAACTTATGGTTTCATATGCCTTTGGCAAGGTGAATTTCAATGTATTGGGATGCAGTTTTTCGATTTTTTGATTCAGCCTCTTCTGATCTTCTTTAGACATATCACGCCCACCGCGCTCATAAATCAGGTGCGGGATTTCTTTAATAAAGCCCATTTCACCTTTATAAGCAGAAGCATTTAAGATCACATCTGTTCCAACAACCAAATAGACTTCAGAATCTGGAAATAATTTCTTCAAGCGTTTTAAGTCTTTATCATTGGCAATGTTAATTGTAACATCTCTTGGGAAAGGAAAAATTCCAATTTCATCTGCAACACTTCGTTTAATAATGGTTCTTCTAATTAAATTTGGCTGTGTCCTTTTAGACCATGAAAATTCATCCACATACAATAGAACCTCAAAGCCTCTTTTTTTGATGTCATTTGCAATTTGCTTATGACTCAATGTAAATGGATCAAAAGCACCAGGAAAAAACGCAATTTTTGTATTTGGTTTCAACGGAATTGTCCCGCGAAGATGTTGATATTCAGATATAAAATTATAAATGTATTTAAGTGAAGCTGAATTGTTGAAAAAAATCAAATCGTTGGCCTCATCGGTGTTCACCATTAGAGACATTGTTTTTTTTATGGTGAGTCTATAGAGATACTCTTTTTTCTTTAAACTCAATGTCGGTTCAGAGAAAATATCTTTTGCAACCACACTAAAAGCCATTTGGTTAACATAGCTAGAGCTGTGTACAAATCCGTTAAACAACACACCATACATTCTTAAAATGCGTTTCTCATGCCAGATAACAGATTCTTTAAAGGCATATTTGTAATTAGAATATCGAACCACAGCATAACCAACTGTCTTTACAATGAGTGCAATGAGTTTTTCATTGTTGGTGCTCATTTTCTTTTCAAAACTTTCTATAATTTCGTCCAATTCTTTCGGGTGAACATGCAAAATGATTTGTCCTAAATATGGCGGTATATATTTTGTGAATTCATAGCTCTCCATTTCAAGGGCCCGAATCAACTCAACTGCAATATCATTCTTCTGTTCAAAGTTAAGATGTGACACCAGATGAAGAAGCATTCTTCCAGCAGTATTTCTAACCGATTCAAGTGCACTGACCTTCAAAAGATTGCACAGGTGCATTGCCATATAAAAACTGTTTTCATAATCATATAAAAGCGTATTGCGCATTAAAAGTTCGATTTGAAACCGTTTTGCAACGTCCAATGTCGCCGATTTTAAATTGCTTAAAAAGATATTGGAAGTCAACTTAAGGTCATCAATACAAATCTGCTTTAGATAGTCAACTGTTTCCGCATCCATGCGTAAGGTTTCTGCCAATTTTAAACGTGCATAGTTTTCAGCAGGGTCCCCTGTAGAAGGATTTGAAATTGAAACCACTCTTTTAAGTTCAGTTTTAACAATTATGTCCTCATCTGCATATGGCAAAATAGAATAAATCAAATTGTAGGCTCTCAACCTTAATTTAACATCCTCATTGGTCAACAACTCTGACACAAAATTCATAATTTTAAAACGCTGATCATCTGAAAAATCATCAAATGGCAAAACACGTGCTGCTTTGATTAAATAAAATCGTATTTTCTCCTCTTCTCTGTATTTTTCAAAGTCATTGACCAGTATTTCTATACTGTTTAATCGCTTATTCTGTCCTTTTAAATGTTGAAAATAAGAAGCAATCATGTCTCTCATACTATAGCTAATATACTTCTTATGACGTTCAATAACTTTGGTCTCTGGATTTAAAAATCGATCCACATAGTAATTGAAAAGTCCAACCGTATCCAATTGTTCTCGCGTTACCAGTGCACTTGTGGGAATTTCTTTTCGAATCTCCTCATCATACGACGCGATAATCGTCCCAATTAACTCTGCACACTGTTTGCGAATATCCTCTTGAGGCAAAACAAGTTTCTCATACAAAAATCCAATAACAATCTGTTTCTGCTTTTGTGTCAAATAATTGTAATACTCTTCCAGTATGGCAATATAACCCCTCAAGCTGGTCATGTCTCTACTGGTTCTAACGGGTTCTAATAACTTATTTAAAGAAGCTTCATCTCTAAATCTATATAAAAGTTCGATGTTATGTTGAATTGATGAAAAGACGACATTCTGAGTAATGGCATCTCCTTGCATTAAAGCAAAGTATTTTCGCTTTATTGTAGCCGTATGGTCCAAATCAATGCCACGATCAGCATCTGTGTTAACATTTAAATCCAACAAGAAATTTTCAAAATCATTCAATTTACTATAAACGCGTCTGTATCTATTCTTTTTGGCTTCATCCAAATTATCCAATTTGTTTAAAATTACGTTAAAAGAATCTTCTAATGTGAAAATTTTCATTTGTGAAACGCCATCTATATAGTCGGCTTTCACCCTAAAATCAGAATAAATCAGGATTAGGGATTCAATTGGTAAAGCCTCCAACTCCAAGTCCCAAGTTGAATGGTTAATGGCTACGTTTCGAATATAGACAATACTTCTTTTTTCAAACCATTCACCCGTGTAATAATAATGGTAATAAGCCACTTTATGGGCTTCCTCTGGTTTACAGCCAAATTTACCAATGTCATGGCCAGCAGCTGCGCCAGACACACGTCCCAAATCTATGGGAAAGCCAAGCGCCTTCAATTGTCTTGCAATTTTCATGGCAATATAATGAACCCCACAAATATGATCCAGTGTGGTGTACCCAATCACTTCTTGATTCAATTTCATCATTTCATAGACAAATTCGTACTTAAATGCCTTTCTAAAAACATCAAATTCAGTCCGATCTTCAAGGTCTTCAATTTCAGACTCTGTCAGCAAACTTAAAGGATACCGGCTTTGCCATGTGCCATCCTCAGATGTCATTTGAAGTTCTGAGAAAATGCGCAAAACACGCAGATACAATTCAGCGACCCGATTTAAATCATAATTTAATTCAATTGTAACTGCCGCTGGAAACGAAAAATTTAAACTGTAAAAATAAATATACGTCAGCCAATCTTCTGGCTGTTCTTTAACTGGATAATTTTCAATGAGTCCCTGCATTAAGGCATAAACAGATTGACTGGTATAATCCTTTCTATCCAGCATGTCACGGATTTTTTCTTTGAAAGCCATAGTTGTCACATAATCTGAAACACGTTTGCGTTCTATACCATATCTTTTGATAAAATTTCGGTTTAACACTTCTTTAGCAATTTTTCTAAAAACCAAATCGGTCATACTTTTCACCTCTCTAGTGGACTTACTTATTATTATCCCACATCTATCTCCTCAAAACAATGAAGTCCTTGTGCATTTATGCCGATATTATCATAAAGGCAACAAAGGAGGTGTCTAATGTCAAATATATCAAAACCCCCAATTGTTAATAATTACAGAAATGTTGCCACCAGCAAAGTCAAACCGTCATCTGAAACAAAATCTGTAGGGACTATAGCTGGTAAGGGTGAAGTCCATTTAACGCCGGATCAAAGATCTGGAAACAGTCAGTATTTAATGGATGCCTTTTACGCAAAAGCGCATAACTTGATGGCCTCTTACAACCGCATATTTGATTCTGATACAGACTCAAAGTCATCTTCACAGTATTTTAAAACCCATAAGGCAGAAGTTATACACGGTGCACAGAAACTTGTTGAAAGCATAAATGAATTAATTGATGAAGGGGTTCAGGCCGACCTTAAATTTGGAACACATTTTGCTTTTTTAATTGAAAGCATTCTGCATGATTTTGATGAAAAGCTCAGCACAATTGGCATTGAAATGGACAATGGGTTTTTAATTTTGAATCGCTACAAGTTTTTGGACAGTCTCATTGAAGCGCCCGCTTCCTTTGAATTTCTTTTTCACCAAAACACAGGTTTAATTGATCGAATGACTAAAATCCATCTCAAGTTAACCCATATTACATCCAATGAAAAAAAAGAAGGTCAAATCATCGATTACAGAACTTAAAAAGATTGAGCTTGAATTTTGCTCAATCTTTTTCTTGTTTTGACACATTCACTTCAAGTGCATTTATTTCTGCACCAATCATTATAATGGTGCCCATTGCATATAACCAGACCATAAAGGCTATGATAGCAGATAAGGACCCATATAAAATTGAATAATCCGTCAGTTCTACGACAATACTGCTAAAAGCCATATTTGCGCCCCACGACCCTATAAGCGCAAACAAAACACCTTTATAGGTTTGCTTAAAATGAATCTTTTGATTTGGTAAATAGGTGTATATTGAAGCAATTAAAAAAGCAAATATAACGGGCAAAAGCAATGTTCTAAGCCAATAAAACAATCTAAACCAAAAGTCGCTGATGTCCAATTTTAAGCCGGTATTGATCCATTCAAAAACAGTGGCAATCATATCAGGAATCAACAAAGATAAGATTAAGATAATTATAAACGAAAACGTATAGAGCATACCGTATAACTTATTTATGAAGAAATTGCGTTTTTTCACAACACCATATGCCGTGTCAATAGCCCTTTGAAGCGCACCTACAGCTCTTGAGGCAGAATACAATGTTACAAGACCGGATACAGATAGTGTGACATTGCCTTCAACTCGAATGGTATTTTCAACAAACTCTCCAATCAACACACTAATTTGAGGTGGAAAAACATCTATAAATAATTCTTGTGCTTTTTCAAAATTAATGTTCAGCCTCGAAAGAATTGAAAAGAAAAAAATCAGCATAGGAAATATAGACAGAGTGAAAAAATAAGCCATCTGGCCGCTGTATGCAGCAATCTGGTGTTTTTTTGATTGCGCTAAAACTTTTTTGACATAGGTCGTCACTGGATTCATGAATGCCCCCATTTAATACTTTTATAAGATTTTCTTAACAGTTTCTACTTCCATTGTACGTGTTATTTTATGAAATGTTAAGTTGCAATTTTAGTGGATTAGATTTATCATAGTACTATAACCAACTAAAATCAATGGAGGTACAAGATGAAACAAAAGAAATGGCTTTTGCTGATTCCGCTTATAATTGTTGTGGCAGCCACATTTATGAACAGCTATTACATGCTGGACAATGCCGAACAAGCAGTTGTAG
Source organism: Fusibacter tunisiensis (assembly GCF_016908355.1). Lineage (GTDB taxonomy): Bacteria > Bacillota > Clostridia > Peptostreptococcales > Acidaminobacteraceae > Fusibacter_D > Fusibacter_D tunisiensis. The sequence goes on along the minus strand of NZ_JAFBDT010000024.1, from coordinate 20,474 downwards.
AGCGATTTGGAAAGCTGCACACTGTCATTACCGAAGCTGGTCTTCACTTTAAAATTCCATTTATTGAAAGCGTTAACGTTGTAAACAGCAACGAAGTAATCTCGCTTCAATATGGATACAGGCCTGAACAAGAACCGTCGACGACTTCACCCGCTTTTTACAGAGATGTTGAAAGTGAAGCGATTGTTCTAACCAGTGGTTCTTATTTAATCAATATTGGCGCCGTAATTCAATATCGGATTACAGATCCAGCAGCTTACATTTACAACGTTGATGATCAGGAAGGTACCATTCGATTGGCGTTTGAAAGTGTCTTAAGAAGCAATATTCAAAATCAAGATTTAGACAACGCCCTTATTAACAAGGACAGTATTGCAAAAGAAATTCTTCCAGATCTTGCGCGCAAATTGGCAAAATATGACTTGGGAATCTCAATTGTCGAAGTCCGTCTAACCGATGTCCTCTTACCTGAGGCCGTTCAATATGCTTATGACGACGTGAATATCGCAAGCAATGAGAAAGATTCTTATAAATCTCAAGCTGAAAAATATTCCAACGAAATGCTTCCTAAGGCGCGTGCAGAAGCATATCAAATGATCCAGCAGGCAGAAGCCTATAAGGCTGAAAAAGTTGCGCAGGCCCGTGGTGACGTTCTAAATTTCAACCAAGTCTATGAAAAATATCAATTGGCTCAAGACATTACGAAGACAAGACTTTACATTGAGACTATGGAATCCATCCTATCCAGAGTGGAAAACAAGTACATTATTGATTTGGATGGAGACGATGTGCTTAAATTTCTCCCACTTGAATTGAAAGGAGGCCAGTGATGAATATTAATCTCAACCAAGGTGAAAACAGACAAGATGCTGCCGATTTTCAAGCTTATAAAGATAAGGCGAATGAAAGTTTAAAAGGTGGGTTTAAATTTATAAGTGTTTTGGTGGTAGTGATTCTTATAATCTTCTTACTTGCAAACTCACTCTACGTTGTACGTGAAGACGAAATTGCCACCATACGTGAATTTGGCGAAATTAAGAGAATTGTTGTGGATCCCATGAATACCGAAGCCGAAATTTTCAATGAACAAGACAGCCGATTTACAGATGTTATCGTGGATACAACAAAGGGTTTAAAATTTAAGATTCCTTTCATTACAGATGTTGAAAAAAACACCAGCAAGACCCTCACTTATATTTCGAATTCCGCCCAAATTAACACTCGGGACAAAATCAAATACGAAATCAATATGTATGCCCAGTGGAACATTGTACATCCTGGAATTTTTAGAACATCTTTAGGCTCCATAACCCGTGCCAATTCTAAAATCGATGAAGTCGCTTATGCCGTCGTTATAGAACAAATCAACAGCCTTCTAAGTACAGAGTTCCTCGCAGATAAAGATGCTCTGGAATCCGTTTTAGAAGAAGCCCGTAAGGCACTTAATGTCAACCTTGCTTCTCAAGGAATTAAACTTGTGGATATTGACATCTACAGAACGATTTTACCACCGTCAAATATAGAATCCACTTACAAAAAAATGGTTGCTGAGCGTGAAGCGATTGCACAGCAAATTCGATCAGAAGGTATGGAAATTTACCAAAATACCGTGGCCGATACTGACCGTGAAGTTGCTCAAATTAAATCTGCAGCCATTGAAGAATCAGAAACCATAAAAGGTGAGGCTGACGCAACAGCACTGGAAGTCTATGCCAGCGGATTTAATAGGGACCCTGAATTCTATCAATTCTGGAGAACACTTAAATCTTATGAAGAAACCGTCGATGAAAACACTGTTATCTATTTGGACAAAAACAATTCATATCTTGATATTTTTTCAAATGGACAATAATCAAAAAGCGCGTTGGAAACTTCCAACGCGCTTTTACATACTCATTATAAGGCTGTCATTTGGTGTATAATTTGACCCAGTTCTTCTATACCTATGGTTTGTTCTTTATCTGAAACAGATAAATCAGGGTGTGTATGCGCTTCTATAATTAGGCCATCAGCACCAGCAGCAAGAGCCGCTTTTGACATAATCCCAACCAACTCTCTCCTACCCGTTCCATGACTTGGATCGACAATCACAGGCAGGCCTGTTTCTTTTTTCATAATTGGAACTGCTGTTAAGTCCAACATATTTCGCGTATAAGAATCAAAAGACCGAATACCGCGTTCACACAATATAATTTGTGTATTCCCACCCTTTGCAATGTATTCAGCAGAACAAATCCATTCTTTAATGGTTGCGCTAAATCCACGTTTCAAAAGCACAGGTTTGTCTATCTCACCGAGGGCTTTAAGTAAAGGGTAGTTATACATATTTCTCGATCCTATTTGAATAACATCCACATGCTCTAAAAAATAATCCAAATGTGCCAAATCCATCAACTCAGTTACAATTGGCATGCCCGTTATCTGCTTCGCTTCAACCATGTACGTCAATGCTTCAATGCCAATGCCCTGAAAATCATATGGACTTGTCCTAGGCTTAAATACACCCCCTCTTAAAAGGTGGGCGCCTTTTTCACGTGCTTTTTTAGCAATGTCAATAATCTGATCTCTATTTTCCACAGAACATGGTCCTGCAATAACCAAAGGTTTATCCCCACCAAACTCATAATTTCCAACTTTAACGGTGCGGTCCTCTTCTAAAATTCTCATTTATGTCCTCTCTTCATTTCTTACTTTCTGATCATACCAAAGCCGCCATAGAGCGCTTTTTTATCAGAAACTGTTACAACAGCATTTTCTTCCACTTCTCTGATCCGTGCTGCAATTTTTTTAATTCTCTTTCTTGGTACATACATTAACAAGATTTGCCTTGGAAAATTTTTGCCTTCTCCATGCATTACAGTTACAGCGTAGCCGCTATCTCTCAACATATTTGCCAGTTTAACGCCTTTATCTTCTTTGACAATAACTTGCATTTCAGATAAGCCAATCCCAATTTTTTCTTCTATCAAACTGCCCAGATAGTTGCCACATGAAAAACCTAAGGCATATGCCACAATTTTTAATGGGTCTTCCATAATATTGTCTAAAACTGAACTGACCAAAACCAACCAGAGTGACACTTCAAAAAAAGCAATAATGGCACCAATTTTACGTTCACCTTTTGTGATGAGTACCATTCGAATTGTTGCCAGTGACACTTCAACAACTTTTGCCACTACTATAAATAAATACATCATACGATCACCTTCTTATTCCATATAGTCATTCATATTTTACCAATTAAAATAATGTTTGTAAAAGCAATTACAACTATTTAATTTAACTGTCATTTATGAGAAAATAAAAAGAGATTAAATTTTAAAGGAGGCCTTCTTTGATTCAAGAACTTAAAACGCTACTAACCAAACGAAACGCCAATGTAACAGGTGTTAAAAAAGAATCCTCCGTATTGATTCCCTTAATCTACACTCAAAATCAATGGCAACTCATTTTTGAAAGAAGAGCCTTGACCCTTAAATCACAACCTGGAGAAATATGCTTCCCTGGAGGCTTAATGGAAGCAAATGAATCTTCTAGAGAAGCTGCAATTCGAGAAACCTGTGAAGAGTTGAATCTCACTCCAAATCAAATCCAGATATTGGGGCAAATCGACTCCATTATGACCAGCTTTGACATGATCATCCATTGCTATGTAGGCATAATAGATACCCCTTTAGAAGCCATTAGACCTTCAGAATCTGAAGTCCACGAGCTCATTGTCATTCCGCTAACAACATTAACCACTCATGTTCCTGAAACCTATGAGCTAAAATCTCGATTTGATCTCGCACACGACTTCCCTTTTGGCTCTATTCCCAATGGGAAAAATTATAATTTTAAAAATACAAATTATCCAGTTATTTTTTATAATATTGACGCTTATATCATTTGGGGATTAACTGCCCGAATGCTCAGTGCTTTCCTAGAAATCATAAAAAGCACATTAAAATGAGCTCCCACTTTTTCATTTAAGTGAAAGCCCATTTACTTGGTTTCGGCACGTTGATTTTTCTGATATTCAATTGTATAAAAAAATTCAACTGCGATAAGCATTCCTCCTAACAAATTGACTTTAAAAATTAGAAAAGAATCTTAAACCAACATTTTCCCATTTACCTTTTTGTTTAATTCTTGAACGTTTCAACGCTCATATGACGTCCCGATAACCAATCTATAAGAAAACCATACGGTTTAATTATATTTGTTAGTTACCCGTAACCCGCCAATTTAAACATTTTTTTCAATCGTAATATTTGTGGTATAATAAGCATATACTTGAGGAGGTGCCTATGGCGTTGGATCAAATACTCAAACCTGCACATTCAATAGAGCTCGTTGTAAAAAACACTTTATCTGATAGGGATTCTGACAAACTGCACTTAAAAACCATGATAGAAAACAACCTGTCCAATGGCGAAATCAGCGTCCTAGCGCCTGTTTACCAGGGAAATACATACCCGATACATCCAGGTGACTCAGTTGAAGTTGTTTTTCATTCTGACGATGAAAATGAAGGCCTTTTTTCTGTCACATGCCGAGTTAAGAGCCGTTTCATAAAGGAAAATTTACCCATTCTAATTTTAAGCTTTACCTCTGAACCAATTAAAATACAAAGACGTGAAGCCTTTAGAGTTAAATTATACGATACTTATACGTTTAATTGGAACGGTTTCCCACACACTTTAGTTACAAAAGATATGAGCTTCACCGGTATGCTCGTATTAACAGATATCAAACTGCCAGTGGGCAGTGCCTTTAATATAGAATTTGATGGAAACACTGAAGAGCCTGTAAATCTCAACAAAATATTCACACTCCACTGTAAAGTTTTAGAGTCATCTCCGGAACTTGAAATTAGGCGATACAGAACTCGAATTCTTTTTGATGGGTTGACCCAATCTGAAACAAAAATACTCTTGCAATACTTATATAGCAAACAATCTGAAATTCTACACATGAATCCTGAATACGAAACTTTTATAGAAAGGGCCTTCCCAAAAGATCGTAGGGTTATGGCAGACCCTGTTAGGGTTCGGATCAATAGTATTGGATTACTCAGTATGTTTATTAGTTTTATCGCTTTTGTCCTTTTATTATTTGCACAGCCTAAATCCTTATATTCACTTGATCTATTTTTTGGCTATTACCGCCCTGCAATCTGGCAAACAAGGTATCTCACATTAACGCTAATTGCATTAGGAATTGGCATCCTTACAGGTATTGTCGGTCTAATTCTAAACAGCACAAGACTCAAACGTAAAAACGACACCCTAAATCTCGGCATCGTTATTTCGCTCATTTCAAATTTTCTAATGCTTGCCATTGTCCTATATTTTATAGTAGCCAATGATTTAATCTTATTTTAATCTAAAACCTTGATAAGTGTTCCGACGTTTCAATTCTTTCATGATGCCGTTGAGCACTTTTCTTTTGTCTTTAATCCACAGAGGTGCGATTAAATCTTCATGGATTCCATCTCCAGTAACACGATGAATCGTCACCTGGGGATTCAGCCATTCAAGACCATCACAAATCCACTCAATATACGTGTCTCTGGTGAGTAAAGGAAATGGCGATTCTAAGTATTGTTTTGCCAGCTCTGTACCGTCAAGAACATTTAACATATGCATTTTTACACCAAATGGCTTAAGTTCATTTACATAAGCAACTGTCTCTAAAAAAGACGTCTTGGTTTCATTTTCAAGGCCTAAGATTAAATGTACAACCGTTTTAATTTCATAATCTGCCAACAGCTTAAATGCCCTCTCAAATTGATCACGTGTATATTGTGTTTTTAAGCGTTTCAAAGATTCCGAATGACTTGATTGCAGACCCAATTCCACCCATACCAAATGTTTCTCAGTATATGAATGAATCAATTTTACAATTTCTTCTGTAATACAGTCAGGTCTTGTTGCAATAACTAACCCCATAACCGCGTCACCGTTAAGCGCCGCATCATACTGCTGTTTCAAATACGGAATAGCCCCATACGTGTTTGTAAAGTTTTGAAAATAAGCAAGGTAGGCATCAGGGCACCATTTTTTTGAAATCAATTGTTTTTGACTTTCAATTTGTTTTTCAATGGTTTGTCCTTGAATGCGAACGCCATTCTCTACAACACCAGAATATTCTCCAGATCCGTATGCATTACAAAACAAACACCCTTCTGTACTTAATGTGCCATCTCGATTGGGACACGTAAAACCGCCATCAATGGCAAGTTTAACCACTTTCATTTGATACGTCTCTTTAAACCAATTTCCAATGGTCGTGTATCTCGTATTCATCTTTTCACCGTCCAATCAAATTGAGGCTTTGATACGATCATAATCTAAAATTTTAAATGAAGATTTATGAAAATCAATTAAACCTTCTTCTTTCATCTTACTCAATTCTCTTGAAACAGATGGTCTTGCCACATTGAAAAAATCTGCCAATTCATCGCGATTCATTGGAAGGGTAAATATATTTTGCTGCTTTATTTTTTGGTGTTCCAATAAATAAGCACACAATTTACCTCTTAAAGTTCTAATGGATAAGTATTCAACCTTTCGATTCAACATCAATGCTTTTTTTGACATAATTATAAGCAAGTTTTCAATTAATTGTCTATGAGAATCACACATCTTGTCACACATGGTAATTACTTTTTCAGGCGACACAAAAATAATCTGTGCATCCGATTGAGCCACAACAGATGCCGGCCATTCCTTTTTTTCTGAAAAACTAACCATTTCGCCAAACATATCTCCCGGTTTTAAAATGGTCATTACAGTTCGATCACCAGCCAAATTTTCTTTCGCAATAATCAATTCCCCTTCAATGACAATTCCAATCCCATCAAAATGGTCTCCGGCCATAGCTATAGAAGCGTTTTTTTCATAATTTAAAATACGTGGATTCAAACAGTGAAGCATGCGTTGAATTTCTGTTGACTCTATTTTTCTAAACATAGCAGTAGATTTAAGCAAATCCACAACTTTTGATTCTATTTGTACAATCATCGGACACCTCCAAATATATTATACACAAAAAAAGATAGCCACGAAAGAATCTTCTTTCGTGACCATCCATTTAATAAGAGCCCTTAAGCTTTATTCTGATCAAGTTTTTCCATTGTAATGCCCGTAAATCCATAGAATATTGAAACCAATGGGTTTACAAGATTAAGAATACAATATGGCACATAGGTCCATGGTGCAAGGCCTAATGTCGCAATCATAAATGCACCACAAGTGTTCCAAGGAATAAGTGGTGAAGTCAGCGTTCCTGAATCCTCCAATACCCTTGAAAGGTTTTTCGGATGGAGATTTCTTTCAGCATAGGCATCCTTGAACATTCTTCCTGGAATAACGATTGCAAGATACTGATCGCCAGCAAGTGCGTTCATACCAAGTGCAGTTAATATAGTTGCAACAACAAGAGTACCTGTGGATTTGGCCAATTTTAAAATTTCAGAAGCCAAAGCTTGCAACATACCTGTTTTTTCCATTACGCCACCAAATATCATAGCACATAGAATCAAGGAAATGGTCCACATCATACTGTCAAGGCCACCTCTAGTAAGGAGATCATCAACACTTGCAATTCCACTCTCAGATACAAAACCATAATGGAGTGAATCTACAACCTGTCCAAGTGTTGACCCTTGAACAAATATTGCAGCAAGACCACCTAAAATCGCACCACCAAATAAACCTGGAATTGCAGGTACTTTCATAATAACAATCCCAATAACCACAACAGGCACAATTAGCAAGAGTGGATTCAAGTTAAAACTTGCTTCTAAACCAGCATTGATTTCATTAATCATGCCAAGGTTCAATTCGTTTCCTGAATATCTAAAACCTAAAATCAAGAAAAAGATAATGGAAATAATGTAAGATGGTCCAGTTGTGAAAATCATGTGCTTGATATGCTCGAACAAAGTCGCACCAGCCATTGCAGGCGCCAAGTTTGTCGTGTCAGATAATGGCGACATTTTGTCACCAAAATATGCACCTGAAATAATAGCACCACCAATCATAGGTGCTGGAATTCCAAGACCCATACCAACGCCCATAAGCGCAATACCAACCGTACCTGCAGTTGTCCAAGACGAACCTGTTGCAAGCGAAACAATTGAACTCATCAAAAGCGTTGCAACAAGAAAAATAGAAGGTGATAGGATTTTCAAACCATAGTAAATCATACTGCAATAATGCCTGGTTTAAATAAAAATGGTGACTGCATAAAACCTCCACTTGCTTTCTTGATTTGATTATAACAGTAATGAATGCCCTAGTATTACACTCATACATAAAAAAAGAGCTATAATAGCTCTAAAAGAAATCTGTCATTTTTTTTCTTTGATTTTCTCTGGCTTCTTTCGAATCAATAGGTTTTGGGGGTTGTTCTTTTCTTGATGGTTCTTCTGTATTTGCTTGTGTGAAGTCATTTGTGCTTATGACTGAATCAGGCTTTTCCTTTGCAACCACATTTTCAATTTCTATTTCAAAATGAGTGGGTTCTTGAACTTCTATTACAGATTCAATCTTTGCCATTTGGCTGTCCACCATTATCACCTCTGAAACCATGTCTCCTCTTTTTCTAGCTTCATTCAGCTGTTCTTCATTAAACTTTAGTACTGCTTTTTTATTGGGTAAGCTTTCAATAGTGTCTTTGGAACTTCCATCAAAGAGTTTAGACCAGTCAACTTTGATTTGTTTGTTGCGACCTTTTTTGTCGTTTTTACTTACGAAGTCGACCTTGCCGTGTACTGGCGGCATTAACGATCCTCGTTTGGTGTAAAAGTATGTCACCTCTTGGAAATCTTTATTACGTATGTCCGACTTCTCTGATACATTCGTTATTTGCTTGGTTTTTCTTCTCATCGTCGACATGGATGGATTTTCCGAGAACAATGATGTTTCTGACGTCCCTTCCATTTCAACGATATCATCAATCGTCCCCGAGAGTATGGAATAGATGTCCATTTCGCTTATATTTGCTCTACCAAAGACGATTTGATTGGCCGTTGAGTTTAGTATTACCCCTTTCAAATACTTAAGATAAGGAGTTTTATCCATTTGATCAAGCGTTTGTAGTGCAACTTCCATGGCCACTTTAAATTTCCTAAACAATGTGAACGCCTGCTCCATTGAAGGCGTGACAATAATAGGGAACTCATCTATACGCCAAACGTGAAAAGTACGTGTCCACTCTGTTCCAGGTCGTCTAAGAACAGCATTGGTCATATTGACCGAAAAGAAAAGACCAAGAGCCGGTGCATTGATAGGTCCAATCTCTGGAAGTTCAATATTCACTACAGTAAGTTCATTGTTAGAAAGTATTTCGTCAAAATCAATCACTTCATCAGCTGTAACAAGCTGACGGATGTAATCATCTGCAAGGAACAATGAGATCTGGACTTTAAGTCCCCTGGCATGTTGTTCAAATGTCTCGGACCCTTCACCAATGAAGAAATTTGATATGTTGTCTTTCAGCCATAGATACTTTTTATTCGCTTCGCTTACCTTACCGTTAGGAAAGAGCACCGAGTACGGTTCATACAGTTTGGTAAAATCATTGATACAGTTTTGAACGTCTTCAAGGTTTGGTTGTCTATTGTACATTTGAGGGTAAGTCAGCTGAAGCAATAGTGCAATTGTTGTGGTTGCAATTCTATTTACGGATGCGAAGTAAGGGTCTGATTTCCCACCCATTTCAAACATGATCTGCATGACATCTGCAAGTAAAGTCGCTCGCCTTACTTTTTCTCTATCAACAGCCCAAGAAGGCATATTGGGAGAGATATAAAGTATATTAAGCCCCTTAAAGCCAGGTTTATGCATACCATCTATAAGTTTAGGATCAACTCTATTGGCCTTTTCTCCATATGCTTCAAATAGGTTATAGGCATCATCAGCAAGGGATTCTTCTGGCACCAATATGGTTTGTCCAGCAATTTCATATTTACTACTTAAAAATTCATAGACTCTTTTGGGAGTTCTTCCAGTGATCTTATCACGAAAAGTACGCTTGTAATCGGGATTAGGTTCAAAATGTTTTGTTGAAAAATCATCATCACTAAAGTTTCTTTTAATCCTAAACATACCAATTTCAGTATAATGTTTGAACAATTTTTTAAGAGCGTTCTTGTTTCTGATTCTTACCTTTAGATCCTTTAATATACCAGGCAACAAAACTGAAGATGTTTTTGCGGTACCTGTAGCACCAATGATCGCGGTGTGTGCTTGCCTGTCCTTTTGAGGAATGGTAATCTTCGATCCGGATTTAATTTCTCTAACCACTTGATGCGTGTATTCGAACTTGCTGTATATCTCAAGATCAAATACTTTGAATAACCGAAATGCTTCTAAGCGATCAATAAAGTCTTTATTGAATACCGTTCCTCTAACAGAAATGAGAATCAAAATGAAGACTGTAAACGCAAGAGGAATGAATGTTGCAATATATGCGAGTCCAACAATTTTGTCCACACTCATTTGTGCAGTGGGTTCAATCTGGGATATATACGGTACAGTTATTCTATAGCTTATGATAAATGTAAGCCTCACCATCAGAAAATTAATAAAGAAATAGGATAAATAGAACATGAGAACCTTGCGATTTCTAAAATTGAAAACTGGATAGTTCGTTGAAAAGGCCCAAATGATCATTGGAATGATGGGTAAAGCCACATCCCATATAATTTTATTGAAATCTGTATATGCAATGTTCATTGTGCTGTATGCTTTAAAAAAGCCGAGCACCTCTAAAAGATTAAAAAATGTAAACACTATAAAGCAGATCCCAACAATGAAATCTTTTCCATTATCAGAAAGGTAATTTCTGAAATATTCTAAACCGAGGTTTACTTTTCGAAATTCCAGTTCCGGATTACCATCTTCATCCACATTACTTAATTTCATAGTGATTGTACTTTCATGTGAATCCATTTTAATTCCAAGTGAACTTGAAATGTCTTTCTTCAAATGTTCTGATACTCCATTCAACGTATCAAGATCAATGTTAACTTTATCTATATGCATCATTTCACCCTCCTCACCCGTTTATAACAATCGCCATTTTTTTTTGCAAGTAAAATATGCCGTTTTCAAAAAAATGAAATTGTTTATGGATTGACAGAAAAATAGGTGAAAAAATGATGAGGATGACAAAGTATAAAGAGATGGTAAACGCTAAATAATGTGTACCTATCTCGAACTGTAATTCCATGCTATTCTTGATTATATACAATCTGATACTCGAAAAACTATCAACAGTTTTTCATGTTACTAGAAAAACTATAATTGAGGAGGCCACCAATGGATAATAGTTTAAGAAAAGTAACCGCTCAAATTCGTAGGGACACATGGATGAAGAACATTTCTGATCACAATGCCAGTGGATTGATCAATAAACAGTAGTGTTGTATTTGAACAATATCAATGAGGCATCTTACTATTACTGGCTAAATAAAGTCCGTCGCGAAATCATAGAATCAACTCAATTAGATGAAGAAAATAATCTGGCGTTTGTTCCAAAGCTACTTTAATCCAACTAACTGAATCCTCCTCAACCGTCAACAACAGCACAATAAAAATAAAACCACTAACAACGCAGATCTGTGGCAAAGAAATAAAGAATCAAATTTACAAAAAAGGTTCATAACTAAGAAATTCAATTTCATGTCTTGATTAGTATGCACATTATAAAACTCATTTATCTTGGCGCACTATCTGTACTCAGATTCGGTGGATTTGGTTACTTAGCTGCTAATGTTTTGTTTATCTGTAGTACCAATGTATTCAATCTCCCAATCAATTATTTCTATATATGATTCTAACATCTGTAGTAATTCTTTTTTATCACAAATTGATGCTCCATTTTTACTATGAGCATAGTTTGATAAGCTACAACGACCTAGACATAACAAATATAGAGCACAATTTATACAGTGTTCACTTGCAACTCGTAACATAGATATAGACTCAAAATTATTGGCTTGCAATAAATATTCATTAATTCCCATTGACTCGTTACAAGCATATTTCTTGCCATCACAATCAATTGTTATACTATTATTAATATTACAGTAATCACGTTTTCTTAGATTAGCCCAAGTGTTTCTTTCACAACTTTCAATAAAACTAAATGAAGGATGCTCAAAATCTATATGATAATTCGTTGCTTTTCTCAACGTAGTAATTAGCTTTAGGCAATTACTTAGAGAAATGTGTTGAAAATCAAAATCAAATTTCTTCTCTACTCTATGATATTCAATTCGAATTAGATTTTCTGGAAACATTAACTCATTCAAACAATGAACAAAATCATTTTGAACACTATAATTTGAATCATCTAAATTAACCCTAATCACAACTTTAATTTTTAACTCAATTAACACTGAAATGTTAGTAATTATTGTTTTAAAAGTTCCATTTCCATCTTGATCATATCTTCTATTATTGTGTACACTCTCAGGACCATCAATTGTAATAACAAATTCATGTATTTTATGATGAAAGCGTTTTATTAATTTTATATATCGTAAAATATTGAATCCATTTGTTATCATTCTAAAATGTATGTTGGAATATTCATTTAATCTTTCGAATATCAACCTCATACTAGCTAAATTGTTATCTACAAATGGCTCTCCACCATACATTGTAAGAATCACATTTGATTTGTCAGCAATTATTATAATTTCATCGAGTGTATTTTTTAGTAATTTGAGATTGATCGATTCTTGCTTTGATACTATTTTATTCTTTTCAAAACAGTAGATACATTTCATATTACACTCATAAGATAAAATCAAATATATCATAACTTCGTTGATTCTATTATCATCATTTAATAATGATGCTTCTGACGGATGTCGATTCAAAAAATTATTCTGATAGAGTAAATCACTTTCATTATCATTAATATATTTAATATTTTTATTTCTTAAACTATCAAAAATCTTTTTGCTTATTTCAATAATAGTTCCATATTGAAAATGCAATCCGTAATATTTATCTTTAAACTTAAGAGTATAAGTATATTGTGAAAAAATCTGTACTTTTTCTAGAGAACTATTGTATTCTTCAATAATATTATCAAGCAACAATTTTCTTAAGACTGTTGCAATTTCAGAACTTAAATCTTTTTTTTTGTATGTTGAAATTATATCAATGTAATCTGCGATATCTGAAATACTAAATTCACTTTTACTCAATACACAATTAAATATTAAACTTGCAATCCCAGTTAATATAACTTCTTTGTCATTCTCAATATCAATTATTTTATACATATTTTCATGCTCAGACTTCCAAACCTTCTTATGAATACATTTATTAGATTTACAATAAATTCCTGATGTGGTAATTATCATTTTACACCTTTATGTTAACTCAGTAGTTATTAACACCTTCCTATATTGTCTAGCCAAAAATCATTAAATTTTAAGGCTTTGGTTTAAATAGTTACCTCGCTTACCAGAGCTAAAAGTGCAGATCAGTTATGACATAATGTACTGAATAGCTAAAAGTTGAAACAACTTAATAGGCATCCACTTGTAATGATCTATAATGGCCGTGTTCCTCTGTTTAGCTATGATGGTGAACCTTCCCTTTCTAATGGGTTCATATCCCAACTTACTTCTTCCCACCTATTCATGAACAGAGTGCTAGTTATGCTTTCTAACAGGATTATGCACTAATCAGAGAACTACTACCAGCAACGACACTGTTTGTTTTAGATTTTACTGACCGCTTTGATCTTCAAGGCTCTGATGTTCAGTGGACGCTATACCTTGATTCTCAATAGCTTGACCTATTTAAATTGTTCTGGAAGCTTTCTAGTTTTAAATTTCGTTAACAATTTCTAACTTATAATCCTTTACTCTTAATACACAATCAAATCTTTTCAGTATTTCAGGATTGTCATTATGTGTAACTACTATACACAAAACTCCATTTAACTCTAAGATGGAATTAAAAAATAAATATGCATTTTCAGAATCCAGAGATGAAGTTGCTTCATCAACTAATATAATATCCGATTTGTTAATTAGACATCTTGCAATTGCAATCCTTTGTTTTTCTCCTCCTGACAATTTTGAACCATTGTCAACCAAAATAGTCTCTCCTACCAACTTATTTAAAGTCATTAAATTTGATTTTATTATTGCACTATCGTAATCAGACTTAGTGTGTTCTTTATATAATTCAATATTATTTTTTAAAGTATCCTCAAATAAGAACGTATTTTGATGAATGCTAGAAATATTCCTGTGTAAACTTGATAAATCAATTGATCTCTGATTCAAATCATCATATAAAATATCACCTTCATAATTTCCATAATGTCCTAAGAGTAGTTTTAACAAAGTAGATTTTCCTGAACCACTTTCCCCAATTATCGCATATTTCTTCCCTTTTTCAAATCTGAATGATAGTTTGTCAAAAACTAATTGGTTCTCATATGAAAATGTTAAGTTCTCAATTACTATATTATTGATATTATTAATGATTGTACCATTTATATTTTCAGTGTTTTGTGATGATAGCATTCTTTCATGTTTTTCACGAACTAATTTTGTTCCAACTATCCACGAAAGTCTTTGTGACAAATCATCAATTGGATTTATTATTGCATTTATTATTTGTACAGCTGCAAAAAGTATCGGTACAGTCATTTGACCATCAAATATTAACGCGACACCAATTGCTATAGCACCCATTTGTGATATAGCTGTTAGTGAATTTGATAATATGTCTTTTAAGAAATCAACCTTTGAAAAGTGATATCTAGTGTTTTCAAGCTTAGTATTCGCAGATTTAAATTGTTCTCTAATAATATTTAATAATCCATAAGTCCTTATTAACTCAAACCCTTCCAGTATCCCTTTCAAAGTCACAATATAACTCTCATGTATAGAATTAACTGACATTCTACGTCTCGATAAAATTGGTCCAATAAATACAGGTACTAACAAAGGCAAGAAAAACAAACCGAATACTGCGAGTGTAAATTTCCAGCTTATATATACAAGTGCCATTATACCAAAGATTATTTGAGAAAAGTTTTGAACAATTGCTGAGAATTGCATAAAATAGTGTTCTTGTATTACATATGTTTCTTCAGTCATCATATTTAAATAATAAGACTGATGACTTTGATTATACTTTGTGTAACTAAAGCCTAATATTTTATCTATAATTTTTTGTTTGTAAAGTAAAGTTGCTTTTACTGAAAACTTTTTTCTTAAAACTTGTCCCATATAATTACAAACTCCGCTAAAAGTAATTATACCTAATGCAATAATAACTCCTTTCTTAAAACTCAACATATCCAAATCTAAGGATGCTTCAACAATTTTCCCGAGATAAAAAGCCAACAAAATATATAGCAAAGATGATATAACTAGTGCTATTGAACTCATTATTCCGATAATAATGTATTTAAGTGCTACCTTTTCAACTGTTTTAATCTTCATAAGTTTTTGTATGATTTTTTGATCAGAAAAATCATACTCTCCTTTCTATATAATGTTTTTGGATTGTCAATACTAATCCAGTCACTCAAGAGAAAAAGCAAACAATATAGTCGCGAATGCTCCAATTAGAATCCATTCTATTTGGCGATATTTTTGACTAGCTTACTAACAAAGTGCTGTCATTCCAATGTTTATGTTTGGGCAATGTCACTCCTAATCAAAATAATTTTGATTCCTTTTAAACTTCAACCATTAGAATTCTTTAGAGTATATGACGATACTCTAAAGTTACCATTCCACCAGATTATTTTGTGATACTATTTATTATTATCCAGTAATCATATCATTCTCTAGAACATATCTTTTGACTATTCTTTCTAGTACTTTCATATCTAGTGAACACACCTTTTTTTTATCCATAATCCAATTACGCCGACATCCACCCATGCACAATGGCAATATCGTGCATGTTAAACACTCATCTTTTAAATTATCTTCTTCTACAAGAAAATTTTGTTTCCATTTTTTTGCATTTTGATTTAGTACAATGTCTCCTTCGTTTGATAAAAAGCCTATCCCATCTTCTTTATCTACTAGCAAAGTGTCACAAGCAAATATTGTTCCATCTGCTCCAATTATATGAAAATTTTTCTTTACAACGTTGCACCATGAGTAAATTGGTTTAGGTATAAAATCAAGCATTTGATTTGAATCACTTTGCGATAACCTCGCTGCATATTCCAAGTCGAGCTGAACTTTATTTCCTGTCTCCAAGTTACAAATAGAATTTTCTATTGCTTTAATATCCTTCCGATCAGTATTAAAATTATAAATTGGTCGAAAGTATATAGTAAATCTTTTATCACTATTGAATTTTTCATTAAAAGTACTTAATAAACCATGCATGGACTCTTCTGCATCATCTAAAAAATTAGCTCGGATAGAAAAGTTGAAAGAATATGAACTATCTAATTCTGATATCTGTTGTAAATTAGCAAAAATAATCTCAAATGTCGGTTCCCCATCTTTAGTCTTTCTAAAATAGTCATGTGTTTCTTTATCTCCATCAATAGTAACTTGGAAAGAACGGATTCCAGCGTTATACAACTTAATGAAGACATCTCTGGATAGTAGTACACCATTAGTCACAATACTACTATTTATTTTTAAATTATATTCTTTCTTAATTTCGTATAAATTGTTCATAAAATTAATAATTTTTTTATAAGAAAGAGTAGGTTCACCTCCATACCAATTAATATTAACAGTCTTATTTCCAAAAGGTTTCACTTGTTTTATAATATATTTAAGTATATTGTCATAAGTGATATCGTCCATGAATATATCTCTCTGGGTATAGATAAAACAATATGAACAACTTAAATTACAAGATTCTGATGGTAAAATAGTAATGTCAATATTTTCTTCGTCGTTCATATAATTATTGTGTATCTTAATTATTGACTCTAATTCATCAAAATCCTGTTTAATAACAAATCCGTTTTGTAATAGTGTTTCAATATAGTCTGCTCTACCCTCAAGACTATTTAATATATCCAATACGGCATCACTCGTTTTATTATCTAAACTCAGTAGTGCGCCTGTTCTTGTATTGTAAATAATGTTTTCATGATTAGTAGAAAACATTACATTGTAACTACTTACTTTTAATTGCTCTTTTGTCAGTGTTGAAATATTCATATTCACCTCATTAAATATTTTTAATTATATTAAGCTCCTGCATATCCTTGTAAAATCACAATTTGAACAATAGTAAATTTACTATTCTACTACTTACTTACACAGCACGGTCTTACAACAAAATCCACCGAGATAATTTGGACATTCTATGATTTTTTCAACTGTGTCAAGTTCTATTCCATTTCTGATTATTTTCATATAACCCCTCCTTTATTTACACAACACCGTCTTACAACAGAATCCAGAAATAAAATTTGGACATTCTACTATCTCCTCTTTAGAACTCAGTTCGATTCCACTTCTAATCACTTTCATATTGACCCTCCATTTCGTAGTGTTTGTTTGTCATCACACATATTTAAATGTATAACAACTCAGTTTCGAAAATTTTGTTAGTTTAATAGATGAATGTACTTTATTTGTTTCTTGATTTATCCCTAATGATATACACTTCACTCCATTAAAATCAAAATTGACATTTGTTTCATTTTAAAAACTTGTTTACAATGTTATTTATAGTAACTTCATTAAATACTTGGATATGCAGAAGTTAATATTTTCACTAAGTTGTAATATTGCCTGATTTAACTTTTTATAGTGTTCACATAAAGTTAGACACAATTTCTGAAAAATAGTTATGATATATGTATGAATAGAAAAAAAGAAATTGGATCCCGGAAGAAAAAGCAACCGTTAAACTAGAGATTATTCGAGAAGAAGCTACATTATCTGAAATAGCAAGAAAATATGATATTGCTTAGCCAGTGTTGAGCCGTTGGAGAGCCGAATTTATAGAAAATATGGCAACTGTATCGAAAATGAAAGGAGTTCATAACTAAGAAATTCAATTTCAAGTATTGACAAAAATGCTCATTATTTTTCTTGCCAAATCAAGTGAATTATTTATATCTAAATAACTGAAAACGGCGAAAAATGCGTAGCTTTCTCAAACTGCAACTCCATGTTATCTTTGATTATATCTAACACATGATACTCTTATAAACGGTTAACAGTGTAATAATAGGGATAGTACAACTCAAATTCTTATGGTTGCATGGCGAATAATATGTATGTCTCGCCCTTTCGGGTCATTATACAAGCCAGTGGATTTACCATTTATTAATCAATAACTTGAACATTCAACAATGACACTAATAAATTAAAGAATTCAAATGTGGTAGAAACTCAATGACAGCTTCCAGTATCCTCTATCTCTATAAACTTTTTACTTCATATTTTCTAAATACTTTGTTATTTGTTCAGTATTTATTGGACACTGAGCATTATTTTGAAGTCTTTTTCGCTTACAACCACCCATACATAACGGTAATAATATACAAGCAAGACATTCTTTTTCAAGTTGTACATTCCCTTTCCACTTTCCAAACACATCAGTATAGTTAATGGTACCATCGTCTGTTATTTTTCCGATAATCTGACTTTTATCTGATACACATGAATCACAAGCATATATCTCACCATTTGGTTTTATTATTATTGAGTCATTTAATGATGCATTACACCATTTTTTTATTGGTGAGGGAAGCAAGGAATAACTGTATACAAGGTTGCTCATTTTTTTTATACTTTCTGCTATATATCTTGTAAACGAAATTACTAAATCCCCGTTTGTATCAACTGAACAAATATTATCCAATCCGTTCCCTAGGATGTCTTGAATCGGCTTAAATTCAACTGAAAATCTATTATCATTCAACAACTGATCTAGAAGACAATCAATTAATTGATACTGTGACTGAACAGTATCTTTCATAAAATTACTCCTTATATTAATTTTAAAGTCTCCTAGAAAAGCCTTTTTTATTGTTAATAAATTAGTTAAGATTACATCAAATGTTGGAAACCCATTATTGAGATGCCTTTTCTTATCATGTGTAGTTTTATAACCATCAAATGTTACTTGATAATTCACTATTCCAACTTCATGTAATTGTTTGAATGATTCAATATTTAGAAGATATCCATTAGTTACCAAAACTGAGCTTACTATTTTGTTATAATGAGTATTTATTTTATTTAATTGTTGCATAAAATATATTATACTCGATTTTGCGAGTAAAGGTTCTCCACCAAACCAAACAATTTCTATTTCAATTAAATCTTGGTTTATTCTCATTTTATTTTCAATATATAAGAGTATTGCATCTAAGGTGTTGAACTGCATATCAATGTCAAATTTAGCATCAACAAAGCAATAACTGCAATTAAAATTACATTTTAAAGTAGGAAAAATTGTGATGTGCAATTTCTTATTACTTTGAAAATTTTCGTTATACAGTTTAATAACCTCTTCAGTTTCATTTGAATCAATATTAATCAACAATCCAAGTTCAGTAAATACTTTGAATAATTCTTCATCATATAGACTTGGAACATCGTTCAGTAGAATGATCTTTGCTTTTTCAATATGTTTGTCTTCGTCAAGGCATAATGCAGCTCCTGATTTTGAATTGAATACTAGTAGATTTCCATTTTCACTTGAATGCAAAATATTATATCGACTCGGCTTTACTTTCATCATATTTAACTACCTCCAATTTTGTAGATATATTAATCCGATTAAATTGCAAAACTTATTACATAATCATTCATGAATAGTAAACGGTAAATAGTGCTTACCTGTCTTATAAATCGACATGAACTTGTAAATTAGATTAGGTAGATTATCTTTACCACCAAAAAAAGTTGACATTCTAACTTATTATATTTATTAAGCTATAAAACTCCCCTGTTTTTTTATTAACATGAATTATATTATAAAGAAAAATCTAGAAAGGCACACCCCTTATTGATAAGGGGTGTGTAAAAATACATTTACTCTAATTGAATAAACATAGCTTCAAAGTCTAACAAGCGTATCATCAAAGAAACACGGTCGCTGCTCCAAAAAACCCATCAGAAAATTTGAATCAAAATCTTCAATTACAGACTCCGGTGATTCTTTACCACATTCATTGACGATTATCTCATGCCCGAATTTCTTGGCGTACAAAAGTTTTAAAAGCCCTTTGTCTAGCATGATATAGCTGTATAGCTTAGGTTTATACTCTCTAAGCCATTTTAAGTAACCATACTTTGAAGAAAGCATACAAGCCCAGCACCCCACTCGCGGCTTAAAAGTGACGTTGTCTTGATCATCTGTAAGTGTCATATCATAGATCGATGCATATGGGATATTCCCTAAATTCTACGTCGTTTTACGAAAACCATTAAAAATCGATATTTTCGCTGAACCTACGAAGAATTCAAGTAGTTACTCCTACATTTTAACATT
>NZ_JAFBDT010000023.1 GCF_016908355.1 Fusibacter tunisiensis | reverse complement strand
TGTCTGTGATTCATCTGAACTATAGATTTGAAATTATCAAAGAACATTCGGGGTTGGTTTTAAACCTTAACCCTATATTTATCTTACAAGGAGGTTATATTATGCAAGCGTTGTTTGAAGCTCTAGAATTCATATATGAATCTATAAAAATGGGATTTATCACCTATTTGACCACGCCTCTTTATTTGGCTATTATTATCATGGTTGGCATATTCTATGCTTATAGAAAGTTTGAAGAAAAGAAAGCTCGATCTCACAGATATGAGCATAAAGAACCTGTAACCATATTGTCTTCAATTCAAGAAAAAATAGGGTCAAAAAAAGAGACGTCTGCTGCACCCGTTGATAGACGATCTGGTAGATAGATAAAGGAGAATGGTTTGAAGGATAAATATAAAAAAAATGAAGATCGCGTTTTAAAAGTGATATTCCGAGTATTGCTTGTTTTCCTATTTTTCAATATTTTTTTCTTTAAAATAGTGACAGTTTCGGGTGATTCGATGTCCCCAACTTTAGAAGAAGGACGGTTTTATGTCGCAACTCATTTTAATGAGACTTATGAACGTGGTGATATCGTAATCATTAAAACAGAAAAAAGATTGCCCCTTACAAAAAGGATAATTGCATTAGAGGGGGATCATATAAAACTTGGGAATGATGGGGTTTTTGTAAATGGTGTAAAGTTAGATGAACCTTATCTTGCTGAATTTGAATTTCCTAGTTTTTATACTGAGCCTATTGAATTAACTGTTCCAGATGGGAAAATTTATGTGTTGGGGGATAATAGACCAATAAGTTTAGATTCTAGAAAATTCGGAACAATACATGCTGATAATATATTGGGAAAAGTTCGATATAAAATATCATTAGAAGGACTTCGTTTATTGAGATAAATTATAGGTACATAGGAATTCACGATCACTACATTCTTCGATTGCTATTTTAACCATCTCATCAATTCTTTCATTTTTTACAGATAGTGTGTATTCTCCTGCAAGTTGTAATAGTTTGAAGTCTATTTTAGTTAATTTCTTTCTTTTTAAAAGCTCTTTTGCTTTTAAGACGATCGCTTCTATTTCGGCAGGGGTGTATCCTTCTAACATAACTGCAAGTGATTGCATTTCATCTTCGCTGACATCTATTTTAAATTTAGAACTCTTTAGATGAATTTTAAAGATTTCAACTATCTCTTCTTTGCTAGGTGGTAAGAAAGGAATTTTCTTATCAAATCTACCAGGTCTTTTAAGAGCTTCGTCAACCTTATTTGGATAATTGGCGGCTCCTAGCCAAACGATTTTTCCTCTGTTTTCCGGTTCTGATAAGAATTGAAGCATCATCCCAAATTGGTTTCTATCAACAGATTGAGTATCGCTTGAAGATCTGTGGAAAGATTGGTCTAACTCATCGAGAAAAACAATTACAGGAGAAAGTGCTTGAAGTCCCATGAAAACTTTGGCAAGTTTGCTTTCAGATTCCCCGACCCATTTACTTTTGATCTTTTCCATTTTTAATAAAACTGCTGTAGCGCTTGCTTCACCAGCTAGACATTTGGCGAAATAAGATTTACCAGTTCCTGGAGGCCCCATAAGTAAAACGCCTTTAGGCACAAGGTCTAATTCTCCGTTTGTCATAGGGTTTACAATCATTTCTTTGCAATATTCTTTAACGTGTTCTTGTCCAGCAAAGTCGTCAAATGTGAGGCCATCTGATTCTAAAAGTTCTAAAACGTCTCCATATTCTTTTGATAAGAATTCTTGTTTTTTCTTTATAATGTCTTTTTTATCTAATTGGCCACAACTTTCTGCATTTAGATAAATGTCTTCTATTTGGATTCTAGAAAGCCCTGCGGTTAAGTTGGCAAATTGTTGATCGTTAAGTTCTGAATTGATTTTCTTTTGGCTGGTTTCGTTTAAAAACTCAATCATCTCCAGTCTTTCTTTTGTGTTAGGGTGGGGAATTGTAATCATGGTTGTTGATGGACCAGTTGTTCTGATTCTTTCGTCAATCTTAAATGCGTTATCTACCAAAAGGATCAACATGTTGTTTGATTTTTGAAAATTAGCAGAAGTGAGACACTTCATCATGGAAATTAACTTCCCGTATCCATAAGGGTCATTGTTTGTGTTTGATGGAAATGTGAATTCCGGAAATAACATTATGAATGCAGCTTTTTTATCTGGATTGGAAATGCTGCGAACGATATATTCAAAGTCAGTTTGATTTGGCTGTTTAGTCCCATAAGTGCCTTCTCTAAAGAAAAGCCCATCTTGTTGATCAAATGTTGCTATTTCTTGAAAATTCATTTCGTATAACAGTTTATTGATTTTAGTTATAACTGGGACGCTTTTTTCGGCATAGTCATAAATGTTTCCTTGCACAATGAAAAAGTTGCTTACGCCGCTTTTATATCTGTTAAATATATCATTCATCCAATTCAGCATAGCATTTCTCCTTTAATTTTTTTTCCCTTTAATACAATTACCATTTTTTGAATTAATAGTCAAAAATATCAGGCTAGGTCAAACATTTTTGTGCCAAACTGTCAAAATGGCACACTTATAAAAAGTTAATTAATTTTAAGGGATTGTTAAAGTTTCAGGTTCCGTCTGCAACAATAAACTAACAACTGAGTTTTATCAGGATGACTTGATTTGAAATCATGTTTCACCTTGGTATAATTTTGTTTAATAAACAGCGAATCGTATGTGGCTGCCTTAATCCAATCTAATAAACAATTCGGCATATATTTATTATGAATAAAGAAACTATGAGTATAATATCACGTAAAATGGTTACAATTAATATTGTAAAGTTTAAAAAAGGCACATAGTGTATCGAATTTGAAATATAATTTTACAAATCTAGAGGTTTGTGATATGATCTATTGTAACCGGGAGGTGTATGTAATGAAAGATTCTATGATTCGAATAAAAGAAGCTGAACTGTGCAATATAAAAAACGTTGAATACGGGAAACTCGATTTCCCAAGTGATGATTCATTATCAAATAAATTAATGCGTTCTGAAATCCTTGGTATATATGGTCAAAATGGCTCAGGTAAAACAGCCTTCGTAGATGCCATGTGGATTGTGAAACATCTCATAAGTGGGCAAGAGCTGCCTAAAAATGCAGGTGATTATATCTTTGAAAAAGAAGAAACAGCAACCATTAAATTAGGTTTTGACTTGAATCAAGAAGATCATGTATATCAGATTTTTTACGAAGTGAAAATTGAAAGAACGGATGAAAACAAAGCAAGAGTTATTAGGGAATCTTTAGCTTACAAAGAATTCATTGAAGGTGATTGGACGAATAAAGCAGGCATAATAGATTATCAACTTGAAAACAAAGAATATACGTTTAAACCGGTAAAAAACTACCGTTTACTCACGTCAAAAAGTGCAGATGTTCAAATTGATTTGGGTGTGGCAAAGAAGATGTCAGAGAAAAATTGTACTTCCTTTGTTTTTGGCACGGAGTTAGAAGACATCATTAGAAAAAGCGAAGGATTCAAAAGCTATACAGATATTATTTTGGCGATGAAGCATTATGCTAAACTCAATCTCTTCATCATCAAGAACCATCATTCTGGGATGATTAACATGAATTTACTGATCCCCTTTAGTTTCAGGTTGTTGGATGAGAAAAAGGTGACACAAGGGGACTTGGCAATTGGCCTGTTAAAGCCATCGGTTGTTCCAGAAGAAGTGTACAATGTTGTCGTCAAAATTATTGATCAAATGAATATTGTACTAGAAACGATTGTTCCAGGGCTGAATATAGGACTCAAAAGCCATGGCAAACAACTGACTGATGATGGCGGTGAAGGCATTCGTATAGAACTTATATCTATAAGAGAAGATATAAAAGTTCCGTTAAAATATGAGTCAGACGGAATTAAAAAGATTATCTCGATATTGAGCAAGTTGATTACAATGTTCAATAATCCGACTGTATGTATGGTTGTTGATGAACTGGACGCAGGTATCTTCGAATATTTACTTGGTGAAATTCTTCAGATCATTAGTGAAAACGGAAAAGGACAGTTGATCTTCACGTCGCATAACTTAAGACCACTTGAGATGCTTAGTACAAGTTCGATTATTTTTACAACAACGAATCCTAAAAACCGATATATGCGTTTTACAAACGTAAAAAGCAATAATAACCTTAGAAACCTCTATTATCGAAGTATCAACCTCGGTGGACAAAAAGAAGAAATCTATAAGGAGACCAATAGCTTTGATATCAGTCGTGCTTTCAGGATTGCTGGGAGGGTTGATTGATGAAAACTAAAAAGGTCATTTTATTTATTGTTGAAGGCGTTACGGATAAAACATCGTTAGGCGGGATTATCGATAAACTGGTTTCATCCAATCTGGTAAGGTTTTATATCACAGGTGGCGACATTACCAGTGACCGATTATCGAGCAGTGCCAATGCAGTGAGTAAAGTTAATGATCATGTGAAAAACTTTCTTGGGAGAGAGATAGGTCTTAAAAAAGGTGATATCATTCAAATTGTTCACCTTATTGACATGGATGGGGCATATATTGGCAGTGATCAAATTCAAGTAGAAGATATCGAGGGATTCACTTATTCTGAGACTGCAATTACTGCAAGTTCAGTCGAACGAGTAACTGAAAGGAACAACAGAAAGCAGCAAGTGATCAATCGATTATCATTATGTCCTAAGATATCAGGGATACCATATGGTATGTATTACTTCTCATGTAATCTTGAACATGTATTGCATAATGAAGTGAATTTAGCGGATGAACTTAAGATGGAATATGCCGAGCGATTTTCAGATTCCTATTACAAAACAGAATCGACGTTTGTTGATTTTATACGTGATGAGCGGTTTGCAGTCACGGGAGACTACAAAGAGACCTGGGAGTTTATAAAACAAGGTGGAAATTCTCTTAAGCGATACAGCAATTTTCATTTGTTCTTTGAATGAAAAACAATTAAATAGATGAGCACAATCATATGAAGACATAGCATATCGTTGCTGTGTTTTTTTGTACCCAAAATGTAGGTTACGTAAATGAAAAAGATACAGACCAATCTAGGATTGTAAAAGAACCACATACCACTTGAAAGCTATATACTTCGGGTTAAAAAAAGAATCAGTCCGTTTAAAAAAAAGATAGAAGGTGCGTAGAATATACGCCCTTCTTTTTTTCTGAAAAAATAGAATAAATTATTTAAATTACATGATGGTTTTTGTAAAGAAATTGGGATGGATTGTGAATGGCTAAAGGATGGGCAACCTTAGTGATTAATCAAAGCGGTATAATTAAGTTTGGCTTAATTCAGAAAGTTGAGTTTTGATCTTCGCTGGTTACTAGAAGAAAAAAGCATCATAAAAAGCCTAAAATACACCTCTTGGAAAGCTCATTTTTTTCGAAAATTTGAAATACATTTTTGTGCCAAATTGAAAGAATGGCACACTTTAAAATCTGGAATCATTGACTTTACTTAAGTGTAGCGATTGGAAAATGACATACATTTTTGTGCCAAACTGCCAAAATGGCACAAGCTATGTGTAATTGCATCTGTAAATGGTGATTTGCAAAATCGTTGAGCTTTACCTACTAATTTTGATTAAAAATACTTAAGTTTTGGGGAATCACCGTCTGCAATATCCATATAGCCAACCGACCTTTCCTTGATATAAAGATTAGAAAAACAATCAGAAAAGAGTTAAACCAACAGGTCTAGCAGTTTTGAAGTGGTTTAAATTAGCATTTTGTTGGTGAAAATATGCGTTAATTTTGGCGGAAGACGGACGGTTTTGTGGGCTAAAATGGGCGTTTTCTCAAGGCACATTTTTGTGCCAAACTGAAAGAATGGCACACTTTAAAATCTGGAAGGGTTGATTTTGCTCAAGTGTAGCGATTCAAAAAGGGGATACATTTTTGTGCCAAACTGTCAAAATGGCACACTTATAAAAAGTTAAGTAGTTTTAAAGTGCTGCTAAAGTTTCAGATTCCGTCTGCAATACTTAACTAATATCTGAGCCTCATCAGGATGACCGGATTAGAAATCATGCTTCACCTATGTATGATTTTGTTTAATAAACAGCGAATCTTTTTTCAGGTCCTGTCTGCAACTTATTGCTTCTTTTTTTTGCAAAACATCAGTCCTAAACTTGCGATTAACCCGTTTCAGAAAGCCTAGAAGAAAAAGGGGATAAATCGTGGGTGAAATTAGTTAAAGAAAAAGATAAAGGGAAAAAATATAGAAATAACGCTGCGGACGGGTAGAGTTACCTGCTGGAAGTATTGCTATTGGGTTTTCAGACGGCATATTTAGAGGCAGGGGCGACTATGTTTTGTTTTGTTTAACTAAAATCAAAATATAATCAGTCTTAGGAACCTTTTGTTTTTACTTAACTAAAATTATAATTTCAAACATCTAAGGCGACTCTTTACTTAAGGCAAAAATAATGTTGAGGACGGGTAAAACTTGGTGGAAGACGGACGGATTTGGGGGCAAAAAAGGGTGTTTTCTCAAGATGAATTTTTGTGCCAAACTGTCAAAATGACACACTTGTAAAAAGTTAAGTAATTTTAAGGTGCTGCTAAGGTTTCGGCATCCGTCTGCAACACCTAACTAACATCTGAGGCTTATCAGGATGACCGGATCTAAATTATCTCTGAACTTTCAGAGATGGCATTGAAGGCGTTTTTTTACTTTTGTCTGTTTTTAAATTTTTAATTAAGCGATATATTGATACCTGTTTGCATGCGACTTCATAGCATGCTTTTTTATATGTTGACATTTGTTGACCAAAAAAATGTTCTATCTCGTTATATTTAGAATTTTATATGCGTATTAATTTATATTAAAAATTTTATTATTAAAATAAGGAGGATTTATGTACGTTAAAGTGATTGTTGATGCTGGAAAATTTAATACCAAGGTTATTACAGAAAGGGGTGGGCAAATTAAAAAGGCTATTTATAGAACAAAAGCTATGCCCACTCAGGAAGAAAAGTCTACAAATAGGGGAAATTTTGTTGTGGAAATCCCAGGGCTTGAAGACCCATCGTTTAAAAACAAGGTCATGTTTGGTAAAAGTGATGCTGTTTTTTCTGTTGATTATGACCGAGAAAAAAAGAAAGATATTCATAAGATTGCCATTTATACGGCAATTGCCGATTCGGTAAGCCCGGGGGATGTTGTTACAGATGTAATTGTAGGGTATCCTATTTCTCTTTTTAAAAATGTTAATGCTAGAAATGATTTTGCGGATTACATTAAGGGCGACGGAAAAGTCGAAATGAAGCTTAATGGAGTGCCTATTCATTTTTATATTGAAAAAGTTACTGTTTTGCCAGAATCTTCAGGTATTATTCTTGCAAGATTTAAAGAGTTTAAAAGAGAAACAGTTGCGGTTTTGGATTTTGGAGGACTTAATGTAAATGGGTGTATTTTTCAAAATGGCGATATTGTAGAAGGAACATATTTTACATTAGATAAAGGTGTGTATATTTTAAAAGAGCGCCTCAAAGATGCCCTTAATTATGAGTTTGGGGTTAATATACAAGATTATTTAATGGATAAAATCATTAAAGAAGGTTTCATTAAAAAAGATAAAGAAAAAAGCGAATCTTTTATTAAAAAATTTATTGCCGAATATATGCAGGAAGTTAAAAGTCAGGCCATTAGAGCGCAATGGGATTTTGATGTTCTGTCGGTTGTTGTTGGATCAGGTGGTGGTTCTAAACAGTTTGAGCATTTTCTTGAAGACACTTTTGGGCAGTTAGAAATAAGAGAAAATTCTATTTGGGATAATGCTGAAGGCTGGGCAAAAGTCGTTGGACTGATTGTTAATTAATCGCACCTCATTAGGTGTACATTAGGTGTACATCATGCCAGGCATGATGACATCCTGCGTTAAATGCAGAATGACTTGCCAAACTTCTTCCGGTGTATCAAGATCAGCGCGGCAAGTAGTGCCATGGCCTATGGACTTAATGGGGGATTCATAATCTTTTGCCATCACTCTGGATTGGTCGAGGCCATTAGCATAAACCCAAATCATTTCACCATTTTTCCCAAGACTGCTTCGAATAAACTCAAGCGGTGCATTTGCCAAATCACCAATGGTGTTTATACCAAAGTTCATTAGCTTTCGGTTGGTAGACCGTCCAACATAGAACAAGTCTGATACGGGAAGTGGCCACACTTTCTCTTGAAAATTTTCTCTTGGAATGACCGTTATGGCATCGGGCTTTTTCATATCGCTACCAAGTTTGGCAAAGATTTTGTTGAAGGAAACGCCGATGCTTACTGAAAGTCCTAATTCTTCTTTGGTTGTCAGTCGAATTTGTCCATTATGCTAATCATCTCCTTCACCTCCAAAAGTATTATAAACTTTTGGACAGTATATTTGTAGTGTGGCCCATTTTTCGATTGGATTTTTATAATAATTGGCCCACTTTTAGATTAGCAAATACAATAATTTGACAGATGCTGAAGAAGAACTTTTATCAAGGAAAAAACGTGGTAATGCTTTATTAATGATTGGGTCAAAGAGACTGCATGTTAACTTTGAAATTCCTGAATATAAGCTTGATTTTATGGGCAAGGCAGGTGGAAGATAGACAAGTGGTACTCACCATGAGTGCCACTGATTGGAGGGAATGATGAAAAAGAAAATGGTTATAGAGTTACTTGTATATGTTGTTTTAGTTGTGGTTGGTATTATTTTAATGTTTACCTATAAACCTGATAAACCAGAAATAATCCTGCCAAATGATTTTCAAATAGAGAGGAGTGAGTGAGATGATTTTATACCTAGCGAGTAATGACAATATCAATACAATTGACTTTTTAGCTGATGAAGCAGGCATGGTGATAAAGAAGTTATCGGGTACTTTTAATCTTAATCAGTTTGTCTTAAATGATATGAGAAGCTTTACTCACTATAGTTTTCTAATATTAGATTATGATGCCTTAACAGATTCAGATGATGAAATTATTGAAGCTATTTCAGCTTTTAAAAGGATGTATTCATCAAGGGTAGTTCTGATTATGAATCAAGATAAAAGGTTAGAAAACCTGATTTACAGGTTAATTGAGTGTGATGTAACAAACCATGTCTTTAACGAAGATGTGGATGAGTTGAAAACAGATGTTTTAAAGGCTGTAAGTGATTTAGGCATATCCAAAAGAGAGATTCAAGGAAAAATAAGCCAAGTATTTGGAATTACTGATTATAGAATTGAAAAATATGATTTTCCGAAAGAAAACATTAAAATTGGTGTAGCAGGAACAATGAACAGAGTTGGTACAACAACCATGGCGTTAAATCTAACTTCTTATTTATCTAGCATAGGGGCTAAAGTATGCTATGTAGAAGCTAATAAGAATGGACAATTAAAACACATGTTTGAAGGTGTGGAATTGAAAGCAGATGGATTTTTAGTTAATGGTGTTAGGTATTTAACCTTGGATTCCTTAAACGATGAAAGTTTTGATTTTATCATTTATGACATGGGGGTTGTAGATATGAGAATAAGACATGCCATGATTAATAATTGTGATGAGGCATTTCTTTGTACAACTTATAAGTCATATGAGAAGGGGCAAGTAAAAAAAGCATTTATGTTATTAACAGATGATGAGTATAAATTATTCAGTAATTTTACATCTGAGTCGGAGCAAAAAGAGATACTAGAGTTAAATAAGACGGTCTATAAATTAGGATATATACCAAATCAATTTGACATAGAAGTTAATAGTGAGTTGTGGTTAGAAGTTTTAAACGATTATATGAAAAGTAATGATTAAGGAGAAGTTGGAATGAAAAAGGCAGATATTATCAATAAAGTATACCAGTTAGAAATAAGTAAGAGAGCGACTTTAGTTGTATTTTACTTAATCAATAGAGCAGATGGTGAATTAACATGTTTTCCTGGCATTAAGACGATTGCTAGGGAATGTAATATGAGTACAAGGACTGTCCAAAGGGCATTAGGAGATTTAAAGAAAGCGGGTCTTGTTAGAAAAGAGAGTAGATTTCATGATCAAGGTGGTCAGAGATCAAATCTATATTATCTTCAGATGCCAGAAGCAGAGGAGATGAAAGAAGAAGTGAATTTTGAATCTTATAGGGGAAGTAATGATAATGAAGAAGAATTAGCGTTAACCGAGTTAGTGGAGAACGAAGAAGTAATTGAAGCAGTTTGGATAGAGAAACAGGTAGAAATATGTGGTAGAAAGTTAAATCAACTAATGCAAAAATGGCCTGACAGATTAGAGATGTCACGGGGGGATAGTCATTATGGCAGTCCTTGAATTATTCACTCTAAATTAGGGATTTTGAGAAAAAATATTTCAGGGGAATTTTGGAAAAAACATAAACATTATAGTGGTTTCGTGCTATGATTTAGAAAGAGTATTTTGTTTAATTAATTCGGAGGTTTACTTTGGGATATCAAGAAAGTTATATATACGCAAAAGAGGAAAATGAGTTTGCTATTTTATTGGATAAGGTAATTGAATTAAGCAAAATTTGGGATGAAGAATGGTCTATGTACACTACAGGAATATTAATGATTAATAGTGACGTGGATATCAATTGTGATTACAATATTCATTTCTTGAAAAAAGGAAAGAAACTAATTCATATAACAGGAGAGAGAGCGGGGCAGAGAAGCTTAGCAAGGATGTTTGGAGACTATCCGTTTGATGGATTTGGATTGATGCCCGCTGAGTGTTTACATTATCTTTGTGTTAATGGGAAAGTGGACATAAATAAAAATAGAAACATTGATTTTGAATATCAATTATTAGATGAATATTTAAGTGAACAATTTTAACCAGATGAGTCATAAGTGATTATGATTTTATTTGGTTATTTTAAACTTCAAGGATAATGGTTTGCTTCTAATGCTTGAAGTGCAAAGAATTGAAGTGCTTAACTATTTCAAAGTAAGTAAAATAAATAGTTCTAAGAATTAGTGTCCTTTTTATGGGACTCCTAATATGTTATAATATTAGAGCTGGAGGAACAAAAATGTGGTGTAAGAATTGTAAAAAGGAAGTTTACAGTGAAATCTGTGAATATTGTGGTGCTGGAACAGAAAAAGAAATGCCTGTAGAACAATATTGGTGTTCGAATTGTGAAGTACCTATTATAAAAAAAGTGAATGATCCAACTAAAAATATTTGTACATTATGTGGTGGGAAAACGAAGTATATGTCCCAAGATTTACGACCTGTTTTTCCTGAAGAGAGACTTTTATTTGAGATACTGACAAATAAGGTTTTTCAGTTCAAGGATGATAGTGTTTGGGCTAATGGATCACGATATTATATCAAGAATAAATCAAGTATGTTATCGACTTCAAAGTATATGAATGCGAATGTTGATGAAATTATTAAAGAACTTGAAGAACATAGAGAAAATAATTCTTATGATAGATTTAATGAAAATATCGATAGGTTTATAGAAGCAAATCGTGAGAGATTAGATTATTTAAAAGCAGAAGCATACAAGTTTATAAAAGAGACTGCAGAAGAATATCCAAATGAGAACATTGTAGTCTCTTTTTCTGGTGGGAAGGATTCGACTGCTGTAGCAGAACTTGTTGTTAATGCATTAGGTGATCCGAGTCTAGTACATATTTTTGGTGATACTACCCTTGAGTTTCCACTAACTTATGAATATGCAAATCGATTTAGAGATGCAAATCCGTTTGCAATATTTAAAACGTCTAAAAATAGAGATCAAGATTTTTATGAAGTGTGCAAAGATATTGGACCACCTGCACGTATGCTAAGATGGTGCTGTACGATGTTTAAAACTGGTCCTATTACAAGAACAATTAATAGTATGTATCCTAATGAGAAGATACTAACCTTTTATGGTATAAGAAAACATGAATCAGTTAGTAGAAGTAAATATAATCGAGTAGAAGGTGATTCGGAAGCTGTGAAGATTCAGAAACAAAAGGTTGCATCACCAGTTTTTGAGTGGAAAGATATTGATATTTGGTTGTACTTATTAAGTGAAAAAATAGATTTTAATGATGCGTATAGGTTAGGTTATGATCGAGTAGGGTGTTGGTTATGTCCGAATAACTCTCATAGAGCGCAGTTTTTATCGAAGATTTATATGCCAGATAGATCAAAAAAATGGCGTGATTATCTTGTGGAATTTGCAAAAAGCATCGGGAAACCTGATGCAGAGGTTTATGTTGATACAGGAAAATGGAAAGCTCGTCAAGGTGGAAACGGTGTTAAGGCGGCGCAAGATGTGAAGATTAAATATACGAATTGTACATCGGAAGAAGACTCTATGATTTATGAGTTATATAAACCTTTCGATGAGACTTTTTTAGAGTTAATGATTCCGTTTGGAAAAGTATCAAAATCAATGGGACGTAAACTAATAAATGAGACAGTGGTGCTTGATATGAAAACTCATATGCCTATAATATCAATTCAACCATTCGAACAAGATGAATATAACTATTCTGTTAAGATTAAGACAATGAACGTTACTAATCATGAAGATCTTCAAAGAATGATAGGTTATCAAGTTCGTAAATATAACGCGTGTAGAAGTTGTTTGAAATGTGAATCCTTGTGTAAATATGGGGCGATAACGATTCATGGTGGTGAATATCATATTTCTGATAAGAAGTGTGTACGATGTAAGATGTGTGTAACAGCAAAGTATCTTGATGGTGGATGTTTGATGAAGAAGTTTATGTTTACCAAAGATAATTAATAGAAGTGAGGTTTGAACTATGAAGTTTAGAGGACATGAAACTTTTTATATACGTAAAGGTTGGCTAACTAAAGGATTGAAAAGAATTATTAAACAGCCTAATGTATTTTCTGATAAAAATACTAACCAGATGGATGAGTTTGGTATAGGTGCAAATATGGTTAAATCTTTAAGATATTGGATGCAAGTTTCAGGAGTAGCAGAAGAATCGTATGATAATAAAGTTAAAGTACAGATACCAACTCGTTTTGGTGACTTGATAAATGAACATGACCAATATTTTGAAGAACAAGGTACTTTGTTAATAGTGCATTATGAGTTGGCTAAAAATAAAGATGCTGCAACATCATGGTATCACTTTTTCAATAATTTTAATTTGTCTCAATTTAATAAGGATGATTTTATCGAAGATATTAAGTCTTATTTGAAAGATCAAGGGGAGACTGTAGCTGATAGGTCCTTAGATGATGACTTTTCATGTATCATTAATACTTATGTGTCAAAAAGTGTTACGAATCCAACTAAGATTGATCCAGAGAACATACTAGATTGTCCATTAGGTGAGCTAGAGTTAATATCATTAGTCGACAAGAAAAAACGTTTGTACAAAAAAAATGTTTTGCCGGTTGGTGCAATCCCAGATTATATTTTCCTGGCAGTTATTATTGATCAAAGTGGTAGTCTTGATGAAATAAACATTTCGACATTATTGAAAGATGAAAACAACGTTGGGAAAGTGTTTAATTTAGATTCAACTACATTAATGCAGTATTTAGAAGTTCTTAAGAATAAAGGATTCATTGATTTAATTAGAACTGCGGGGCTTGATGTTATAAAGATGAAAGAGAAGATTACTTATGAACAATGTATTGAACGTTATTATGAGTCACTTCAATTAGGAGATTAAGGTATGAAAGCAGTAAAATATTTAAATGAAATGATAAGTACAGCTGAAAATTTCCAGTATGCAATCAATATAGCCTATGATTTTTCAGATGATAAAAAAATTGAAAATTATATTGCTACAAATGATGCAATTAGAATTATTGAAGATGTACTATTAAGTACTAAAGACAATTCAACTGATAGAGCTAGATTGTTTGTTGGTGCGTATGGAAAAGGAAAATCACATTTAGCTTTGATTTTAATTGCTTTAGTGTTTAAAAAAGACAAACATGTTTTTGAGAACTTGATGAAGAAAGTCAAACTTGTCAATAATGATTTATATGATTACTTGAATGAATATATACAAAGCGAAAAAAGATTATTACCTGTAGTAGTAGAGGGAAATAAGTTTTCATTACAACAGTCAATGTTAAGTGCTTTAAAAAGTGCGTTAGAACGTGAAAAAATTGACGATATTATGCCAAATACTTTTTTCAGCGTAGCAATAGAAACTATTGAAATGTGGGAAAAGGACTATAAAGAGACGTATTTGCAGTTTACTAAATTAATCAATGTATCAGTGGAAAAGTTTAAAATGAAATTGAGAAACTTTGAACAACAAGCACTGATTGAATTTGAAACTATATATCCCCAATTAACTTCTGGAAGTAAATTTACTCCTATTTTGAATGGTGATGTTATCTCATTATATGAAGACGTGATTAAAGAAATTAAGGCATATGGATTTTCAGGGATTTTTTTGGTATATGATGAGTTCAGTAAATATCTTGAGGGAAATATGCAATCCACTACTGCCTCGGATATTAAAATGCTTCAAGATTTAGCTGAAAAGGCTAATAGGAGTGGGAATGAGCAATTTCATTTATTAATGATATCACATAAGAATATTATTAATTATGTTGATGATTTACCTAAAGTGAAAGTAGATGCTTGGAAAGCTGTATCTGAGCGATTTAAAGCGGTAGAGCTGTCAAACTCTTCTATTCAGCTTTATGATTTGATTTCACACGTAATCATTAAAGATGAAAAGAAGTTTAATGATTTTTATAGAGCAAACAAGAATGAGTTTGATAATATTGCTAATCAATATATAAATAAAAATATTTTTGCTGGGATATCGATAAACCAGCTTGAGAAAATCATTAGGGAAACCTATCCGTTAGAACCAACAAGTTTATATATGCTGCCTGCCATTTCTGAGAAAGTGGCTCAGAATGAGCGTTCAATGTTTACATTCTTGTCGTCAAAGAATGACAAGAATGCATTATACAACATACTAAGGAGTCAATGTGCTTATGTTTCACCAGATATCATTTTTGATTATTTTGAGGAGCAGTTTAAAAATGAAGCATATACAACATCAGTCTATAAGTATTGGAAGCTAGTTCTTACATCAATCAATCTTTTAAAAGAATCAAATGAAATACAGGTTAAACTGATTAAAACATTAGCGATGATTTATATTTTAGATCAGCTTGAAATAATCAAACCATCATCAGATAATTTGCTATTAATATTAGGGAATACAGGATATTCACATACAGATATAATCGGTGGTATTGAAAGCTTAAAAGAGAGGGGTGTTTTTAAATACAGCTCTAGAACTCATTATTTAAGATTGAGCGAGAGAACAGACATAAATATTGATGAAGTACTTAAAGACACTATTGAGCGTAGAAAAGGTATTTTTAATCCACTAGCTATATTAAATAAAGAATCAGAGAAGGTATTCTTATATCCTAATGGCTACAATGACGAACATGAGATTATTAGATATTTTACTTTTGAATTTATCTCTACTGCTGATTGTTGTGATATTGAAGATTGGGATAAAAGAATTACTGATCAATATGCTTCTGGTACGTTATTCGCCTTATATGATGCCCATAAAAATAAGAACTCGAGCATAGTAAATAAGGTAGATAATGAAAGAGTTGTGTTTGCTCTTTCAAGATTCACACAGAATATTGATGAGATATTAAAACAGTTTGATGCACTATCATTTTTAATTGAAAATGCAGATGATGAGTTATTTAGAGATGAGTTAATGTTTGTTTTTGATGAAGTAGAAGAACAAGTAGTTTCTTATATTCAAGGCTTTATAAACCCTTCAAAAAAATGTGTTACTTATATTCATAATGGGCAAGAAGTCATGTTGTACAGGAAGTCTCAACTATCAAATCTATTGACATCAATTTGTGATAGTTTATATAAATACACTCCAACTATAGTAAACGAAGTTGTTAATAAAAGTAATATTTCAAAGCAAGCGATAAATAGCAGAAACAAAGTGCTAGAAGGGTTACTAGAGAACGAAATTCGTAAGAATTTAGGTTTAACAGGTACTGGCCAAGATGTAAGTTTCTTCAGGAGTGTTATCCAAAATAAAGGCGTTTATATTGAGGATGAGGATAAGTATTCTATTGTCACAGAGGGATTAACTGATGATGAACTGAATCATACATTCAGAGTTATAAAGGGGTTCATATTATCTACATCTACTGAAGGGGCTAAGAATCTTGGTGATCTATATTATGAATTAACGCATACTAAATATGGAATTGGTTTAAAAACTGGTATTATTCCATTCTTCTTGGCAGCAGTATTACACCATTATAAACGTTTTGCAGTTATCAAAAAGAAGGATAAAGAATTTACAATCAATGCAAATCTTCTGGATAGTATTAATAAAAATCCAAGTCAATACGAGATTATATTAGAGTCTTGGTCTACTGAAAAAGAGGCTTATATAGAGCAATTAGAGGAAGCTTTTGGAGCATATTTAGTTGTAGGTGAGAAAGAATACAATACATTTGAGTACATTGTAAAGGCTATGCAAAGATGGTTTTATAGATTGCCTAAGTACAGTAAAGATGCAGAGTTAGTAATAGAACCAGGGTTTAATGTAAAGTCAAAGGCAGTAAAGAGATTTAGACAAATGTTAAAATCACCTGAAATTAATGCTAGAGAGTTACTTTTTGAAAAGTTGCCGAAAGCTTTTTCAGCTAAAGAGATAAATGATGCTTTAGGTAAAAACATTGGTAAATCTAAGAAGATAATAGATATGCAAATAAGTTATCTACAACGTGATATTGAAAATGAGTTGATTAATGTGTTATCGACTGAGAAAGCTGAAAAGAGGCCTTTATATACAATTGCTGTAGATTGGCATGAATCGCTAAATTCAAAAACTAAGGAACACTTATTTACAAACGGTGAAGGTAAGTTATTATCGGTGATTGGAAATGTTCAGAATGATCTAGATGAGTTTATTAAAAAAATTGGTCGAGAACTTTCGGGCATTCATATAGTTGACTGGAATGATGACACCTTTGAAATTGTTAGAAATAGGTTGCATAGTCAGATTAAGAATATAAATGAGTTTAACTTAGCGAAGGATGAGATTAATAGCTCAAGTTATAAAGTCTCATTACTTGATGAGAATGGGATAGAAGAAGAAAAAACTTTCGATAAGTTAGAAGTTTCTAGACGTGGTAAAATGCTCTACAACGAGCTTGTTTCAAGTATTGGTGAGTATGGAAATGCTTTATCCGATGGTGAAAAGAGACAAATATTGATGAATTTAATGATGGATTATTTAAAATAGGCTATTGAGGGGGGTAAAATGTATTATTTTGATAATGCAGCTACGTCATATCCGAAGCCAGATGAGGTTTACAAGTTTTCGGATTATTATTATAGAAATTATGGTTTCAATGCTACAAGAAGCCATTTAGTAAAGGGTAAAAATGAAGAAATTTCCCCTAATGAGTTAATTAGAGATACAAAAAAAATGCTTTTAGATTTAGTTAATGCAGAAGATAAAGAGGTTACATTTTTGTCTTCTGCAACTATTGCAACAAATGTTGTTTTACAAGGACTTAATTACGATAACATAAGCAAAGTTTATATATCACCTTTCGAGCATAATGCTGTAATAAGGACTTTACATTACCTTCAGAAAATTTATGATTTTGAAATTATAGAATTGGCAATGAATCGTTTAGAGGACTCTTATGATACCGAAGAAATTAAGTATCAGTTTCAAAAGAATAATCCAAATTTAGTTGTTATTAATCATGCAAGTAATGTTACAGGTTTAATTGCTCCTATAGACACAATTTGTGATTTTGCAAAAAAATATGAAGCTATAACTATTATAGATATAGCACAATCAGCAGGGCAAATGGAAGTTGATCTTAGTTCACCAAAGTATGATTTTGCAATATTTGCTGGGCATAAATCTTTATTGGCTTCTTTTGGTATTGGTGGATTTATTTCAAATAATAAGATAAGTCTAGCTCCTCTAATTTATGGTGGAACTGGACGGGACTCTGCTAATCCAGAGATGCCAGTTTCTGGTTCAGAGAGGCATGAAGTTGGTAGTGTCAATATTTTAGCTGTATCAAGCTTATACGCTTCTCTTAAATACATAAATAGTGTGGGGTTAAAGAGTATTCTTGAGAAGAAAAAGCAGATAATGGTTGATTTGATTAATCTTTTAGATGATTATCCTGATATAAAAGTATATAGAAAAGGTGCAAATGATAAATATGTGTATGTAGTATCGATTAACTATTCTGGTTATAGTAGCAATAATTTGGGTGAGATTCTTGCAAAAAAAGATATTATTGTACGTACAGGTTTACATTGTGCTCCACTTGCACATAAATATTTGGGAACTTTTCCGGAAGGTACTGTTCGGCTGAGTATAAGTGAGTTTACAACGTTAGATGATTTAGAGAAGTTAGAAGAGGCGATTGATTATATAGAAGACAACAGTTGATTTGGGTAAGGAGTTGTGCAATGAATGATTTTGTAAAATATCTTAATTCTATGAATAGTGCGAAAAGTGAAAGTAAAAACGCTTTAGCAGAATCTCAACTTATGGAAGAGTATTATTCGCGAATTGAAGTTAAGCGAGAGATCTCTAGTAAGATTACATCATATTTAAAGAAGAATGAAGGGATTGAAAATGAAGCTATTATTCTTACTGGACATGCTGGTGATGGTAAAACGAGTATACTGATTCAAGTACTAGAGGAGTTTGGATACTTTGAAGGTGGCAAGAGACCACTGAAAATTGAAGAAGAATATAATGGTTTGTATTATATAAAAGATATGAGTGAACTATCAGAAGATCAACAGAAAAACCTGTTAATGAAATTCTTGAGTTGTAAAGACTATGGAATGTCGTCAATAATTGTCTCTAATACAGGACCAATTATCAATACATTTAAAGCTTTATTTAATGATGAAGTATCGAATATCGAGATTGAGCAAAAAATCTTAGCAGGTATTAATAATGTAATTAGTGACCCCATAACAATTAGTTCAAAAGGGAAATCTTTTAAATTTAGAATGGTTAATATTGCCAATATAGATAACGCCTACATGATTGAACAAATTTTGCTAAAGGTATTAAATAAAGAATTATGGAAAGAATGTTTTGTATGTGAGAATTGCTGTAAATGTCCAATAAATAATAATTACGATATGGTATCGGAAAATATTGATGATGTTGCAGATAAAATTAGTAAAATTTACTTTTGGTTGTCTGAAAGAGGTTCTAGATTAACCATACGTCAGATGCTTGCACATATAACTTTTAGCTTAACTTCTAATCTAGAATGTGAGAAAATTAACAATTTTGATGATAGTGAAACGATGAAAAATAAATACTCGTTTGTTAATGGATTTTTCGGTGCTTATCATGACAAAACTTTAAGAGATAATGCATTAAACATAAAACCAATCAAGGAATTAAGTCTCCTTGGATTAGATCAAAAGTCATTTGGTAAATTTGATGACGAGTTGTTTATTAAAGAGAGTTATAATGTCTTTCCAGAGATGATTAAAGAGAGAGTTATAAAAGTAATTAAGGCAACAGGTGAAGGAATTTCAGATAATACTTATGTTGCATCAATGCTCAGAAATGAAATTAGAAGATATTTTATACTCTTTGCAAAAGATGCTTTAAATCAAATTGAAATTGAAAATACAATAATTTCAGAACCGTTTATGGATTATTATAGAGCGGTTGCGAATGATTCTGCATATACTAAAGCAGTACATCGTAAATTGGAAAAAGTAGTTTTTGATGCTTTATATAGGTATTTTATAGGTGTATATCCAAGTAAAACAGAAGAAAACTTATATGTTACTTTACGTAAAGATTTTAATGTAGTGCAAAATACTCAAATGTTAATAGCAAAAGTTCCGCGTGATGATATATCGATTGTATTAGAAGAGAAAGAAGATAAAGCAGAACCAGAAAAAATTGACAACAGAATGTTTTTGAAAATAGGTAATAAAGGAAAGTTTTTGATTACGTCAGAATTTTTAGAATATATGTTTAAGTTTTATGAAGGAAATGTTTTCACAAATCTTCAACCTAGCTTTTCATATGGTATTTCGAAATTGAAAACTCAAATAATGAGAGAGTATAAAGTGCGAGATAAGGAGAAATTGACTTTAATTATAATTCAAAATGAAAAAATCGGGAAAATGAAAATTGAAGTTGATGAGGAAGAAGGGCAACTTATAATAACATAATTGGAGGTGTGAAGATGTACTATCCTAATATAGATAAAATAAATTCAAAAGATGAAGTCATTAAAGAAAATTTAGCAATCCAACTTTATGGTAAAAGAATATATGAAGGTCAAACTGTTGGAGAGTACTTGCTGGAGTTTTTGTTGGTTTTCCTAGGTTGTAATGATGGAAAGGGAGGATTTAATCTTAAACATGGACTTAATGATCAAGTTAAATATATTACTAATCCTAATATAGGTTTGAAGAGATTTATATTTTTTGAGAACAGTAAGAATGAAAATAGACATGATATTGATCGAATGGCGAGTGATGAGTTGAATAGATTATTGATGGAAAATATTGATTCAGAAAAGTTCTCAGTAAATCAAGTTTTGTATCAAATTAAAGATTTGTTTTATGGATTTAATTTGATTACTAAGCAGAGAAGTTGGTTTGCTCAATCAATGATGCCACTTTGCAAGGACCTAGTCTTTTGTGAAGCTCAAAATAATACATCAAGAAAGAGAATGGACTATTATCCTGAAGAATCAAGTAAGATAAATAGCAGTGTAGATAAAGATTTTGCTTTTACCAAACATAGTTTTTTAGGAAGGGGTGGAGAAGTTTATTATATGCATTTATTGCAAGGTCTACAAGAAATGACTGATGCATCAGAATCGCTGAAAATCGCAGTTGAACTAGATAATAGAATTCGAGGATTATTATCTTCTTTTCCTCATTTTGAAGTGTTGTCAAAGTACATTCAAAATAAATGGAACGATTATTTAACTGAACATATGCATAAAAAAGTCTCATCTGAATCTAAGAACTGGGTTCAAGAATATCATGTTCAAAAAATGGATTGCCACTGGATAAAATCTAATTATGTAAAAGCAGCTCCTTATTCAATTAAGGAGTTAAGAAACATTTTAAGCTCTACAATTAACCCTTTAGAGAAGTTAGAGTTAATTAATATTGGTATCATTCTTCAGATGTTTAGATTAATGATAAATGAAGCTTACTTTGTAGCTACGGGATGTAACGAGAATAAGCCAGTATGGTTGGTACAAGTGCCAGCGATAGATAAAGTTAATCCAAAAGTAAAAATGATGGCTGTTAAATATTACAGTAAAATTGAGAACTATATGACTAACGCATTATCTATTCAATTAGATAATCAAAAGGCAATGAGTAGTGATGAATCATCGGATGATCGAAATGCTGATATAAAGAAACTAAAAGATGCATATAAAAATTCTCACAAACTGATGAGAAAGATAGGTAAAGATATAGGCTTAATAACTCCTATAACTGGTCAGAATATGAGATTTACGATTACTGATGATATTATGAGATATTTGGTTCTTTCATTGATTGAGCCAAGTACATCAATTACTTTAGATAGCTTCTTAGCCAAACTATATGAGCATTATGGTATTGTAATTCGCGAAGAAGAATATACTAGACATTACAGAAGTTTAGATTCTAATGAGGTTTACGCACCATCCCTTATTAAGAATCTTGAGGAGTTCACTATACAATTAAGAAACAATGGATATCTTAAAGAGCTATCTGATGCTACCGCAATTGTGATGAATCCATATGATAAGGAGGACTAAAAATGAGATATGTAGATATAATATTGAACCTTATCCAAGAGCAAGTTAAGAATATGGAGTTTTATAGTTTGGTTAAACTTGAAAATTTTCAAACTCCACAATTGTATCTTGAATTGTGTACAAAAATTAGTAAAACTTTGAAAGATGAAAATATAGAGTTTGTTGCAAAATTGTCTCGGGAGAAATTTTTAGAATGGAGAGATGAGGATATTTATATTCCTTTCATTAATGAATTGTCTGAAAAAAGATACATTGAAGAAGTTGGTTCATTAACAAAATGGAGGAATGACAACTTTTTATCAACAGATGAAAAGAAAACATTTGTAATGCTTATGGGAACCGAGTTGGTTGTAGATAAAGGTGGACTAGCTGATTTCTATACAATTTCGCCAGAATCCGTGGAAAATGCAATCGGAGAAAATTATTCGTGTTTTTTCCATGATTTAGAAAGTG
Organism: Fusibacter tunisiensis; assembly: GCF_016908355.1. Taxonomy (GTDB): domain Bacteria; phylum Bacillota; class Clostridia; order Peptostreptococcales; family Acidaminobacteraceae; genus Fusibacter_D; species Fusibacter_D tunisiensis. Next base: position 10,203 of record NZ_JAFBDT010000023.1, on the reverse strand, counting down.
ATTCGATTAATAATATTTACAAAAATCTTTTTTACTATATTGAAAAGGATTTGTTTAGATTAGATCAGTTCGCCCAAAATAATTATGATTTAGATACTGAGATTATGATTAAATCAAATATTTTGGAGACTTTAGATGAAATTTGGGATTTCCCTAATTTATATGATATAGAACCGAAGCTCTTATCAAATCTCGATAAGAGAATTAAAATATTTGAAAAAGCTCATAAGTTTAACAGAAGAATAGGATTAGACAATTTACCTACGGCAAAAAAAATTAAGAGTATTGAAGCAAAAATTGATCAATATTACGAAAAGAACTCACTTGATTTAGAAAATGAATTTAGTAAACTCTTTCCAAATTACAAGGATTATGATGAATTGAAAATTGACTTGATTGATTATTTTAGTGGTATAAGCATTGATGAAAAAAGAAAAAAACTGGTTAGATGTGATTATACTACGTTGGATAAAATTCTTGGCTTAAAAATTGGAGAGACTACGCAAACCAAAAATAGGGATATTAAAGTATATGGTAATCCAATCAACGCAATATATGTTCCACTTGTGAAGCAAATAATCGATGTGAAATTAAATGAGGAAACTGACTTTGATACTTCTGTGTTAGAGGTTGAAGAGATTAAATTGGCTAACATTAATAACAGTGAAGATATGATGAAGAATGGTCTTGTTAGTAAATGGAACAAATTAAGACGATTCATTCAAGGAATAGATGGTCTCATAGAGGATGCAATGAGAAAAGCGTTAGACGATGAATATAACTTTTCAGTAATTGCAACGGATATTGATGACAATAAATTTGCGCCTCTTGAAAAGAGTAATATAAATGATTTGGTTAAATCGGATATTTTAAAATCAGCTGCTTTAAGAGATAGTGTATCAAAGATAACATATACTATAAAAACCTATGAAAATGAACAGTTATTACGTTCTGATAGATTTGTTTGGTATATTTTTGATACAGATTCATGGGTGGGTTCATTTGATATTATTGATGAGTCGCCTGCATTATGTGATGATAAGATTGATGAGATTTCATATTACCTTCCGATTGGTGTAAGTAAAGGTTTAGAGTATGCAGTAGATGCAAGTAATAACGATGAATTTTATGAAGTCTTTGCAAGAGCAGAAATCAATTATCTTAATAGTGAAGTAAATGGTCTAAGTGGAGACAACTTAGACACAAAAGCATATGTATATGGTAAAGACTTTATTAAAGTATTGAGAAGCATAGAACATAAAGGGTTTTTAGGTACGATACGCAGTGATGTTTTACAACAGTACTACAAATCATATGGTGCATTTATTGATGTGATGTTAGATGCAATTAAAGACACATCTCAAGAATCTAAAATATACAAGTTTAGTAAGTCTATGACTATAGTGTCCAAAGAAGAAGATATTAGTAAAAAAGGCGCGCAGGTGACAATGATACCAGCTTATCATCCTGTAATGCTAGAAAAGGTAGTGCAAAGGTATTTGTATTTGTGTCTTGGCTTGGATGAACTTTTAGAATTAGATTTTACTGAGGAAAAAATTACAAACTCTGATATTGATAAAAAATATTCTATGCTGGACCAACTAGCGACAATAACCTCTGCTACAGCAACTACTTTGAATCATATGAATAATTTTGAAGACCAAATGAAATCGTATGGATATTGTACGTTATATGGTAAGGCTGATCAAGACAGTAATGATCTTAACATTAATGCATCTTATACTAAAGAAGATGATGAACTTGAGAGCGTGTCTGGAAAATTAATTGCTACTCCGGTGTCAAACTATATTAGAAAAACGATACGAAATTACCTTTCAATTTATCCATATAAGCAAGATGGTTTGAAAGTTATGTTTTTTAACCCACAAAATTTCAGTGATATAATAGCGGCTCTCAAAGGTATTGTTGACAGGATAAAAAAAGAAAAGTCAATGCTAAGAATTGAGTTGATTATATATACTGCTGACTATAGATGTAAGGTATATAACTATGTTAAGTCGTGGATAGATAATAATATTTCGGAAGATGACTCGATTGATTTAACTGTTAGAATTAAGTTTGTAGATTACAAACTGGGAAATAGTAGAAAAACAGCTGAAGAATCTATACAAAATGGTGATATAACCTTTATGTTCGAAATCATGGAGGAGGTTGAGTTAAAAGAAACTCCTATTGATATCGAAAAGAGCTTAGATACTATGTATCCAAGTACATATTTACCTATACCAAAGAGAATAGATAATAAGCGTTTTTTAGCTATTAGCCAATTACAGTTTGAATGTGAAGATCAATACACACAACTCATTACAAGAATTAAGAGTCCTCATATAGAAAAGAAGAGCTATCAAATCCAAACAGAAAGTAAATTGAGAGATCAATTTATCGAAATTATTCAAGTATTACATGAAAAGTCAAATTGGGTAGTTGTACTTGATGAAAATGTTGATCCAGAATTAATTAAGTTTACAGGAAATGAGATTATTGGATATTCTACAGGCGAAGGATATTTTGGTGAACTTAATGCAACGATATCTTCCTCTGAAAGTATATTGAAAGATATTAGACGTTATCTTTTAAAAAGAATGAAAAAAGAGTTCTCAACTTGGTCTAACGAAGAGATTAAAGATGCAGCTGATAAATGTATCGCTTATGCTTATGAATTAGATGGTGCCGAAGTATTGAAGGCAATTAATCCTAAAGATGAGGCAATTAAAGATTATTTAGCTTTCTATCTATCAACTAAAATTGAACAACAGTCAGTGGATACTAATGATTATTATTATAGGAAATTGTTGAGTTTGGATTTATATGACCAGTTGTTCGATGAAGATGATTTAGCTGGATATTTACAACGTAGACCTGATTTCTTGTTGATTGAGATTCCAAAGAAATGTAATGATTTATCAGATGATTCACTTTTACTCATAAACGTTAGGATTATTGAGTGTAAAATGGGTGGAAACTCATATATGACAACTGCTGTAGATAAAGCAAAGGAGCAAGTATTCGCTGGTTATACTACATTGAAAAATATATGGGAAAATCCACAAGGGATAAAAAGAAGATACTGGCATAATCAACTTTATAAGATTTTAACGTTACAGAATTCTATAAAATTAGATGCAGAAGAATTGGATAGATACGCCAAGAAAGTGATGCGAATATTTAATGGAGATTATAATATAGAGTTTGATAACTGTATATATACTTATAGTCTTGAACAGAAAAATAATTTTTTTAGGGATTATGTTTATCAAGGAATGGCAATTCAACAGTTTAACTTTGGTTCAATAACAACAAAAAACTCATTGTTAGAACGAAAAAATGATATAGAGTATGACTTTTTTAATTCAAAATCTAGTACTAAATATACTGAGCCGATTTATAAGTCGACTGATGATTCAAGGGATGATTATGTTGAGAAAGTAGCAGAGGGAAATACAAGTTTTGAGTATGAAAAGCAAGTTGAGGATATTGAAATACTATCAACAGATGAGAATACAGAGACTAGCATAGACATAACGAGAGACAATCCTGATATAAAAGAAATTTGTAATTCACCAGAGGTTAAATCAGAAAAATCATATATGCGCATGATAGAGTCAGCTGATTATAGAGACATATTTAATTCGTATAATATAAGTTATTCTCAGGAAGAGGAAAACGATCTAAAACATAAGTTAGATAGACTTGATAAGGAACTAAAAGAAAGAAAGACAAAAGTATATATTCAAGATTTTGTGTTTGGACCAGATATCATTAGAGTTGAAATGGATTTGGCAACTGGTGTTAATATCAGTCAATTGCGTAAATATGAGAACGATATGAAAATATGGCTGAAAATCAATGAAAAACCATTTATTTATATCAAAGATGGCAGAATTGTAATGGATATAATTCGTAGTAATAGGCAGACTGTTGGTTTAAAAAATATGTTAGATGAGATTATTGCAAGAGATTTGATTAACGATTGTAAGAAAAAGTTTTATGCCTTATTAGGCGCTGATATACTTGGTAATCCACAGTTAGTTGACTTTAGTGACTCGAACACTCCTCATTTATTAATAGCTGGACAAACTGGTAGCGGTAAGAGTGTTTTGTTGAATAGTATGTTGCTATCAGTAATGATGATATATACACCAGAAGAAGTAGAAATGATTCTTGTAGATCCGAAATATATTGAATTATCAACTTTCGAAGATAGTCCATTTACTAAATCGGTGATAACAGAAGCTGAAGATGCTGTATGTGAATTGGAAAATTTAGTTGATGAAATGAATAGTCGATATAAAACATTTTTAGAATCTAAGTCCAAGAATATATCATCATATAACAGAAAAACTAAAGGTGCAAAGATGAAGCGTATTTTAATGGTGTTCGATGAATATGCAGCACTTATGGAAGAAAACAAAGACTTAGCAAAAAGATTAGAAAGCGCTATTAAAATATTATCTCAAAAAGCAAGGGCGGCAGGTATTCACCTAATAATTTGTACACAGTCGCCAAGAGCAGACATTATAACAACTACAATAAGAAATAATTTAACTGCAAGAGTTGGGTTAAGAGTAGCAGATTCAGTTGCTTCTGGTTTAGTGCTAGATACTTCAGGTGCAGAAACTTTGTTGGGAAAAGGAGACATGTTATTAAAAACTGCGTCATCATCTGAATTTTTACGTGCGAAATCTCCGTTTGTTACTGAAGAAGAAATTGAGATATTTATAGAGACGTGCGAGGAAACTTATAATGAACAACACTAATATTAATTTTCATCAAACATTTTACCCCAATTTTGATTATATAGGGAAAATTCTTAGTATAGCAGATGGTGATGTAGCATACTCGATTGAGGAGATATCCGATATAACAGGAATTCCTACAGGCAAATCATCGGGTAAGGTACTACCACATATAAAGTATTCTGAATATATGAATTTAATAAATATGAACAGCCAAGAAGGCAAGCTATATTTGAAAAGAACTGAGTTAGGCGAGTTAATCTTTAGAGAAGATCCATTCTTCTCTGAAGATTTAAGTCGTCTGTTATGTCATATGTTTTTAACATCACCGAATGCAGGTGCTGGATTATGGTGCTTTATTTATAGGGAACTTCAATTCAAATATGGCACAGAAATAAAAAGAGATGTAATTGATCATGATATTCATCAGTACTTTGGTAAGAGTACTAAGTTGTCAGCTTTTAATACAGCATATTCAAGTTCTAATTCATTTGGAAATCTTGATCTAAGTGATATAGAGGATGATTATATAGTGTTTAAAGAATTTGATTATGATGATGAGTATTTATATGGTATCTTGTATAGTCTCTATTTTGAGCTAAAGAATTTAGATGATAACAGGTCTGAATTTACTACAAGGGAGTTGTTTGAAGAACTCAAATGGCAAAATTCACTAAATTGGAGTGAAAGAAGAGTTCTTGATTTTCTTAGTGAAGCTAGTGATAAAGGTTGGCTTCATCTTAATCGACAATTAAATCCAATAATTATTGTACTTAAGAGAAATATAAGGGATTTGATAGAATTGATTTATTCCGAACTAATTTAGGGGGTGTATTATGGCGAAGTTATCAGAGTTAATAAAAGTAAAAGATGATGTAGTATTTGGTGGAGCGGTTCAAGTAGATTGGTTTTATCAAGATAAAGCTAAAGCAATTGCAGAGAACTTTGTATTTCATGGTCCTGATTTTTTTGGAGTTACTGAAGGTGAAGTTGAGTTCACGGATCATAAGTTGATGGATACATGTTCGTATGCAAAACTTATATCAGATAAGTTGAATAGTGAAAATGGGAACCCACTTATGTTGACAATTGCAGGTTATGGTACTGGTAAGTCCCATATGGCAGTTACTCTTGGGAAATTATTTGAAAATAAAGATCCAGATATTGTGAATCGAATATTGAGCAACATGAGAAGTGCAGATAAAGTAATTGCAGAACAAATAAAAATGGATAATGATAAAAAGAATTTAGTTCTTGTTCTAAATGGTATGAAGGATTTCAATTTGAATATTGAAATATTGCGAGCTTCAAAAAAAGTATTATCCGCATATGGATATAGTGATGACTTTTTCTCTGATATTACTAAAGCTTATACGATTGCAAAAATTTTTATTGAACGGAACTTTAATTTACACGAGAAGCACTTTAATGATGAATTCTCTGAAATAAACAAATCTAGTATGGGCTTATATGATTATATGTTAGAGAAGATTTTTGATGATAAGGTCTTTAATAAGGTTAATAATGTATATGAGAAAATTAATGGTACTAGAATTCGCTGGGATGAAGGTATAACAGCAAGTGAAATTTTAAAGAAGTTAAATGATCGTTTGTGTGGTGATAACGGTGTTTTTAACAAAATACTTATTTTGTTCGATGAGTTTGGTAGATATATTGAGTTTGCAGCTGATAGACCTGAGTTAGCAGGCGATTCTGCATTGCAACAAATATATGAAACTATTCAGGATAGTAATAATAGTATAATTCTGGTTGGCTTCATACAATCGGATTTGAAAACTTATATGGCGAGAGTAAAAAAATCGTCAAGTATAGCAAGATACATTGGAAGGTATGAATCTGGTGAAAAATTATATTTATCTAGTAATTTAGAGACTATATTTGCCAATTTAGTATCTAGTAAAGACAGCCATTTGTATAATGAATATGTTCTTGAGAATCTTCAATCATCAGAGAATGTGTCAAAATATAATTTGTTATTTGAAGATATTAAAGTTTGGTCTACTTACGCAAATACAAAGGGCGTTTGGAAAGATGAAAAAAAGTTTAAAGACATTTTGGTAAAAGGGATTTATCCTATGAATCCTTTATCGGTGTTATTACTAACGAGTTTGTCTGACTGGTATCAACAGCGATCTGCTCTGAACTTCTTTATGGATTCAATTAAATCAATTAGTGATAAAAATGTAGACAAGCTTGGGCTCCTACCTGAAATATTTGCTACTGATATTATTCAAGGTGAATTGTTCACAGAACTATTACTAGCTGAAAAAGAAGGTCGTCAGCGTAGTGAAAATTGCATGATGTTTGACAGAATCCTAGTAAAACACGGTGAAAAACTTTTAGGTCATCAAGAAAAGGTGCTGTCATCAATTCTCGTTTTTAAGTTGCTTAAATTTAGAGTTAAAAGGAAAGAAGAGTTGTTGCGTGCGTTTTCATCACTATCTGGATTAAATATTAAAATCATTGATGATAGTTTAGAAGTTTTAGAGAATAATGTAGGTGTTATTGTTTACGATGAAAATCGTCATACATATGACTTTGTTGAAGATGCTACTGGTCAGAATGACTTTAATGCTCATTTCAATCGTGTAAGAAATAGGTTAGATTTTATTACAGTTGAGTCACTAATAACAGGCGAAGTAAAAAGTAAGCTTGGTCTATTATCAGATATGCAAACTGATTTTGCCAAAATGCATAATATTAAGACGAATGAGTGGTCTTATAGACAGGAAATAAGAACTACGAATGAAATGGACGAGAGCTATTTTAAGTCACTATGTGAGGATTTAAAGAATAGTACACAGATAACATCTACTAGGGGAGTATTTATTTATGTTTACTTGTCAGAAGGAGACTCGTACGATCAAGTTGTAAAATTGAACAATAAATATCATTTAGACAAGTATCCTGTTGTTATGTGGTTGCTAGATGACAGTGAACAGAATTTTTACAAAACCTTGTTTAATGAGAAAATTATTGCAAAGTTCTCAAAAGAAGAATCGATTAAGTATAGTAGATTTATCGATAAATTTTTAGAGAACAATGATTCTGATATGAAACAAACTTTTAAACAGCTTCAATCTAATAGAGAAATGATTACAATTGATGGTGTCATAAATACTGATAAACGTATGAAAGCAGTGTTAAAGGAGAAGTTTGAGAGTCTTTATACAGATGTGATTCCTTTCCCATTTGAGGGTTTTACAAACAAGCAGTTATCAACACCTAAAAAGAATTTATGTCTAATTGCTAAGAGTATGCTAGCGGGTGCATTAAACTATTCATGGATTCAGGTTCAAGATAAAGGTATGAGAAATATTGTAACAAATGTGTTGGTGAATCCTAAAATAGGTTGGGGCGTTTTAAATGAAAAATATGAAATGCAGTACCCTTCAAATAGAAACTTATATAAATTGTTTACATCACTTGATAGGGAGTTTAAAAAAAGCGAGGCACTTTCTTTAATAGATGTTTATAATCGTTGTGTAACTACACCTATTGGGATGAATGATTATTCTTTTGCGCTATTGTTATCGATATATATGAAGCTGAAGGGCATAGAAGCTAAAATTGTATTTAGGGATAAAATCATAAAAAATACCGAGTGGAGCACTTTGTTTTATAAAGACAAATCCATTGATTTAAAGATCCTAGAATCTTCAAAAATCATAAAAGTCAATATCGAAGGTTACTTGAAAAAGTATCAGGTTTTATGTAATGAAATTGAGCATGAGACTAATATTGCAAGATTTGAAGAACTCACTGAAAAACTTCAAAGTCTTGAAATGGAAAATGATCCTCCAGAGGAGTTAGTTGATAGAGTTCAAACATGTCATATGAGGTTGGACATAGGTATAAATCAATTAAGAAGTTTTCAAAATAAGATAATATCTATTCAAGGTGAGTTTAATAGAGGAACCACCGATAGATTGGACTTTAAGTACTTGCTTAATGCCATGGTAAAAGGAAAGCACTTAGTTGAGAGTGAACGTGAAGAAAGTGGACATTTTGATATTCCAAATAGTGAGATAGATAAGTTAGATATAATTCAAGATAATGGTCGCGATATTATTGAAGAAAGATATATGACATATATAAAGAAACAGAAGTGTATGTCTGTTTCAGGAGTTGGTCCATACAGAAAGTGGCTCGAGCGTCTTGCGGAAAATTTGAAAGAACTCGGATATGGTAAGTTTGCAACTGAAACACTTGACCATATGGAAAGAACTACTGGTAATCTAAAAAACATAAGGATGGTACAAGAAGCGGTTGAAAAATGTGATGCTTTTATTAAAGTCACAAAACCTACAAAATATTTAACACAAGAGGAATTACTAAATCTTCAAAAAGAAGGAGATTCACTGCTGGGGTTAATCCAGCAAAACAAAGTGATTGATAATAGAACGAGAGATTCTTATGTGAAATCGTTGAATAAAATTATTAATCAAGTAGTTGAGTTCTTAGACAAAATTAAAGCACAAATTACTGAAATCTATGATAGATCTTATGAAATTAATACTCTTGAAGATGCAGAAGAAATAAAAAATCTTATTAATGAATTGCTCGAAAAGGGGATTAGACATGATGAAAAAGAATATATTATGGTGATTGGAAGAGTTGTGACATCTTGCCTATCTGACATTAATGACATGAAGGCTAACAATACCCTAGCTTATAGGGCTGATAGAATTGATGAACTTAAGTTGAAATATGAGGAGTTCGTTGATGATGTTGATCTAAATAGCATGTTGGATAATTATAGATCATCTATTGAAAATGAAATTCAAAAAGAAAATGATTATTGGATGGACTCTCAAAAGTTTGATAAAGATGAGATGTTTAACACTTGGAATGCTCAGAAATGTCAATCTTATCTAGCAAAAACTGAGGTGTTACCAGATTTCTTAAATGAAGATAATGTTAATATGATTGGAAATTGGAGATTTGATGTTAAGTCTAAGATGAAAGAGCTAAAAATTGATTCTGTGGTCGAGCTTTTCAAGTCACTGAACAATCAAGAAAAAAATGAATGTATTAAAGTGTTAAACACTTATGTGAAATAGGGGTATTTATGGGTTCAAAAACAAAGTTAAAGCTGTTGTATATATTGCGAATGTTGCATGATGAGACTGATGAAACTCATAAGTTGACTGTAAGTGAAATAATAAAACGACTTAATGATAAGGGAATAAATGCCGAAAGAAAATCTATTTACAATGATATTGCTTTACTGAATGAGTATGGTTTTGATATTCTTTGTGACAAAGGTAAGGCCAATAAATACTTTATGGTTTCTAGAGAATTTGAGTTACATGAACTCAAGTTATTAATACCAGAATTCTGCGTCTCTGGTTGCGCTTTCCTATGATAGTCAAATTCATATAAATCAGACTTGCTTTCTATACTATTTTATCACAAAACTCCT
>NZ_JAFBDT010000022.1 GCF_016908355.1 Fusibacter tunisiensis | reverse complement strand
TGTCTAATTTCATTCTTTTTACCTCATTTATATGTTTTACTACTGAATATAGTATATCATCTTTTAGGGTCAAAAACAAGTCGATTCATCCCCCATCTGCACTATCACTCCGTGAGCAAGGTGGCTTAGAGGCGGGGGACTTCTCGGCTATTTTAGTTGAAAATTTCTGGGAGATTTTTTTAAGCCAAAGAATTTTTGGTGCTGTAAATCCAGTTAATGCTTTATTCCCAACCAATTCACCCAGTGTATCCATGCCAAAATGAGTCATAATCTCATTACATTCAAGAGATGTGCGTTGGTCACACCATAAGATGGCTATTGATATTCGGAGACCACATCGTTAAACCCTTATATATTCCAAAATCGCCGTTCCTTTTGTTTTGATTGTACTTTGCTCTCGCCTCAATTGCACACACATCCGCTACCTGCTTAAAGAGCACTTCATTTTTATAGTTTCCCATTCTTGGCTTTGTCTCCAATCATTTTTTTCGAAACCGCTTTCGTTTCATTGTAAAAAAAAGACTTATTTATAAAACGTATCTCCTTATAGCAAACACTATCAATTCCGAAATCGCTTTCGATATTTTTATTATATTGATTTTTCGGTTTATGGTCAATAGGGATTTTACTATTTGTTCATATTTCCTTAACAATTTTTTTGAAATCTCTCGCTAATCTTGACTTTACAAGGGTTAACCAGTATGATGTAATTAATCTAACACTTGAATTGGTTTAAAATTCAAAGGGGGCTTTATGAACAATATACAAATTTTTAACCTGCGTAGCGAAACCGGTTTCTGCGTAGATGTTTTATCTCTTGGTGGTATTATCACTAAAATTATGGCAAAAGACTGCCATGGCTTGCGTCAAAATGTCGTCCTAAAATACGAGGATTATGCTGATTATTACAACAATTCACTTTTTCTAGGGTGCATTACAGGACCAATTGCTGGACGAACAAAAAACGGTCAAATTCATGTTAATAACATCATAATAAATTTAGATACCAGTTGCCATCCAAACAGTTTGCACTGCTGCAATGAAGGTCTGCATCTAATCAATTGGCGTCCCATTTCACAAAGCGATACACATGTCACTTTAGAAACAGAATCCACCAATTATGGCGCAACAGTATCTTATCAAATCACCTACCGACTTAAAGCTGAAAGCCTAACACTTGAAACCTATGTCACAACATCGCAACCGATTTATCTCTCCATAACCAATCACAGCTACTTCAACTTAACTGGAGATGCTGGCCTTACCATAGACAACCATTTGCTAAAACTAAATGCCACCCACGTTGCTTCACTGGATCACGAGTGCCTACCACTTTCACTTGAACCTATAGAAACAACTCTGTATGACTTTACACATACAAGGACAATTAATGCAAAATCAGTTGCCATTGATCATCCTTTCAAACTTTCTAACGGTTTGCATGTTGCTGAGTTAAAAGAGCCAATCTCCAGACGTCAAATGACCATTAAAACAACTCAACCCTACATGGTGGTTTATACTGGAAATTTTTTAGAAAGTTACACAAGTAAATCTGGTAAGCTGTTTAAAAACCACACAGGCATTTGTTTTGAAACTCAAGACCTTCCTAATATAACAAACAACAATTTAGATCAAGTGGCTGTTGTAACACCAGATAAACCATATAACCATTCAACCTCATTTGAATTTACCACTTACTAACAAAAACGCTATTGCAAATCTGAGATTTGCAATAGCGTTTTTTACATTTGAGTCTTGGGCGGCATAGCCGTTCCACCTGGAATCAATTCAATTCCAACTGTTATTTTTGTATTATCTTTAGATTTAGATTCTAGCAACTGGATGCACTTCAAAGAAGCTTCCTTTCCCAACCGTACTGTATTTTGCTTAATCGTTGTCAACCTAGGGAAAATCATTTCACCAATTTCAACACCATCAAACCCTGCAACAGAAATGTCCTCAGGTATTTTGACCCCATGATTTCTAAAAGCATTTATGCCCCAAATTGCAGCATAATCATCTGGAAACAGTACAGCAGTCGGTAATTTTTCTCTCTTCAAAATTTCTTCAACTGCATCTATATTGGCTTGTTTTTCACTATATCTAGACTTAACCAACATATCCTCTGTAAATGGGATTCCTGCTTCATCAAGTGCTTTTTTAAACCCTCTAATACGTTCCTCTGTTACATAAACTTCATGACCATATGCATAGACAATATCTCGATGACCAAGTGCAATCAAATAACTGGTAAGTTCATACAAACCACGCACATTATCTGACATAATCGCACTGACAAACTCTGAATCATAATCAATCACCACAACAGGTATTTTACTCGCCATCAATTCTTGAACCTGATTGTCTTTAAAATCAATACATGCAATCACTACACCGTCGATGTTTCGACGATTACAGTGCTCGAGGTAGGACATGTCGACGCCTCCAAGATTTTTTGATATAAAAGTTATATCATAACCTTTTTCCTCAGCCTGCTCCTTGACTGCTTGTAAAACTTGTGAGAAATAATAATGCGTTAACCCACTATTACTTTTATCTTCAAAAAGAACCCCGATATTCCAAGTTCTTTTTGTACTAAGCGCCCTCGCCTGAAGATTAGGGACAAATCCAAGTTCTTTGGCCTTTTTTTTAATTTTCTCTTTTGTTTTTATGTTCACATCTGGGTAATTGTTTAATGCTTTAGAAACGGTTGCACTGGAACACCCACATGCTTTTGCGATATCATATATAGTTACCACGACTTTCACTTCCTTCCAAAATCGAAACCGTTTTCGACACTATGATTATAACACCGCAAAAACGGGCACGTCAACCACCATGTTTTTTTATAAAATTATAAACAGCACCAATCATGTTTGCATCTGGACCACAAGCGCACAAATCAATCTCGGGACGTGACATAAATCCCTCTTGTGTGCTATATAACATGTCTAACATCAAATTAATATTTGAAATAAAATCTGGTCTTGAACTAATTGCGCCACCAATTAAAATACGTTCCGGATCCAGGGCATGCTGTATGGTATGCAGCCCCCCATAAAAAATCCTTTTTCAATATCATACAGTCACTCTCCAAATCTGTTTTAAAAAAAAAGTCCCTGAGGGACTTTTAGGACTTTAACTGCTATTTTATTTGACTTACAAGATAACTTAAATAATAGTTAATGGCATCATTAAATTTTCGAATGTCATAACCCGTAATACTTTCAAGTTTATTAAGCCTGTAAATCAAAGTATTTCTATGAATAAACAGTTTGTTAGCCGTCTCAGTAATGTTTAGGTTGTTTGATAAAAAACTAAGTGCAGTTTGTTCCAATTCAATATCACCCATAGGTTTAAAGTACTGCGCCAAATGTTCGCGATCAAAATCCATTTGTCTTATAAATAAAGGGATTTTTAGGGTCTCATATTCAAAAACTTGTTCTTGAATTTTAAGTAACTTTCCCAGTTCCAAAAGCGCATCTGATTCTATATAGGCTGCATATAATTCTGAAGCCTGATCAATCCATCTTCCAACAACAATTTTCACACGTGTAAGTGCTTCAGATTCTAAAATACTCAATAACTCTATCGGTGAAATATCACTGTTTCCTGTTAAAACGACACTTTCGTTGTCTGACATATGCAGAATTCTATCTCTTCGAAAAGTTGATTTAAGAATCAATCTAACTTCCGTTTGACTGTCTTTATATAGGACACGCCATAGCCTCAAAGGATATGATTGCGCCACCTTATCATAAAGATGGCCTTGTGGGTTTAGTAGCAAATCCTGTGCACTAACCCCTTCCTCTTCTGTTCTTGCTTCCAGTAGTTTTTCAATTAATTTAATCTCAGTTTCACTGAGTTTTGCATGGACTAAAAGTCCTTTATAGGCCAATTTGCCAATATAAGTTTGGGTTTCCAATATATTTGTTTTAGGACGTTCAACCCATTCAATTTCACAAGATAATATCGATTTCAACACTTCTAGTAAGTTTTCCATAACAACATCCTTTTATAGAGTTCTCTAATATTATATGCTTAATTTTAACATAATTTAACATAAAGAGATATGGGACAGACGTAAAGTGCTGTCCCAAACATAAGGATGTTTCAATCAAAGAAGGATAGACTGTTCAGATTCTTTATCAAACAAATGGATACGTTCGTTATTGAAGGCCACTTGAATTTCTTGACCATAAGACAAGTTGATTGCACTGTCTTCCTTGGCAATATATTGCTTCCCTTTAAACGTAAAATAAACATTTGAATCACTGCCTAAAAGTTCAGTAACTTCAACTTTAACTTTAAGGCCATTATCTGCATCTATAATTTTTATGTCTTCAGGACGTACACCTAATATGACCTCTTTATTCACGTAATTACCCGATTTGATTTTTGAAGCATTCTCATCGCTGAGCCTAAGTTCACTGCCTTCGATAACCGCAAAAATACCGCCTTCTTTTTCAACCAACTTGGCATCAATAAAGTTCATTTGAGGTGCTCCAATAAAGCCAGCAACAAAAAGATTGGCAGGCTTATTATAGATTGTCTTCGGATCTGAAACTTGTTGAATAATGCCATTGTTCATAACACAAATTCGCGTGCCCATGGTCATTGCTTCAGTCTGATCATGTGTGACATATACAAAAGTTGTCCTAAGTTCATTATGAAGCCGAATCAATTCAGCACGCATCTGTATTCTCAACTTTGCATCGAGATTTGAAAGGGGCTCATCCATTAAAAAAACTTCTGGCTTCCGCACAATTGCTCTTCCCAGTGCGACTCTTTGTCTTTGTCCGCCTGAAAGTTGTTTAGGTTTACGTGTTAACAACTGATCAATATCAAGTATTTTAGCTGCCTTATCAATACGCTCATGAATTTCAGTTTTTGGTATTTTTGAAAGTTTAAGACCAAAAGCCATGTTGTCATAGACAGACATATGCGGATACAGTGCATAATTTTGAAACACCATGGCGATGTTTCTGTCTTTTGGTGCAACATCGTTAACAAGATGATCACCTATCTTCATGTCACCACTACTGATTTCTTCAAGTCCTGCTATCATACGAAGCGTAGTTGTCTTACCACACCCAGAAGGGCCTACCAAAATCATGAACTCTTTATCTTCAATATCAAGATCAACATCTTTTACAGCGTGAAATCCATTTTCATAAATTTTGTTAATGTTTCTAAGTTCTAGCTTAGCCATAAATCCTCCTAATAATTTAACTTAATATGATTATAATCGACTTTAAATATAATTCATATTGGATGAGCTTCCAAAATTAATTGGAGAATATTACAACTTCCTGCGCAAATCGTTTATTTTAGCAAAAAAAAATGAAGCATCTGGCATATGCTTCATTTAAATTTAAATTTCAATTTTAATTTAATTTCTATTTACCTCTACGACCGAAACCTTGTGTTGACCGACTTAATCCATTTTCAAAAGCGCTTAAATGATTTTCAGAAGATGCTAAAAGTCGCTCAAACACATCTCTAACTTCTTCTGGTAAATCCTGTTGTAAAAAAGTTGCATACATTTCAATGTTATTTTCTTCAGCCTCAACGCCAATTGCATATGTTTCTGTAATTGTGTCCGGAATAATCAAGTGGTCTTCAGAAGTATCAGTAGGTATTTCAAATCCGTATTGTTCAAACAATGGAACCAGTAAACTAATGTGTGTTTCTTCTGACTTAATAATATTTGAAAAAGGTCTCTGGACATCAAACTTTTCCATAATCGACTCATATTCACCACGTGCCAAATATTCATCTTGAATGGCATAGACTAGCATTTCCTCTAATGTATACGCCTCATCTGTCATAGCACCTACTGCCCCATAGTCATTTACATCTGCCATCACAACACCATTTGCCAAAAGTGTCACCAGCATCATCAAACCAATAATCATTTTTTTAGATTTCATAATTTTCTCCTCTCAAGATATAGTGTTCCTTAAATAACTCTATTTTGATTATAGATGCTAAATATGGCGAAAATATGGTCTAGTTTTGAGCCAGTGCTTTAAGGCCCGCTTGATGCAAAATATAATGATTTGGTGATGCTGTCCCAAGTGGATGTGTTCCATAATTATATTGATAGAGCTCTATTGCACCAACTTTATTTTGAATTGCGATTCCCAAAGCGTTAACCACTTCAGCAACTTCTTTGTCTCCAACCAGTTGACCTCCTAAAAGCCTTAAATCCTTCTTGTCAAAGAAAAAAATCCCCTTGTCTTTACAGTTCCAGGTAGGGCAGCAGGGTGTCTATTTGCTGCTTCAACTGAAACTTCAACAACATCATATCCCAGGTTCACACATTGTGACTTAGTCATTCCAGCAGCTGCAAAATAAGTTCCACCAACGGATGTTGAAAACAAATTCATAATACCACGCACTTCAAATTTCATTTTGTGTTCAAAAAGGTTTAAGGCTGCATTGCGCCCCTCTTTTGCTGCGATTGAGGCCAATCTAATATTACTTGATTTTTCTGTGTAAATGTCTATTTTTGAAGCACAATCTCCAATTGCCAAAATATTTTCATCAGATGTTTGCTGAAATGCATCCACTTTGACAGCTCTTTTGTCGTCCAAGTCCAGCCCAATTTTATTGGCAAAGTCTACATTTGGATAAGCGCCAATTGCAACAAAAACAAGGTCTGCATTGATTTGAGTGCCATCTGCTAATTTAACAGATTCAACATGCCCATCACCTTCAAAACTTTCAACACCAATAAAGCCTCCACCAACAATAACAACTGATTTTGCAGCTTCAACAACAGGTTTTAACGCAACAACCTTATCAAGATCTTTTTCTATAACATAGATACCCTCTAAATCTTTGCCTGGAAATGGGGGAAAGACTGGATGAGATCCAGTAGACAAAACTATTCCAAAAGCATATGGAATCCCACATGGAACTGGTCCTCGGGTATTTTTCCGAATCATTGTATAGGCCACATCTCTGTTTAGAGCAATAGAAGCTCCTAAAAACCCTTTTGCTGCAACACCGCCACCAACAACCACTACTTTTTTCATTCATTCCTCCTAAACCGTTTGTAATTAATAACCGTTATCAGTTTACGCCCCTATACGTGGGGTGTCAACGCTCATTTTAAACATATGTCAAAAATGTATCATTTCAAAAAAATAATAAGCCCTCACATACAGTGATGTGAAGGCCTACTGAAAACCAGTCGTTAACTAGTCAACTATTTGATTAATGCGCTTTGCAATTTCAACAGTTCTCCTCGCTTGATACTTAACAGCTGGTTCAACAGGTTCTACCATATTTCCATCTTGGTCAACAGATACAGAGGTTCCATATGGATTTCCTCCAGCGCCAAAAATAACTGGATCTGTATATCCAGGCGCCACAACAATTGCACCCCAATGATACATAATTGTATATAGGGACAACAAGGTTGCTTCCTGGCCACCATGCGCATTTTGAGCAGACGTCATGGCACTAACAACTTTGTTTACTGTTTTGCCTTTAGCCCAAAGACCACCTGTCAGGTCCAGGAACTGTTTCATTTGTGAAGCCATCATGCCAAATCTTGTTGGTGTACTAAAAATAATGGCATCTGCCCAATCCAAGTCATCAATTGATGCCTCTGGAACGTGCTGAGTAGCTGTCACATGAGCCTTCCATCCTGGATTGCCATCTATTACAGATTGAGGTGCTAATTCCGGAACTTTAAGAACTCGAACTTCTGCGCCTACCGCTTCTGCACCTTCTCCTGCCCATTTTGCCAACTGATAATTTGTCCCACTCATACTATAATAAATTACTGCTACTTTGATTTTTTTCATAACACAGTCTCCTTTTCACTAATTAGTAATATTATATTTTATCAAATGACAGGTTTAAGCCTGCCAGATGATTCTTTCTATAATTGAATTATATTACTAACTAGTGATAATGTCAACCCCTTCTCTGAGATATTTTTTGACAGTTAATTCGAGTTCACTCGGATAGAAAATTGCAGCTACTGCAAAATATTCGGGATTTTCAGAATCCCAAGTTAAGGGCACCCCAAGTACTTTCTCACATATATCACTTACATGGAATCCCAATGACTCAAGAGAATATTTCATTTTTCTAGGAAAGGTGCAAACGTCACGGTCGGGTTTCGAACACTTATTACAAAGGTCACAATTCCCTGAAATTAGAACATGACATGGTAATTTGTCTGAAATGGAAATCAAAAAATGCGTTAACTGGGATTTTGTCCGCGTGAAATTTTTTGTCTTAACGCCAAATACAATGACACTTTTATAGTTTAAAAACGCCTTAAGAACATCTCTATCATGAGGTGGACAAGACCAATTCAAATTATAGTTTGAACACTGTTTGCAATACCCTTCCACAAGCTCTGGTTTATGGTACTTCATAAGTTCACTTAGAGATAGTTTTTTCCAAATCATGTTCAAGGACATTCCTTCCAAATTTTCCTCCAGTAATGCGTGTTTTTTTTTGAGAACTTTCATGGTATGATTATATCATACCTAATGTGTGAGGCGACTAATGCTTAAAACGATTGAAGATCTTAGAAACCGAAAAATTATTTCTATAACTGAAATGATTCAAATTCGAAATCACATCTATCAACTCAACAGCCACATGCCTTCAAATGCCAAAATCCAGCTCTTTGTGAATGCCGTTCACAAAGTCATTGAGACGCATTTGTCTGGTATTGACTTCGCCACACAAGCTACAATTAAAGATATCCTTTTACATAAAATATTAGTGGATCAACAAAGTCAATTAACGCGATATGATGTTTTTAAAACTATTTTCGAATTGGAATTGACACCGGAAATCCAACTGGAAATGGCAAAAGATTGGTTAAAAGAAACCGCCGAATTTTCTATCCGATCTGAAGAACTTAAAAATTTTCTTGATTTCTTTGAATCTGTTCCTAAAAGCATCAATCATAGAAAACCAATTCGTTTTATGCTTGCTTTTGCCACAATTATATTTGTGATTCTATTGGTATCACTTAAGTTACGCCCCCCTCAATCGTCCACCACTACATTTGAACCCAATTATTCAGTCCTAAGTCTCCCTGCAAATATGTATGTCACAACGATTGATGACCCAATATTAAAATCTTTATATGGCAATTCTTTTACCTATTTGACTTTTAGTCCAGACCCCTTTTCCTTTCAAGACTTTAATTACTTTAACTTAAAAAATTATTTAAAATTTCAAAGAAATTCCAAACTCTCTGAACCCGAATACTTTAATGAAGTTATTCGAATAACACGAGAACTCGACGTAGACCCATTGCTTATTTTTGCAATTGCAGGACATGAACAAAGCTTTGTCCCCCTAGAGCACAGGTTTGCAGATGAAATCATCAACAACCCTTATAATGTCTTTCAGTCTTGGGAAAAATACAATACCAATTTTTCAGATTCGACTCGGATTGCATCCAACACGGTAAAAAATAGGCTAAAAAGTCTGCCAAATGACGCATCGCCTTTAGTTTGGCTTAATGAAATTTATGCAGAAGATCCCAACTGGCATATTGGCGTCGGTCAAATCTATAAAAAATTAAATCAAATCGCTCGTGTTAAACGACAATAACAGGGTATGTAGTTATTAAGTCTATACAAGGAGTGTGATGTGAATGCCTTACAGAGGTACGAATGCCAAACGCAATGTCGTCCATGATAAGAGCCGTGGAACCATACGCGAACAAGCAAGAGCTCATTTTCTCAATGAACAAAAAGAGCATGAACACGAATTGTCTGAAGCAAGAACGCGGATCCAAAAACTATTAAACGATGGGTACGTATTCAATCGAAAAAGCGAAAAAAGAAATTCAATCTATATTTATTTTGAGAAAACCAACAGGGAACGCGAAGTTATAGAACTAAAGTTCCCAGATAATGCCAATAAATTAGAAGAATTTTTGAACTAATTAAAAACCTGTTTTCAGCACATGCTGAAAACAGGTTTTCTTTAAGATTGGTCTAATGTTAAACGGTCAAAACCAACACCTTCACCCCATACGGAATTTACTGGCAAAACACTAACAAATGCTTTGGCATCAATTTCGGCAATTTTATCACGAATTAAAATGGATTCTCTTAACGAGCAAATCGTTACAAGTTTTATCCGTCCTGAATTGGTGTAACCACCCATAATATTATATTTCGAAATGCCACGTCTAACCTGATTCAATATATAGACTTCAATGTCTTTCTCATATTCACTGATGATTTCAAGTTTTACCAACTTTGCTGAAAAACCAAATAAAACAACCTCAACAGCTTTCATAGCAACCACTTGAGTCAACAGAGCATAAAGCGCAATTCTTAAATCAAAGACAAAGGCTGCAAAAATAATAACCCCAATATCAAGTGCAGCAATAATGGTGGAAACGCTCATAAAACGAAATAATTTTCGGTTTATAATCGTTGCTATGGTGTCTGTTCCACCAGATGAAAAACCACCTTTTAATACCAATCCAGTCCCTGCGCCTGCCATTATTCCATAATATACGGACGCAAGAAACAAATCATTTTCAGTTAAATTAAACTGAAAACGCTCGAAAAAAATCAGCACAACAGGGAACGTAACAGAATAAACCACTATTTTACGCGCTTCTCTTTTACCAAGTGTCAAGTAAGTTGTAATAAGCACGCCAATAGATATAACATAATAAAGGTAGGTATACTTAATTCCAAAAATCTGTTCTAAAACAAGCGAAAATCCAGTAATACCCCCAGTAATAATCCCATTTGGTTTCAATATAGATGTAATGGCGATTGCCAAAATAATTGAACCAAAAACGACGTAAAGCAAATCATATATTTTTTTCTTAGGATTCAAATCGAACACCTCTCTTCAAATTAATGGTAAAGCTCATTGGTAATACCATTTTCTAAATCTTGTAACTCTTTAAAAATAGTTTCCTGATCAAATCCATAGAATGTCATTTCATAAATGCAAAGTGCAGCGAGTTCATCTCCTGAAATCATTAAATCCGCTTCAATAATAATTTCAGCATTGGCCCACTCCTCCCATTTACAAAACCCTAAAGCAAAGTTGAGATTTTCTTTTTCACTATATCCCGATATACTTAAGTAAGCTTCTTCATCCACGCCATCTTCAAAAGTTTCAGAATTGCTTGAAGGATCTATTAACCCAATATGGATCACAAAGTCATCAAATTGTGTTGTCTGAGTATGTCTTACATATTCTAAAACTTCACGGTAAGCTTCTTTCTGATTTTTTGTTTCTGGATACATCTCTTCGAGTGCCTCAAGCACTTCATCTTCATTATGAATTTCAATTATTTCTTTTAAAGTCATTTATTAGTCCTTTCCAAATATCAATTTCAGCATCTTACTATATTATATGATTTCAATGAATTAATCAATATGTTAAACTAAAAGAAAAAGTCGGAGGTACAAATGTATAAAATTGGTTTTATCGGCGGTGGAAATATGGCCAGTGCCATCGTTAAAGGTTTAATTTCACAAAATGAATTTACACATGATGACGTTATTGTCAGTGTTAAACAAGCCGAAAGTTTGTCTAGAATTGAAAAAACATTACAGGTCCATGCAACACGCAACAATCTAGAAGTTGTTAAAAACAGTAACATTATTGTTTTGGCAGTTAAGCCACATCTAATTGGTTCTGTATTAAGTGAAACAGCCCACCTTTTTACCGACACTCAAATTATCATTTCCATAGCTGCAGGCGTTACGCTTGACCAATTGGAAAATCAGATTCCTAAAGGAAAAATTTTTAGAGCAATGCCAAATACACCTGCTGCTGTAAATGCAGGGATGACTTCTATTTGCTCAAATATTCAAGTATCCGATACATCATATGAAACCGTAAAGCGCATTTTCAATGCAATTGGCGCGTCAGCAGTGATTGAAGAAAGACTTATGCATGCAGCTATAGCAGTTCATGGTTCTTCACCCGCTTACGTCTACATGATGATTGAAGCTATGGGAGACGCTGGCGTTCTACTAGGTCTTCCAAGACAGGAAGCCTATCGTATGGCTGCTCAAACAGTGATGGGCTCAGCCAAAATGTTCCTCGATTTAGACCTCCACCCAGGCGCGCTAAAAGATCAAGTAACCTCTCCAGGTGGAACAACAATTGAAGCTGTAAGCACATTGGAATCAAATGGTTTTAGAAATGCTTTAATCGAGGCCATGAAAGCAGCTGCAAACAAATCAATCCAAATGTCGTCTTAATTGGAGTGCTTTTAAAATATCAAATCTTAACGCATATAGGGTTTCACGACTTATGGGCGTATCGGAAATTTCATCAAAACACGCATCCATAAACCAGCCGACTAGATTTTTATTAAATTGAGTCGGCTTCATTATGCCTTTAAACACCAATTCGCCATCTAAATTGATCAAACGATCGTAGTAGGCTAAAACTGCATCATAAGACAATTGCGCTTTGGATTCATAGGTTTCACAAAAAGGAATTTCACGTTTAACCATATCAATTGGCATTAAAAGACCATATTGAAGCGCCATATCTTTTGCTATTTTTAAATTCTGCCTTCTAATCCCCTGCATGTTTTGCCCATATGCTTCAGATTTTAAATTGCCATAAAGTCTACAAGGCAAGGGTCTATACGCATAGATTGCACAGCGCCCATCTAAGTCCAACATAGGACACTTCATTGGTTTAACCCACTCAAATAAATAATAGGTCAAAATACGTTTTAAGCGTTCAGGATCAGCATGAATGCCATCTTTAAAACAGTTTAAATATACATTTTGAAACTCCAAATAAGACATATTCACTGACTCACTGCAGCAGTTTGTACACCCCATGCACGTACCAGTTTCTATTTCATCATACAAATCATTTAATCGCATAAAATAAGGTTTTAAAGTCATTGACATTTAGTTCTCCATTCTTTTGGACCAGTTCAATTTGATAAAGATCGCTGGCGCACCTGCAATTACAAAAACCAGAGTCGCAAAATAGCGCAAACCGTCTGCCAGTGAACTATCAGGCAAACTATATTTCATCCCCACAAATAAAATGCCAGTCATAATGAGTCCCAATAAATACTTATAAACTTGAATCTTTAAAGGTGCGTTTACAGTAAACCGCACATATCTATTTTCAATATAGCTTCCTATGATATACCCAGAAAGAACACCTAAAGCTTGTGTATAAACTTCTGAATCAAAAAAAATAAGTCCAGTAAAGCCTATAACAACCAGTACACCATAAGGCCAAAATACTTCCTTAGGGTCAAATTTGTTAACTATCAGATGTGCCAATATACTTGCTAATATTCCAAAACCAATCCCGCCAATAACATCCGCTGGCCAGTGAACACCAAGATATAATCTGGAAATGGCCACTAAGACAATGGCAAGCCCTGAAAATAGCCAAACTATTTTCTTCCTAAAAAGAACCATTAGCCCTACAAAAAAGGAAGTCGCTGTTTGCGTGTGTCCACTTGGAAAAGACTTCCCAGTGGCAGTTTCTGTATAAATTGATCGAATTTCATCCACGCCAATTGGTCGTATTTGATTAAACACTTCTTTTAAAGCACCATTAAGGGCAACAGATAGGCTGAGTATAAAAACCAAGTAAGTAGACTTGGAAGTATCGATACACCAATAGGTTAAACTTAAAATTGTAATATAAAAAGCAGCTTCCCCCAACATAGTCACTGCTATAAAGAAAATATCTGTCCATTGATTTTGAAATGATTGCAGCCAAATTATAAAGTCCAAAAGCATCCTCCCCATCATTTTTGTTCAGTATACATGAAATATGTAAAAAATACCACTATTGACGACAAGCGATTTATGTTATATTTACTTAAAGGAGGCTTTTATGAAAAAACTGTCCAATTTTATTTTTGTTTTAGCCATTGGCATCAGTGGCTATACCTTAATTTCAACAACACTTGAAAGACAAAGATTGCCTGAAGGTGTCTGCCCTATAGATGCACGGACTGAGTGGTACTATCTTTCAATCGTCTTACTGCTTGTGTCGTTTGCCATGTCATTTTTAGAAAAAAAGAAGTCCTGAAGCACTCTGCTTCAGGACTTTTTTCACGAAAACACACTATAACATTTTTTTAACGCTTGAAACCACATTGTCTACCGTAAACCCAAAATAGTCAAATAAAGTGTCTCCTGGTGCAGAAAGACCAAATCCTTCCTGTGCAACGACATCATCTGCATATTTGTGCCATCCAAATGGACTCCCTGCTTCGATAGCAAGTGTTGGCGTATCTTTAGGTAAAATTCTATTTTTATAAGACTGTTCTTGATCTTCAAAAATTTCCATACAAGGCATGGATACCACGCGTGTATCCATGCCATTCATACGCAATTGTTTTTGTGCATCAACTGCAAGGGCAACTTCAGATCCCGTTGCTAATAGAATTGCATCTAATTTATTCTGTTCTGGAGAAACGATATAGGCGCCTTTAAGTGCTTCTTTTGAGGACCCTTCAAGCGCTTCTAATTTTTGTCTTGTTAAAACCAAGGCTGTCGGTCTGCTTTTTGAAGTCATAGCCATATACCAAGCGGCCGATACTTCTCTAGCATCTGCAGGTCTTACAACTTGAAGATTTGGCACTGCACGAAGCATGGCCAATTGATCAACCGGTTGATGCGTTGGCCCGTCCTCACCTACACCAATACTGTCGTGCGTCAAAATATATGTTACAGGCAAATTCATTAAAGCTGCCAATCGCATTGCCGGTTTCATATAATCAGAAAATACAAAAAATGTTGCAGCATATGCGCGCAAACCGCCATGTGCTTGTATGCCATTAACGATGGCAGCCATTGCATGCTCACGAACACCAAAATGTAAATTTACACCATCATATGACCCTGGATGGAACGATGGCTTCCCTTTAATATCAGAGTTGTTTGAGGGTGATAAGTCTGCTGATCCTCCAAATAAATTTGGCATTACGTCTGCTAAATTATTCAGCACTTTTCCTGACGAACTTCTTGAAGCTGTTGACTCTTGGTAACTCCAAAATTCTTCAGAATCTAAATAAGCCATTGGGGCTTTGTTATCAAACCATTTTTTGTATTCTTTTGCCAGTTCAGGATATGCTTTTTCATATGCTTTAAACAAGTCATTCCATTCTGTTTCAGATTTCGATAAAGCCGCCACTTGATTTTCCATATATGTGCGCAACTCACTTGGAACATCAAACGCTTCAGTTCCTTCCCAGTTCGCAAACGCTTTAAGTTCTTTTATCCCATCATCTCCAAGGGGTGATCCATGCACTTTATGAGAGCCCTGTTTTGATGCACAACCAAATCCAATTACAGTTTTAACGACAATTAATGACGGTTTATCTGTTTCAGCTTTGGCGTCTTGAATGGCTTTTTGAATCGCTTCCACATCATTGCCATCTTCAACTTCAAGAACTTGCCAATGCATGGCTTCAAATCTTTTTGAAACATCTTCATCAAAAGCCAAATCTGTGCTGCCTTCAATTGTTATTCTATTTGAGTCATATAAAAGAATCAATTTACCCAGCTTAAGGGTTCCCGCCAAAGAAGCGGCTTCATAAGAAATACCCTCCATAAGACAGCCATCGCCCGAAAGCGCAAATGTATGGTGATCTACCACAGGAAACTCAGGTCTGTTAAAGTGAGCGGCCAACTTAGCTTCAGCCATTGCAAACCCAACTGCATTTGCAACCCCCTGTCCTAAGGGACCTGTTGATATCTCAATCCCCTTGGTGTGACCATACTCTGGGTGACCTGGCGTTTTACTATTCAGTTGTCTGAAATTTTTGATGTCCGCCATTGAAAGACCGTAGTCAAATAAATTAAGCAGTGCGTAAATCATCATTGAGCCATGTCCGGCTGACAGCACAAATCGATCTCTATTGTGCCAATCCGGATTGTGCGGATTGTGTCTCATCTCCTTTGACCACAAAGTGTAAGCCATTGGTGCTGCCCCAAGCGGTAGCCCAGGATGACCAGAATTCGCCGCTTGAATTGCCTCCGCTGACAATACGCGAATTGCATTGATTGCTTTTAAATCCATCATGTTTGGTACCAACCTTTCTTATAAACTAACCTTTAACATTATAACCGGTCACGCATGAAATAACAACCTCTCAATAGAGCAAAGAACGTTCCGGGAATTCCCTTGAACGTTCCTCATTAATTATGCTTGAAAATTTACATTTTTTGAAGGAATAATTGTGGAAATAGCATGTTTATAAATCATTTGTTGCTTTCCTTCACTGTCAAGGACTATGGTGTAACTGTCAAAGCCTTTAACCAATCCTCGAATTTGATAACCACTCACTAAAAATATAGTGATTGGCGTTTGGTCTTTTCGACATTGGTTCAAAAAAACATCCTGTAAATTAATTGCGTTTTTCATTGTTCCCCCTCCATATTCTCTTTATAGTGTTGACAGGATTCTATCTATAATGTCATCTAAAGATGCATAGGCATCCAAATCCAGCCATTGAATCTCTTTATACCGACGAAACCATGTCATTTGGCGTTTGGCATACCGGCGACTGCTCTGTTTTAAAATAGATTTCATTGTATCAAAATCGTATTTGTCGTCCAGATATTCCAAAACCTCCTTATAACCTATACCCTGCATTGATTGACAACTATCATCAATTCCATCTTTTTTTAGATTTTTTACTTCATCTATCAAGCCCGCTTCAAGCATGAGATCGACGCGTTTGTTAATTCGTCCGTATAATTTCATTCTAGACCGCGTCAGTCCAAATAATATAGGGTCATATTCAGAAACAGGGACAGGATCTTTTGCAAAGTCTCCCATAGTTTTTCCTGTAATATGAATCACTTCAAGTGCACGTATTACACGGCGTATGTTATTGGGATGAATCTTATTTGCTGTATCCGGATCTTTTTCAATCAAAATCTGATAGAGGTAGTCAGAGCCTTTGTCATTTGAAACGTGCTCCAAATGGCGTCGGTAGTCAACATCTTCAGGTGCACTTCCAAAGTCCATATCATATAGGAGTGCATTGAAGTAAAGACCTGTTCCACCAACAACTATAGGTGTTTTCCCACGACTCAAAATATCTTCAATTGTTTTTCTTGCCATATGGGCATAATCACTCACAGAAAATGACGCACTAGGCTCCAAAAAATCAAGCATATGATGTGGAACCCCACACTTCTCTGAAAGCGTAGGCTTCGCCGATCCAATCGTTAATGATTTGTAAATCTGTACAGAGTCTGCAGATATTATTTCGCCATTTATGCGTTTTGCAAGCCTTATAGAAAGTTCAGTTTTGCCCACAGCCGTTGGCCCAGCAATCATAATTACTTTTTTCATTTAAACACCTATCTTACATTATATATTTTAATCTTCAGCCATACAATCATTATATAATTCTTTTAAACTTTCTTTCAATTTCAGTATGTTGAATCTGAATCATAATTGGTCGGCCATGAGGACATGTATATGGGTCTTTCAACATTTTTAACCGATTGATTAAAGCGTCAACTTCCATCTCTGATATGATGTCGTTTGCTTTAATGGCCGCTTTACAAGCCTTTGATGCAATCTTTTCTTGTATGTGACGTGTTAAACCATCTTCAATTCCCTCTAAAACTTCAAGAAAAAGGGTTTGAGCTGCTGACACACCAAATAGTGATGGAATTGCTCTTAAAACAACCGTCTGATCTCCAAACACATCATAGGAAAACCCAAGTTGCTCCAAAAACAAGTTTGCCGTCTCTAATTTCGAAAAATCCAAACTATTGAGTTCAATTGGCTCTGGAATCAAAAGTAATTGTCCCTCTACCTTCTGCTTATTAAAAGCCGTCATAAATTGCTCATACAACACTTTTTCATGGGCCGCATGTTGATCAATCATTACCAAATGCTTTTCTTTTTCAAACATAAGATACGTTGAATTATAGACACCAATATAAACAAGATCATCATATGCTGAACTTAAAACGACTTCCTGCTCTGGTACAGTCACTTCCCTGCCAAACGCAGCCATTGCTTCCATAATTGAAGCATCAAATTCAGAATTTGATTTCTTGACAGGTCTATCTACAAATTTCTGTACAGGTTTTTCTATAGGTTTTTCTACAACTTCTGAATATGACTGTACCTCTGGCTTTTTAAAAACCTCTTTTTCTGAAAAAGTAACCTCTGGTGTCTGATTGTATAAGTTAAAAGCCTTTTTTAGACCTATATAAATCAGCTGCTTAACAGCACCTTCATCGTGAAATTTTATTTCTGTTTTTGCCGGGTGAATGTTCACATCAATATAATCTGCTTTAATGTCCATAAATAAGAAACATACAGGATACCGATTATGCATCAAATATGGTTTATAGGCCATTTGTATCACATCTCTAATTAAGTCACTCTTAACATACCGACCATTGACAAAAACAAACTGGTGAGCTCTTGTGCCTTTTGTGTACCCATACTTAGAAATGTAACCCCTTAAAGTCATGCCACCATCCTGTGCGTCAACACCAACCAAATGCTTCATAAGTTCAGGTTCGTAAATTGAATAAATCGCCTGGTCTAGTTTGTCCTTTCCAGGTGTGTCAAACTGACGGTGATCGTCTACAACATACTTGAAAGAGACTTCCGGATGAGATATCGCCAAAACACTTATAAGTTCTGTTATAGCACGTGTTTCTGCTTGATCAGATTTCAAAAACTTCAATCTAGCGGGTGTATTAAAAAAAAGATCTTTAACAGAAATTGACGTTCCCCTCACAGCCCCTACTGGTGTGGTTTTAAGAATTTTCCCACCCGATGCTTCAACTTTAATGCCCGATTCATCGGCTTCTTGCATGGTGATGAGTTCTATATTGGAAACAGCCGAAATACTGGCAAGCGCTTCACCTCGAAACCCCAATGAGACAACACTATAGAGGTCCTCAATCGTCCTAATTTTACTGGTTGCATGCCTTTCAAAAACAAGTGGTAAATCTTCTTTGTTGATACCACTGCCATTGTCCGTTACACGGATGAGTCTTTTCCCACCTTTACTGATAGAAACCAATATCTCACTCGCGCCGGCATCGATGGCATTTTCAACCAATTCTTTAACCACCATTGCAGGTTTTTCAACCACTTCACCAGCAGCAATCTTACTTGCCGTTCCTGCGTCCAATCGCACGATTCGATTTGTTTTCATATAAAAGCTCCTTAAAGATCCCGAAATTTTGAAACAATTGTATAGAGGGTATTCATTGCTTCAATTGGCGTCATTTGATCTACTTCAACCGTTTCAATGTACTTATAGAGTGATTCGTCAATTTCATAACTGCTAACTGAATAAGATTCTCTAGCAGAATCAGAACCCCCCATTTTTTCAATATTTCTATTAATATCATTTACTTCTAGTTTTGCCAATATTTCTTTTGCCCGCTTTATAACAGGTATCGGAACACCTGCAAGCTTGGCAACTTGAACACCAAAACTTTGATTTGCGCCACCTGGTTCGATTTTTCTTAAAAACAAAATATCATCCTTGGCTTCTTTTACAGCAATTCTATAATTTTTCACACCCTTGACCAGGCCTTCAAGTTCAGTAAGTTCATGGTAATGTGTTGCAAAAAGAGTTTTTGTCGATTTTTCAGCAAGGTATTCCACAACACTCCAAGCAATACTGAGGCCATCATAAGTACTGGTTCCTCTACCTATTTCATCAAGTATAATTAAAGAATTTGGTGTGGCGTTGTTTAAAATATTTGCAAGTTCACTCATTTCAACCATAAAAGTTGATTGACCTTGGGACAAATCGTCCGAGGCACCAACTCTTGTAAAGATTCGATCTACAATCCCAATTTCAGCCTTTTCTGCAGGTACAAAACATCCAATTTGAGCCATTAAAGTTATCAATGCAACTTGTCTCAAGTAAGTAGATTTTCCTGCCATATTTGGGCCAGTAATGATATAGAATTGGTCTTCTTTTCCATTCAGGTACGTATCATTTGGGACAAAAATAGAGTCTTTAAAAATACGCTCAATAACAGGATGACGTCCATTCTTGATCCGAATATCATCTCGCGTTGTTATTTTAGGCTTAACATACCCATACCGATAACTGCATTCAGAAAACGCCAAAAGTGCATCGAGTGACGCTACAGCTCCTGCAGTTTTTCTTATAGGTGTAATTGAAGCCATCACTTGACTTTTTAAATTTGAAAACAATTCTTGCTCAAGTCTATTTATTTTTTCTTCCGCACCCAGAATTTTCTCTTCAAGTGTTTTAAGTTCCGGTGTTATATAGCGCTCAGCATTTGCTAAAGTCTGTTTTCTAATATAGGTATCTGGTGCATCTTTAACACTGCCTTTTGAGATTTCAAGATAATACCCAAAAACTTTGTTAAATCCTATTTTCAAATTTTTTATACCCGTCATTTCCCGTTCGCGTTGCTCCACTTCAAGAAGCCATTTCTTCCCATTTTTTACAATGTCACGCAATTCGTCCAAATCTGCATTAAATCCATTTTGAATAAAACCACCATCTTTCATTGTAAATGGAGGGTCTTCAACAATTGCGGATTCTATAAGCGTCCTGACATCTTCTAGCGGATAAATCTCCGTATGAATTGTTTCAAACTCACCTTCAATTTGTCCCTGGATACACGCCTTAACATCTGGCAAAACCATTAGGGAATTTTTAAGTGCAATCATATCTCTAGGGTTCATACTTCCATAAACAAGTTTGGATACAAGTCGTTCCAAGTCATAGACTTGCTTGAGCAAAGTTCTAAGATCACTTCTTAGCATAAGATCCTCTACAAGAACTTCAACCGTTTCAAGTCTTCTGTCAATCTGCCCTTTATCCA
The DNA here is from genome assembly GCF_016908355.1 of Fusibacter tunisiensis. Lineage (GTDB taxonomy): Bacteria > Bacillota > Clostridia > Peptostreptococcales > Acidaminobacteraceae > Fusibacter_D > Fusibacter_D tunisiensis. Next base: position 13,469 of record NZ_JAFBDT010000022.1, on the reverse strand, counting down.
GCAGCGGTTCTTCCATCCATGTTTTCAGTTTCCGAGCGCCCATAGCTGTGCTGGTTTTATCAACTACCCATAACAAACTTCCCTTTTTTTCTTTTGAACGCATGGTTTCAACCAATTCAAGATTTCGCCGCGTAAATTTATCGAGCATCATAAAATGACCTTGGGTATAAAGGTCAATTTCTGTTATATGAGCCAATGGAACTTTTGCTGTCTCCTCAACATAAGCCAAAAGTCCCCCACATGCATTTAGTGCAATAGGGTACTCTGAAAAACCTAAAGATTCTGTTGAAAACACATCAAACAAGCGTTGAATAACGTGACGACTTGCATGTGTTTCAAAAGCATAGGCTAAATACTCTGTGACAGTAATGTCAGCCGAATTCAAATAAGAACGAATCGTGTCATCTAGAACCCTACCTTCAGGAACAATGACTTCACTTGGCTCAATTTTAATAATCTCATCCAAAAGAGTGGTACGCTGAGACATTTCAGTTGCTTTAAACACACCCGTTGTTATATCACAATATGCAAGACCAAATCCATTCTCATCAAATGAAACGGATGCAATATAATTATTGTTAGATGCATCCAACATATCTGGATCCGTTATCGTTCCTGGCGTGATAATGCGTACAACTTCTCGCTTTACAATCCCTTTTGCAAGCGCAGGGTCTTCCATTTGTTCACATATCGCAACTTTGATGCCTTGATCCACCAACCGTTTAATATACCCATCTACCGAATGATGGGGCACCCCACATAATGGGGCCTTATCCTCTAAGCCACAATTTCTAGCTGTCAATGTAATTTCTAATGCCTGAGACGCCTTAATTGCATCTTCAAAGAACATTTCATAAAAATCTCCCAAGCGGTACATTAGGATATATTCCATATATTGATCTTTGATTTCAAAATATTGTTTCATCATAGGCGTCAATTTGCTTCTATCGATTGTCATTAACCCTCCTGTGACGCTACTATTTCTCCATAGAGAGAAAACCTTTTTGGTCTTGTAATTTTGACGGTTACAGTTTTACCAATCCACTCAGGTCCACCCATAAAGTTTACCGTGTGATTTTGAGGGGTTCTTCCCATTAAAACTTCTTTAGATGTTTTAGAGTAATCTTCAACGAGCACTTCAACCAATCGGTCTTTAAATGTAGCCATTTTCGCTTCAATCATTGGATTCAAAACCTCTAACAACCTATTCATGCGATCGTGCTTATCAGCATCTGAAACTTGATTCTCGTGCGTCGCAGCTGGCGTACCTGTTCTTTTTGAATACAAATACGTAAAAGCAGAATCATAGGAAACTTCTTTAATAACACGCAATGTTTCTTGAAAATCGGCTTCCGTTTCCCCAGGAAATCCAAGGATAATGTCTGTCGTAACCCCCAAATCGGGCATTAGTGCCTTAGCTCTTTTTAAAATATCCATGTATTGAGCTTTGGTGTACTTCCGATTCATTTTGTACAAAATCGTATCACTCCCAGCCTGAATGGGTAAATGCAAATAATTACAAATCTTATCACACGAAGCCATGGTCTCCAGTAACTTCTGGGTTATATCTTTTGGGTGGGAGGTCATAAATCGAATTCGATCAATTCCCTCAATGTCGTTTACCGCCCGTAGAAGATCTGCAAAATCCATAGGCGCTTCCAATGTTTTCCCATAAGAATTTACATTTTGACCCAGCAACATAACTTCTTTCGTACCGTGCTGAGCGAGTTCACGTACTTCATTAATTATATCTTCAGGCTTACGACTACGTTCGCGGCCTCTTGTATATGGCACAATGCAATACGCACAAAAGTTATCACACCCATACATAATATTGACAAAGGCTTTTACATCTTTTTTTCGATTGGCGTGCAGACCTTCTATAACATCCCCTTGTGAATCCCATACTTCAATGATTTGCGTGTGTTTCTCAAAATAATCATTTAACAAAATTGGGAAATTGTGAAGGTTATGGGTTCCAAATACCAAGTCTACGTATCTGTACTTCTTTTTTATTTCTTCTACTATATGAGGCTGCTGCATCATACACCCACATACAGCCAAAACTAGATTTGGCTTTGTCTCTTTAAGTTTTTTGATGCGTCCAAGATTGCCATAAACTTTGAACTCTGCATTTTCCCTTACAGCACAAGTATTGAAAATAACAAAATCTGCATCTTCGAGCTTACTTACAATGGTATATCCCATATCCACAAGCATGGCATCGAGTTTTTCAGAATCATGTTCGTTCATTTGACATCCGTAAGTCACAATTATTGCGTTTTGTGGCGCATCCGTTTCATTTTGAATCTGTATATTGCGATTACGAATCGTCTGAGTCATAAGATCATTTCGTTCAAGTATTTCTTCAACCGATTCAATGGTCAGTGTCTTTCTATTTGACATTTTAGCCTCCAAAATTTATATCGTTCCAAAAAAATATAGAATTAAAAATCCAATAATTATATGCGTGACACCTGTTGATACAAAAGTTATGCGCTTACCACCAGAAATAGGACTTCGAAAAAGGTTCTTAATCGCCACGTACCGTTCTTGATTTTCAATTTTTCCCAAATTCAGATGGGTTTCACCTATTTTCTTTTCAACTGATATTTCTGAGTTGTCTTCAAGAATCAATTTCTTTAAGCCGTTTAAATCCATGTCACGTCTTTTAAAACCAATTTTCTCTACAGTTAAATACTGTTCAACACGTGATAAAACCGAGTCCATATCCCATTTTATCAAGTGATAAACATGTTTAAATCTATTCTGAACATAGACAAGTATAAGCCCAATAAAGGCTATCAGTATCCCATAATCTTTTCCAGTTAAATTTATATAAAATGTTCCTTTTGGGTCAAAGCCCATTTGAATAATAACAAAAATAATTAACAGTCCATAAAGCCATAATAAATGTCCAGGTCGGATCATTTTTCTTTTGCCTAACATAAGCCATATGCCACGTATAATAGACAATCCACCTAACAAAAGAACCATTATTTGCGAAAGATTAACCGGGGCATGATAAGCATCGAGTCCCGCATATGCCCATACCCACTCATTTGACTGTTCAGTTAAATAATAATAGCCTCTGGGGTCTTCTAAACTCTGAATTTGATCAATTAAAGACTTAAGAAGCGTTTCATTTTCAGAATCGGCAATTTGAATTTCTTTTGAATAATTTGTAACATCAACCAACATCATTCCAGCAAAGGCTTCCGATTCAACCCGTGTTAGACTTTCTGGAAAAGTCAATGAAGTTCCCCTTAAAACAAGACCACCCGTCCCATAAAAAGCACCCTCTTGGATTGTTTTTACACCCTCACCTAAATCAATGTATTCCACATGACTTAAAAAAGCAAATGCATAGGCCCCTATATCCTCTAAAGCATCTGGCAATTCAATAACTCTAAAAGCATCACACCCTTTAAAAGCATCCTTTCCAATCACTTTTAGAGACTCACTAAACTTAATAGAGTTCAGTTGGCTACACGCCATAAAAGCAGAATCTCCTATCTCTACAACTGAATCTGGCATTGTAACTGTCACCATTTGTTCAGCACCATAAAATGCGTAGGTATCAATAACTTCAATTCTTGAAGAAAGTTCAACCCCTTTTACATCTTTTGCGCTGTTAAATGCCATGTGTCCAATTCCTAAAACAGTTTTTCCCTGTATCGTTTCAGGCACCACCACATATTCCAAATTTGGCAAATCACCTTTTAACCCATTTGGATGAAATTTTTTAATATAACCCGTTTCGGGATTAAACTCAAAATAAGCCTCGGGAGATTCACTGACAATCTCAGAGGATGAACAGCCTACCATAAGGACTGCAGCAATTAAAATCAATAAAACAACACGTCTATTTTTCATATTTTTTTCTCCTTAGGTCTTTTATTATATCACACTCTTTTTTCGTTACACATATCCTTAAATTACTTCTCTTTAAAAATATATTAAACTTTAAATTGACTAGGGCCAACGCACTATTTTCATGTTATAATGAGTACAAATCCACTAGGAGGCATACATGGAAATCCTAACACTTTTATACGCCAATGCTATAGGTTACCTCGTTGTATTTATTTTCATGGTCATTTATACAAAAAATCATCTCAATAAAATCAATCGTTTGCATTTGTTTTCTCAAGCAATGTTTACGCTAGCCTTCACGACATTTGCCATCAGTGAATACCCAATGCCTATAAGTGAACTGCTAACCGCAATTGGAAATATTGGTATTATTTTGGGAAGTGCGGGACTTTTATTAACAATTCTGCAATTTGTAGAACACCTACAACCAAGATACAGCAAGGTCATTTATGCTGTCGCAGGGTGTACAAGTGGTTTATCTTTTATATGGGGATTCACCCCAGGTTATTCTCACTTTAGAATTGGAATTGTAACGCTAACGCTTGCAATTTTTATGACCCTAGCTGCTTATGCCCTATACAGATATGCATCTGCTTCATTCCTAGGAAAAGCAATTTCTTTATTTTTATTGTTTATTGCCAGTTCCCACTATTACAGGTTGCTTGAAATATTTGATTTCAAACATTTATACGCCCTTGAAATTCCAAGTATTGGAAATGCGATGATTATGCTTTCCATGTTCATGTACTTATTCATTAGTGGTTCAGGGATTGTTATGTTGTTCAAGGAAAAATCAGATGAGCAGCTTTACACTCTAGCCACTTTCGACCACTTAACTGGATGCTATAATCGCACTGTGTTTGTGGAAAAAGCAGAAACACTTCTCATTCAAAACACTGGAAACAACACTTATATTGCACTTGTCATGGTGGACATAGACCAGTTTAAAGCTATTAATGATGCTTATGGGCATATAACAGGCGATGAAATACTCGTTAAATTCGCCAAGATCCTAAAGCGTGAAACAAGAAGCGATGAACTTATTGGCCGGTATGGTGGGGATGAATTCATACTGTTTCTTAAAGGCAATTCACCCGATGAGTTATATGCAAAATGCGAACGATTAAGACTTGTTATTCAGCAACTTTCTAAAGATAAAATACGCATTACAGGCAGTTTTGGTGCTGTCATTCAATTAAACAAAACTGTTCATTCTTATGATCTTTTGGTTCGCGAAGCCGATCAAGCACTTTTTAATGTCAAACATGCAGGCCGAAACGCCGTATCTGTTCGATACCTCTAGCACTCAAATTTAATTTTTTTAAGTTGATCTTGCCGGTCTTTATAATCTGGCAAGATTTTTTCTACTTCTTTCCAAAATAATTTTGAATGATTCATTTCTCGTAAATGACAGAGCTCATGCACAATAATATAGTCCATCACTTCAGGTTTTAACAAAACACACTTCCAATTAAGTCTAATAATTCCACTGGAACTGCAACTCCCCCATCTTTTTTTTTGTGATTTTACAATCACTTTATTGGGTTGTATCCCCATGCTTTTTCCATATAGACAAAGCCGCTCTTTTAGAACACTTTCCGCTTTTGCTTTCATTCTATCTTCAACTGATTCAAGACTTTCGCAAGGACTATTCTTAAAATCATCTAACCTAATCCAATCCATTTGATCCAACTTATTCATCGTCTTTTCAACCCAACCTACCTTACTTTCTACAAAAGATTTTACAAGACAAATGGGCATCCCTATTGGTGCGACAACCTTAATCTTCCCGTCAGGTTCAATTTCAATTTGCATGCTTTTTCGTTTTCTACGAATTGGTTTAATTCTATAGACTGTCTTTCTAATTTTAACATCAAAAAATTCCATTGTTTACACCTCATTATCATATTACAGTATACCGAAAATCGAAGACCTTGAAAACTAAAATGATCGTTTAATATTTAACGTTTATTTTAGTTTGAAATGTTTCTTGCTTTTAATATGTATTTCTTATTATTAACAAGTTGTTTGTTTGCCTAAGTTAATTGTGCACACTCTATTTGTTAATTATCAAACCATGAAATTTCCTTAACAACTCTTCTTGATTTGCGACTGAAACTTATTAATATAATGTCTTAAATCGGATTGAAACCGGGTAACCTTTGTGATAATATTAACACAAAGTTTAAGGAGGTCCTTTATGATATTAAAAATTTGTATAGGAAGTGCTTGTCATATCAAAGGGTCATATGATGTCATCCGCCGTATGAAAGCGTACATTGAAGAAAACAATTTAAGCTCAATCATAGAATTAAAATCTTCCTTCTGCCTTGGCAAATGTGGGAATGCTGTTTCTATTCAAGTGGATTCAAACCCCATTCAATCCATACGTCCTGATGAAGTAACCCATTTTATGAAAACACTTAAGGAGAAAGCAGATGATGAAATTCATTGAATTTGACTCAGAAAAATGTGATGAGTGTTTTAAATGCCTAAGGGCATGCCCGACTAAGGCAATTTCATTTACAAAACACAACCGATCCATAATAAATGATTTATGTATTAAATGTGGCATTTGTCAAATGCAATGCAAAACAGGCGCACTAACAATTCATTTAGATTTAGAAACTGTACAAAACCAAGTGAAGACCGGCAAAAAAACAGCCGTCTCATTGGCGCCCTCCTTTGCAGGTGCTTTTAAAATGAATCATCCGAATCAAATGGCTTTTGCACTAAAAAAATTGGGGTTTGACATAATTGAAGAAACGGCGCGAGGGGCAGAAATCGTTTCCGAAGAATATGAAACCTATATTGATAAGTCCGGCTGTAAAAACATTATAACCAGTTGTTGCCCCTCTACAAATACATTAATCGAACACAAATACAGCCAAGCAATTCCAAGTGTCATTCCCGTTGTATCACCTATGATAGCACATGGATTCGACATAAAAGACAGACACGGTTCTGAAACATTTGTTGTTTTTATAGGACCGTGCCTAGCAAAAAAAGCAGAAGCCATTTCTTACACCAATAGCATAGATGCGGTTATCACATTCAAAGAATTAGAAAAATGGTTTCAAACTGCTTCAATAACATTAGATAAAATGCCAATATCAGATTTTGACACCCCCACAACCTCTAGAGGCAAAGCATATCCAATTGGCGGGAGTTTATGGAAACAGGACTTAAAAACCCGAATTAGCACACATTACGCCCATATAAATGTAAATGGTATCGAGGCATGTACAGAATTTCTGAAAGGAGTATCTAATGGTGAAATAAGCGGATTTTGTGCCGAACTCAACATTTGTCAAGGTAGTTGTATTAATGGGCCAGACATGCCTGAATCCGCTCCCAGCTTATATAAAAGAATCGAGCTAATTTCTGAATATGTTGACCATACACAAAAAAAATCAGAAAATCAACCTCAAATATCAGATCCCTTTTCAGTAAATAAGGATTTATTAAGACATACCTTCTCATCCAAGGTGGTCTCTTTTCCTCAGATAGATGAAGGCCAAATTTCCGAAATCCTTCTTGAAATGGGCAAGTATACGAAGCAAGACCAATTGGATTGTGGGGCCTGTGGGTACAGTTCATGCTATGAAAAAGCAATTGCAGTCAGTAGAGGGCACTCAGATATTCATCTGTGTATGGCCCTTTTAAGACGGAAAGCAGAGGGCATGCAGTCCACCATTTTTGAAACCAGTCCTAATGCAATTTGTATTTTAGATGAAAACATGCGAATTCTTGAAGTCAATCCATCTTTTAATCGCTTGTTCAATGCAACAAAGATTAAATTGCTTCATTGGCCTGTGTCAGCTCTCATAGATCATCAAATAATTCAGGATATAAAAGATGCCACGGAAACACGTATAAGTAAAAAGATTACACTCGACGCAATCGACCGTACTTTTTTTGCCAATATCATGCGACTCTTTGAAGGGAAACACTATATAGGGATTTTTACAGACATTACAGAAGTTGAAAAAAAGCGTCAAGAATTAGAACGTGTAAAGCAGGAAACTCTACTTACATGTCAAGAAGTTATTGACCACCAAATGCAAGTGGCCCAAGAGATTGCCAGTTTGCTAGGCGAAACAACAGCCGAAACAAAACTTGGCCTCAATAAGTTGAAATCTCTTGTCTTATCAGATGGAGGCACATACGAATGAAAGACACTTATTATTTAGATGTCTCACACCACGCACTCCATAAATACGGAGAAGAACTCTGTGGAGACCACATCGAAGTCAGCAAACTGGATGACCGGCTAATTGTTGTTCTTGCTGATGGTCTAGGGAGTGGTGTTAAGGCAAATATTCTTGCAACTTTAACCAGTAAAATCATGAGCACGATGCTTTCAAAAGGTGCAGACCTTATGGATACAATTGACACCATTACAAAAACACTTCCTGTATGTCAAGTTCGAAAAATTGGCTATTCAACATTTACAATTTTAGATATCGATTCTAAAAATCATGCAAGAATTATTGAGTTTGATAATCCGCCAATTTTTTACTTGCATCATGGCAATTTATGCCCACTCAAAAAGACAAAAATGATTTCATCAAACAAAGAAGTTTGGGTTAGTGAAATTGATCTTGTTGAAGATGATGCCCTCATTATGGTGTCAGACGGTGTCATACATGCGGGTGTTGGAAAACTGCTCAATCATGGTTGGGAATGGCAACACGTAGCAGATTTTCTTCAACAGCAAAATGTAAAAACTGCAGAAAAACTTACAAGGCGACTATTGGAAACTTGTCAAAACTTATATGAAGACATGCCAGGTGATGATACAAGTGCTGTTACAGTAAAACTTCGAAAAGCAGAATGGACTCAGGTCTTAACAGGTCCGCCTGAACGTGATGACAGAGACCCAGAAATCGTCAAAGCTTTTATTGAAGAAAAAGGGCTCAAAGTGGTTTGCGGTGGCACTGCAGCTAATATTATCGCACGAGAACTTAATACAGAAGTTCGAACAAATCTAGAATATCTAGACCCATTTGTGCCCCCAACAGCTGAAATTGACGGCTTAAATCTAGTGACTGAAGGCGTATTAACACTTAAAATGGCTCTCAATACACTTAAAAATATCAATAAAACGTGCAGTGAACCTATATTTCATAAAAAAGATGGGGTTTCAAAGCTGTTAAAATTATTGCTTGAGGAAACAACTCACATTCAATTTTGGCTTGGTAGCGCCATAAACCCAGCCCATCAAAACCCGGATTTTCCAAAAGATCTAAGCATTAAAACTCATATTGTAGAAGATTTGATAAAAGAACTGAAAAAAGCAGGAAAAGAAGTCCTGCTAAAGTGCACTGACTGAAAAGAGGACATTCATGAGAAAATATGAAAACTATGTACAAAAAATCAAAAGCGACGTCCTAACTGAGGTGTCAAAATATGCTTTTAAAAATTTAATAGAGCAAGCACCTTTGGAAATTCCAAAAGGGCTCTTTCCAGGGCCTGATCCCACTCACAGATGTTGCGTATTCCATGAAAGAGCTATAACAGAAAAAATGGTGGAACTGGCTATAGGTCAATCTAGCAAACCTGAAAGACTCATTGAAGTTATAGACATTGCCTGTGATCAATGTCCAGTCAATCGGTTCACTGTAACAGAAACCTGCAGAGCCTGTATTGCACACAGATGTGTCGGTGCATGTCCAGTAGATGCAATTACCATAATTTCAGGAAAAGCTGTAATTGACTATGACAAGTGTATTGAATGCGGACGCTGCAAAGATGCTTGCCCCTACGGTGCAATTTCTGATGTTATGCGTCCATGTAAACGTTTGTGTCCTACTGGCGCTATTGAAATCGATGCCCAAAAAAAAGCTGTTATTAACTATGATTTGTGTATTTCTTGTGGCGCTTGCGTATATGGTTGTCCATTTGGTGCAATTCAAGAAATATCAGAGCTTGTGAAAGTGATTCAAGCACTTGAATCATCCAAAAAAAATGTTTATGCCATGCTTGCACCATCGTTTGTTACTCAATTTCAATTCGTGGAACTTGGTAAAGTCATAACTGGACTTAAAAAGTTGGGCTTTAAAGATGTGGTAGAAGTTGCACTTGGCGCTGATGCCGTGACACTTCATGAAAGCGAAGAACTGAAACACGTCCTCTCCCAGGGCAAATCCCTAACCAGTTCATGCTGTCCAGGTTTCGTTAATTATATTGGTCTAAAGTTTCCCGAACTCATGCATCATGTATCCACTACCGTTTCGCCAATGACGGCCATGTCACGCTTAATCAAGGCCATTGACACTGATGCCATCACAGTGTTCATAGGCCCATGCATTGCAAAAAAAAGCGAAAAAAACCGTCAAAAAGATACAGATTATGTCCTAACGTTCGAGGAACTAGCAGCTATGATTGACGCACGTTCCATGAATTTAAGTGAAATGGACCCTTCACCTCTAGATAACGCATCACTATACGGTAGAAGTTTTGCTGCTTCTGGTGGTGTCGGGGCTTCCATCGCTGCACATTTAAGAGAATCCGGTGAATCAAGTGTTACAATAGAAACCGCAGATGGCATCAAGGCTTGTGACCGAGCCCTAAAACTTTTAAAAGTCAAAAAACATAACTTTGAATTTTTAGAAGGCATGGCTTGTGAAGGGGGCTGCATTAAAGGCCCTGTAACCATGCACTATGGACCAAAAGATTTACGCGCTATAAAAGATTATGCAAACAGTGCACACGAAACGCGCTCAAAAGATGCTGCTTGGGTCTTTGAGCAGCATAAAATTGATCTTGAAACCCATTAAAAAAAACCGCCTCATTTGAGGCGGTTTCACACGTTAATCGTTTGGGTTAAGCCTTTACGTTTTCTGCATTATACACATCAACGTCCAATTCATTTTCTGATTTAGCAACGATTAATGTACAAACTGCATCACCCGTAATGTTTACGGCAGTTCTGGTCATATCTAAAATTCTATCAATTCCCAAGATTAATCCGATGGCTTCAACTGGCAAACCAACCTGAGTTAACACCATGGAGAGCATAATCAAGCCAACACCAGGGACACCAGCTGTACCAATTGATGCCAAAGTTGCTGTTAGAATTACAGTAAGGAAATCTGCAATGCCAAGATCAATTCCATAAAGCTGCGCTATAAAAACAGTTGCTACACCTTGCATTATAGCAGTTCCATCCATGTTAATGGTGGCACCGAGTGGTAATGTAAATGAGGCCAATTCTTTATTAACACCCAATCGCTCTTCAACTGTTTCTATGGTTACAGGAAGCGTTGCATTACTCGATGATGTTGAAAATGCAACCGCAATCGCTGGGAAGAAATTTTTGTAAAATTTAATTGGATTCAATCCTGTAGTTGCAAAAAGGAGTCCTTGATAGGTTAAGAGTGCATGAAGAAGCAGACCACCAATAACACATAACATGTATGCTGCAAGAGACCCAACCGCATCAAATCCAAAGGTTGCCATCGTTTTTGCCACCAATGCAAAAACCCCATATGGTGCCATTTTCATAACCATCATTACCATTTTTAAAACAATCTCATTGAGTTCTTCAAAAATTGCTTTTACTTTTGCTGCTTTATCACCAAGTAACGTCATTGCAGTTCCTGTAAACAAAGCGAAAATAATAATCTGAAGCATATTTCCACTTGCCAATGAGCCAATTGGATTCTTTGGAATCATATCAATCAGTACATTTACAAGCGCAGGCGCTTCTTTTGCTTCATATGTGAAATCGCCCGAAATTTGCATAAATGTGCCTGGCTTAAAGATTAATCCAATAATAATTGCAAGTGTAATGGCAATTGCAGTTGTCAGTAAATAAAAACCTAAAGTTTTTCCACCTATACGGCCTAGTTTTTTCACATCACCTATTTGAGCTGCACCCAAGGTGAGCGAAACAAAAACAAGTGGTACAACCATCATACTAATAAAAGCAATAAATGCAGATCCCACCAATGTAAAAGCAAAATCAATCAGATAATCTTTAACAATTACGTTGCCATTCATGGGATTTAAAACAAGGCCAATTACAACACCCAGCAACATCGCCATTAGGATTTTAAACGTCAAACTTTTTCCTTTCATAACAGTTCCCCCTTTTATAAGATGATACTATTATGCCCTTTGACCTACAAAATCCGACATTTTGTTACATTTTCCTACGAAAGTTTATTTCTTTTTATTCATATTTGTTTGTTTTCAACTTCATTTACAATGCCTATGATAAACTTTTTGATGTTAATTTTGCCCCTATTGGATGAATTCCCCTTAATATAATCCATCTCTCGACGCACTTCTTTAAATTCAAATAGAAGGGAAGCATATTTTTGAAAAACAAGATTTTCATAATCTTCCAGTCCAAACTCAGCCATATTTTCAAGGGCTTGTCCAACTGTTCGTCTAATGCGCTGCTCTATGGTTTTTTCATTGACATTTTCGCCATACTCTTTCTCATACTTGCTACTTAAATACATATAAAAATCTGAAAGTTTGTAATTTGACGCATGAATATGATTGGTTGCTTTATTTTCTATAATAAACTCAATAATATGGGTTAAGTCTCGACTGCCGGACTCTCCCACTAAACCAAGCTCTTTCAATAAGGCTCTCATTCGATCGCTTTTTTTTTGGTTTGTTTTCTCTTCTTGTGTTTGATCAATGCCACCATAAGCTTCAATTGATTTAAAAGCATTGTGAAAATTATGAATAATTTTTTTCATTTGTATTTTTTCATCAATGCGTTTTATAACATTAATAACTTCAATTACATTTATCGGTTTGTTCATGAAAAATTCTACACCATTGCTGTATGCCTTAGATACCATCTCTTTGGCATAGACTTCACTAATCATTACCACCGGAATATCAGGGACAATTAACTTTAACCTAGAAACCAATGTAATACCATCTATGTTAGGCAATAATAGGTCTACAAGAACAATATCTGGTTTAAGGTCCGGAATCTCCTGAATTGCCTGTTCGCCATCATAGGCCTTCCCCACAACATCCCCCAGGTTTTGATTTACAATAATACGGCTCAACATACTGACAATACTCTTATCATCATCTACAATATAGAAATTATAATTCATAATCTACCTGCTTTCATCTTCATCTTTTACTTCATGCGTCTCTACTATTTTAGGTGCTGGAATCCAAATATGAAAAGTGGTCCCTGAGTTCCATTTTGAAAAAACTTCAATCTTACCTTCAAAATACCCCTCAACCAACTGTTTAACATGTGTCAATCCAATACCTGAAGCCATAATGCCTGTATGTTCATTAAATTTAGTTGAATACCCAGGTTCAAATATAATGCCCAATTCAGAGGGATCAATGCCGTTGCCATTATCCCTAATGGTAAAATAAATCATCTGATCCTCAATCTTTTCTTCAATCACAATTCTGCCTGTCTGTGATATCGCATCAATGGCATTGACAATTATATTATTCAAAACTGAAATCAATGCGTAAAAATCAGTGGTTTTAAAATCGTTCTGTGACATACTCCCACCACTTAAGAAGTGGGGGCTTCTCGTTCGAATAGCCTAATGGCTACAGCATAAGCGAGCTATCCCCGTGTGCCCCACGGT
>NZ_JAFBDT010000021.1 GCF_016908355.1 Fusibacter tunisiensis | reverse complement strand
GTCAAAAACAAGTCGATTCATCCCCCACCTGCACTCTCACTCCGTGAGCAAGGTGGCTTAGAGGCGGGGGACTTCTCGGCTATTTTAGTTAAAATTTGAATACATGCCACTTAGGGCCGATGCCACACTCACAATAACAATTCCCTCATAATGTGCGGTCATCCATTCCAACTTTGCTTTGATTTGTTTTAAATCCGCCTGGGTACTGCTTGGATATGTCTTTGAATAATCCAATATCGTTTGAATGTTCTTCTGAGTAACTGTAAGTTTGTCCAAATACACACTCTCGTCCGCTATAAGGCCTAGAGACAAAACATGAATCTGTTCTCTTTCAATCAACTCTTGGGTTTTCAGAAACTGTTTTATCTGAAAAAGCTGCTGTTTTAATTTCAGAAAGCAACCGGTTAATTCCAGATAAAAACAAAACAAAACCTTTTGCACCGGAATCTACCACCTTGCTCCTTTTAAGGACTTCCAATTTTTCAGGCGTTTCTTCAAGGGCTATTTTAGCCCGGGTGTAAGCTGCTTCAAGCAAATCGCTAAAATAGTGATGTTTGCTGTGATTGTCACGTATATAGTCTGCCCACTCTCTAATAACCGTTAACATTGTGCCTTCAACTGGAGATGCCACTGCAGCATAAGCTTCTTGAACCGCTAACGTTGCACCATTGCTGAAATCTTCCATTGATACAGTTCTAAGCTGGCCACAAGCACTGGAAAAGCCATTTAAAAAACTCGCAAAAATAATCCCCGAATTCCCACGTGCACTCTCAAAAGCAGCATCAGACATGGACTGGATAACGACGTTAAAGTCTTCAGAGATTTCAGTTTCATCCACAATGGAATTTATAGTCAAAGCCAAATTGGTTCCAGTATCACCATCTTTCACGGGAAATACATTGATTCGATTCAAGTCGTCTTTGCCGCTATAGACCTCTTCAGCGCCAAACCGCAAATAATCGTAAAAGTCTTTTCCGTTAATCGTCGCTTTTTTCATACATTTATCTCCTCTTATGTTAAAATAAAATGAATACAAAATAGTTATACCCGAAATAAACGACCCTTTACCTAAAAGTTTCAAAATCTTTAATATAGGAGATTTTAAATGAAAGATTACACACTTTTTGACATTATAGGGCCTGTAATGATTGGCCCTTCCAGTTCGCATACAGCTGGCGCCTGCAGAATTGGTTATACTGCAAAGAACATCATAAAATTTGAGATCACAGAAGTTAAATTCATTTTATATGGTTCGTTTGCCAAAACCTACAAAGGCCACGGAACTGACATTGCCTTACTCGGTGGGTTTCTAGGGTTGCGTCCAGATGACGAGCGCCTTGTAGATGCCTTTCAAATGGCCAAGCACAAAGGACTCAATTACACTTTTGAAACTTCTGAAGATGAACAAAACCATCCAAACACCGTTAAAATAATCGCTAAAACCAACCGTCTAGAGACATGGGAAATCGTAGGTGTTTCAATAGGTGGTGGCAAAATGGTCATCGAATCCATCAACGGCATTAACGTTCAATACACTGGCGAATACAACACACTTGTCACCCACCACAAAGACAGCGCAGGGATGCTGACAAGAATCACTACCATTCTTTCAGAAAATCGCATCAACATTGCTTTTATGAAACTCTATAGGGAAGAAAAAGGGATAAAGGCCATTGGAATTATCGAAACAGATGAAGACATTGACCAAAGCATCATTGATGAACTCATTCGAATGGACGGTATGCTTTACGTTACTGTTATAAACAAAATTTACGAGTAGGAGGGCCTATGAAATTTTCATACAGCACCGATATCTTAAAGCACTGCAAAGAAAACAAAGTTTCCTTGGCTCAGGCCTCCATAGATTATGAAATCCAAAAGACAGGAAAAAGTTATGGATATATAAGAGATTACCTTAGAAACGTTTTAAACGTCATGACTTCCGCTGTTCACCTTGGGATTACGGATGAAGACAATAAAATCAAAGGTAAAATTATCGGAAACGACAGCGTTCTTCTAAAAAAAAGATACGATCACAATAAAACAGTATGTGGCAAAACCATTGCAACAGCGGTCAGTTATGCCCTTAGCACCATGGAGGTCAATGCGTCTATGGGAAAAATTGTCGCCTCACCTACAGCCGGATCTTGTGGCGTTTTGCCTGCTGTACTTATAACAACCAAAGAACGTTTTGACCTAAAGGAAAACGATCTGATCGAAGGGTTATTGGCTTCAAATCTGGTAGGCAGTTTAATCGCCCGAAACGCTTCCATTTCAGGCGCTGAAGGTGGTTGTCAAGCTGAGGTTGGTACAGCATCCGCCATGGCTTCTGCCGCAGTTGTCCATATGATGGGCGGCACACCAGATCAAGCCTTTCACGCAGCCGCTATGTGTCTTAAAAATCTTTTGGGCCTTGTGTGTGACCCCGTTGCAGGACTTGTGGAAAGCCCATGTGCCAAGCGTAATGGCATGGGGGCAGCCAACGCTTTAATGTGTGCAGAAATGGCGCTTTCAGGCATTGAAAGCATCATCCCTTTTGACGAAGTCGTCGAAGCCATGTATAGGGTTGGAAAAGCCTTGCCACCGTCCCTAAGAGAGACTTCATTGGGTGGTCTTGCCACAACCAAAACTGGCATTCAAATCAACACTGAACTCTTTAAATAAAAAATCCCCGTGCCTTATACGGTTTTTGAACGCATAAGGCACGGGGATTTCTTTTAAAAATGAATGTGGCAATACCCACCTGGATTTTTCTTTAAATAGTTCTGATGGTAGTCCTCAGCTGGATAATAGCACTTCAAAGGCTCAATTTCAGTTACAATTGGCTTTTTGTGTTTTTCTTGTTCCTTATTTTTAGACCTTAAAAGCAGGTCCAGTTCCGCGTCGTCAACATAATAAATGCCCGTTCGGTACTGAGAGCCTATATCCCCACCTTGTCGATTGAGTAGCGTCGGATCAATAACCTTCCAAAAGTGTTCTAAAATTGATTCTAAAGGCATCACCTCTGGATTGTATTCCAACAGAAGAACTTCAGCATGGCCAGTTGTATTGGTGCAAACCTCTTGATAAGTGGGATTTGCCGTATCGCCGTTTGCATAACCGACTTCCGTCCTTAAAATCCCATCAAACCTTTCAAAATAAGCTTCCATTCCCCAAAAACAGCCACCTGCAAGTACAATTTTCTTCATATATTCTTTCTCCTCAATTTCTTTATTTTGGATCTAAATAAATTCGAGCTGGCAGCCCTTCAACGCCTACAATTTTAAGTGGAAGACATATAAAGTCATACCGCCCACCTGATACAGCATCCAATTTCAGCCCTTCAATAATGGGAATTCCATTTGTTAAAAGGATTGTATGTGTTGGATGGTCTGGATCGCTGCGTTCAATTCCCAGAGCATCAATGCCCACTGCTTTAACCCCGAGATCTTTAAGATATGTTGCGCCCGATGCTTCCAGATAATCATAATTTGCATCAAAAACCTTGGCATAGGCATTTTTTGTTTTAATCACAACAATATCACCCGGTTGAATGGCCTGCTTTTCCAGAAAAGAAGCCGTCACTTCCGCTTCTTTTTCATTTGAAAAATCTACAACCACACAAGGCCCATTTACAGATGCTACGTCAAAATCCGTAGAATCCAATCCGCCATCAACCATATGAAGTGGCATGTCAATGTGGGTCCCTGCATGCAAATCCATATGCAAGGTACTTTCATGATATCCGTCTTTTGCATGGGTTGCACGCGTTTCAATTTTCGTCATTTTGACCGGTTTATTTTTATAAACCATCATGTCTTCCGAGATAGGTGTTGTGATATCAATCCATGTCTTCATCAAAAACCGGCTCCTTCCATCGTTTTTCACATTCAGATAAAATTTCGGACTCAGACCCATAAATTACAGGTTTTGAGAGGCCTTTTTTTTCAATCATCGCATCAATAATGCGCCAAGAACTTTCGATTTCATCCCATCTGGTAAATAAAGATGCATCATTATGCACCACATCAGATATAAGTTTTTCGTAGGCCTCAGGTGAATTTCCAACCACATTGCACAAATGGCAATAATCCAGTTTCATAGGCATCGTATAAGCGGCAAGCCCTGGCGCTTTCCCATTAAACTGAAGCACCAGACCTTCTCTTGGAAATATTTCAATGAAGAGTTTGTTCTTTTTAGGCATTCCCTTCTCAAAAAAGCAAGTTGCATCCTTAAAGGTAATTTCAATTCCCGCTCTTTTTTTAGACATCATCTTACCTGTTACCAAATAAAATGGCGTCTCTTTCCATCTCGGTGTGTCAATATACAATTTTAAGCCGACAAAAGTTTCAGTGGTTGACGCGGGGGCAATCCCTTTTTCATTCTGGTAGCCTGCATACTGACCATATATGACCTCATCAGATACTCTAACCCTGTCCAATACCGCAACTTTTTCATCTTTAATCAAGTTGTCATTAAGGCCGCCAGGAGGTTCCATAGCTACTAAAGACAAGGTTTGAAACAAATGATTCTGAACCATGTCCTTTAAAGCACCAGAATGGTCATAATAGCCACCCCTTTGCTTGACTGATTCTGTTTCCATCGCATAAATCTTAACACTCTCTATGCTTTCTGAATTCCAAATGTTTTCAAATATCTTATTGGCAAATCGCACCATTAAAATATTTTGAAGCATTTCCTTTCCTAAATAATGGTCAATCCGAAACACTTGGGATTCATCGATCGCTTCAAGAAGCAAACGGTTATAAGCCTTTGCACTCGCAAGATCTTCACCAAAAGGTTTCTCAAAAACAATTTTTTCTCTAAAATCATCTCGCCGGATCATTTTACATTGAATTAAGGCTTGTGCAATAATTGGGAAAAACCGTGGCGCTGTGGCCAGATAAAATATGCGATTTCTGTACTGACCAGGCAAGTCTTCCACGAATTTTTTAAAATCAGGGTAGGCTTCAGAATTTGAAAAATCCATTTGAAAATACAAAAGATGTTTCTTAAACGCTTCCCACCTTGGATAGTCACCGGACATTTTTTCCCGAATTTCATCTACAAATGCTTCAGATGTATACGCCCTACGTCCAATATTGATAACCTTAAAATTTTCAGGCATTTCTTCTTCAAAATAAAGATTGTAGAGTGCGGGAATCAATTTTTTTGTTGTCAAATCCCCCGTTGCACCAAATATAGTAAATAGCATCCAATCGCCCCTTACGCCTTATAGACTTTGTGTCCGCCAAATTGGTTTCTAAGGGCAGCCACTGATTTTTCAGAAAATCGAACATCATCCTTGGATTTATAACGTGTAAACAAAGACTGAGAAATAACAGGCGCAGACACCTTGAGACGAATCGATTCCTGAACGGTCCAATCCGCTTCACCAGAAGCATCCACTTTGCCCACAATTTCATCCAGATTTGGATCCGATTTAAACGCTTCATGCATCAACCGCATTAAAAGACCCTCAATGATAGACCCATTGCTCCAGACTTTAGATACCAGTTCAAAATCCAAATCAAATTCAGACGCTTTTAAAATATCAAATCCTTCTCCAATGGCTTGCATCATCCCATATTCAATGCCATTGTGAATCATCTTCACATAATGGCCACTTCCTGGCGCACCAAAATAGCCAAATCCACCTTCCACAGCAAGTGCTTTCAGCATTGGGGCCACATATTCAGCGGGCTCTGTATCCCCACCCATCATCAGACAGGCACCATGACGTGCACCTTCAGTACCACCACTCGTGCCGACATCAAGAAATGCAATTCCCTTGTCTTTTAAATAAGCATGCCGCCTCACGGTGTCATTGAAATTTGAATTGCCACCATCTATGACGATATCTCTTTCTCGTAACATCGGTAAAAGCGTTTCAATCATATCATCAACAGGTTGGCCTGCAGGAACCATCAACCAAATCACTTTTCGTTTTTCGCCAAAGGCAGCCACCAATTCTTCAATTGATTTAACCCCCACGACACCTTCTTTTGCAATTTCATCCACTTTTTCAGGGGACCTATTTGTCGCAACAACTTTATACCCTTGATCTCGCATATTTAAAGCCAGTGCGTAGCCCATTTTCCCAAGTCCAATAATACCAATATCCATACCATTTTCCTTTCTATTTTATAATTTGAAGTCGCTTTTGTTCGACTTGAATTTCAAGTGGTAAAGGCGGTCCCGCTTCACCGTCAAGGTCCGAAGTCAGGTCTGCCTGACATGAAACTTTAATGCGTGAAGCCTTTGCATAAATAATATGATCACTTTTAGGGTGTTCTCCGTTAACCACTTGCATCAATAAGAGGACAATTTCAATCACAGGGCACTTTTTAAAAATCAAAACATCTAAAAGACCATCACTGATATCTGAAAAAGGCGCAAGTTTTCGAAAAGCCCCAGCGGATTTTCCATTCATAACCAAAGCGAAAAAAATGTCTTCTTCCATATGACCATCATCGAGTTCAAAAGTTGCACGAATAGATTTTAGCCTCGGGAATTCTTCAATTCCTTTTATATAATAGGCCAATACGCCTAAAACGTTTTTTGCCTGCTCATTAACCCGCTGACTAATGTCCACTAAATTTCCAAAACTGGCAACATTAATAAAATATCGGTCATTAACCTTTCCAACATCTACATGAGCAACTGTATCGCGGAGTGCAACCTTTATCATGCCATCAATATCTTTAGGAATCCCAAAATACTGTGAAAAATCATTTGCAGTCCCTGTTGGAAATATTCCAATTGGCTTATGAATATCGAGATGCATCATGGTGTTTACCACTTGGTGAATGGTGCCATCACCACCTGCAACTAAAATTTTTTCAACGGATTCCATATCTTGATTTTTTAAAAAGGCTTCCATCTGGTCTGTGCCTGAAAGGCGATGTGGAATCACCTGTTTGCCTTTATTTTGAAAAGCTTCAATCACACGGTCTAATTCATCTGGAAATACACGCGTTCCAGCTTTTGGATTGTAAAGCAAAAGTACATTCATATCAGCCTCCTTGCTGCCACATGGATTTTGTGAGGACCACATAGGCATTGCCACAACTTTTACAGTTGACCTTTACTTTGCCCTTTCCCTTTGGCACCCTTGCCCGTTGACCACACTCGGGACATTTTTCAACTGTGTAATCAATTAAAGCTTCAATTTTATGCTTATCAAGCCCGACAATTGTTTCGTCACCAATAACAAAAGAAGGGACACCCATCAATTTTCTCTGAACCATTTCCTGCTGGGCTAAAGGATCAAGCTGAACGTTGCGTTCCACATATTTATACCCTTTTTCATCTAAAAACTGTTTGGCCGACTTACAATGCGGACAAGTTGAACTTGTAAACATCACAATATTCTTCATGACTAATTCCTTTCCAAATGATAATTTTGATCATAAACCTCAAATCCATATTTTGCGTAAAGTGCCCCTGCAATATCATTTTCATAGATTAAATGTAACGTCTTACCCTCTTGGATCAGACCCTCACCTAAAGCTTTAAAAGCAGCTTCACCATACCCTCTTTTTCTAAGATCTTCAGCACTTGCAACGCCTACAATCAAAGCAAAATCTTGAGTTTCAAAATCTGACTGTGCAACACTACAAAGTCTGCCGTTTTTTCGAACGATCATACCCCTGCCCCTGCCAGATTTTATCTTTTCACGCATGTATTCAATAGGCGAAAAGCCTCTAAATACACCTTGATACAATTGAATAACAGCCTCTAAATCCGACGCAACCATATTAGACGCAACATGCTTTACAGGGTGGCATTTCCAATTTACAGGCGAACAAGCTGCCAAATAGCTTCCCGGCTTAACCCTTGCATCGATGCCACAAGCCGTTAGACCAAGCATATGATCCCGCGTCACAATAACCTGAGTCCAGCTTAGCGTCCTTAAAAACTGAACTATCTCAAAATATACCCCTAAATCCGGTTTCCTATCACTTATCAAGAGTTGAATTGTCCCAGATTTTCGTTTCAGAAGTGTTACCGTTCCACCGCATAATGTTACAACGTCATCATAAGCGCTGGCACCTTTAATTACAGTTTGACAGATAAAATAATTTCGCGCAGGATCCTCAAGCGCCTTCTCTAAAAGAGCACTCCACATACATCCCCCTTATATGTCTTTATAGTAAATCCAATAATTTCTTAAAAGCCGTAGGAATAGCATAGTCCGAAAATGCACTGGGCTCAACCCACGCTATTTCAGGATCTTCAATTAAATCAGGCATTTCAATAAGATCATAATGGTACAGGGTCATTTCCCAAATTAAATGTGTGAAAATATGCGTTTTCCCTTTGGTTTCTTTGTCAAATTTTACTTGAATCCCAAAATCCGAAGCCAAATATTCCCTTGCCAGCCTTTCTGGCGACTGACATTCCCCATCAACCTGAACAACTGGAAAGCCCCATAAATTTGACAGGAGCCCGCCCACTGGACGCAAATGCATCAAATACGCCCCCTTGTGTTTCAATATCACAACCGCCATCCGAAGCCGTTCTTTTTTGGGGGTTGGGGTTTTAACTGGGTAATTTAACTGGGTTTCACTCGAGTAGGCCATACAGAAACTTTGAACTGGGCAAATATGGCATTTCGGGGATTTAGGTGTACAAATTGTTGCACCAAGTTCCATCAACCCCTGATTAAAATCACCTGAATCGTTAACCATAAGCCGCATTACTTCCGATTCAAATACAACTCTATTTTTAGGATTCCTTACATCTGCCTCTAACATTTTGATGCGTGATATGACCCGCATAACATTGCCATCTACCGCATGGCTTTTGACATTAAATGCAATGCTGGCAATTGCACCTGCCGTGTAAGGGCCTATTCCCGGGAGTTTTTTCAACCCCTCAACAGTTTGGGGAAACTTTCCCTCATAGGATTCTACAATTTCTTTTGCACACCGGATGAGATTTCGAGCCCTGCTATAATAACCCAAGCCTTCCCACAATTTGTAAACCTCAGATTCATTTGCCTGTGCAAGCGCATTTACAGTTGGGTATTTTTTTATAAACCGATTGTAATACCCAATGACTGTAACCACTTGCGTCTGTTGAAGCATAATCTCAGAGAGCCATATACAATAGGGGTCTTGCGTAACCCGCCAAGGCAAATCACGTTTAACCAAATGATACCAGTCAATCAAAGCCCTTCCAAAATCATTTGACATGACTTGAATTTCCTCCCTTGGATTTGGCAGTTTTTAAATTGACTGCCAACCGATCCATTAAACTTTCATATGAGTCATCTGTTCGAATCTTAGTACCGCCAATGGAAACTGTCACTTCAACATCCTTAAACAACTCGCCTCTAATGGCACTATTTTCTGCAATAATTCTGAGTCTTTCAGCCATACGCCGCATATCTGCTTGGGATACGGAATCCATAAGTACAATAAAGGCATCTCCATGCCATCTGCCAACCAGATCTGCCGTCAGCAAGGACGCCTTATAGCTCATGCCAATCATCTTGAAAATACGATCACAAAAGGATTTGCCATAGGTCTGATTCATAGCTTCAAAATTATCGATATCCACCATAAAAATACCCAGCGGAACGCCAAAACCTTTATAGGCAGCCAATCGATGCTTAATAAGATAGGCCACATACCCTTTATTTGCAAGCCCCGTGACCCTATCCAAAGTTCCCTTTGCTAAGCTACTTGTGCTTTTTGATTTGGCTTCATGAAACAGTTCA
Organism: Fusibacter tunisiensis; assembly: GCF_016908355.1. Taxonomy (GTDB): domain Bacteria; phylum Bacillota; class Clostridia; order Peptostreptococcales; family Acidaminobacteraceae; genus Fusibacter_D; species Fusibacter_D tunisiensis. The sequence continues at coordinate 27,257 of NZ_JAFBDT010000021.1, read as the reverse complement.
ACAATTAGAGACGATTCCAAATCGGATTCAAGCTTGAGCGTTTTCATGTAAACGGGTATTCGATGGCCCAAAGCATGTTGAATGTAAACCAGTTCGTCTTCTTTATAGCGCGGGAGAATACTAAGTTGCATCCCATTTTCATCAATAATATTCAATAGATTATCATGTTCAAATCGACCAACTGCATCTGTTGCTTTGAAACCTGTCATGCTTTCAGCAGCAGGGTTAAAAAACACAATTTTTCGATTTTCATCTAAGACATATGCCCCTTCATACAAATCCATTAACCATTTGAATGCCATTAAATGCCTCCCTTTTTCTTTTCTTCAATTGCTTCTATAAAAGACGCCACCACTTCACGATATTTCTGCGGATCTACCTGATAGGCCTTTGCATGCGTCGCGCCTTCAACCAAATAAAGGTGTTTAAAGCCAGGGTGTGCGTCATAGAGCGTCTTCGTTTGAGCGCATGGTGTATAGGCATCTGCCAATCCATGGATCCATAAAACAGGTAACTTAAGTTTAGAAACAGCTTTAAGCGGATTCATAGCACTGAAAAAAACGCCTGTCTTCAAATAGGAAAAAAATGATGCGATATATAAAACAGGAAAAGCAGGTAAATGTTTTTCCACCTTTAGTCTATATTTAAACTCATTAAAAGCCGTGTCAAAGCTACAATCTGAAATAATAAAAGCTATTCGAGAATCCAATATCCCGTGTTGAAGCGCTGTTGCTGCACCCATAGACTCCCCATGTAAACCTATCTCTTGATGACTTCCCAATTTAACCACGACATAATCAACAATTTGCGCTAAATCTAGTTTCTCGTAATAGCCAAAAGTTGTAACATCACCACCACTTTTGCCATGATTGGGCTGATCATAGAGCACAATATTATACCCCCATTCATGAAACATTTTTAAATATTTCACACCACCATATAAATTATAGGTAATCCCATGGACAAATATCATTGTGCGGGTAGAACCCGGTGTTTCTATAAGAATCCCCCTCAAAGGATACCCATGCTGGGAAGTTACTTCAAAAGGTTTTTTTTCTAAAACTTCGTAATATTCAAGTTCTAAAGGCTGATCTTTAAGTTCACGTTCTCGTGCATCTTCATGGGTCCATGTTTCCGGAAATAAAGCAACTTTTGTGAAATGATTTCCAAACCCAACAGCTGCAAGTACCAAAAGCCAGAACAACGTCCAAATCATTGCAACCACCTCCACAACTTGATTATAACATAAAAAAACCGGATACCAGGCGCTAGCCCTATACCCGGTTTAAAATAAATATTACTGCTGTGTCTTTGCTATTTCCTCAAGAAAAGCTTCTAAAGGCTGATTCCCAACCAATTCATATTGATCATTGATTACAATCTTTGGCACTGAAGAAACATTAAATTTATTTGAAATTTCATCAAATGTTTGCGCCTCAATCATCTCTGCATCAATAAACGAGTTTTCAAGTGCCAACTTGTGGGCTTTTTGTACCGCACCTGGACAATGTGGACAGCTTAAAGTAACAAACACCTTAATGTTAACTGGTTTTTTTACAGATTCAAGTTGCGCTGTAAATTCCTCTGGGAGTGGCTCACCTGATCCAGATACTTCCAAAATCCCTGGAATAAACGAATTGATTTCATGACCAGCAGGGATCCCATTAAATTTTACGCCACGGTACTTCTTATCAGAATCTAACATTACAATACTTGGTACCATTTCAACATTATAAGCTTTTGCTCTTTCACTGTCTTCTTCTAAATCCAATGTTTCTAAATGGATTTTATCACTAAGCGCCTCAATTTCTTTCATAAAAGAAATCGTTTCCTCACAGGAATAGCATGCACCCTTTTGCGTAAATACTGCCAAAGTCATGTCATTTTTCATTGCTGAAAAAACTTCTTTTAATTGTCCTTGTAATTCTTCATTCAATAAAGCCATTTTAATTCTCCTTTTTAATCTTTAGAGTTATGCGTTGCCACGATTTACAAAATCATTGGCGGTTAAAGCAGCCTTGGCACCTTCACTTGCCGCTACTATAATTTGCTTATAAGGTGTATCGGTTACATCGCCAGCTGCAAAAACACCCGGTTCAGACGTTTCATTAAGCGCGTTGACAATAACTTCTCCTCGGTCGTTGAGATTTAGTTTTCCCTCAACCAACTGGTTATTTGGCAAGTAACCTATTTCAACAAAAACACCATCTGTCTTAAGTGTACGGGTTTCGTTTGTGGCTTTATCCCGAACCACAATTCCTGAAACCAACTGTTCACCTACAATTTCTTCAATTTGAGTTTGCAAATGGATGGTTACATTCTCAAGGTCACTGAGTTTGTCTACTATAATTTGATCTGCCCTAAAGGCACTTCTGTGAACCAAAGTTACCGTTTTGGCAATTTTTGCAAGGTCTATTGCAGCTTCAACAGCAGAATTTCCACCCCCTGCCACAACAACATCTCGGCCCTCAAAAAGCGGTCCATCACAAATTGCACAATAAGCTACACCTTTACCAAGGTACTGGTCCTCACCCTTGACACCCAGTTTTCTTGGTTTACTACCAGTTGCTAAAATAAGTGTTTTGGTTTTTAACCGTTCTTCACGTCCTAAAACCAAATCAAAACCCTGATCTGTTTTTTCAAAAGTCTTAACATCAACATCTTTTAGCATGGGCACATCCAAAGTGTCTACATGATGCATAAATTTTTCAATCAAGCCTTCACCGGTTTCAAAATCAATTCCAAGATAATTTTCAACAGACGTTGTATCTACAACTTGACCACCACTTTTGTTTGAAACCACACCCACACGCATCCCTTTTCGTTTTGCGTATAAGGCGGCACTTAATCCAGCTGGCCCGGATCCAACAATTAACACATCATAAAAAGCATTTTTATCAAATGATTTTTTTTGACTTTTATTGAATTGACCACCCAAATTCATATCGAGTTTAAAGTCCATCCCTACAACTCCTTCTTAAGAATTTTGCAAATTGTGGACTCGGATAAGCCCCCAAAAATATCTCCAATTTCCTTTAAAGATAAAAGACTTGTTTTACGAAGTTCCACAATCAATTGATTTCGCCTATTCTTTTCTTTCATTAACTTTTGGACATCTACTTTTTCTTTAAGCGCAATTTCAGTTAACTTGGCTCTCGCTTCATCCACAGTCCGTATACAATCTTCACAAGCAACATCAAAAGGACCACTTGTATCACAATAATTGCTATCGCTGTTAAAACAGTTTCCTTCAACCCAATCGGCTTCAATCATGCGCTTGGTTTCTAGGTACATCTGTTCGTCCTCAATTAAAGTACTTCTATAGCGATCCTTATAAAGCTTCCCTTGTCCCTTAAATCGCATTGCATACGCTATGTGAATGGATTTCATGATTTTTGACAAATCGCCACCATTCACATGAATAATCAAATGATAGGTATTGGAATTTCTTAAACAATAAGCAAAAAGTCTAAAACCAAATTTGCGCTTGGCCTGATTGAGTATTTCGAGAAAATAGGCTCTGTCCCCATCGTCATTGAAAAGTAACCGCCCTTGAACACTGGACTGTTCAATATGGTAGACGCCAAATTCGTCTGCTTCTCTTGCCTTTCTCGCCATGAAATCACCAACTTTCTAGTTGAGTATAACAGACTCAATTCCAAAATTCAAGTACCGTCCCCTCTCGTTTACAAACTCTTTACAATTCAGGGCTATTGTAGGTCAGAATTTTATCTAAAAAACTCTTGAGTTCATTGGTTTTAGGTGCATTTAAAATATCTGCTGACCCCTGTTCAATAATTTTACCTGCCGCCATAAACACAATGTGGTCGGCTATATTTTTCGCAAATCCAATTTCATGGGTTACAATGATAAAATCAATAGACTTCTCTGCTAATTTCCTGACCGCGTTTAAAACTTCATACGTCAAAACAGGGTCTAATGAAGAAGTTGGTTCATCCAAAAGAATTAAATCCGGTTTGATTGCCATTGCCCTTGCAATAGAAGCGCGTTGTGCTTGACCACCGCTAATTTGATGTGGTTTCTTATGGGCATGTTCTAAAAGACCAAATTGATCCAACAATTGAGTCACTTCCGCTTCAGCTTCACCCCTATTCCGATGATGTACTTTCTCTAACACCAACATAATATTTTCAAAAATACTCAAGTGGTTAAAAAGATTGTGGTCTTGAAAAACAAACCCAACTTTCTTTCGGTAATCATTACTTGCATCTGCCGTTACGGAATGTCCATTTACTTCAATCGACCCGCTCTCATAAACTTCAAGTCCCGCAATCAATCTGAGTAGTGTCGATTTTCCACTTCCCGAAGCCCCAATCAACGATAAAATTTTTAGATCCTTAAGATCCAAAGACAACCCTTCAATTACACCCTTTTGATCGTAATGCTTGTATAAATCATCAATTTTAAGTTTCATAGTTACACCTTATAATTTAATTTTTTTTCAAGTTTTCCCACCAGAACAATCAAGGGAACAGTCAATATCAAATAGCCTAAAATCGTAATCATAAACCCCTCTGGGTATCTAAATCCAATTGCTTGAACCGTCCTGATGGTGTTCAAAAATTCATCTGTCGCCATATAAGCAAGTATGGCACTGCTTTTAATTGTCATGGTCAATTGACCCGTCAGAGGGGGAAGAATAGAAGTTATAACCTGAGGCAATACAACATAACGGTAGGTCTGGTATCTTGTAAATCCAAACATTTTTGCCGTCTGCCACTGATTGATATGAATGCTCTCGACAGCCCCCTTATAAATATCTGCAATATAAGCGCCAATGTAAAAAGCCAACGCAATTGCACCAACCCAAAATTTAGACTTGATTCCAAAAGCATCCCCAATGTAAAAATAAGCAACCATAGCCAAAACCACAAGTGGCGTTCCAAATATAATCGTCTTATGAATTTCTGCCAAATAGAACAAAACAGAAAATTTGGATTCCCGCATTAAATAAAGTATAAGTCCAACTAAAATAGCAAGAATCAATGAAACAAGACTAATGGCAATGGTCGTCAGCCAACCTCTAAAAATTACAGGGGCATATGCCAAATAACTGGAGAAATCAATGGTCCTTTCCAGCGCTTGAGAAGCGACAAACAAATAAAACACGACATACAGTGCCGCAGCTGCAACAAATCCTGATTTTTTTCGCATATGGTCTCCTTAGCCAATTAAAAAGGGCTGCAACTTATGCCGCCCTCCTTATATTTTTTAAAAGAAAAACTCCAACCCATAACTTTCGAATTCCTCAATTTTCTCCTTTAAGTAAGCTTCCCGAATGGTTTCATAGGTTCCATCCGTTTTAGCCTCTTCTATAAATGCATCAATCTGATTTTTAAGGTCTGTTTCACCTTTACGCATTGCAATACCCCACCCCTTTGTATTGGGAAGTGGCTCTAAAATAGTCCGGGTGGTCTCTTTGTAATTTTCATGATGGCGGATAATTGAAAGTGGGTCGTAAATAAAAACATCTGCACTTCCTTGAGCCACCTCAAGAACCGCACTGGCTTCCTCTTCAACATTAAGAATTTTTGCAAGCGGTGCATTTTCAGCTGCCCATAAAGCGCCAATGGTTCCAGATTTAGATGCGATTACAACTTCTGGATTGTTTAAATCATCCGGAGATTGAACGATGGAATCCTTATGTGCCAACAACATCAACTGGCTATTGGTATAAGGTATCGAAAAATCCACCAATTCTTCACGCGCTGGTGTTATGGTCATAGACGAAATGATGATGTCTATGTTTCCCTGTTCAAGCGCTGGAATTAAACTGGCATATGCCGTATCCACAATCTCAATTTCCACATCCAAGTAGTCACCTAGAGCCTCTGCAAGCATAACAGACACGCCTTCTGGATTGCCAGATGCATCTTTCGTCTCAAAAGGTGGATACTTAAGTTCCATGCCAACTCTTAATACCGAGTGTTCTTCACCCGTTTCATCAAGGTTAGCATCTGAACATGATGCCACAGATACAAGTACCGTTAAAATGGCCAGTAGCCACAAGAATTTTTTCATTTTGACCTCCTATATTGTGATTTTGATTTTATACCTCTTCAAGTGTGGTTTTAAACATTTCTTTAAGGTTGGAATCTGTTGCGAAAATCAGTTATAATAAATGAAAAGGAGGTGAATTCGTGAAGCATATACCCAATATTTTAACCCTAATTCGTTTGATTTTAGTCCCTATTTTTCTTATTATTTATTTTTCAAATATCGAAAATGCACATTTATACGCACTTATAACTTATATTTTAGCAGGTATAACAGATATTCTTGATGGTTATATCGCTAGAAAGTACAACCTCATTACCGCCATTGGAACCGTTATAGATCCTCTTGCAGATAAACTCATGCTTTTAGCTGCATTGACTGCCCTCTTTGTAGACGGCATAGTACCCCTATGGGTAATTGGAATTATGTACCTTAAGGAAGTTTTTATGATTTTAATGGGAATCTTTTTTTTCTTTAAGAAAGAAAAAGAAATTATCCCATCTAATAATTTTGGCAAATTGGCAAGTTTCATCTTCTTTCTAGCCATTATTTTGGTAATCGGATTCCCAGGCGCATCTTTTTTAAAGTATTTAATCTTCTTGGCAGTTGCTTTAAAACTGGTTGCATTTTCATCTTACGTGAGAACACACTTTAAGCACAAACACTCTACAACTTAGGAGGCGACACATGACCGTTAAAATCATTACCGATTCTTGCTGTGATTTACCACTGGATTATGTCCTTAAACATCAAGACGCACTTCAAGTACTCGGTATGCCAATTCAAATTGAAACCGAAGAGATCATAGACGATTTAGGCCAATCCTATTCGCATGCAGAATTTTATAGCAAATTAAGAAACGGAATTTTACCAACAACATCTCAAATCAATGTTCATCGCTTTACAGATGCATTTAAGTCATCACTCGAAGCTGGCGCACACATAATATACATTGGGTTTTCTGCTGCACTCAGTGGAACTTATAACTCTGCTTTACTTGCTAAGTCACTTGTTCTTGAAGACTATCCGGATGCCCAACTCCACGTCATAGACACAAAATCTGCTTCAATAGGGTTAGGTGTCTTAGTTATAGAAGCAGTTAAAATGGCCGAATCCGGCGCAACAGCAGACGCAATTGAGCGCTTTATTATAGACAACCACCTGAACGCTCAGCACTGGTTCGGTGTAGACGACTTGTTTTTCCTCAAAAAAGGGGGCCGAATTAACACGGCAACTGCAGCAGTTGGAACAGTCCTGAATGTAAAACTCACTTTAATTGTAGATCAAGCAGGCTATCTAAAACCCTATGGAACCGTAAGAGGCCGAAAAAAATCCTTAAATTTCTTAATTTCAAAACTGGAAGAACACTACGAAGAAAATCGTACAAATGTGGTCCTAGTAGGACATGGCAATGCCATAGATGATGCCCTTAGAATGTCAGACACAATTCGTTCAACTTATCCAAACCTTGAAATTATAATCTCCGAGCTTTCCATGACCATCGCTTCACATGTTGGCCCAGGTATGGTGGCGATTGCCTTTCTTGGAAAAGGACGTGAACTCTAATGAAGGTCGCCGTTGGTTTAAGTGGTGGTATTGATAGTGGTACCACAGCCCACTACCTTAAGTCACAAGGTGCAAGTGTCATTGGCTTAACACTGTGGTTATTTGACCACCAAACTGAAGAACTAGAAAGTGCATCAAAAATTGCATCTTTACTGGGGATTAAGCACCATGTTTTAGACTACAGACAAACTTTCAAAACTGAAATTGTAGACTTATTTATGGAAAGTTATGCAACTGGTCAAACCCCAAATCCATGTGTGCATTGCAATCAAGCAATCAAATATGGAAAACTGATGACTGATGCCTTTACACTTGGTGCAGAACGCTTTGCCACGGGACATTATGCCCAGTGCATTAGCCACCCTAAAACAGGTGAACTAATTTTAAAACAAGCAAAAAATCAAAAAAAAGACCAATCTTATATTCTATTTCATCTTACACAAAATCAGCTTGATAAAATCCTATTCCCACTTGGTCATGTTCGTAACAAAGCGGAAGTTCGCCGTTCATTTGAATCGATCTGTAAAGACTTTTCTAAAAAAAGAGACAGTCAAGGCATCTGTTTTATCAATCGGAAAAGTCATGTTCACTTCTTAAAGACGTATAACAATCCAGCTGCTAAGCCCGGGAAATTTGTGGATCAATCAGGAAAATACCTAGGCCACCATCTCGGCACAGCCAACTACACCATCGGTCAAAAACGCAAACTCGGCCCATCTCTATCCGGGAAATATGTCGTTACAGGCATAAACCCTATAAAACACCAAGTAATTCTTGGAAAAGAAGAAGACATTTATGTAGAATCCCTTACAGTTAACGCTTTCCACATCATTCAACCTTCTCTTTTGGGGCGCTTAAAAAGAGAGCCTTTAAACGTCAGGGTAAAAACCAGTCAATGGTCTCATTTTTATCCTGCCACCCTGCAACTCAAACAGGGTACAGGCTTAATTCATTTTGAGGTTCCCACCCGAGCACCAGCCAAAGGTCAGGCCATTGTAGCTTATCTAGGCGATGCCGTCATTGGCGGTGGTCTCCTCTAAAGACTATAAAAAATCCCGCCCAAATTTATCTCTGTGGACGGGATCTTATTTTTTATTTAATGTGTTTCAACACGTCACACACAAAATTATAGACGCGTTCTGTAGAAGAAATACTAATGTGTTCATTGGGTGTGTGAACATCAAATAAATCTGGTCCTAACGAAACCATATCTATATCGCCAATTTTCTCTTTTAAGAAACCACATTCAAGCCCTGCGTGGATGGCATCAACTTTAAGTTCTTTATCAAACAGATCTTGATAAACTTTTTTCATCAAGTCTCTGGTTGGTGATTCCACTTTAAAAGGCCATTCTGGATAATCCGCCACTTGATAGTTTTTGGCCCCAATCCACTCACTGAGCAAAGTCATCTCTTCATTCAGAGCTTGCTTCAATGACTTTACAGAACTTCGAATGGCGTTGGTCAATCGGATCGTGCCATCAACTTGCTCAAGTACACCAAGGTTATTTGAACTTTCAACCAGTCCCGGCATGCCAGCACTCATTGTCTGAACACCAAATGGGGTCAACCTCAAAAGCGTTTCCACCGCTAATGTTGTCTTTTGGGTAAAGATTTTTTCCGGCACCTCTATTTCCTCAAAAATAATTTGAATTCCAGGATCTGAAACTTCAAATTCAGTTTTAAACGTTGACTCTATGCTCGGTAGGAGTGATTCCATAAGCATTACTTCACTGCCCGGTAAGGCAAACTTAAACTCTGACCGTTTAGCGATTGCGTTCATTTTTTCACCACCTGCAACTTCAAAAAGCGCAAATGGGAAATGCCCTCTCATAATGGAAAGCGTCCGGCCAAGCAACTTTATAGCATTGGCTCTATTTTTATGAATTTCAATCCCAGAGTGACCGCCAGCTAAGCCTTGAATGACCACTTTAAATGCTGCATCATATGGATTTTCCTTTGAAAATTCAATTGGCAATTCTGTTATATTATTGACGCCACCCGCACACGATGCAAGCAAGACGCCTTCTTCTTCCGAATCGAGGTTAATTAAAATATCGCCAGCAACAGACCCTTTTTCAAGTCCCATAACCCCATCCATTCCCGTTTCTTCAGCGGTTGTAAAAAGGGCTGTAATCGGTGGGTGGGAAAGATCATTTGACGCTAGAATACTCATAGCCATTGCCACTGCAATGCCATTGTCCGCGCCTAGTGTCGTTCCCTTTGTACGAATAAAATCGCCGTCCACATAGATCGGAATCGGATCCTTGTTAAAATCAAAAGTCAAGTCATCTTTTTTAACACACACCATATCCGTGTGCCCTTGCAAAATTACATGCGGCGCCGTTTCATAACCTGGTGTCCCTGGTTTTGAGATAATGACATTGTTTACAGTATCTCTCTTGGTTTCAAGACCCAGCGATTTACCAAATTCTTCCAAATAAGCTGCCACTTCATTTTCGTTGCCAGATTCTCTTGGAATACGTGTTAAGGCTTCAAAATACTCAAATACTACTTTTGGTTTAATGTCTTTTAAAATCCGATCCATGTCAAACTCCTTTCAATATGTGGGTACAAGGTTATTCTACCACACTGGAAATTAATGGGCAACATACTCACCCGTCAGTACAACGGACCAAGGATCAAGCTCATAATAACCACCCGGTATAGGCGTATCACTGAATAGGTTTTTCCAACCCGGTTCCATCAAAACCGTCACTTTATTTTCAGATGCATTGATATAGCACCTCACGCGTTCATTACCCTCTTTTTTTTCAAATGCCAAAAGCGCTGGAACGGAATCAACTTGAAGCCAAGTCAAATTTGGCGATTTAAAAGCCCTATATTTTTTCCGAATCTCAATCAAGTGTTTAACATAAGTCCGCAAATTCTGATCTTGAGCATCAGGCTCCCAAACCATACACTGCCTGTTGCCATCATGGACACCTTCAAGCCCCACTTCACTTCCATAGTAGATGCTCGGGGCACCACTATGCGTTAGCAAGAGTGCATATGCAATTTTAACGCGATTTACATCCCCACCAAAAACAGTTTTAATACGACTTGTATCATGGCTGTCAATTAAATTGAAAAGATTTTCAGACACGTGAACAGGGTAACTTGCCAAAAGGCTACTGATACTGTTTCTATAATCGTGTACCCCATAATCGGGGTAAGCAGGATCTAGGAGCCGCCAAACTGGGTATGAAAATTCGTAATTCATCACCGAATCAAATTGATCGCCACGAAGCCATGGTTCTGACCGGTCCCAGTTTTCCCCCAAGATAAAAAAATCAGGTTTAATGGCCTTCATGCGCTTCCTAAACTTCCGCCAGAAATCATGAGAAACTTCATTTGAAACATCCAGTCGCCACCCATCAATATCATACTGCTCAACCCAATAAGCCCCTATGTCGAGCAAATAACGTTCAACTTCCGGATTTCCTGTGCGCCACTTGGGCATTTTAGGTGTAAATGCAAACGTTTCATATCCCTCATCGTTCATGTGAAAATACCCATAATACGGCGACGCCTTTCCCTTTTGAAGAACATCCTGAAAGAAAGGATGGTCAATGCCACAGTGGTTAAATACAGCATCTAAAACAACCCGAATTCCACGCGCATGGGCTTTCTCCACCAACTCTTTAAACAGTGCATTTGTTCCAAATGAAGGATCAATACAATAATAATCAACCGTATCATATTTGTGTGTTGAAGGTGATTTGAAAATTGGTGTAAAGTAGATGCCATTAACGCCTAAATCCGTTAAATAATCCAACTTTTCTATAACACCACGTAAATCCCCGCCAAATTTCATTTCATTTGTCACAACTTGTTCACTGCCCCAAGGAAGGGTTCCTGGCAAATCAATGCTAGGGTCACCATTACAGAAGCGTTCCGGGAAAATTTGGTACCAAATGGACTCTTTTACCCAATCCGGTGCCTTGAACAAATCTTCACGGTTAATATAGGGAAAATTAAAAAAATCACCCACTTCGTATGCGGCTTCCGGATGTTTCGTAAGATCCACCACACCGTGTGCCCCTAAAAATACCGTCTGTTTTTCATCTGAAAGTTGAAACCCATAACGCGTCCGCTTGGTTTTCGTTTTTATTTCAATAAACCAATAATCATACCAATCATCAGACAAATGTTTGTCCATTGCCTGGCCCGATGCTGCGTCGGGAATCCACTTGCCATTTTGCCACAAAAAAGGATCGCCCCAGACCAGATTGACGGATTCAATATCGTCTTTCACAGTTCTAAGGCGAATGTGTAATGTGTCTTCGTTATAAGCGTAAGCATAAGCACTTTTCGCTTCATGCGTTATTCCAATTAAATTCATGTCCACCTCAATTGTCTTTTTCTAGTAATTCAGCCACTTCTTTATAGCGTCTGTGTGCCTTGAAGAACTGAACGAGTACCTCTTTAGCATATTGTCTCATGAGCACCGATTCAGATTTCAAAAGGTCAGTAGGGATAATCTCGCTCTTGGGAAGACCAGCTTGGAAATCAAAGTCTTTAACCAGTGCCGCTGTATAAGACGCATCATATGACCCAATCTCAATGAGCATTTTTGAACACGCCTCAGCTTCCTCCCGATTTCCAACAGCCAACCCTGCAAGCACTTTTGTAATCGGTCCAGGAATACTGTAGCCTGTAAATGGCACATTGCTCACCACAGTTTTCAGAATCCGGTCCATTTTATGGCCTCTAAAATCAAGCCATAAAACATGGTTCTCAAAATTTCGAATATAAGACGATAACCCTAATTTTTCAGCAATTTTATGGCCTTTGTCAAAATAAAGCTTCGCTTCTTCATAGTGATTTTCCGCTGCATAAACAAGACCCATCATCTCATATGTCCCCATTATGCTCAAAAGATTCGCTTCACTTAGATAATACTGTAAGGCAATGGTAAAACACTCAAAAGCCTTCACAGCGTTTGTTTCAATTAAGTATAAATAGCCCAACCAATACCATAAATGTCCATTTTCATCCGCCCCTTTTGCTTCTGTCAAAAAACTGTAAGCGCGCTTTGTATCGCGAGCCACTTGAATTTGATCAATACCACGGTATAAAAAATATCTAAATTTCTGTGTGTATGTCATCAAATCAATTACCGATTCCAAGAGGTTACTGGTTTCTTCAAATGTATCTCGATAATGTGTGGTACAATAATATGCCAATCTGGCAATGTAATAATCGATAATTAAAGGCGAATGTCTAAAACGTTCAGATTGTTGGTCAATTTCACTAAAAATCCGGCTGGATGTTTCAAACTCATTAATGTTCAATTCCTCTAAAAATCGATCAATTAACCGGGTGCCCTCACTTAAAAAGACTTCGTCATCATTATAGGCAATTTCCAAAGCCGTAAAAAGTTGGGCAATCACTTGCTCAGATGGCAAAATCTCACCATTTTCAATTCGACTCAAATATGAGCCCACGCAAATGTCTCCTGCCAACGCTTTTTGACTCATGTTTTTATGCAAGCGATTCATTTTAATGATAGAGCCCAATATTTTCCCGTTGGTTTTATTAATTACACCACGCATTAGGCCCTACCATATAATTTTGTGATTCTAGCCATCTTCTCGGCCAAACTCTCGGACAAATCTTTTTCAGTAATGCGCCACAGCCAATTGCCACCTAAAGTTGACGGAAAATTCATCCGCGCCTTGTTGTCCAATCCCAAAAAATCTTGCATCTGGGCAATTGCCATATAAGCAGTTGAACTCCAAACCCCCCGGATAAATCCCCAATTATAGCCTTCTGACCGGTCCAGTTTCAAATAATCAATTGCAAAATCTCGATCTGCTTTGGCAACCTGATCCATCCAACCCACAACAGTTTCATTGTCATGTGTCCCAGTATAGGCCACAAAATTTTCAGAATAATTATGGGGCAAATAATCGCTCTCTTCCCGTGCATCAAAGGCAAATTGTAGAATTTTCATGCCTGGAAAACCGGTGTATTCCCTTAAATCAATAACCTCTTGTGTTAAGTAGCCAAGATCTTCTGCAATAATGTTCACATCGCCAAGTTCCTCTTGAATCACCTTGAAAAGTGCCTTGCCAGGTCCCTTGGTCCAAATCCCATTTTCTGCTGTAGGGTCGCCATATGGAATCTCCCAATAAGCTTCAAAGCCTCTAAAATGATCAATTCGAACCACATCGAAAAGTTCTAGACTATGGCTAATTCTTCGAATCCACCATGCGTAATTCTCTTTTTCCATCTGATCCCAATTGTAAATTGGATTTCCCCACAATTGTCCCGTCTCCGAAAACGCATCTGGCGGACAGCCAGCAACACAGACCGGTCTAAAAAACTGGGTTAATTTAAAGTACTCAGGGTTTGCCCAAACGTCAGCACTGTCTTCAGCAACATAGATTGGCAAGTCCCCAATAATTGAAATGCCCCGGCGGTTGGCTTCTGCCTTAAGTGCACGCCACTGCTTGTAAAAATAATACTGGGTGAACACCCAAAAATAAATCTCAGATTCATGAGTCTTCTTAAACGCGTCAACCGCTTCTGTATGTCTGTTTTCGTAGCCTGGTGCCCAGTGAAGCCAAGATTTGTTATCATTTTCAGCCTTAATGGCCATGTACAAAGCAAAATCCTCCAGCCAGATTTTTTCCGCTTTATAGAACAAGTCTAGTTCTGGTCTGATTGTATCCTTTGCAGTCTCATAAGCCGCTCTCAAAAGTGGCATTTTATGAAAATACAGGTGCTCATAATCAACCTTATGTTTGTGTTTCCCTAAATGCGCCTTTTTAACACTTTTTGAGTCTAAATAGCCTGCGTCTATGAGTTCCTGTAAATCAATAAAATAAGGATTCCCTGCAAATGCTGAAAAAGACTGATAAGGTGAATCACCATAGCCCGTTATGCCAATCGGGAGTATTTGCCAATTTTTTTGCTTAGATGCCTCTAAAAAGTCTAAAAAGGCATACGCGCCCTTACCTAAATCTCCAATTCCAAATTCTCCCGGCAAAGATGATATGTGCAATAGGACACCGCTACTTCTTTTTTTCATAATACCCTCACTTTCAATCCATTTTAATCAAATTCAAGTCAATTTTATGTATAAGAAACCCTAAATTTCAATTTTGCAACCGTTTGCACTATTCATTATATGAATTTTCCTTCCAAAAGTCAATAGACCAGACATGTCTTTCCCTTATCCCCTAATTTTACATTGTCATTCCACATATTTTTCGTTACAATAAAAAAAACAAGCGCAAGCGATTGCATGATTAAGGAGGCTCTATGAAACGCATAACGATTGCACTAATAAGTATTCTCATATTACTTTCAGGCTGCACCCAGACGACACCAGCTGAAAAGGGCATCACGGAAGATGACCGAATCTACTTTATCCTGGTTGACCGATTTATGGATGCCAGCCCCAATTCCTTAAGCGACGTAAACCCCCATGACCCTAAGGCTTTTCAAGGGGGCGACCTAGAGGGCATTGTCCAAAGGCTTGACTATATTAAATCTCTTGGAATGACTGCTATTTGGATTACACCTATCATGCAAAATGGCCCAGGTGGCTATCACGGTTATTGGATTCATGATTTTTATGCCGTTGATCCACATTTTGGCGATTTGGAAACTTTTAAAAGGCTGGTAACAGAAGCCCATAAAAGAGACATAAAAGTTATCCTGGACTATATTGTAAACCACACTGGCTATGACGCACCTTGGCTAACCGATTCTGAGAAAAAAGATTGGTTCAATCCAAATCGTACCATTGAAAATTGGCGTGATCCTGAAGACGTTGAACTTGGTTGGCTTGCCGGATTGCCTGATTTGGACCAAACCAATCCCGAAGTCGCTCAATATTTTATAGACAATGCGCTTTGGTGGATTGACGAAACCGGAATAGATGGCTTTAGACTTGACACCGTAAGGCATGTCCCAAAATCTTACTGGGTTCAATTCACTAACGCCATAAAGGCAGAATATCCAGATTTCTTTTTCCTTGGTGAAGTTTGGGATGAAAACACACGCAACCTAGAAGCCTATAGGCGGTCTGGAATGGACAGCGTCACAAATTATTCCCTTTATGCCGGCCTTCAAAATGCATTTAACCCACTTCCAAACATGTTTTCTTTGGTCAATGCCTTTTCCAAAGAGGAAACCTTTGAATCGGCAGCTTCAAACGCGCTCTTTATAGACAATCATGACAATCCCAGATATGTGAGTCTCTTTCCTAAAAATGGGGAAGCCCATATGAAACAGGCGCTTACTTTTATGTACACCTATCCCAATATACCAGTTCTTTACTACGGAACTGAAATTGCAATGACGGGTGGTGCCGATCCCGATAACAGAAAATTCATGGACTGGGAAGCTACCGAGTCCCATGAGTTCCCGGATTATATCCGACTGCTTACTGAAATTCGAAAAACCTATGTGGACACATTTTCCGTCATTGATTTTGAAAAAGACCACATCTTATATGAAATTCAAAAAGAAGGCCAGAGAATGCTTGTTCTCATTAACGCATCCTCAAAGCCCAAAACGATAAGCTTTGACCACGAGGCTTCAAGGCTTTTGAATTATACATCTAAAGTTTCACATCCAGACTTTTCAGACGGACATTTTGAATCTCAGTTGGAAGCTTTTGAAATTTTATTTCTAGTGGTGGAGTAACCACCAAATTCTCAAAAGTTCACCTACCGACCATGCTTGGGCGGAGCATCCACGTTGCAAATGTGGGGCTTCGCCTTCAAATATTTCCGAAAAACTGCCATGAATGCCCTCTTCCAAATGCGCAAAAGCAAGATTTAAATCCTCTAATATTGACTTTCGATCTTTAAATGTTTTATAATGCGCTTCCAGATACGGTCCAAGGAGCCACCCCCAAGCCGTTCCACGGTGGTATGCCCCGTCTCGTTTCAACAAATCCCCTTCATAGTGGGCATGGAAATTTTCATCATCACGTTTTAACGTCAAAAGACCATAAGGTACTTTAAAGGATTTTTCCACATAAGACACAACAGATGCCCAACGCGAAGGTTCCAAAACTGGAAATGTCAATCCCACAGAAAAAATCATATTGGGCCTTGGAATGTCCACAGGTTCGCCCTCAATAATCAAATCATATAAACTGCCTGTCTTTTCATTCCAGAATTTTTCATTAAAACCAATCCGTATTTTCTCTGACAAGGTCTCCAAATCCATAGATGCTATGAGAGACTTACTGTCCGTTGCTTCAGTAAGTGCCATTAAAATTTTAACGGCATTATACCAGAGGGCATTAATTTCAACAGCTTTACCATGTCTTGGCGTAACCACCCACCCCTCTACTTTAACATCCATCCACGTCAATTGCGTCTCTGGATTCCCAGTATTAAGCAGGCCATCTTCATCCATGTAAATGTCATTAATGGTTCCTTCTATATGGTGTTTGATAATTGAAATTAAGTCTGGCAATAAGTTGCGAACACCCGATAAATCTTTTGTATGTTCATAATAATGATATACGGCGTTAAAAAGCCATAGGGTTCCATCAGAAGTATTGTACATAGGGGCTTCACCTTCATCTGGAAAATTATTGGGTATAATCCCACGATATGCTTTTGATAAAAACCCTTCTATCATTTCCAAGGCTTCCTCATAACGCCCCGTCACCAATGTAAGACCAGGAAGTGCAATCATGGTGTCTCTGCCCCAATCGGTAAACCACGGATAACCAGCAATAATTGTTTTCTTGCCGGTATTTTGTCGGTAGACCACAAAATCATCTGCTGCCTGTACCAGTTTCGCTATTGACGCATTTGAAAAACCTGTTTTTTCAACCATAGTCATGTAACGGTCTTTGCGACTTTTTAGGACCGAATCTGGCGAAGAAAATAAATTCTCTATGTTAATGCTGATTTCAACTCTGTTTGCCCCCTTTTTCAACGGGTACCGAAAAACACCCATGGAAATATGCTTTTCCAAATCTGGGTATCCCCGCCTTGTTTCAATTGGATACCAGCTTTCTTCTGTATACGTTTTATTAGGCGAAAAAATCCCATGACTTTTCATAAAAACTTCATGTGCCCCATCGGTCACCTTAAGCACCCCTTCATCTTCTGTGAACGCGCCTTGATACAGGCTCATATCCGGCGTTTCTGTCTCATGATGGTCTCTGAAATTAAACCACGGCTCCATCTCCAAAAAACAATCCTGTGGGACATCAAACTCATATACAATTGCCAGTTCGTTCGTGCCATACTTAAAAGCCAGCTCCCTATGCCACATGAGGTTTCCTTGTTGATAAGTTTGAAAAATTGTGCCTTTATGCACAAAGTTAACACAAGTAGATTCGATTTCTTGTGTTCCAGCTCTAAGGTCATGATTTAACACAATTGCTTCATCATCAAGCCATATTCTTTTCTGTATTTTTGAGATCATATGGCGCCTTTGAACTGGAGGCGTTAGACTAACAGTATAAAGTCCATGATACTTCCTTGCGCTGGGTCCTTCAAGGGTTCCAAAAGCATATCCACCAAGTCCATTGGTCATTAAAAACTCGTGATTAATCAACGTATTTACAGGATTCTTCATCTCGTTATCTCCTCTTAAAAAAGCCCCCGCAATTCTGCGGAAGCTCTATTTTGATTCATTTTAATGGGCCTACAACATTCCGACAACTCGAGAGAGGACTGCTACAATGCCTTTGAACACAATTGCGAAAATAATTACTGTTCCTAAGTTCATAATTCTTGGATTTTCAGCAGCTTCTTCACCATCAGAATTAATAAAGTGGAATTCTCTAAGTCCAAGTACAAGATCCACAAGCGCAAGGAGCAGCATTAAAACAAATACATAGCCATACAACATTTCAACAAAATCCAAACCTTTTTGAAGGGTTTCAGAAAAGAGTTCAGGTTCAAAGAAAACATCCACTATATTGCCTTCAATCATTGCCAGTCCAAAAACACCAATAACACCAATAACTGATGCGGCAACAAACAGTTTAATCAAAAGACCAAACAAGCGGCGGCCCAGCGTCGATTCTGTAAACAAAATTTTCCGAACGGGCAACATAATCTTCTCAACCTGTTCATCATAGGGTTTTACAGTTATCTTGGCAATATCAGTGCTTGCAATATGGCGGATACTGGTTGCATCTTCCACCACAACAGACCTGCTGCTATCTCTTGCAAGATCAAAATACTGATCTTTTTCTTCTCTTGTTAATCCCTCAACGTGCAGAACTTCACCATATTTCATATGTATGCTCAGCGCAAACCTAGTGCGGGATTTCATGCGTGTCTTGCTCTCACTCATTACAACCTCCAAAAGTTTGATTATTCCCATTATACCACAAAATAGATTTACTGAATCAAAAACGCCTGGCTTTATCGCACCAGTTGCTCAAATTTATCTATCAGTTGTTTTTTGTCTTCAATAATTTCTGTCATCACATAGTAGGCTATCGTCATAGATGTTAAATCATCGGTTACCATACGCCCTTGGATGTCAATAGCAAGTGCATAAATGGACTTCTCTTGTTCAATAATATATCCAACAATTTCTTTTCGGTCATGAGAGCTAGGTGGAATCAAAGTTCTCATAAATTGATTCACAAGCGATGAAATTTTATCATATATACCAAAATCTATTGCTTCTGCCATGGCATCTGAAATACTCAGCATAATTTGCTTATAATAGGTTTCATCCCGCTCTAAGGCCCGTATCATCATATTATAAATCATCTGATTTCTAAGATCCGGTTCATTTTCTTTCGCTTTTTCATATAGTGTTTTTCGCTTAGCCGCAATTTCAATGCCCCTTTGAAGAACATCTCTAATATCATACATTTTTCTTCACCCTATTTCTTGGATTTTACCACCACTGATGAAAGTGTATACCCATCATGGAGTCCAGAAATAATGGCATTCAATCCAGCCCGTGTATACACGCCAGCCAACTTGCCATTATAAACAAATAAGCCCGTAATGGTTCTAAAGTCTTTTTTTTCAAAACTCTTACCATTATATAGGATATTTTCAGTAAAAGATACAGGACAATAGGCCTGTATTATATGCGTATCCCCAAAATGACTTTCAAGCAAGTTCTTCCATTCTTCTGGACTATAATCTGAACCCGCACAGACGCCCTTAGAGGCATAAAAATCAATCGGCTTTAAAATATATTGGTCTTTATTCTGAAGCAATACATCCTCTGGACCAAAATCTTTAAGCGGCATGGTTAGCGGCACATGTGCCTCTATAAAGGCAATTTCTTCACTCGATAAATGACGTCTCACCGCATTCTGATATAAAGCTTCAAAAAACTTTTTCGTATGAATAATTTGCGTTTTTAAACTTCCAACAATACAGGTTTTTCCCGCTTTAAGGCCTTCTATAAATTCAGGAATTTCATCATAACGGTCCATTAAATCTTTCGTTACAAGGCGTCTGTAAACCACATCTATTTCATGACCGTTTGTCATCATCCGTCCACCAGACACAGTTATGTCTCTTGGGTCCACAATAAAAGCCCGATAACCCTTTGATTCAAAAGCTTTCTTAAACACTTCAAATTCAAGCGGACTCGATTTATCCATAAAATCTACAATAGCCATTACAGTAGGGCTGTCGCTGGACATCTCAGCGCCTTGATTGGATAAGAACTCTGAATATAAAACGCCCACCTCATTTACCCAAGATTGAAACAGCTCAAATCGTTCAATTTTATGGGTTTTAGAAAGCTCCAACATGGGCTTACTGCCCATCAGAACCGATGTCAATTCTGTTTCTTCATTCATGGCAGACGCCCCATCCGCATTTAGTTCACAAAACATATACGCATCAGGCCCATAATAAAAAATATCAAACCGTCCCATAGGCACCCGCCTTGAGTACCCTGAAGGCTTTAGAATCAATTCTTCCAACCTAGAATCAAAACCAAATAGAGCCCTAACGTCTGGATCTGTTTCATACAAATCAATTACTTTATCACAAATTGCCATCATCCCATCAAGTGCTTGTTCAAAACTGACCACATCTTCTGGTGTATAGACCTTCGGAATATACAAATAAGGAACAGGTTTGCCCTTATAAATTGCACCAGAACCCGCAACCGATTTTTCCATATTTAGAAAATCACCCGCATAAGCCTCCGGAGATTTCATAATTTTATCTATTATTTGAGATTCAATTTTCATAAGCATCCTCCAGTCCTACAATCACTTTTAAAAAAGCGTCTGAATCCTGTACATATAACCTGCGAAGCCACTGAGCCACAGACCCTTCACGCGCTCTTATACCCACTAAACGGCTCAAAATATCCCGCTCATTTTTGTCCAAAACATCCATGGCTTTATGAACCACCGCTTCAGACACTCTCGTAAAGTCTTCTGACATCATCCGATTTTCAAGGACCAAATCCCTATTTTGCTTTCGAACAAAGTCATCATCATAGGCTTTAGAAATCTCATAAAAATACTCTAAATTTGCCGCGTTATAAAAGATGCCTTTAATAATCGCCGGCACAGCAAATCCAAAAGGATAAGGTAGGGCATCTGCCATCCGTATTTCAATGTAGCTTTTCACCCTAACATCAGGAAAAACCATGGAAAGCAGATGGTCTATATCAGAATCGGTAAGCGGAAACCGCGATAACAAAGCGTCAAGAGGCTCATTACCTGTTTCATAAACGACACCTTCAGACAGCAAAACAATTGGTGGAATCTTAAGCAAATAACGGGCATAATCCGCATACCCAAAGTTTTGGTCCAAGCTTCCTGAAATCAATTTGGACCTTTTGCTGTCTGTTTCTTCCCAGATTGATAGCCTACAATTAGGCCGTCCATAAAGTGCACCTTCAAAAATAGGGGTCGCTTCAAATAGGTCTGCTAGAATTGGCGATAAAAAATTTGCCACTCTAAACTTGCGTCTAAAATCCAGTTCATCTTTATAGTCAATTGACACTTGAGTGGATGCGGTCCCTTTCATCATGTTATGACAAAAAGCACCATGTGACACAAAATAATCATACATCATCTTGTAGCGCTTCTTGGGCAACAAAGGCAGGTCGCCTATTTTGCTCTTTGGATGGTAACCCAAGGATACCAATGCTTGATTTTCACCCAAGACTTCTTCAATTTCTTTGCGATGCGTCAAGTACAGATCTTGAATTTTTTCAACACTTCCATAAGGCGGCAAACTTAATTCCACCTGTCCGCCCGGTTCCAAAGTCAAGGTGGAACCGTCTTTCTCAAGTCCCAATACATTTTGAGATTCTTCTAAAATAACGTGCCATCCTTTTTGTGTTAATTTTCGCATCATCTCATGCTGACCACCACTTTCACCATACCTTAAACTGTTCAAGGTTTGAGTGTTAATCAAAAAATGTTCCATCTCCACACCAATTAAGTGTGGAGATGGCTTTTCGCTGGCCTTAAAAATTTCGACCATTTTTTCTACAAATAAATCGCTCGTGTACACAATACCCTTCTCTTTTTCTAATTTCATATCCTATTCCCTCATTTGTTTATTTCGCTCCTCTAATTATTATACCGTTTTATGGCACGCTCAATATGAATAATTTGTGAATTAATTCTTTTCATCTATTAAAAGCCACACATGATAATAATCAATTACACGGTTGTCTTCAGCTTCTAAATACCCATTCATGCCCCTATAAATCAGTTTGACTTCAACCGATTTTTCATCTCCGGGGACTGCAAACTCAAATGTTGGCTGTGAGGCTTGATTTTCGTAAAACCGTCCAGCTTCAAGTTCTAAATCAATTTGACCAAGGCTTTGGTTTTCCCATTTTAGGACAAGGATTTGCGTATCCACTTGCTTTTCAATTTCCAAAGAAGAACTTAATTTTTGGTTTTCAAATGGGGTATAGGACTCCATAATTACCAGATAATCTGCACCATTAAGTGCAAAAGTGCTGGCATTTTTATGGTCTTCCAAATAGAAATATTCCCTTCCCTCACGAATTGGCCAGTACCCATATAATTTAAACCCTAAATACGCTTCTGAAGTTTCGTCGCTGAAATCAGACGGCAACACACTTACTGCCGCCACAGGATAATTTCGAATTAAAAATTGAATTTGACTGGCCACTTCCCGTTGTTTGCTTTCTGACAAATCTGGTCTAGCGATTAAATCCCCTGAATCCGAAAGCATGTCATTGGATTTAAGCATTGTTTCCAGCCGACTACTTTGATCCCTAAGTGTCAAGGCATAACCCGATAGGGGGCCAAAAAACGATATCCCTACTAAAGTAACCAAGACAATCATCACAGGTAAAGCTGTATCCTTTTTCGAAAGACGCATCATGCCCATACCAATCAAGGCAAAAATTCCAAGTGCCACTACAAAATACCGTGGCATGGTAATCCCATAGGCGTCAATTCGAATCCATAATGCCAAAAAGAACATCCCCATCGGGACCACCATCAAAGGGATATAAATCTTGAAAAATTTCTCAAGCCAAGCCAAACTTTGCCGTAAGTCCCGAACAAAAAACAAGGTCACAGCACTCACCATTGCATGCCATAAAACAAGGTTTCCAATCAAACCCTGAGGCAAATCAAAATCAAATAAAATTTTGACGAAATACGCATAAAGAATCACAAGATAGACGCTTATAATCGGTAAGACAATATATAAGAAAAGTGTTTTAAATATCTTTGAGTAGTCCTCAATCGCTAAGTCTTCATCTCTTTCAGGTACCGTGCCAAGGAAAAACGAAACCCCGAACACCCCTGAAATTATAACAAACAAGTCCAAATATATTTCACTGACAAAGTCAAGTCCAAACAAAGATTCCACCGTGAAAATCATCATGGCAATACCGCCAAAAATCACGCCTGAATACAAAATTGTCAAGAAGAAGCGTCCCGCCATCAACAAAATATATTGGGACAAACCCTTCCGGTCATAAAAATAAGGGATACATAAGAAGGCAATTAATAAAATGGCCACAAGTGCGAAAAATCGCATCATAAAATAGCCTGTAATTTCCTCTGGAATCATAACCCCGTAAAGGATTATCAAAGCTAAAGCAACACCATCTAAAATTCCCCGCATCTTAAGGGAGAGCCCATAGCGTTCAACCAAAAGTTTCACATTGGCAAACAAGGGAATGCCAACAACCAAAGGCAAAACAATATCCTCTAAAACATCAATCCATTTCCGATCATAATCTGCATGAATCATCATCATAACTGTAACTACAAAAAGCATAGAAACTGTCAATGTTTCCGGAAATCTCTCAAAAGCCCGTTTGATTCCAAGTGCCAATAGCTTCACATACATAAGTAAACGTTTCATGATTCACTTCCTTCCAAATATGCATTCTAGGTGGTACGGCTCTTCATATAATACCAAACTGCGGTTTTTCACTAATTGATCAAAAATCTACTTTCTCCAATAAGAAATCAAATAAATTCACATGGAGAATGCCATCTTTTGACAAATCAATTTTATCCATCGTAATCAAATATTTAGGATATTGATCATTAATTTTTAACAATGAATTTATTTCTCTTTCATAAGTTAATTCATCCAAAGCAGATAAACTCACTTGAAAATAGAGTCTATGCACTCCTTTTACAGCAATGAAGTCTACTTCATAGGACATATTTTTACCTACATTGACTTCATATCCTAACCGTAAAAGCTGTAGAAAAACTATATTCTCTATCACATGACCCAAATTCCCTTGTCTATAACCAATAAGCTTATTGCGCAATCCAGTATCAACAACATAATACTTTCCATTTGTTTTCAAGCGTTCTTTTCCCCGTATATCGTACCGCTCACATTGATAGAGCATATGAGCGTCACACATCAGCTGCAGATAATTGTCAACTGTATCAGAAGTGATTTTATGACCGCTTGATATCATTGTGTTTTTTATTGCATTTGCTGAGGTACTGTTCCCTATGTTTTCAAATACAAACTTAGCGACTTTGTAAAATGAACCTTCATCTCTTATATTGCCCCTAAGAATAATATCTCTCGTAAAAATTGAATCAAATAAACCAGACAATATTGCTTCTACTAGCTCTTGTTGCCCAGCCAGACTCACTGCTGGAAATGATCCTATTCGAAGGTACTCATTAAAATACGCCTCTGCCATTTGTTCATCATAACCTCTAAAATCAAGAAATTCTTTAAATGACAATGGCAATACTTTAATTTCAATATAGCGACCAGAAAGGTAAGTCAGGTGTTCCCCAGAAAACATTCTAGAGTTAGATCCCGTTACATAAATATCTGCATTAAAACTAACTCTAAGGCTATTGATAACCTTTGCCCACTCTGATATTTCTTGTACTTCGTCAATAAGAAAATACATTCTTTGCTCATTGACCATTTTCTCATTTAAAAACGCATGCAAACTAGAACCTTCTTTTAAATCATCAAACTGAAACTTTTCATAATTTATTTCAATGATTTGCTTCTCTTCTACGCCTTGATCAAGCAAATATTCTTTAAACAAAACAAGTAGAGAGGACTTCCCAGAACGTCTAACACCAGTAATGACCTTGATAAAATCATTATCTCTATATTGAGTGAGTTTATCTAAATAACTTTTTCGAACAATCATATTCTTCTCCTTTTTTCTGATTATATTAGATATAATTAGAAAAAACAATTTTTTTCATGTTTATAATCGAAAAAAATACTAAATTATAATTTTTCCAACTTTCATCGTTCAATTGCCTTATATGCCCATTGACACCAGACTGCGGTTTTTCACTCACCAAACAGAATGTCGATATAGTTTTGTCTTGTATCTATGATGCGGATAATCTTTACTGTTTCTTGTTCCAAACGATAGAACACATAGTTTTTCTCTACGACTAAATACATATAATCTGTGGGGATATCAATGACATTCAAAAGAGGTCTACCCATTAATGGAAATGCTTCAAATCGTCTGATACTTATTAGTAGCTGTTTTATCTTTTCAGAAGCAATTTTTACACCAATTTCTTCCTCTAAATAAACTTTGATTTTCATCAGATCTTCTTTAGCGAGTGGTGAAATTTGAACCTTATACATATTTATAATCCTAAGGCAGATTCAATAGCATCCATCGAAATCCAACCTTCCTCTCTGGCGGATTTTTCACCTTCTTCTATATGCGCCACCAATTTTAGAGTGGCTTTCATTTTCTCATAATCTTCAATATCCATTAGCACATATTTGCCTCGTCCCTTTTTAGTTAAGTAAACAGGCGAACCTTCTTTACAAGCATTTAGTACGTCATTATAATTTCTTAAATCAGAAACTGGGCGTATTTTTGACATTTTCATCAACTCCTTCTAGTAAAATCATACAAGAAATTGCTGTAAAATACAACGTATCTCTTACAGCACACTAGTGTACTGGTCTAATCTTCCAAGAGGAAGTCAATAATGTTCTTATGCTCAATGCCATTTCTTGAGCGGTTCACTCTGTCCATAGAAATAACCATCTTTGGGAAATTATCCTCAATGCTTTCAAGTACCGAAAACTCCCTTTCAATCGTCGATTCTTCAGCGAGTAGATAAGTCACCTGGATATATTTTGTCGTATCGCCATCAATGGCTATAAAATCAACTTCTTTATCATCAAATTTACCCACATAAATCTCATAGTTTCTTCTTCTAAGTTCAAGGTAAACAACATTCTCAAGAGCCTGACCAATATCTTTTTCGTTATCAAAGTAAAGATTTCTAATTCCTAAATCGTTAATAAAGTATTTCTCATTGGTTTTTATAAGTTCTTTGCCCTTGATATTATAGCGTGGTACACCATGAACCAGATACGTACTCTTTGCAGCTTCTATATGGTTATAAATGGTTTCTTTTGAGAGTTTTCGACCTTCACTTTTTAAGTAATTCGTTATGGTGATCGCAGAGAATATTTGACCGATATTATGAATGAGATATAACATAAATCGCTGTAACAAATCTACATCCCTTACATTGTAACGCTTGACAATATCTCTTAACAAAATGGACTGATACATATCCATGAGATAGTTTTTAGCCGTGCGTTCTTCTTCAAACTGGAATTTTCCAGGCATGCCACCAGTTTTTAGGTAGTCTAAAAATACACTCTCTTTTGTAGATAAACCCACATCAAAATTTGTAAACCCTTCATATACTTCTCTATACGAAAGTGGCAAGACTTCTATGGTATAAAAGCGACCTGTTAAATAGGTTGCAAGTTCTCCAGATAAAAGTTTTGAGTTAGAGCCTGTGATGAAGACTTCTGTATCACCCTTTGAGTTCAATGAATTAGCAACCTTTTCAAAGCCTTCAACTTCCTGAACTTCATCCAGGAAAACATAGGTTTTCTTACCTTCAATTTTCTTTGATTCAATATATTCATAAAGCGTCTTATATTCTTTAAGGGGTTCAAACTCCAACCACTCAAAATTAAGACTGATGATTTGATCCTTCTCTACACCTTGACTTAAAAGTTCCTCTTGTATCTGTAAAAGTAATGTGGATTTTCCAACACGGCGCATACCAAGTAGTACTTTAATCACTTGCTTACCCATTACTTTTCTAATTTCTTCTAAGTATTTTTCACGTTTGATCATCATAGACATCACCTTGTATAATGAACTCGTAGTCAAGTTACGGTCATTATCCTTTCTTATACGATATAATTAACATAGTGTTGTGGATTGGTTTCATCACCT
>NZ_JAFBDT010000020.1 GCF_016908355.1 Fusibacter tunisiensis | reverse complement strand
GTTTTCTAATGGCTAGATTTGCTGTACCATTTTTTCAGAAATGAAAATTTATAAAAAAACTCAAACTACTTATTGACTTTT
This sequence comes from Fusibacter tunisiensis, assembly GCF_016908355.1. Classification (GTDB taxonomy): domain Bacteria; phylum Bacillota; class Clostridia; order Peptostreptococcales; family Acidaminobacteraceae; genus Fusibacter_D; species Fusibacter_D tunisiensis. The sequence continues at coordinate 41,047 of NZ_JAFBDT010000020.1, read as the reverse complement.
ATTAGCTGGTCTTTAGTTTATTTTGGGATAATGGTTATATTGTAACATATTATTTGCTTTTTGTCAATGCCTCCAACCCGGTATCAAACATTTTTCAGTTCTATTATTTTTTTAGTAGAAGGGCCTCTAGCTCTGCTTCGGTATATTCTCGGTGTTTTTTACACGTATGAGACTTTTTTAAATAATCGTTAGGGCGACTCACAATGCCAATTTTAAAGTCTTTAGCATTCTGAATATTGTAAAGAGTAGCAAGTGCATATCTATTAAAATTATTAATAGGGCTATTCGCTTTTTTGAACCCATCCAGCGCGCGTTTTACAGATTCGTGATCCAATTTACTAAACACAACTTCGGGATCTATTATTTCATTATTTATTTTTAATGACTTTTTTACTTTGAAATAAATGCTAATAATAGCATTTACTGTATTTATTTCCTCATCATCAAAGCTGTCGTAATTAATTTGCTTTTTTATTTCTTCCAAACTCAAAGACGATGTTTTACTAACTAATTTCAGTTTATTAGAGTCAGTATAGTTAGGGCGGAATTTTTCCGATTCTTGACTCGGAGTTTTTTCCGGTTCTTGACTCGGAATTTTTTCGTGTCCGGAATTTAAATTTGGCATTTTTATATAAATTCTATTTGCCTTGTTTAATCCCGTTCTTTTTTCTTCAAAAAGTCCTGCTTCCTCTAGTTCTAAAATAGCTTTTTTTAAAGTTTTGTCAGTTACACCAAGCATTGCCTGCATATTTTTTCTGGTATACACAATATACGTTTCTCCACGCTCATCTTTCCAACCATTTTTCTCACTTAAACTTAAGCGATCTTTTAAAATAGCATAAAGAATCTTTGCATTGTTGGACAGGGAAGAATAATAGGAATCAAACAAGCATCTTGGGAGTTGTAAAAATTGATTTGATATTTTTTGCGCACTCATAAAAAGTCTCCTTTTTGTCTAAAATTTGCTTCAAAATAATGTATTAATATTAAATACGATTAAGCAGATTTATATATTCAAATTTAGATTTTTTTTTTTAAATATTTAAAGCAACTTTTTTTATTAAGTTATATTTAATTATTTTCTTTCGTATTTATAAATAGAACAAAGCAAAGGTGGTTTATAACTACATTTATAAAGGAGGATAAAGCTATGAGTGGGACAAATAAAAGCATTTGCTTTTACAACGCAAAAGATGTGAGTGATATACTTGGTATTTCTCTCACATCAGCATACCGAATAATCAAAAATTTAAACGATAATCTAAAAAAGGATGGGTACATTATAGTTCCCGGTAGAATTAGCAAAAAATATTTTGAAACCAAAGTAATGATGTGATTAATATCACTAATTTATTATTAAAAAAGGAGTACTTTATGCCATCTTACAAAGACAAAGATCGCGGAACCTGGTACTGTTCTTTCTATTACAGCGACTGGATAGGCAACAAGAAAAAGAAAAAAAAGGAAGGGTTCAAAACCCAAAAGGAAGCAAAAACATTTGAACGTGAATTCTTGGAAAGATCCCAAGGATCACCCGACATGACTTTTGGTAACTTAGTGCAGCTTTATATGGAAGATTGTAAATCTCGCTTGAAACCTACCACATATGCAGGGAAGAAATTCTTGATTAACACAAAGCTTCTTCCATACTTCAAAGACATGCCGATCAATAAGATTGAGGCATCTACCATACGAAAGTGGCAAAACGAACTTTTGGATCATGAAAAGAAATATAGTCAGACATACTTGAAAACAGTCCACAATCAGGTTTCAGCTATCTTCAACTTTGCATGTAAATATTACAAGCTGCCCTCCAACCCAGCAAGAATCTGCGGTGCTATGGGAAAAAAGAATGCTGATTCAATGAAATTTTGGACAAAAGAAGAATTCAAGCAGTTTATTCCATTTATTGCAGATAAGCAAATTTCAAAAGTAATCTTTGAGCTGTTGTTTTGGACTGGAATGAGATCAGGGGAATTGCTTGCACTGACACTGGTTGACTTTAATTTCGAAAATAAAACAGTTTCAATCTCAAAAAACTATGCAAGGCATGAAAGGGAAGATCTGATTTTGGAACCCAAAACACCCAAAAGCAAAAGGATTATCACTATACCTGATTTCATTTGTGACATGATCAAGGACTATGTTTCCAAACTATACGACTATGAACCCCATGAACGCTTATTTCCAGTCACAAAATCATATTTGCATAGTGAAATGAATCGTGGTTCCAAGAAAGCAAAAGTGAAACGAATCAGGGTTCACGACCTTAGACATTCACATGCTTCTTTATTAATCGAAATGGGGTTTTCACCGCTACTAATTTCTGAAAGGCTTGGTCATGAAAACATCGAGACCACCCTTCAGACATATTCGCATCTTTACCCCAATAAGCATGGTGAAGTGGCTGATCGATTGGAAGTAATAAATGGTAAAATTGACACCACTGAAACCCCTGAAAATAATGAATAGTACGTTTTTAGTACGGTAACACAAAATAAAACCCTAAAAACCTTTTAAAATTAAGGCTTTCAGGGTTTTTAGTTATCATTCCCACTCGACTAGGAAGATTTATTTCCTACTGCTTTTTATTGATTTTACAGTGTTTTTGGTATCATTTTTACTATTATTATCACTGTTTTTTTCGACTATTATTTAAAATGGAGTCAAAATGGAGTCAAAATTTCATTCGAGGTTTTTCATTTAATCAAGCCAGTACTTTTGATTACGTCAAATAAATCTTGTTATATACTCTCAATTTTAAATGAAGCTGCTATACTTTTCAATGTCAAAATATTAATATTGAAAATGCAAAAGAAGGTACACGAACATCCTACACTGTTCATGTACCTTCTTTTGCATTTTTTAAATACTTCTCATTTTTATCGGCTGTCATTAACTTTTGCAATTCTTCTAATAATATATTGGTTTCTAATATCTTATTAGAAATCTCTTCTTCAATACCTGAGTTTAAAGAATCTCTTAATACTTCAGAAAGCTTTTTAATTGCCAAAGCCAACTTATCACTTTTAAACTTTCCTACGGCGATGTTTATATCTCCGTTCAATGCCATTGAACGGAGATAATCGCCTTTTACTTCACCGGTTATTTTTACCCTTTGAACAATACGAATATCTTCTTCTTCAGTAACTCTAAAAGCTATGGTTTTAGGTCTATACCGATTTTTATTGGGACATGCCATCTTATACCAGCTCCTTCTTATATTCTTGATCTAATTTGTTTGCAATTTCTGCTTGCTTATTTGGATACAAATGAACATAAGTATTCAATGTTGTTTCTACTTTTTCATGGCCCAGTCTTTCTGCAATGGCTACTGGTGTAAAGCCCAATTCAATTAAATGGCTACAATGACTGTGTCTCAAATCATGTAAGCGAATTTTTTTGACACCACTTTCCTTAACGCCACGCTTCATTTCATTTGTTAAGTAGCCTTTTGTGAATTTAAAAATTCGATCATCATCGCTCAAATCATAGAGTGTCTTAAAGTAATCCAAATAATCGGCTATAAGAAAATCTGGAATACTTATAACACGTCTACTTTTAGGGGTTTTAGGCTCAGTGATTACATCTCTCTTATCAAATCGTTGATAGGATTTTGTTACAGAAATAGTCTTTTTGTTAATATCAACATCTGCCTTAGTTAATGCCAGTAACTCGCCAATTCTCATACCAGTCCAATATAGAGTCATAAATGCAATATGTGACTGATGTTTATCCATAATCGCTTCAACAAACTGATCAAACTCCTCTTTTGTCCAAAACTGCATATCTTCAGCATTACTTTTTCCCATACTGCCTGCTTTTTTACATGGATTACTTTTCAACTCATAGAACCTAACGGCATGATTTAAAATTGCACTTAATTGATTATTAATCGTTTTTAGGTAAGTCTCTGAATATCCTTCTTTTATTAATTCATTTTGCCATTTTCTTATATGAGCTGCTTTAATGTCACTCACTCGCATACTTCCAAAAAAGGGCAACAACTTTAGATTTATGATATATTGTTTTGTTCTTAACGTATGTTCTTTGATTCTAGTACCGATATCTTCATAATACACTTCAATAAAATCAGAAAACTTCATCGTAAAATCTGCTTGCTTTTGAGCCAAGAAACTCATAGCCCATTCTTCAGCTTCTCTTTTCGTTTTAAAGCCACGTTTTGTTGATCTTTTTCTAACACCCTGCCAATCATTATAGGCGTAATCTACATTCCATTTTCCTGTATTAGGATCTTTTGATGCTTTCATTGGTTCCCTCCTGTCGTACTGTATCCATAATATTTTTCTTCAAAATATTTAATTGGTAATTTTCCTGCCAGCACAATAAAGCCTTTAGTTGAAAGCTCTTTGTTTAATTGCCTAATAATTCTATAACTTGTGCTCACACTAATACCTAATAATTGTGAAACTTCCTCTGCAGTGTAATAAATTTTTTTTACTTCATTCATATGTTCTTCTTCCTTTCAAGTTATGAGTTCAAAAATACTGAATTCAATTCCATCAAAGGAATAGCGTATTTATGATTCCATACTATCCCTCTAGAAAAAAATGCTCAATATTTCGCTTATTTTATTTTTGTGTACAGTGTACAATTACTTTTTTAGACTTCCTATTCAAAATAGCTTTTTGCCTTCTTTTCATTTAGAAATGCTTGAATATCTTCAATGTTCTCTGCCCTTCTGCATTCAGGCAATGCATGTAAAACATCTTGATGATACCGACCAGTGTCACCGGCTCTAGCATCTAATATTGAAATAACACCAGTATCCGTTTCACTTCTTATCAACCTGCCAACACCTTGTCGTAATTTTATAAGCATTTTAGGAATCAAAACCGATTTAAGATATTCATTTATATCTGGGTACAATGACTTCTCATAATCGCTTATTGGATCAGGTATTGGAAAAGGTAGCTTCACAATAATTAAATGAGATAAAACATCCCCTGGTATATTTACACCTTCCCACATGCTTCCAGTTGCAAATAAAATAGCATTTTTACTTTCCTTAAATTCATCAATGGCTGTATTTCTCCCACGATTCATTGCTATGATCTGTCGGTTGGGATGCTCTTTTTTAATCTTCTGAAATATGAGTCGCAATGGCTTATAAGATGTGAATAAGACCAACGCATGTCCATTGGATGCAGTAATTAGACTTGATATTTCTTCTCCCATCATTTGAATGTAAGCTTCATCATCAACATTTGGAAAAGGCATTTTTTTTGCTATATAAAGCATGCAATTCTCTTTAAAATGATAAGGTGATAATTTAGTAAGTTCATTAATCTTCCAATCACTTAAAACACTCATGCCAAGTTGATGTTTGATATAACTGAAATCTCCATCCACAGCTAAAGTTCCTGATGTTAAAATCATGGACCTTTTATCTGTCCAAAGGTCTTCTCCTAATTCTTTACTGATGACTTCAGGAATAGATGCCAGCATTCGTTGCCCCTTAGCTTTGGGATTTTCCATCCAATAGATATTTGTTTCTAATAGAAAAACGTTCAAGCCATCCAAAACAGCTTTAATGTCAATCTGAAATTGCCTTTCTGTATAAGTCATCTTCTGACTGATTTCATGAATGTTGAATACCATTTTCCTTAAAAGTGTTCTAATCCTTGAAGTGATTATTGTTGGAAATTTTTCTGTATCCTCAGAAAATGCATCATTGGGTATTTGATCAGCTAAGACATCAAACAACATTTGGTTAAGCGCCATGACCTCACTCGATAAATTCTTTAAGTCATTTTGGCTCTTCTTTTTCACATTTGCAGGTGATATCTTTTTCATCAAGTTATTAATCTCATGTTCATTAATTGTTGTTCCATACATCTGGTTTGCAGCATCCATTAACTTATGTGCTTCATCTATAATGACTGTTTGATAATCTGGCAATAACGATCTTCGACCATCTTTTCTCTTTAAGATGTCTGCCAAGTAATAATTATGGTTGCATATTTGAAAGTGATAGGTGCTTTTTCTCGCTTGTTTCATAAACTGTTGAAAAGCACATGTTTTAAACTTGCTGCACTTCATACACTGGCTGCTTTTGACGTTGATTTTTCTTTTATCATAACCACTGATGTCTTCAGCATCAGCAAGGTCAATGTTTTTACTTTGAATTAAATTTTGTAGCCCTATATATTCACTTGAGCGTTTACGCTTGGGATCTAGTGACTGAAAATAATCCTTTAATCGATTTTCACAAACATAGTTCTCTTTACCTTTTCTAAGTACACATGTGATTGGTGATGGGATAATACCATTCTCTATCAGCATTTTAGAAATCTCAGGTATGTACTCTTTTATTATTGAGCGTTGTAATTCAATACTGGATGTGGTGATCACAATTGGAGTTTGCTTATAAAAGCGATCCTTTCTAGCAAAAGTACCATGTACAATTGCCGCAATTAGATAAGCGTGAGTTTTTCCAAGACCAACAGCAATGTCACTTAAGGATATCTTCAAGTCTTTCATGTTTTCATATATATGCTTTGATAACTCAACCTGATCTTCTCTTACAACGAAACCATACTTTGGAAAGATATCCCTGAAGATAAGATCAATCATCTCAGAGCCATCTGAGGCTTGTTTCATATCATAAAAAGATAAGGCTTTGATTTTATCAATAACACAATCATAATCTTGCTTTATTAGCTCCTGTCGTTTGTAGAATAAATACTTTTGGTCCCCTGTAACATAATTGACCGCTCGATAGGTGTAATTCTTTCCGGTAAAGCTCTGAACTAAAATACAGTCTTTTATAATGAATACGCCTGTCGAATTATCCATGACCATTTTTTCAGCGATTACTTTCTCTAAAATGTCTTTTGTATCTAAATTTACATGTATGTTATCCATCATTTCTCCTTCAGTTAAGTTTGTTTCACTTAACAGCACAAACCTAGAACCAAGCCAAGACAACTTCGTTACACGTTTGTACTGTTAAGTGATTCTTTTAAAATTTAGTTAATAAATATTTTAGGCGGTCAATGGTCATTGACCTCATAGAAGCAACCTATGCCATTGGCTTCCAGGCAAAGGCTGTATTCTCCTGATCATTTTGTCAGGCTACCATCCATAGGATTCTTAGGACTTGGTAGAAGTATCGTTCAAATTTTCCCTTGTGGGTCATGGCGAATTATCTAAACCACTAGATAATTTAAAGCCGGATGTTATCGCTCTGGAACCTCCGTCATGGCGCATCCGCTTAGTCGCTTTCCTCTCGGTCACAAGGTAACGTACCTAAAATATTGAATATGAGTAAAATATTCATTACTATTTGTCAAAGTTCATAGGGATATAAAAGACCCCTTCACTCTTAAGCCGAAAAGCGAGGGGGTCTGGTCTATTAATTTGAAAAACTTTTTTTAAAAATTTAACTGATTCCTTATTCTTTCAAGCGCTCGATTCTTTCTGAAATGAAGCGCAGTCTTTGAAATTACTAAATCATTAGCTACTTCACGTTCAGTCTTTCCATAAAAAAACAGCTCTTGTATTAGCGATTGATCTTCTTCGTCCAAATAAGATAACGCTTCAAGAACTGCTTCGATATAAATGTTTTTTATGGCTTTATCGCTTACATCAAGTTCATCATCGCCAATGATTTCATCGGCTGTATATGAAAAACTACTGATATCACTGAATGTTTTAACGCCTTTCTTGATATCCCTTTCTTCTAAATACCGTTCACGTCTATCCATTTGGTAATACACTTCATAAATCTCTTTTGTCGTTTCATAATACTTTCCATCCACAGGAATATAGTATCTCTTTTGTTCTTTGCTTTTTTCTTCTGATTCTTTCATGATCAGTACCTCCTATTTTGTAGTTAGTGAAATGTTCTTTACAAAATAAAAAGTTACGGACCACGAATCCAACTTACATACCCTTGATTCATTGCTAGTTCCTCCTTGTTTGAAGGCAATAAAAAAACCACACATAACTGTGCAGCTCACTAAATGCCTCCAATACAATTTATTTGGAGTCACTATTCAATTTTTATCACCATAATTCTGGGCATAAAGAAAGCCCCTGAGGATGAAATCACTTCATCTTCAGGGGCTTCAACTCAAAGTTTTCCCAGTATGGTTATTATATCAGTCACAAAATACCGTGTCAGTACCAGACAAGTTCCTATTTAGTCCTGATTGAGTCCCATTTATGTATCACTTAGGTGTCAACTTAGTCTCAAAACAGTATCATCATTGTTCTTGTGATTTTTTTATGTCAGGAATCACAAATCCCCATAAGATTACACCTAAAAGTGTAACTGCCTTTTTCTTGTCTCGAAAGAACGTAGATCTTGATATATTCATGCTTTCAAGTATTTCGCTTTCGCTATATTTCACAAACACTAAGTAAGATTTACTCAATATCTCATAATACTTCTCGCCGTCATTAGGATAATTCTTCAAGAGGACCAATGCTCTATCAATCAGTTCTAAAATACTTTTGCTGTCCTCAATACTTTGTAGGCGACTTTCGATTCTCGCCTTATCCACTCTTGGATCAACATCAATTAACGTATCGACAACATCAAAAAGTCTGCTGCCGCTAGACAGATAACACTCTGCCTCCATTTCCATAATTGAGTTGCTCATTCGCCACATGACTTTTGAGTACAATTTCAATAGGAGTTTTGTATTATGATACATTTTGTCACTATACAATGCTTCAAAATTATAAATCTTACCTAAGTCTTCGATAGATTTCTGTTTTTCATCTTTTTCCTTCACTTTCTCCAACATTATCACCTTCACACTCTCATTTTTAATTCATACACTTCCAACTTTCTAATTCGTAGATTTTAGGGCCAGGGAAAGGGCTTATCTATATTTTATATCGAACGTATGTTCGGTGTCAATGTAAAAAAGAGAACAGTCCAAATAATCGGACAGTTCTACTTAAGCTTGTAATTCCAATATTCCACATACTCTTCAAACCCCTCAATCATAAAAGGTATATGCTGTTCCATACGAACAACATAAGCTTTTAATTTCTCTAGGCCATTCTGATTAGCTTTCATTAACCTATGATGCCCATCAATCAAATTATATCCCCTTGAATAGTAATCCTTTGAGATGGGAGGATAGCCATGATGCAGACGATCAGGAGCAATCTCAGCCAATATAACCGGCCTATTTAAATCAGCAGCTTCGACATACTCAGGATTTAAAACTTCATTGCAGAAATGTTTATGATATTCATTTACATCAATCTCATCAATTTGAAATTCTACAGAATTTTCCTCAATATATTCTATAAGTTTTGTGATATGAAACTTAAAAATTCCATTCGGAAAGAACTCATCTCCAGGTTTTAAGTCTATTTTATCTCTAACGATCTTATTACTTAATATTCGCTTATTTTTCTTTTTCATTTATATCACCATATAAAATATTTTCAATTTTACTCCAGTTGTTAAGATACTTACTGAAGTTTCTGTCTTCATTTTCAATAACAAAATCGTCTAAAAGATTACCTAAATCAGTTTTCTTCAATCCCCTTGTTTCAATACACTGATTCTTCTTAGAAACCCATAAATAAGTTGTTAAGCTTTTCTTATCACTCCCGTGTATTGCTACTAATCTCTCATAAAGTTCTTTTGGTTCAATTATTATAAATTCGATGTCCTTATTACTGAAACTATATGGTGCAATTATCCAAAATTCTGCAGTTGATGATAGAATTTTTTCTGGATTTAATGTCCACCATCCACATGCAGAAAGCTTCTCATGGTATACTGCGTCCATCTCAGGTAAAAAGTCTTTAGAAAATTTCACCTGAATAGAAACATTTTTTCTTCTATCTTTTTTATTCGTTATCAATAAATCTACGCCTGTATCTTTTGCTGGAATCCATAATTCACAATCTTTAAAATGCTTTTCTATATAAGTCCCAACAAGGTATTCACCTGCGTGTATTGTAAATATTGGTTTCATAATTAATCTCCGTTAATTTCAAATAGTGTTCTCTGTGTACAATGACATAACATTTTGGCAATGCCTAATGAACATCTCTGCAACACCTTTTGGTTCTATAATTTTTACTTTATCACCGAACATATATACCCACCCGAGAAATGTCGGAGTAACTGCAATTTCAACGTTTATAATGAACTTCCCATCTGGCTGCTTTTGTAATGCAATCGTTTTTCCAAACTTATCTATAACTACATTTACCAATGTATCATCAAACAATAACTTTACCTTTTGGGTTTCACCTAAGAAATTATTAAATACGATCTTTGAATAATCAGAAATTTCGAGGTCTACAAAACCATTAGTTTTTAGCCTTGTTTCATCGCATATTTCAACTTTATCCATTCTATCAACCCTAAAATTACTAATATCATCATACTTAGGGTGGTGGGCTTGCATATAGTAATTATCTTCATTCCATATTAGCGCATATGGACTCACTTTGTACCAGTCACCTTCATTTCTAAAAATGATGTCCTTATCAGTGTTGAAATCAAAATACTTAAACCTTATTTGCTTGTCTTTATCAATCGCCTTGTGAATTTCATCAATATTATAATAAATGCTTTCGTTGATTGTCTTAGCTCGATCTGCAACTATTACTTGGCGCTGAAGTTCTTTTGCTTCATAAATATTTGTAAGTCGTTCAATTTTCTTAATCAGAATTTCACTTTTTTTATGTGTTATGAACTTTGAAGCCTGCACTGCATCAACCAGCAATTTTAGCTCAGGTAACTCAAAGTCACGGGTTCCTACAAAATATTTATTAGTCCTTCCTTTTTCGCAAATAATATCCATACCAAATGATGTCAATATTTCAATATCCGAATATATGGATTTCCGTTCTGCGGTTATTCCATAATGGGCCAACTCTTCAATCAAATCATAAACAGTCAGGGGATTATCTTCATTTGATTTTTCTTTCAGTATTTTCATAATATAGAGTATCTTGTGCTTTATCTGTGAATTACTACTCATTACAATCCCCCTCAAGGTTACTTCTTATTCCTAAAATCAAACTTTGGTTTAGATAATCCTTTGTCAGAACTTTCGTTTATGGATTCTTTGCTGCTTACTATAGTTTTTACTGGTCCTGTTTTATTTCTAAAATCGAACAAAGGTTTATCCCTTCCAACATTAATGCTGTCAGTATGTTCTGATACTATAGCTTTTGCCTCAATTATACTTGGGATTTCTTCTACTATTGAAACATCATTTACTTCAGAAGTTGATTCCTCCAAAGCATCTGTTCTAGTTTCAATGATTATTTCTTCTTGATAATCCTTTTCTTCTAGACTTGAAACAATTGGATTAACTATTTCTATTTCTTCATTAGCTTCACTTGAATCACATGCAATTAAAACCTCTGTATTATCATCATTTGATTCATAAGTAAATTTAGGTGATTCTTTAATTTCTCCACGATAGATTGCTGCCTTATTCTTTAAACTATTAATCAATGAATTGCTCTCAATCAATAAATCTTCTGCTTGTTCAAAAGTTGGATATATCCCTTCTTTTTCAAGATTAGTAAGGACATTTAGCATTGTGGTTTCTGGATTCCTATAGTATTCACTTCCTCTTATTCTGATAAATCGCCAACCCAATCTCTCAAGAATTGCCTGTCTTGCCATATCATTTTCAAGATTGTCTATTGTATGGAACCTTTCACCATCGCATTCTAGAGCTACTTTTTTATCCAGATATTGAAGAACCATATCAATTCTATATGCTCCAACTTTGTATTGGGGAATAATTTTATAATTTCTATCAAGAAGGTATTTCATAACATCCATCTCAAATGGCGACTCACTTAGTGCTAGAATTCCTTCTTGATCTTTCTGAGGATTCATAGCATATTTGATTAACTTAAGTCTTAGGTCATCTGGTTTAAGATCTATCTCTGGATTGAGTGAATGTACAACCCATAACTGATTTCTTGCTCTGCTGACTGCAACATTATAACGCTTTCTATATTTATCATTATTTCCATCTTCACTCAGAAGTCTTAGTGGACCACCTTTTTCATTTGGGCTATCAACAAGACTAAGTATAATGACATCTCTTTCATCTCCCTGGAATTGCGGAGGTGTGCCACATTGAATTCTGCGTTCCTCATAGATAACCGGATCAATTATTGATTGAAGTCTTCTTTCTATCTCAGCACTTTGCTCACTCCCCAGCATTGAGATTACACCAATAGTCTGATCCTTATATTCTTCTTGCTCAATCATTGCTTGAATAATTGACACGATATGCTCGACTTCTGCTTCATTAACTTTTTTATTATTCTTATTTCCGTTTGGAACTCTATACTCTAACACTGAAGGCGTAATTAATACATTTGAAGCATCTCTAAGCGGCTTAATTCGTCCATTGTATGAAAGACTGTTGCTGAACTCAATTATCTCGGGTAGACATCTAAAATGCTCTGTTAACATCAATGGTTTAAATCCAGATGACTTAGCCATATCATATAAGGATGTCAATCCATTGTATAAATGGTTATTTGGTATGCGTTCTAAGTGCTGTGCTACCAAGGCATTAACTTCTTCAGTTTTTACTCCAAATGAATCTGGACTCACCTGCTCATCATCACCCACAATGATTACTTTTTTAGCTAGATAAAGTGCTGATAGTGCAAGGATGTTTGCCTGGCTGGCTTCATCGATTATGATTACATCAAATTTATTATTTCTTGGATCAAAATTCTCTACAACTCTATTAAGTGGCATAATCCACACGGGAATAGCCGTTTGACAAAGCGGCATTAGCTCTCTGGCTTTCGCCCTTAACATCGGTGCATTTTTACCAGTACCTTTGCCAATTTGTTTTATAGTACTTCTCCACCCCTGTAAAGCTTGATTTTGCTTATCGGTTTGATTCTTGATTTTTTCATACCACGCTTTTTCATATGCCAAAGACCTAGCGTTCTCTAAAAGAGCATTGGTATTGTCTTCAAGTTGCTTTTGAATTTTTTCAGGATCAACTTCATCTAAGCGCTCAATTTGATTTCTGAGCTGAAAATGCTTCCATGCATCAGCAAAATTGTCAGGTGTTTTATTTCCAGAGTGTCTTCCTTCACGCTTATCAATTTCTTCAGCAAGATGCGGAGAGATATTTCTGATACTAGCAATCAATGACTTTCTTCTTGAAACAATTTCACTCTTTTGGATTAATGACCTTAGTTCATTATATTTTATTTCATATGACTCTTGATCCTCATTCTGTACAGCTACAAGCAAATCTTGAATATATGGATTTGCTGCAGCATATAACCCTAACATCTTTTGATAGCCAAGAACCTTATTATTCAGCACGATCAATCGCTCATTATTAAGATCTAGTTCAATCAAATCAGAAACTTTCGTTAAACTACTTTTTACAATTTCAATATCAGCTATTGAAGAAATACCTATCAATTTTTCCCCAGATAATAATATAATCTTCTCATTTATTTCATCAAAATATCTCTCACAGTCAGCTTTATACCAGCTAAGCGCTTCAATAATTCGTTCTTTGTATTGTCTTATTTTATTTTCAAAATCTTCAAGCATGGAACTATCTAGGTCTACTATACCTAGGAGTAGTTTCTCTACTTGCCTAAAGATTTCTTTCTTCTCAATTTCATAGGAAATAAGCTCATAAGCTTTTATGAACTCATCACGGGTTTCAATATTCTTTCCATTAACGATGATTGCATCTTTAACTTTTTTCCAATCAGTTTTTGCTAAAAAACCAATAGGTTTTTCTTTTCTTGAATCAATGATGTCCTTTATTAAGGATAAACAGGATCTATTAATCAGTGCTTCATTAATGTCAAAATCATCATTCAGCTTTATTTTTTGATAACTCTCATAGTTCTTTTCAATTTTATTTATTCTGTTTATTGGTTCATCCCATAATCTAGGATATGTTGGATCTTCAACAGTTTTTTTAATAATTTCAAATTCAAGATTTGATGACCCATTCAGCTTATTGCTTAATCTCTTTGAACGATTTAAAAGTTCCTCTTTTGCAAGTATATCTGCAGTGAGCTCAACTTCCTTTAATATGTCAGCTTCTTTTAGTTTGCTCTTCAATTCCTTAGTTTCTTCAACAATTTCAGTATATTCTTCTGGTGTAAATAAAGATTCTAAATCAGGATAGTCCTGAGCAAGAAGCATTTCTTCTTCCCTGCTTACTTGATCATTTGATGAGTAAATATATTCAAGTTCATCAAATGACAGTGGGAAAGCTATTTCGTCATTGTTACTTTTCCCGTCAATATAATCATATTGACCAATTCCTTTATTCAGAAACTTTGCAGCATCTATAGGTGAAATTGTCTTATTGTCATAAATCAAATCTTTGTATTCTAATGATCTAACTCGAATAAGTTCTTCAGTTAAATTTCTTGATTCCCTTGTTAGATTCTCACGATTTTGCTCAAGTCTCCTAATTTTCTCTTCGGATGTATGTAAATCTAAAGAAGTACTTTTTGAAGCAATTTCATTTATCGCTTCATCCATTTCCTTTTTCTGAGAAGTTGAACTTAATAAGCTGATGCATAAGCTCTGCAGGTTAACTTCAGAATTGTATTTATCTTTATATACTTTTTCTTTAAGTACAGAAAGTGCCTTTTCTGTATGACTTGTAACCAAGACACTGCTGCCTTGGCTTAAGAGATGGCCTATTAAATTTGCTATTGTATGAGTCTTACCTGTACCAGGAGGTCCCTGAACAAGAACTGCACCATATTTATCTAAGTATTTTATGATTCTTAACTGTTCATTGTTTGCCGGTAGTGTTAGTAGGACATCTTTATCAATGCCATTATAGTTCCAATTCTTCTCTACGATTTCAACTTGAGGTTTATCTTTATATACACCGGTCATGGTCCCAAAGAAGTCTGGAAGCGGTGTTTCTGCTTTTTCTGATATATCTTCAATAACACTCTCTATAAAATTTGAGAATCCTAAGGTTCTTTTTCGCAGAAATAACATAGGTGCAGAATGAATCTTTGCAGTATTATTGATTGGCGTAGCTTCATCAACATACGTGCCACTTATGTCTATCACGTTTATGATTCTCTTAAACAGAGCGCTAGTGTCCTCATAATTTGCAATATCATATTCACCTTGATCAATATCTAGAATAATATCCGAAAGCATTTTTTGATTAATTGTCGGTATTACTCTAAGCATTGGTGTATATAAGTCAGATTTCTTTTCTTCACAGGAAATCTTGAACAATGGTACATGGGCATCAAAATATAATTGAACCTTTTGCAGAAGTACTGGATGATCAAGCACTCTATCAGATGTGTACCAGCGTATATGCCCATCACCTAGTATGAGTTCAACACTCTCAGAGTCTTTTTTCATTTCTGAATAGAGCTGAAATAAATCATTGTATAGTCTAAGTCCTTTTTCTTTGGGAAGTTCAGACTCTCTCCAACCCTTTCTGCTTTTAATCCAATCTTCAAACACTTCCACCCTAGAAGGATCTTCATTAAAAAGCTCATCAAAATAAACTAGGTTTCCTTCTTCATCGGTACTTTCTCTTGAAATATTCTCTTTAACATTGATAGTTTCAAGACTTAGTTTTTTCCAATCATTTTGAATCCATTCAATTAATAATTCATGAGGTTTAGGGCATGGCAAAAGAGTGGGTCTTTTTACTTCAAAATACACATTCTCATCCATTTCATGACCGAGAAATACAGACTTTATTTCATCGATTACAGGAATATCTGTAAAACTTAAGTTCCACTTTTGCTTATCAATTTCAGTAATGACTGGATTCGATAATTCGTTAAATTCTTTAAGGAAATTGAAAACATTTAAAATTTCTGCCATACCCTTCACCATCCTAAAGTTCTATTGCATTTAAAACTTCTTTTAGATTTCTTATTTCATCATCAGTTAAAGTAGCGCCCTTACCCATTTTGCCATCTTCATGATGCCAATCTCTAAGATCATATTTAGGTGCTCTATCATTCCAACTTACTTTATTAAGCTCTTTTGTCCAACCTTTATTGTTTTCAGATAGAACAGCAATTCTTTCAGTGATCTCATATTTAAATTCTGCCATTATTTTTCCTCACTTTCTTTATCCCAATAATTTTTAAATCTCATGAAAGTTTGTTGCTTTCCAAGATTGCTAATATTGTCAGAGAAATCTATCACGTTACATTCTTCGGTTCCACCAAACCTTGGACCACGTATTCCTCTTCCAACAATTTGTTCGTAAAGAATTTCACTATTAATTGGTCTGCAAATAACAATATTTTGAGTTTTAGGAGCATCAAAGCCTGTTGTAAGCACGCCAAAATTAAAAAGAAATTCAATCCCACCTGATGTAAATTCTTTGATTAGCATTCTTCTTTCAGCTTTATTTGTATTAGAATCTATAAATGCTGACTTCCTATTAAAAGAATTCATCATTGCAGATAAAAACTTCGCATGCTCTACAGTACATGCATAAACTAATGTTGGTTTGTTCTCTTTAATTTTTAGCAAACGTTCAATTATCAACTTGTTTCTTGCTGAATCATTTGCATGCTCTTTTAAAAATGCTTGTGTATATTCAGCATTTATTTTACTTAATTCTTCAAGTTCATCATCACTTAATTGATATTCTATTCCAGTTTTATATACGATATGATTAACTTTTGAAAGGTAACCCTCATCTTTAAAATAATTCAAGGGATTTTCGCAATATTTTGGATTATCACTAAAATTTGGAGTTATTAACTCTGCGTGGAATCTACTAACTAATTTATGAACATCATTTTGAGCTGCTAAAGCATTTCTTCCTGGAGTTGCAGAAAGTCCACATATCGAGAAGAGTCTTCCCTCTGTTGCTTTTTCTGCAAGTTCAAATAAAGTATCATACATCATTGTTGATGCTCTATGAGCTTCATCAATGATTAGGGCTTTAGTATTTTTTAGAATTTCCACAATATTATCGTCTTTATTTAATATCCCATAATATAACTTATTTATGCTTGCAACAACAACGCCACCCGTCAATTTATCTTCAGGAAAGTTGCCATATTTTGAAAAGAATCTATATACTTTTAATGGGAGTACAAACTCTCTATCCCTCCACATATCTTCAACACAACTTATACTCTGTTCGCAGAGCTCCTCACTTTGTGCAAGCCATATAAGATATTTTCCATCATCGAAACTACTCTCCATCCAATCTAAAAATGCTTCTACAGCGACTCTTGTCTTACCACCGCCTGTTGGTAACGAAATCATACATCTACTTCTATCATCTCTTTGTTCTAGTATGTTCTTAAGTTCATCTCTAATTATTATCTGATATGGCACAAGTTCAGGTGTCTTTCTTCGAGGCTCAATTATTTCTATGGAATTCTTTTGATTTTCTTTTTCAGTCTGTATACCAGCAAAGATTAATGGAAAACCTGTGGTTCTTACAAAATCTTTAGCCCACATTTTACCTGAATGCCATCTTTTTTCTGACAACGGTTTTCTCATATAACTTGCAGTTGTTATATTATTTCCATTTGAAGGATATTTCTCATATAACTTTATAATCTCATCATCACTTAGCGAATCTAGAATCTTCTTTCGTAATAATCTAGTATTATTATCGCTTCCTGAAAGCAACCCAACTCCTTCAGTTATAATAATCATCCTACATAAAGATTTTTTATCAAACGATTCTTGTTTCATTTCTTTAAGTATGTAGTCAGCCTGAGACTTTACCTGTTTACCAATAAATTCATTTAAGAATCTAGTGGATATTTTGTACTTGTTTATGAGTAAATCAACCGCTATATCAATTTCTTTATCAGTTAAAGTTGCTCTCAATTTTCCTCCTTCAGATTTGTGTAGTCTGCTCTGAAATAGACTTTGAAATCACTAATCTTGAAACCAAATTCTTTCAACATTTTTATTATTAAATTTCTAACAGAATTGCTACTTTGATTCAATTCAATATAAATTTCATCATTCACCGATCCAGGTTTTCTCAACACTGAATTTGTCACGGAAAAATACTTATTCTTTTTTCCATTCATATGCTCAAGATTTTCAAAACCCAGTAATCTTTCTTTATCTAGCTTTAGGAATATTTCACAGGTCTTTATTAGCATTTGCTGCCAACTAGTAACCTCAACAACTTTTTTATCGTTAATTTTAAAGCCATATGGTCTAACATGTGTGAAATTTTCATATAAGGAATGTTCTATGTTAGTATCCACAGTATACTTTTCATATTCAGGGAGCATTTTGTTTCCATCTGAATTATCGGCTGCGGATTCTATTTCTAGTATGGACAATACATTTAAAATATTCTGCTCATATTTATAAAGACTTTCTGCAATAGAAGCCAGACTATTCACCTCTTCAAAATTCCTTTCATTAATATTCTTAGATGCTTTTAATCCAATTTCATTTATTATTTCACTTAGGACCGTTTGAACAAGTTCAAGGCTAGAATATAGGTCAATTGCTTTATTGGGAAATATTGATTTAATTTTCTCAACTAAATTTTCATTTATCATTAGACTTTGTCCTCCTTCAAGATTTGAATACATTGATTAACTGTTATCAACAATGAATTTAGCTCTTTCGTATAGCTCGTCAAATGTTATGATTTCTACATCCTTTTGATTGTTCCTGAAAATTTCAAACGATCTTAATTTCCCTTTATTGACACCATTTTCACTTCTAAATTGATCCAAGTGTCCTACTATTAAAAATGACTTTGGTTTATAATTATACAACTCTTCCCCCGTTGGATTTCCATCTTCATCATCCATCTTTAGTTGTCCATAGATATTGTTTAATGCATCATCTACTGTTATTCTAACTTGTGCAATTCCCCCCGTAATTTCTTTTGACTGTCCCCAGCATCCGCTTCGATATTGGGATTTCTCTAGCAACTCGGTATTATGTGTCTTAATTTCTACAAAACAAAGATTTGATATCGCTCCTTTCGTTTTCATTACAGCATCTGCTCTTTTACCGCTAGATGAAAAATCATATCCTTTTACAACTTGCTCAAGTTTCTTATTATCTAAATTACTCATAAAAATGTAACCAAGTCCATAACCAAATATCCATGGATTTTTCTCAAAGAAATTTTGCCATACTGCTTCTGATGAGCTCAGTATTTTTTTCTGTTTCTCAAAATAAGAATCATTATTTAGTAATTTATTAAATTCGTTTAGTTGGTTTCTTCTGTAGCCGATTGTTATTAAATCTTCGTTTCTCAACTCCGACTTAATTACAGATTTTATAACCTCTTCGTTGTCTACAACTAACTCAAATAATTTTTCATTACTTAAACTTGTTTCATCCTGACCGGAAGGTGCTTTCATTCTTTTACTACTGTTTTTATTTTTATCAATTAATACTACTTCATTAGATTTCGCTTCATTTAGGATTGCAGTAGAATGAGTTGCTAGAATAACTTGAGCACCTAAATTTCTAATCATTTCAATTAACTTTTTTTGCAAATCAGAATGTAAATAAATATCTGGCTCATCAAGTACCAATACAGAATAATCATCACATCTTGTGATATATGATAAAATTTGACACCAAATTTGAAATCCGTAGCCAACCCAATAAATTTCTCTTGTTATAGAGTCTTCTCTACAATACATAGTAATTCTGTTATCCATGTAATTATACTCCGGTTTTTCGATCTCCATTCCTATCCAAGTAGTCTTTACTAAATTTGCAAACTCATTGAAACGCGAGTCATCAAGTAACCAATTATTTCTAAAATGTCTTGACGCTCTCTGAGTTCCCATTCCATTTATAATAGTTTGTTCTTTAACTTTTTTTTCATCGTCTTCTATTGGTCCTAAAACTGGAATCTGTAGTATGTTAACTGGGAAATAATATCTAAATTTCTTTGGATCATTTATCTCATTACCTTCTATATCAGTAGTAAAGCTGCAGGAACCCGCTTCAGGAAAATGAAGAATTAACTTTGCATTGTTTTCAAATATAAATTCCACGTATGAATCTTCTTCATCATGGTAATCATTTTGAATACTCTCTAGCGAAACTGGTAACTTCGATTTTGGTATGTCATAAACATAATTCTTGTTTTTATGCTCCTTAACACTCGGTTTATTCTTACTCCCGTATAGTAATGCAACAGAAAGTAATCTAAGAGTAGTAATAACCGTAGTCTTTCCAGAATTATTACTCCCAATAAGAATATTCATATCAGACAAATTAACTCTAAAATTCTTAAATGCTTTAAAATTTTTTATATGAATACTATCTAGTTGCATCTTACCTCCTTCAATAACAACCAACTATTCTTCTGCTGCATAGCCATGTGTAATGTAATCTGTCACATACTCTACTTTTGATTCATTATAGATATCATCTATTAAATCGTCATATTCCTTACACACACTCAATTTGGCGCCAGTGCCAATTGCTTCAAAATGTTTAATTCCACACTTGATTTTTGATCTTTCCTTATCCCTTAAATCTTCTGGAATTGTACTACCTTTTGTTTCAGCAACAAAATAGACTCTTTCAACACCATCTTTATCAAAGAGAACTGCCCAGTCGGGATTGTAAGAACCAAGAGGTGTATCAATTTTAAACCAGTCAGGTAGCTTAGCGTACACCTTAACATGTGTGTCTTTTTCTAATCTTTTCGCAAATGTTTCTTCTACATCTGAATCATATACTACATGCTCATATGGATATTTATTACTATGAAGATTAGCTTTCATCATATTTTTTTCTAAATATCCATTTAGTTCCTGATTCTCAAAAAGCTCTTGTGTGTAATACTCGTTATCTCCAAGCTTTCGATACTTGATTCCATCAATAATCAAATACTTCATTTTTCTTTGAATAATCTCAGCGACTGAATCCATATACGTTTGTGGATTTTTAATAAACTGAGAAAGACTCTTAGACTTTGTCAGTATTTCTACTATCGCTTTACGAGTGATGTTTGTCTTATTTTGCAGATAGGTTATTACATCAGGTAGTTGATAATGCGGGTCTTCAATAATAATCGTTTCACCGGTACCTTCTTCAGTTGTCAATCCGCCCTCATCAATATTCACTTTAGCTTTTGCATAGATGAGCTTTGCTTTTCCGACATGCAGATTGTCTCTTATTTCAAACACACATTCATCAATAAGCTTTTCTTCATCCATTTCAACTGAATACGTTGTCTTGTACTTAATTCTATCCCATAACTCTTTGAACTCAAGGCTTAAGAACACCTGCTTATTCAATGCAATTTTCTGTTTCTTAGAATTATCTTTAATGTTAAGGTTTCCAGCCACTTTACGAAGTTTTGCGATTATGGTATCTGCAACATCTTTAAATTCATCCGGTAGAATAACGTCTTCATTTTTTATCGCAGTTCTTAGCTTATCCTGCACCTTCCCTTTTGAATCAACATAATCCATGTCATGTAAGTGTTTCCATAGTTCTGCTGATTTAGGCTCTCCAAGATTTGTAACATTCTCGCCTTCACCAATTTTTATATTGGCAAAATAGTGATCTTCTACATAGCCAAATCTTATGCCTTCTTCCTTTTCAATTTCTTTCTGAAGGCTGGAAACAAACTCGTCATATGACTGATTTGCCATTACGGTTAAAGTATTAATATCAAATCCATGTACTCGTTCACCATCTTGATTAACTGCAAGTCTAAGTCCTCTTCCAATTTCTTGACGCTTCTTGATTTCAGAATTGGTTTCATTCAAGGTACAAATCTGGAATACATTGGGATTGTCCCAACCTTCCTTTAAGGCACTATGCGAAAATATGAATCTCAAAGGTTCTTCAAAGCTAAGCAAACTCTCTTTGTTTCTCATAATCTTATTGAACGTTGATTCGTCATCCTTGTTTGCTTTTAGTTCACCTGAGTTATCTGTACGGCTGTCTTTAAATCTCCCTTTATTGTCAATCGAAAAGTATCCATCATGCGCTTTATGAGCATCCTGATCAATATCCACTTCACCCAGAAGATCATTGTATTTAGGTAGGTTTCTTATCCTTTTATATTCCTCTTCAAACCAAATTGCATACTTCCCTGGAGTCTGATTGCCATTGTCGTCATAATCCCTATAATTAGCAACTTTATCAATAAAAAATAAACTCAATACTTTTATCCCTTTTTTATTAAGAACGACTTCCTTGTCAAGATGTTCTTCGATAGTCTTTCTTATTTGAGCCCTTTTTACTTCATCATCAGAAAGGCCCTTTCCTTTGATTTCACCTAGTTTTATAGGCTCCTTACTCGTAAAGTAAACCGACTCAAATCCTTCTTTTGTATAAATATCTTTAACTTGGTAACCTTCATAGACATCACGATATCCAGATAACGCCCACAAGTCATCTGAAACTTTTACTGTCTTAGGTACATATTTTATCTTTGTTCCATCTTGAACACCTATCTTAATTTTCGCTGTTATAGGTGTTTTTTTACTATCTACACTAATAAGTTCTAGGTAAGCTTCATTGTCGCTATTTTGAGCAGTTATTGACGCTACTTCAATCTGCTTTACCAATTGCTTTTCATATGCGTCTATTGAATCCAACCTATATACCATGTGATGTTTCTCAACATGTGTTGCAGAGTATCTAAATGTACAAAGCGGATTTAGTGATTCTATCGCTTTCTTAGAATTCTTAGTAGTATCTACACTCTGTGGCTCATCAATAATTACAATCGGATTGGTCTCGGCAATAAGTTGAATAGGCTTCATTCCGCTTAGTTTGTCATTGCGTCTATGAATAATATTAGCACTTGTCTCTTTCTCTGGATCATCAAAGCTTCTTCTAAAAGCATCAATGTTTATAACCATAATTTGAATAGTGTCACTTGTAGCAAAATTTCTTACTTGTTCCAGCTTACTAGAGTCATAGATAAAATACTCATAGGATTCATTCTGATAAATACCCTTTAAGTGTTCTTCAGTAATTTGCAGTGATTTATAAACACCTTCTTTTACTGCTATTGAAGGTACAACAATCACATATTTTGAAAAACCATATTTTTTGTGTAATTCAAATATTGTCCTTAAGTAAACATATGTCTTACCAGTACCTGTTTCCATTTCAACAGTGAAATTATAATCTCTCTTACTCTTAAGCCTTAATGACTGCTTAATTCCGTTCTTGAGCTGAATATGTCTGATATTTTTTGTTATGTCTTCGTCATCAAGAATCAAATGATTGCCTACCCCAATAGAAAATTGACCTTCAGTTTCTTCTTGCTTTTTAACGCGCACACTTTTACCGGTTCCTTCAATAAACCCTATACTATCATTATAAGTATTTGTAACTGTAAAATTAGACTTTGCCAACTTTTGTCCTTCAAAGATATCCACTATAGAGCTTATGGCATCCATTTGATAGTCCAAGTCTTTATTGAATTGAAACTTCATCACTTTAGCCACCTCCTAAATACTCATAACTTCTTCAATATCATTTGTTCTTAAAATCTGCAAGGCATTAGTCTTTACAGTTGAATCTTTAAATCCATTATCCCTGAAAATAATACTTGTTCTTGCGGGTTCAAGCTCATCCTTATATGCAACGATCCCTTCAACCACATCTATGGTAATCTCCATATCAAGACATACGAATAACGCTCCAAATCCAATTGAGTATACATTCTTACCAGCAATAGATCTAGATTCAATCGGTGCTGTTAAATCAATACCATACTTAAGCATAATTTCATAAAGCACATCTTCTTCATTTCTACCTTCAACGAAGTTGTCTACCATGTAGCTTAGGTAGTCTTCGAGACTCTGATTATTAGCATCCCATTTTTTTATGTTTGATGAATCAAGTTTGAATACTTTGAAGCCGATATCAAGATTTTCAATGCCTTCCTTGTCCTTATTTTCCTCTAGAAGTTTATCTCCAGCTCTTCTAATTCTTTCTTTTCCAATATCGCAAATATTTGAAAAAGCTCCATCACTAAGTGTTCTAATTTTCTCTACTTTTTCAGGAATTTGAACCATAATAAATTTTCTTTTTTTACAATCTTTGCTGTTTAGTGATAAAACCGAATGTGCTGCTGTTGCTGAACCTGAAAAAAAGTCTAAAATTAAATCTCCTTCTTCGGTTGACAGGTAACAGATTCGCTCGATTAGTCTAACTGGTTTTGGTGTATCAAAATAGGATTCTCCACTAAATAGTTTTCTTAACTCTTGGCTTGCTTCTTGATTATGACCAACGTCACCAAACTTCCATATTGTTTGCGATTTCACCCCATCTTGTACTTCTGAAAGAAACCGCTTAATTCTTGGTACATTTCCACCTTCACTACCAAACCAAATTCTATTATCTAAAACCATTTCATTATATTTCTCTTGAGAAACTCTCCAGCTCCTGCCAGATGGTGGGTCATATTTGCTTCCATTTGGTGTAGTAATTGTGTACAAACCTGATTTTTGCTCATCTTTTCTTAATAAATTATCAGATGTCCATAAGCCTCTCGGATCATTATCATAGTTCTTATAACGATTATTCATTTCATCAGTCCGAGGTAATAACTTGATATCAAGATAGTCTTTTGATTTTGCATAACACAAAATATGATCATGATTCTCGCTAAACCATTTAGCATCATTTTGAGGAGCGAATTTTTTTTCCCAAACTAAATTGGCAACAAAGTTATCCTCTCCAAAGATTTCATCGCATATTTTTTTTAAATTTGAAACTTCATTATCATCTATGCTAATAAATATGGATCCGTTTTTATTGAGTAACTCTCTTGCAATTCTAAGTCTAGCATACATCATATTAAGCCAATCTGTATGATATCTGCCATTCTGATCTGAATTGGTACTCCATTTATTACCCTCTTCATCTACCTGCTTAGTAAGTTCTAAATAATTCTTTAGATTATCCTTATAACTATCTTTGTAAACGAAATCCTTCCCAGTATTGTAGGGAGGATCAATATAGATAATTTTTATTTTTCCATGATAAGATTTTCTGAGTAACATAAGAACTTCGAGATTATCACCTTCAATGTATAAATTCTGCGTTGTATCCCAGTTCTTACTTTCTTCCTTGCATGGTCTTAGAGTACCCGTTGATTGTGCTTGTGAAAGCCTTAAAGCTCTTTCTTTCCCATTCCATGTAAAGTTATAGTAGTCATCTTTATCTTCAACATATTCACCAAAAACAGTTTTAAGTTTGTCTAATATAATTCCTTCTTCAGTAAATACTTCTGGAAATAACTCCATTAGTTTCTTTTTGTTTTCAGCGACCACGTCCATACTCAAGCCATCTAGCTTTTTTATTTCTAAGTTCTCCATGGTAATCCTCCCTATTCATTCAACCTATTAATTAGATTTTGTTTCTTTTGCTCAAGTTGCTTTATTGAAATGTTCATCTCTATGATTTTGCTCATTTGAGTTTCTTTTTTGATTAAACCTCTAAGTGAGAGTATTTCATTTTCAGTGTCTTCGATATTTTTGTATATTTCTTTGATTTCTTCTGCATCAATGTTAAATGTAATTTTTTCATTCTCATTAAACTTCGATGCATTCATTTTAATAATTTGATTATATGCATCTGTGTAGTACTTGAAGAAATTTGTGTATGAAAACTTCTTAGCATCAAACTCAACACTTGTAAACTCTTCAATTGACTTCCAATCAGAGTAAATCATTTCTTCAAGAGTGTTTTTACTTTCATCTCCTTTATTTCTACGCTTATGCGCCAGATTCAGAAGAAATTGACCTTCATAAATAAAAGTTAGTATCAAAGGATACGGAACTGTCTTTTGAATGATTTCAGCAATTCTTTTATACTTTTTATTGTCATTCAATTCCACCTCTATAACAGCAATCTCTTCATATTCCCTTTCTTCATCACTGTAAGACGATATGTTAATAGTTTCTTCTTTAAGTGAGTACTGCCAAGTAATTTTTGCAATGTTTTCTACAAAAATATCTTTATCACTAGCGTTCATTGAAGCATTTTCATAGAATAGTTTCTTGAAAATCGTATTTCCGACAAGACATGAGTCTGGTAAGTTCATTTTTTTGTAAATTACATTCATGGCCAACTCCTATTTAACTATAAGGAATGAGATTAACTCAAAATCCTCTAATCCACTAAATAAGTTTTTCTGCAGAGTTGTCCCACCCTTACTGAACAAACTTGCAACACCTTTTTCTTCTGTTTTACCAATAATAGAAAAAATGGCTTCTTCAAGGAGATTGGAGTAAGAACTCATATCTTTACCTTCTCTTGTCTCTGTATTAAAAATTGATACAACCTCATGTAGAACTTCACTCTTTCCTGCACAAAGCTTTTTATAGAAGTCTAAAATCTTTTTTGTATGCAGATAATTGTACTTGACAGTTCCATCCTCATATACATAAACCATATAATATGGATTTAATGGGTTGTGTTCTCCCGGGTTGCTAAACTCATTGATCTGCTTTAAAGTAAAGATTACACCAGGTTTGATATGTTCTTTTAAAACATCATCCTCAATAGTAGAAATTGCATACATGCCTAGTGGTGCTTTTTCAAGTTTTACTTTATTATTTTTCATGAAATCCATTAAGTCCATCTTGAAGTCATTCATGGTCAGATCCGTTATGCTAATACCTCCAGAAATATCTTCAAGATCAATTACTTCTTCTTGTAATTGCTTTAATTGTTTTTTTCGATACTCAAGATCATTCATCTTCTTTTTCTCGTCAAACTCTATTACATTTTCTTCACCCGTTGCAGATATGTCTAACAGCACCATTCTGCCTGTTACTCTTGCCTCTAGATTAATGTATTCATCTAAGTCCATATTGGGCCAGAAGTTTACAAGTTGAATGGCATCATTTTTTGAACCAAGACGATCAATTCTACCAAAACGTTGAATAATTCTTACTGGATTCCAGTGTATATCATAATTAATTAAAAAATCGCAGTCCTGAAGGTTTTGTCCTTCAGAAATACAGTCTGTAGCAATAAGCAAGTCAATGTCTTCTTTAATTTCAGGATAAATCTTTTCTCTCTCTTTTGATATTGGAGAAAAATTCGTCAATATTGCGTTTAGATCCTTACGTTTTAAAGATTTCATCGTAGTTTTATTATTTCCTGAACCAGTCACTAAAGCTGAGTGTAATCCATACTCCTTACTCATCCAATTAGATAAGTGTTCATAAAGATACTCGGCAGTGTCAGCAAAAGCTGTGAAGATAATGACTTTTTTATTTCCAAAATTGATTGGTGTATCTAACTTATCTCCAATTAAATGCTTAAGCTTAATAAGCTTTGCATCGCTAGATTGTGTGATTTTTGCAGCTTCAATCATCAGATACTCAAGCTTCTCTCTATCATCTTCTAGTTCTTGTTTCCACTTAATTAGATCAAGATCTTGAAGCAAAACCTTAACTTTATTTCCAATTAAAAGATCTTCGTATAGTGTATCTTCTTCATCAATATCAGTAATAGAAAGTTCTTCTTCATACTCAAACTGCTTTCTTTCAATCTTTTCAAGAATCTGATCGATTTGTCGTAATAATTTAGACAATGTCATACCAAATGAATTGATCGAACTCTCCATTCTTTTAAGTATGTTGATTCTCATCAAATTAACTAAGGCTTGCTCTCTATCAGTTTGTCTAAATACAGACTGACCACCTTTAACTTTAATATCATATTTTTCGTTATACTCTGCTCTTTTTTCAGGCAATACATATTTTAGTGGAGAATACGCTGATAAGCTTAAATTCTTGATTACTTTATTTACATGTTCAATCTCTGGAAAATTGTTTTTTATATCTATATCTGAATAAATGTTTTGTGGTACTTTCCTCGTAGGAAATTTTCCAATCTCAGCAATATTGTAATATTTTTCAATATGTTTTCTTGACCTAGCTATAGTTACTGTATCTAATAATTTAAAATAATCCATATTCATCATTTCAACAAAAGCATCCACAGTCCTATCGTCATCTTGAAGTTCTGACCATTTATTGAAAACCATCTGAGCTTTTCTTAAGGTCTGTTCAACACTGATAATACCTTCTGATTCAAATGCTTTGTCATCGCCTTCGGTAATGAAAGATACCTGATTTTTTAGATCATTCATTCTGTTGTTAACAGGTGTTGCTGAAAGCATCAATATTTTAGTTTTTACACCTGCTTTTATTACATCATTAAGAAGCCTAGAATACCTTGTGACTTTATCATTCCTAGGATTATTATTCCTAAAATTATGTGATTCATCAATTACAATCAAATCGTAATTCGACCAATTAATCGTATCCAAATTGATTTCGCCTGAATAACCATTATACCTGCTGAGATCTGTGTGGTTTAATACATCATAATTAAATCTGTCGTTAACTAAGATATTGCGTTTATCATTAAGTGTATAAATAGACCAGTTTTCTCTCAATTTTTTAGGCGCTAATACTAATACTCTGTCATTTCTGAGTTCATAATACTTAATGACCGCAAGAGCAGAAAAAGTTTTTCCAAGACCTACCGAATCCGCAATGATACATCCATTATATTTTTCAAGTTTATCAATTGCTCCCAGCACTCCATCTTTCTGAAACTTATATAGCTTGTTCCAAATAACTGTATCCTTGAACCCAGTTTTTGTCTTAACAATTTTTTCTTCAGACAATTCATCAAGATAGTTATTGAAAATATTATACAATGTCACAAAATAAATAAATTCTGGAGTATTTTCTTTGTAAATAGTCTGCATTTGTTCCAGAACTTTTTCTTTAACATTTTCAACTTGAGTATTATCATTCCAGATTTCATTGAACTGCTCTAGAAATTGATATGTAGCTTCGTTTCCAACTATACAAGCATTCATGTCATTTCTGCTCGAATGGGCAAATCCTAGTCCATCAGCTGTAAAATCAACGGTTCCATTTATAGACATATTGATATCCTTATTCTCAACATAGATTAATCTTTGCTGAGCTGGATTCGATTTTTTTAATGATTTAATTTCTACTTTCTCTCTTAACCAATTTGCACATTCTTTTGCAATATGAGCCTGATTTAGTTCATTTCTCATTTTAATTTCGAATTCATTACCTGATAGTTTTCTTTCAGGGTCTCTTTCAATAAAATATTGTCGTGTTAATTCGTCTTGTTTTTTTACAAAACTTGGTTCAGTAAAGATGAATCTCATGTTGTCTATTTTTTTTAATTCTCTGTGTAACTCATTAAAAGCATATATTGTAAAATATGCAGAAATAACGGATAGTTTTGAACCATTTTTAATATGCTCTTTTAGTTCATCTCCTACTTTTCCATTTTTCTTGTTATCTAACATTTTAAAATTCTGCATATTATTCCTCCAAGTTAGCTATATTAAGAACTAGATCAATAACTTCAAGCCTTCTTTTTCCACATTGCTGCTTTATTATTGCTGTATATTCATCATATTTTGTGATTTTCCCAGGATTGTTTGTATTTAATAGTTTAACTTTTTCAAATAGAAATTCCTCTGGGATTTCGTTATTCCAATATGCATCAATCAACTTATTTAGAACAACAGCTAGTTCCCTTTGAGTTTTGTAAAATGTTTTTATTTCCATACCTTGGCTCCTTCAGAATATATACTCTATTCTTATTTTATTCTTACTTTTTGCCAAGCACAAGGAAAATTAAGTAATTATTTTACATATACATAAGTATAGAACACCCATCTTATATATTATAACAAACAAACTGTCCCTTTGTACGTACAGTTTAGAATAAATATTCTTATTTCAATAACCAAAGATAATTAACTTATATCATTCTATGGAGGTATCATACTGTCAGCCTCCCCCTGACACAAGAAATTTGAATCTATTCTATCCGTATACAATTCAATATTGCATGATGCTGAAGGTGGTTTACTTATTATCCCATTGAATCTAACTTGTCTTTTTTGTAGCTGCTTTAGTTCAATTTCCTCATCTTCTATTTCATCAGATTTTTGCTTTCCGAATGTAGGTTCTGAAATAATATCCAAGAAATCTATGTTTTCAACCGGTTGGCTGGCTCTAGATATTTTTTGAGGGTCATTCAAGGGTATATTCATCTCATCTTCTTTTTCTTTAACTTCCACTTCAATTTCCAACATCAATGTATAAAGATTGCTAGACTGTCCCCCATTCTCTCTATAACGAGCATCCTTTTTCACAAATCCTGACTTTACAAGATCATCAAGCGCTCTTCTAACAGTCCTATCTGACATGTTACAATCAGATGCTATTGTCTTGATACCTGGAAAACATGTTAGATCTTTATTTGCCCTATTAATCAGATAAAAGATGACAAGGGTAGCACGTTTGCTTAAATGTGCTTTGTAAACAGCTTCAATCATTTTGCCTTTGTCAGTCATGGCTCCGCCCTCCATTCTTCTTCAATGTAAATAGTTCCAGTATTTGCACCCATAATTCTTCGTTTACTTCTCCATCAAAATAATTTGGTGTGTAATTTGAAAAATGAATGTTCTTATGAAGTTTTAGATATTTATGCTGATCTGACTCTGCAACAAAAGAAAATATGGTATTAAGTGACGTCTTATCTAAAAGACTTTTGTGTTTTTCAATGTCATTTATTTCATAAGGTTTACCTGTTGCACAAAGAACAGCTGCATCACAGTTATTTCTAATGGCACCAATAATCTTACTGTTAATGACACCCATGTCATAGATAATGAAATCAAATTCATCATGACATTCTGAGTGAAGCGACAAGTATTTCACACCATTGTATAAGATGATATCATCCTTAGATGTCATCCCTTGATAAAATGCCGGCAATTTACTTAAATGATCATGTTCATTGGCTTCTACATAGCAAACCTTTGCACCAATACTTGATAAGTAATTAGCAAGATTAATTGACATGGTGGTTGTACCAACTCTGTGTTGCACCCCCGTGACAGCTATCTTTATTTCTTTTTTTGAGAATTCATATGCATTTATTGTTGTATTAAATAAGGCATCATTAGGATTAAGTTTTAACATAACCTCTCTTTTACTTATCCCTAAATCACTTATGGTTTTAAGGAGTTCTGCTTTTATGGCTTCAATATCTGTAGCTGTGACAATATTGAATATTCCATTTTCAATAAGCATATAGACTAAATCATGATGGGCTTTCATGTCCTCAATATAAAATATCAGCCTTGAAGTAAACATCTTCTTATAGGCATTTACGGCTTCCATAATATCTCTATTTGAATCCTTAATAGCATTCAAATCTATAACCATATACTGAAAATGATTAAGACTCCTAAGATCTCCAAGGACAAACTGTCTAAGTGAAAAAGTACCGGATAATTTCTTAATGATGATGCCATGCTCATCATTAAGAAAATCTAGCAAGTTGATATGTTCATTACTGGTTAGGTACAAAAGCATCATTTACACTTCCCTCCTGCTCTATCTGAAAGTCTTTTGGTAATACAATATCTACATCCTTAGGTTCATACATGAATAGCATAATAATGCCAATAACAACTATGACAACGTAAACCATGAGTTCTATAACAAGTTTCTTCTTCAAAATAGTCGCCTACCTTCCTCCGGAATTTCCCATGAACTTGAATTTATAATCGGGAATCTGAAAATTAACGTGGAGTCTTTTTGACCCAATCATGACCAATGCATTTCCTCTTTTTTTCTGAGCTAAAAGCTGTTCTTCAGCATCAGTAAGATTAAAAAGCTGTTTTGTTTCAATTAAGTTCATGCCGTCGCAACCCATTAATATTTTATAAGCTGGAATATCTAATAAGGCCTGTCCATACATTTTGACTTTAGGATCAAGAAAATCTACAACTGAGTGAGATATGATGGCGATTCCAGCTTCATACTTTCTTGCTCTTTTTTCTACATTTCTTAAGAAGACCAATGACTGCGGCACATTGGGATCAATCATCAGATAACTTTCATCACAGATCAACAAAACTGGTTCCGTTCTATCCAAACTCATCTGTTGCCAGCACCATGTTAGGATATTAAAGTACTGAGTCCTTTTAATATTGTCACTGGTATTTTGAAGGTCATGAGTATCTAAGCAAATACATCTGGTATTGGTCTCAATTGAACTTTTTCCATTCCATAAAAAAGCGTCACTACCAAGAGCTATATCTTGAAGCAGTAACGCCAATTCTTCATATTCATTTTGTTCATTAGGTGATACGGATTTATCCTTAATCTTTTCTTTTAACAACTCATATAAATCAAGAAACACCGGGAAATCATCATTAGACAACTTATTGATATCTGTATCCCAATAGATACCAAAGTTGTTATACAGCTCGATCAGTGTGTTTTTAAGAATCGCTTTTTGCTTATCGGATATGGACGGTAAATAAAGACTAAAAAAGATTTCAAGGTTCTTCATATATATGGCCATGTCACCCATACCATTGCCTTCGTCCTTATAGTATTGATCATCTTCATCTACTGGTGTTGGTCTGATTTGAAGTGGATTAATTTTACCGTTGCTACCACCACCCGCATTAATCCAATCACCATCAAGAGCCATGCATAACTCTCTCATTTCTCTTTCTGGATCAATAAAAATGATTTTTGTGCCTTTCATATACTCAGAAAGGGCAATGTGTTTAACGACGGTGCTCTTGCCCACGCCAGCCACGCCCATGATGGTAAAGTTTGTATTGGTTCTGTCATTGCCCCTTTTCCATGGATCAAGTACTACAAGACCACCTGTGTTATCTCGTCCAAAATAGTAGCCCGTACCGTCATTGTAACCAGAAGACGAAAAAGGAAAACCCCCGACAAAACTACTCATTGGAATAACTCTTTTTAGAACTTCTCCAATGGATTCATCGAGGGTATAATATGGTGCAATGCTTTTAAATGCATCTTCTTGTAGGTTTGCCATGATTCTTAGTTTTGCTTTGCTTGTTGCTATAATGCTTTCTGTTTTTCTGCAAATTTTTTGGAAGTTATTTTCTTCCCTTGCTATAGCCATGACAGATATAATCATGGTACCAACGGTTTCACCTTCTCTGTCAATTTGCAACATAATCCTTTCACCATCAAGAGCTGCTTGTTCAGCTCTTTGTCTAATCAATGGATCTTTTGCAGATTCAGCTACCCCTCTGTTTTGAATCACACTCTTTGATAATCCTGAAATAAATTCACCATTATCAATTGGGATAAATGTGATACCGACAACCGTTCCAGGTATATTGGTTATCTTGGCAAGCCAACCGTAGTCGACTTTCTGTGGGTATTTGACGATACCGTAGATTCGACCTGTGTTTTCACCTATAATCAGGCTATTTCTTTTAAGTTCCAAGCCTATTGGAGTGATGATATTTAGAAGGCTATTAATAACTTTTGCATCATTATTTTGTGACTTTTTCATTCACTTTTCCTCCATTTCTTTGCACGAAAAAACACAACATCAATGTGCTGTGTTTTCTCTTGATTTTATTCATTTAGTTAATTTATCTTTTTTTATTTATTCAAAGAACAAATGAAAATTGCTATACCGCTTGAGGGAATTCCCATTTAGTTTTATAAATTCCCAAGTCTCTTTATAATCGCCTTTAACTGCAAACTGTTCATCTCGAATGAAGTCAATAAATGTCGCTTCCGTCTTATAATAGGAATCAGAAAACCGCTCAGCATACTCCATCTTCAATTCGTCCGCCAGATTTATCTCATTATGCAAAACGTGTTCCAGATTACAAGAAAAATAATACATACTATATGGTATCCCTGATAACTTAGGACATAATGACAATCGATTGATCACTTGCTGCTTTCTGTTGTTCCTTTCAGTTACTCGTTCGACTGAACTTCCAGTAATTGCAGTCTCAGAATAAGCGAATCCATCGATATCTTCCACTTGAATTTGATCACTGCCAATATAAGCCCCATCCATATCGATTAGATGAACAATCCGAATTATATCGCTCTTTTTTATTCCTAGTTCTCTTGCTAGAAAAGTTTTAACATGATCATTGACTTTGGCAATGGCATTAGAGCTATTTGAAAATCGATCACTGGTTATATCTCCTCCGGTTATGTAGAATCTTACCAGGTTCGACGAAACCAATTTATCAATAATGCCACCTAAAGATATTTTATCAGTGACACCTTCTACAATAAATAGAATGACCTTTTTAGTTTTCATCAATCACCCTCCCAGCAATCCTGAAGGCGCGACTGATATCAAAGCTATTGGTCTCTTTGTAGATTTCCTCTTTTTGTCCACCAAGATTTATGCTTCGATAATACAGGTTTCGAAGGTTATTATTGCTCTTAACATTTGCAAAGCGCATATATCGATTTTTAGGATTCGTTGTTGTAAAAATGATTGAACTTGTATCCAGCATTTCAAGGGGTCTTAAATTATGAGAAGTAAAAATCAACTGTCCTCTTCCGTTTTCACTAATAATCTGAAGAATTTCACCGAGTAAATACTCAAATATTCCAGCATCTAGTTCATCAACCACCATACAAACTGTGGGGCTATTAAACATTGTTATCAAAGTACTCAGTATGGAGATGATTTTCTTGATACCATCAGATTCATACTTTAAAGGAACTTTTATGTCATCTCTTATGGAAATCAGTTCAATCCTAATTCCTTCATTACCATCTTCTCTCAGCTGTTTGCCATGGTTTTTGAGTCCGATATTAAGACCTGGAACAATGGTCTCAAGTACAATATTCATCTGGTCAATAATCTTAACCACAACATTATATACTTCTTCCGGTACAACCGATGGCTTTAACAGACCAATTGCCAAATCTCCCTGTGTCACCTTTTTCTCATCCAACAACCTGAAACTAAAGGGAATCAACACATTCATGTTAATCATCCCTGAATGGTGATTCTTTATGATAAACAGATTTACATTGGCATAATGCTTTAAAGATATAATAATATCTGTGTAGTTTTTAAACGCATCACTTTTCTTAATGATATCTTCTAACTCACTACTGAAAACAAAAGATGTACTGTTTTTATCTGACATTTTTTTTGCAACACCCAAGTCAATTTGAACATCAGCATTATTTGAAGTTAGCAAACGATAATTTTTTACCGGTTTAAAGACATATTCTTTGTTTTTTACGTGATAATCAATAATTCCCGCTTTACTTTTCCAAGCACCATCAATAAGCTCTTTGTACGTTAAGTTTTCTCGAATGACTTTAGCTTTGTTTTCATCTGTTCTTTCAATCTCTACTTCGTAGAAAATCTGATACTCATGGTCACCTTGGTGCAAATCAAAACCAAGTTTGATCGTAGCTGTTTCTTCTGCTTCAAAGATATAGTCACCTGCGTTTTTAGGTAGCTCTTTTCCACTGATAAGGTGTTTAATAATCCACATAGCATCAACAAATGCTGTTTTACCTGAACCATTTTGACCATATATACCAACAATCTCAGAATGCATTAATTTATTAGATGATGTATTATCATTTGGGAAATCAATTTTTCCATATTCAACATTTTTTATATTATAGAGTTCAGCTTCTTTTATACGAATCATAGAATCTTTCATTACATACACCTCCGGTTACAATAAATCATATCACAAAACTCTTTATTTGTAAACTTATTTTCAAAATCAGATACATTATGTATCGGTTTTTAATTTTATATAGTGTTTATTGTAACCATATTTTTATAATTGTATTCATGAAGTGTATTCATCAAATCATCCTACTCATAATAAATATATGCTGGATTATTAATGAGGTTACACAACCTCACGATTTCCTGTTCTTTGATGATGTCAGAGCTGATATTCACGCTTTCAAACTTTTGAATCATCTCCTTACACTCTTTAATCAATTCAGGTTCTACACCTTGACGATATGGACTCCACATCATAATAAAAAAGTTTCTTTCGATAACCTCCCCACTGGTAGCAAAATTGCTGATCTCCATGATTTCATTTCTAAGAAGTTCCTTTTGCTTTTGATCTGTCGTTTCTGATAAGAGACTTTGATACTCGTTCACCAGCGGTGTGATATCTACAGGTCTTGAGACCGCTAAAAACTTAAAGGGTTTCTGAACACTGGATAATTCAGCTGTTAAAACCTTTGATATCTGTTCTTTTTCACTGTCTGAAAACAAATCTATACTAATGGGATGAATCTTGATATAGGCGATAATTTGTCCATCTCTCGTATATAAAAAATTGTCATGAATATCTTTTACATTGACAAATTCTTGTGCTGTTTTTTGTTTTTCTGATATTTGATTTGTCTTTGATTGAATGGGTCTTTTCATAAAGAAAAAGGCTACTGCTCCTGCAATAGCACATAATACAATCATAATAATTGGTAATACTGGGTTCATGTTTTACCTCCCTGATTTTAATGGATTAGAACTGCCGGTCGTCTATAATATTGAAAACCAACACTTTCTGCTGTTGCTATTGAAACGTTATTAGCACCTGATGAACAATGGACAACCAATATCTGTCCGTCATCATTTCTACCTGCAACGATACCAATATGATTGACCTTTCTTGTTCCTGGTGTTGCAAGAAAAGCTAGATCACCTAACATTACTGTACTAGCAGGAATACTGGTCGATACATTCCACTGAGCTGTTGTGCCATGGCCTATGGTTGACTCAATGGACTCAGCAGGCAATCCTGCATTCACGAATGCCCAAGTCACAAAGCCTGAACAATCCAAACCAAAGGGACGTATTGTGCCTGTAGATGAACTTCCCGGTGAAGTGACTTCCATATCTATACCAAAACGTTCATCCCAACCAATGGCAAGACTTTTTCCACCCCAGAAATAATTTACTTTCCCAACTAGACTCTCTGCAGCTTCAACGACTTTTTCACTTTCAATGGTTACACCTTCAGGGATATAACTGTGTATGGCATTAATTTCTTCCCTAGTTAAAAATGTTTTGACATTGCCCGAAACCATCAGTACACCATATCCACTTTTCCGCATTTCAACAATCATCCGGTTCTGAACATCATCAAATCCATATATTTCACCGATATCTTCAGCTGTCAAACAATCTATGGTAATAATTTTAGTGGTTGTTGTAACGGTTATAGTCTTGGTAACTTGCTCACCCTTGCCATTTGTTGTAGTGACTTCAACTTCTTTTGACGTAGTTTCATAAGTAGTGTTAATCAAATTCATATCCCAATAGACTTTTTTAAACTTTTCAACCTGCTTATCAGATAACACGGCAATCTGCTCAGCATCATCCTTTGTCCCATTATATTTCACAGCAAAAGCAATCAACACGTCTTCTGAATTATCTATGATTGTTCCATCTTCACTTCCCATTACTATTGTTTTGATGGTATCAGCGGAAGAATCTGATTGCTCCTGCTGAATGCTATATCTAAAATCTTCTTTCATTTCATTCAAGACGCTGATAACCGATACCGTTTCATCCTGACCACCAAGCATTGAAAAGAAGATTGCAAATGGTGAGGACAAAACGAGTAGAATGATAATAAAAGGAACAAGGCAGGCAATCAAAATGATTCGCCTGCCCTTTTCATCTGACAAAACTGTTGTAGCAACCTTTGCTACTGCCTTTAGTGTTGCTGGATTTATTGCCATGTCTATTATTCACTCCTTTTGGGACCAATGTGCCAATCCATATATAAATCTCCATCAATGGTCACATCATCATCTAAATTAATTCTAAGCATGCCATCTGGCGTCCACATATCTATGATTTCAGAATAGACTCTATACCTTCCATCTGGGAACCACAGTGGCGTAAAATGAACTCTGCTATTAAATGTTGAATACTTATTCTCCTTGAAAGCAAATTCACCATATCCCCTTGCATCCAACAATCTCCAGTAAGTGTCATATTGAAATTCAGGAAAATAAGTGATGACATTTTGAGCATTGGTTACATGCGAACTTGGTGCATTTGTTGTAGGATAGGTCGAGACATTGATGTTAACACCATAGCCAGATTTCATATTTTCTCCGTCTGCAGTTGGAGATTTTTCATCCGGCTTTAATGTCATAATGCCTGAAAGACTAGCATTAAAGTTTGTATAATCATATTCCCAGTGTCCTTCATCTACCCAATGACCGTTATCCACCCATTCACCTTCATCTACCCAACGATATCTCCTATGTCCCGGACAATAGTCGTCATCTCCATCGCCATCCGTATCCCTGCATCCACCAGAATGATGATAGGTATAATACTCTTTTTGCCAATCAGACTCCCATTCCCATTTTGGATGCCACACCCATTTAGGAATCCAGTTGCAATCATACACACCCCAGTTCGCAGTAGTCTTCTCTGCTTTGACCGGAATACTCGGCAAGGTAAAATGATCATTTCGGTCATTGGCTGTTGGATTTGGTGGCTCACTTAAGTTCAAATCTACAACTTTACCTATTAAGGTAGCACTTCGGCTTGTTCCATCAATTTTTGCTGCACTGTTACCACTGACATTCACCTGAATTGTTTCTTCACCAGGTGTACTTGGAGTATGCCATTTAAGCCAAACCAATTCTGAACCGCCACTAGGAATAACGACTTCAGTGCTCTTTGAATAGCCATTAGCACTGATGGTTATAGTGGCTGTGTTTTTAACTGGCTTCTTATAAGCTGCCTCGCTGAAATGCCTATTATCAGGGGTGATATCATCACTTGCATAAATACGAACCGATGTAATAACATCTGTATCAACACGATACTCATAGTCATACTCTGTATCATTTTCAACGACATTTGCTGCATTTGCCTTTAATAGACGCATGCCCCAGCCACCGCCTGCTATAATACGATCCAAATCCCAATACACATTATCAGGAAGTGCTGACGTTACCGGATAGCCAAACCAACTTTCTTCTAAGAAAATTGAATTGGGCAAATCAGAATGGGTCATACCTGATATATACTGTCCATCAGCTCCACTTCTAAAATTAAAATACCCTAGCTTTTGAGCTAAGGCATATTCTGTGGCAGTAAAGGCTAATGTAGTTGTACGGTCTTTTAGGTATGAAATAATTACAGGTTCATACAAGATCAGCCATGGTACTTTATTCTGGTATTGACCATCAATTTTTATAGGTAATATTTCTTCTGCTGGATAACGTTTTGTTTCACCTTCTATGGTAAATATAATGTTTTCAACTAACCCTTCTCTTGAAGTTCCTTTTTGTGATGCAAAATAGTTAATAAACATATCAAGTGTATTTACATCTCCAAAATAGGATTTTACAGAGCCTATATTCCCCCCATTCGTAATTGGTATTGGTGGTGGATTATCAGTAACTACGATTGGACTATTATTAGGTGTTAATGCACTTCCATTTTGATATTTCACTTTGTTTTCAATACCAAAAAAAACGTTTGATGGCATTGAGAAGTTCGACGGTTTAACATATATAGGACTTGTTCCAACCATCTTCCACTCTGACCTCAAGTTTGTGTTCTTATCAGCTTGATCTGATAGTCCAACATACACAGACACCTTATACATATATTCACTACCACGGTAAAAACCTTTACCATCCAAAGCATTACTTGTATCACCTGAACCTGTATCAGCATTGTCATCAGCATATACGGATAAAGACCCAATCAATAATGCCATAACAAGAAATAGTCCTAGTACACTATTAAATTTCTTCATCATTTTCATTCCTCCATAAAAAAGACAGCCCCTTCTTTCTAAGAGACTGTCTAAAATGTTTTAAGTTGATTAAAATTTGTCGCCTTCACCTGCTTTTCTTCCATCTTCATAATAGTCTTCGCCATTTGACTCTATTGGTTTTGCAGCATTAGCAGGATTTGCAAATGGGTTCTCAGATGGTGGTACTAAATTACTTTCAACCTCATCTCCGACTATCGGTTCTGTTTCTGTTGATTCTTGAGGTTCATTCACCACGACAACCTCTTCCGTTTCAACAACCAAATCTTCTTCATTGTACTCTGGTACCTTATCCATGTCTTCTAAATCATCTGTTGTTTCCGGTTTGTCTTCTGGTGCTTCTAGTTCTGGTTTTTCTGGTGGCTCAGGCAGTGGTTCATCAATAGAAACGACTTCTTCATTATCTTTAATATCCACTGTTTCTGTATCCTGAATTTTAGGTACTTCCACATGGGGCATAACTTCTTCAGATACCTCAATTTCTTCTACAACAGGAATGTTATTCTGATTATCTGATGCTAAATTGTCATTTGTAACTTCTACTGTGTTTAGCTTTGAAAAAATCAAAGCACCGAATATTATTGCCACTATAATTAAAGATGTTACAGTAACCGTAGTTATTTGTTTTGAATTCATTTTTTTCATATTCCACGACCTCCTTAGGTTTCGTTCATAATCAATTTTACTTCTTCTAATTTTTCCTTGAGCATATCAACTTCATGTTGAAGGATTTTCTTCCCTTCCTCAGTTAATTGATAAGTCTTCTTGTTTCTCTCTTGACTTCTTTCGTCAATCTGTTCAATGAGTTTAAGGTCTACTAACTTTTTTAGCGTTGGGTACATGATTCCAGTCCTTACTTCAAGTCTGCCCTTGGTGATATTTAGTATATTTCTTGTTAGCTCATACCCACTCATTGGCTCTTTAGATAGTGCCAATAAGATATAAAAGCTTGGTTCATTTAGATTAATAGACGATTTATTTTTCATGTTCATTAGCTCCAATAACAATATGTATAATCTATACATGTTCTATAAATACATCCGGAGTCCAACTATAAGTCGGCTGTCGATCAATTGGCAAAAGGCTTGTTAGAGCGTCAATATTAATAAAGCGTGTTTTTAATACTGTATGTCTGGGGTTAACCCGCAAAAGTATTATAAACACGCTTTTATTATTGAATCAATTTTTTTATTTATTGATTGGGAAATGGATATACTGTAACATGATTTGTGCAATTTCCTCAAGTGCCTTTTGGTCAACAGCCGTAAACCGTTCCAATTCAGGACTGTCGATATCTAAAACACCAATTAAGTGATTCCTAGATTCTACGTGCAATCTACTCATATAACCCTTTAAGCAAGTATTTATAATCGTTAAGCCAAAACCATTCTTTCACCCAATGGGTGAAAGAA
>NZ_JAFBDT010000019.1 GCF_016908355.1 Fusibacter tunisiensis | reverse complement strand
GGGTCAAAAACAAGCCGATTCATCCCCCACCTGCACTCTCACTCCGTGAGCAAGGTGGCTTAGAGGCGGGGGACTTCTCGGCTATTTTAGTTAAAGGAATCATCAAACGCAACACTGCCTTCTATCTGATACCCAATTCCAGGTATAGATGCGTCTGGCACTTCATAAAAAAACCGGAAAAAGAACAGCTCATTGTTTGAGGCCATGCCACTGTTGTCAATTAGGAGTCCACGATCGTATAAAAGCATCTCCCCGTCTTTATACTTCACGTCCAAAACAAAAGAATGCGCCATTAAGTCACCTGTAATAGGCGTTGAAACTTTATAATCCATCTTCAGCATCGTGTTTACGAGATCCGCATTTTCAAAGGACACGTCAAATTGATAAGAGCCCTCTAAAGTTCTCAGCTCCCGCTCTGAAATTTCCCCAAATACAGGTATACTCCCAAAAATTAACACAGCACTTAGAAAAAGCATCAGTATTTTTCTCATTAGCCCCTCCACAAAATATAATTATATACAAATTTATACCCATTCTGTTTCTAATGTCTCTATTGATTTTTATAATAAAAAATCGCAAGCTGGGTCCTGTCTCTTAAGTCCAGTTTTTCCAATATGGTACTGATGTAATTGCGGACAGTTCCTTCACTTAGAAAAAGGGTTTCAGCAATCTCCTTATTGGAAAGGCCCTCAGCCACTTGACACAAAACCTCCTGTTCCCGTTCAGATAAATCTAGGTGCATCTGAGAAACATTTTTTTGTGTAGTCAGTAGCGATGGCAGCTTGGTCATAATTTCTTCACCAAACACAGACTGGCCCAAAAACGCTGTTTTCAACGCCGGTATAATGCTGTCATATTTTTGCTTGAGTATATACCCCTTCGCCCCAATTTTAAGAGCCTTTACAATGTAATCGTCATCCTTAAAAGTCGTTAGGTACAAAATTTTGGCTTCTGGATGGTCCGCCATAATCGCCGTTCCTGCTTCAATGCCATTCATGCCATCCATGCGAATGTCCATTAAAAGAATATCCGGTTTCAGCCGGTTATATAAGTCAATGGCTTCCATCCCATTTTTCCCTGTTCCAATCACTTCAATACCTTCATCTGATTCTAAAATCGTTTGCAGTGACAGTGTTACCAGTTCATCATCATCAATTAATACAACGCGCATACCCTACCCCTTACTTGTTTTTGGAATGGTTATAAACACCTTAAATCCCTGATCCCATGTGGCGTTAAAATGCCCATTTAAAGCTTCCACACGCTGGGAAATATTTTTGAGCCCAATCCCTTCGCCATAGTCTATAGAAGCTTTATCGCCATTGTCCCGAACCACTAATTGATAAAAACCCGGATGCCCCACCAAAGTCACTTCCACCAAACTGGCATTTGAATGCTTCATCACATTGGATAAGGCTTCTTTAATCACCGCTATCAGCGCATACTTTACTTTTGTTTCCGGAACTTCATCCAAAGTTAGGGTCAAATCCACTCTACAAAAGGAAAAGTCTGCCACAAGGTTTTGGAGTTGATCTTCTAAATCGATAGAGGCTTCATACAAATTATGGACACTGTTTCTAATATGGTCCATGGCCAGATTCAAAGTCTTTTTAAGGGTCAAAAGGCTCTTGTTTTCTGGCGCTTTCACCAGCATGGCCCCAACCTGTAAAAGCCCACTTGACAATTGGTGGCCAACATGGTCATGAATTTCCCTTGCAATGCGGTTCCGCTCATTTAAGGTGGCAACATGAAGTTCCCCATCTTGCTTTTCAAGCAAGATCTGATTCTGGCGTCTGGATGTGTGTTCAAGCTCACGCTTGGCGTCTTCCAGTTCTGTATGTTTTTTTACAAGCGCTTCATACTGTAGCGTTCTGACTTTGAGTCCTATTGCCAGCAAACTCAAAAGCAAGTAGGTCACTTGCTCAAGTTCCATTGACACCACAGGTAAAATCAAAAGCAACCACACTGGGCCCAGTCTTTTGGAATAAAGCCCATACACAATAGCTGGAAGGAAGCAAGCAAGCACCGGATAAAACACAACTGCCACTGAATAAGCAAGGCCAATACCAAAGTGCAAAGTGAGCCTTTCAAAATAAGTGACAAGTCCCAAAACAGATACGGATATGAGAATCGGAACCACATCGAATGTGGTTTGATACTGGAATGCAAATAAAACCAGCCCCATGCCATACAATAAGATCTTGTCTATAGAATCTATACGCCGCATCCCCATACAAGTGCCTCCCTTTTAACCAGTTTACCAAACAAATATGACATTTGTCACCTGATTTTAATGATTCATGACACTGTTAGGAAAGGCTCTAGAAAGGTAAACTAAAACCATAATAACACTAAGGAGGTTCTACAATGATTGTAAAAGTGGACAATCTGGTTAAACGATATGGCAATTTAGTGGCTTTAGACCATTTAAACCTACAGGTCAATGCTGGCGAAATATTTGGACTTTTGGGCCCCAATGGCTCTGGTAAAACCACAGCCATCAACTGTATTCTTTCTCTGCTGAAATACGACAAAGGGGACATCCACGTCTTTGACAAACCCATGTCTCCTGAAGCCTACGACATTAAAAAAGACAT
Organism: Fusibacter tunisiensis; assembly: GCF_016908355.1. Lineage (GTDB taxonomy): Bacteria > Bacillota > Clostridia > Peptostreptococcales > Acidaminobacteraceae > Fusibacter_D > Fusibacter_D tunisiensis. The sequence continues at coordinate 41,991 of NZ_JAFBDT010000019.1, read as the reverse complement.
TGGTGTGGTTATGCAGGATGTGGCCGTTTTTAATGAACTTACTGTTCATGACAACATCGATTATTTCTGTGGCCTTTACATCCCCGACAAAAAAGAACGCAAGAAGCTTGTAGATGAAGCCATTGAATTTGTTGGCCTATCAGACTACCGTAAATTTTATCCTAAAAAACTTTCAGGTGGCTTATTGAGACGCTTAAACATTGCTTGTGGGATTGCACACAAACCCAAACTTATTATTTTGGATGAACCCACAGTGGCAGTTGACCCCCAAAGTCGAAACAAAATTTTAGAAGGCATCGTCGCTTTAAACAAACAAGGGGCAACTGTTATTTATACGTCACATTATATGGAAGAAGTTGAGCAAATCTGTTCTCGGATTATGATTTTAGACAAAGGAAAAACCATTGCCCAAGGCACAAAGGATGAACTGAAAAACATGATTTCTCTGGGTGAGAAAATTACTGTAGAAGTTTTTGATATCACCGAGACACAACTCAAAGAAATTGAAGCCTTGCCCCACATAACTTCAGTAATTTATGACGGCAAACTGGTTGAAATCCGGTCCACTAAAAGCAAAAATAACCTTGAAAAAGTTCTTGAATACATTAAAACAGAAAAAATCAGTTTCGGAAAAATATACTCCGAACTGCCAACTTTAAACGATGTCTTTCTTGAAATTACCGGCAAAGAATTAAGAGATTAGGAGGCTCCTATGTTCGGACACATTTTTGTATATCGGCTCAAAGTGCTTCTCCGGGATAAGAGCATGATCTTTTGGACCATGATTTTCCCCATTGCACTTGCCACTTTTTTCAACTTGGCCTTTGGCGGTTTCAGTTCACAGGGCACTTTTGGTACGATTCCTGTAGCGGTTGTCTTAGAGTCAGATAACATAGCTTTTGCAGACACGCTTGAGAAAATGTCAACCGGAGAATCCCCCATGTTTAAACCTGATTTTGTAACACCAAGTCAGGCAGATGCCCTTCTTTCAGATGGAAAAGTTGCCGGCACAATCACTGTGGCGGATACCATGGCCCTAAAAGTCAACCAATCTGGGATTTCACAAAGCATTCTTAAAATTTTTCTAGACCGATACGCCCACACCACAAGAACTGTTTCTAGAATCGCGGCTATCCATCCAGAATCTTTACAAAACATGGATTTAACACCGGTTACTTTTACCAAAGACGCACCCATTACCACAGGAAATCTCGATATGACCCTCAATTATTTCTACGCCCTCATTGCCATGGCATGTTTTTACGGCAGTTTCTTTGGACTCGAGGAAGTCAGCCTGATTCAAGCCAACCTCTCACGCCGAGGGGCTAGACTCAATATGGCGCCAGTCCATAAATTAAAAGCATTTATCTACAGTTCACTTGCGTCTTATACCATTTTAATTGGAGAAATGATGGTCCTTATGGCTTACCTTATCTTTGTTCTTGGTGTTAATTTTGGAAGTCAAATCGGCCTTATTCTTGTAACCGTTTTTATTGGTTCTCTTGCAGGTCTAACGTTTGGAAGCTTTATTGCAGCCCTTGTCAAAGGAGATGCCAATATGAAAACAGGCCTCTTAATTGGGATTACAATGATTGGCTCTTTTCTTTCAGGGATGATGTTTGCTGAAATGAAATACCTGGTTCAAACCAAATTTCCCCTATTGACCATAATCAATCCGGTAAATCTTTTAGCAGATGCCTTTTACGCACTTTACTTTTTCAGCACCTATAACAGGTACCTTTTAAACATCTCTGGCCTTTTGATCTTCACTGTAATCTTCGCACTGTCCACATACTGGGTAATAAGGAGGCGCAAATATGCAAGTCTTTAAATTATGTCTTAAAATTTTCAAAAAAAATCTACCCGTCATGTCCATCTATTTTGGGGTGTTTATCATGGTTTCCATTATTATGATGTCCAACAACCGACCAACGGAACAAGCCGGTTTTATACAAGCCAAAACTCGCATGGTTGTTTTTTCAGAAGAGTCCTCGCCCCTCATTGACGGGATGAAAGAAGTCCTTTCGGATATAGCCGTTTTCGAAGCTATAGAAGACGATGAAAACCAGTTGCAAGATGCCCTCTATTTCAGAAGAATAAGTTATATTCTAAGGATTCCAGAAAACTTCACAGAAGACTTTTTAGCCGGCAAAAATCCGACCCTTTCAGTCACCAGTGTTCCAGAAGCCACAAGTAAAATTTATATTGACATGCGATTGGACCAATACCTGAACACTGCAAACATCTACGTTAATCAAATTCCTGGAATTGATGCTCAGACCCTAAACACTTACACACTTGAAGACCTAGACTATGAAACCCCTGTTCAAATGCTGGAAGCTGATCAAACTTTTGGTGAGGAAGGCATGATGCCCTATTATTTCAATTACTTGGCCTACACGTTTATGTTTGTGGTCATCATGGGCATCTCCACGATTATGCTGGTGTTCAATGACCTTAACATCAAACGTCGAAACGCTTGCGCCCCAATGAGTTCAACCAGTGTCACCCTCCAGTTTTATCTCGCCACAATGCTGTTTTCCTTACTCAGTTGGGCCCTTCTGGCAGGACTAAGCCTTCTATTTTCAAGAAATGAACTTTCGGATTCTAACACGTTGGCGTTTATCCTTAACTCCTTTGTTTTTGCCCTTAGCAGTTCCAGTATTGCATTTCTCATTGGAAATCTCGTTAAAGGCCGAGAAGCAATCTCTGCCATTGCCAATGTCTTTACCTTAGGGTCATGCTTTATCAGTGGCGTTTTTGTCCCACAAGCCATACTAACTGACAGCGTCCTTAAAATGGCAAGCTTTCTGCCAACCTACTGGTATGTAAGGGGCAACACCTTAATCGCCATATCAGCAGACTTTTCAAAGGCCTTAATGATTCAACTTGCCTTTGCCGTTGCCTTTTTCATCCTTGCCATTGTCGTTGGTAAAAAGAAACGCATGGCAATTGAAGCGTAAAGTTATTTGCCAATTGTTTTATGGATCAGGGTCAGCCCAATCTGAATGGCATTGAGGGCTGCACCTTTTCTAAGATTATCTGAAACAACCCATAAATTTAACCCATTTTCCAAGGTATCATCCCTTCTAATTCTGCCAACAAAGACCTCGTCTTTACCAGCAGCATCGAGGGGCATAGGATACCTATTTTTTTCAGGGGCATCCCACAGGGTAATGCCAGGTGACTTCTCCAAAAGCCTTTTGACTGCTTCTATGTTGAAAGGCTTTTCTGTTTCAACATTAATCGACTCTGCATGCCCTGTGATTACAGGAATCCGTACAGCTGTTGGACTTACCTTAATTGCAGAGTCCAAAATTTTGTGGGTTTCTTGAACCATTTTTAATTCTTCTTTGGTATACCCATTGTTCTGAAAGACATCAATATGGGGAATGGCGTTATAAGCAATCTGATGCGGATACACTTCGACGAGCGGCGCAATCCCTTGAGAAAGATCCTGCGTTTGCATCTGAAGTTCTTCCATGGCTGATTTTCCGGACCCAGAAACCGCTTGATAGGTGGACACCACAATTCGCTTTATGGTATAAACATCGTGAATCGGCTTAAGGGCTACCAGCATTTGAATGGTGGAACAATTGGGATTTGCGATAATGCCATGATGCCAGTCCAAATCGTGTGAATTCACTTCTGGAATAACAAGTGGCACATTTGGATCCATTCGCCATGCACTTGAATTGTCGATTACAACGCAGCCTTCTTCAACCGCTATTGGTGCAAGCTCTAATGATGCCTCTCCACCAGCTGAGAAAAAAGCAAAGTCTATCCCTTCAAAAGCCCCTTTAGTTGCTTCTTTCACTTTAATTTTTTCCCCTCTAAAGACAACCTCTTTTCCCACTTGATCCGCCTGATCTAATGGAATAAATTCTTTCACAGGAAAGTTCTGTTCCTCTAAAATTTCAATCATAGCGCTTCCAACTACGCCAAGCGCACCAACAACTGCCACTGTATAAGTCTTCATCGTAAACCTCCCTTTTTTTTATATTATAGCACACCACTTGTGGGTATATAGCAGGTATGAAAGGTGGTGACCACATGAAAATACTTGTATTAATCTCTTTACCCCTGCAGGCATTACATTTTCCATATGGGGCGTTATTTATTTCTTTTTGGCCGTTTTTGTCATCTATCAATTTAAGCATGACTCAGAGACCCTTCCTGCGATTCGAAAAGCCTTTATTGCATCCGCCATCGCCAATATGCTTTGGCTGACAGCATGGCATACAAATGAGATCCTAGCATCCCTCATTGTCATGATTGGCCTACTCATTTTCCTCATTTGGATTGCTTTCCTTAGAAGCAAGGGCTCCGATTCTTTCTGGGCGGTGCAAGTGCCTTTTGGCCTATATTTTGGTTGGATTACCGTAGCAACCATTGCCAATGTCACGGTTTTCTTAGTGAGTCTTGGACTTGATGTTTCACAACTTGCTCAGGAACGCTTAACGGCTCTAATTCTATTGGTGGGGCTTGCAATAGGCATTAGAACCATGACCAAATTTCGCGACATATCCTATGGTCTCGTTTTCATCTGGGCCAATCTTGGCATTTTACTCAAACAGCTTTCTGAAACAGGCTACCAAGGCCAGTATATTCGCATTATCTTGGCAGCACTTTTTTCAGTCTTAGTTTTCGCGGTTTTCATATACAAAATAATTCATGACGATTTTATTAAAGACACTATTTAGGGTCCCGTGATATAATGAGGCTTGAATGAATACATTATTTTAAGCGAGGGCCTCTATGACATCTTTTTCAAATTATACTGGCGAGTTGGCTGCACTTGCCACCGCACTGTTTTGGGCAATTACGGCAACAAGTTTTGAAAGTGCTGGGAAAAAAATTGGGTCCATGACTCTAAATCTCATGCGTTTGCTTCTTGGAATGCTTTTTCTATCCACTTTTACCTTAATCACCAGAGGCTATCTCTTGCCACTGGATGCGTCTCCAACCGCCTGGTTTTGGCTTATGCTTTCAGGTTTTGTTGGCATTGTCCTTGGCGATTTGCTTCTCTTTGAGGCTTTCGTCCGGATTGGATCAAGAATTTCCATGTTGATTTATGCATCGGTACCGCCTTTGAGTGGCATTATGGCTTATTTTTTCCTTGGTGAATCCATGACCCTTATCCAAATTCTAGGTATGGTTGTTACACTCTCAGGCATTGCCTCAGTCATACTGGTTCCCGATGAAACCAACAAAAAAATGAAATTCGCCCACCCAGTTGCCGGCATCCTCTTGGCTTTTGGAGGCGCCTTGGGCCAAGCAGCGGGTTACATCATTGGAAAGTTTGGAATGGCCAGCTATGATGCGTTCTCCTCAACTCAAATTCGGTTGATTGCAGGCATTATTGGCTTTTCAATTCTTTTTACCATTAGGGGCCACTGGCCGAAATTTATAACGGCATTTAAGCGCAAAGATGCCCTATTGCCACTTACACTCGGCTCATTTTTCGGGCCCTTTCTTGGCATATCATTTTCCCTCTTTGCAGTCCAAAGAATCAACCCTGGTGTTGCCTCTACGCTCACCTCAATAACACCTGTCCTCTTGATCCCAGTCGCATACTTTTGGAAAAAAGAAAAAGTCCATATGCGAGAAGTCATTGGCACATTTGTCACCTTAGGTGGCATTGCAATAATGTTCCTGTAGGGGAAAGCACCGTAGGTGCTGTCGAGTGCTGCTCAAACACAACTTATACCGTGGTGAATAATAAAAAAATCCAATCAAGTCGATTGGATTTTTTTAATTTACTTTTTTCTTATATATTTGATTATTAAATAAAAAATCGTCAACAATAGTACAGTATTAACTAACTGAAAAACAAATGTAAATAGATCTACTCTAATCATAACACACTCCTTAAACATGGCGAAGCCATACTCCACGCAGCTTTAGCTGTACTCAACGCAACGCAGTTGCACTCAACGCAACGCAGTTGCACTCAACGCAACGCAGTTGCACTCAACGCGACGCTAGTCGCACTCATCACAACGCATCTGCCCTCAACGCAACGCAGTTGCCCTTAACGTGGCGAAGGTGCGCCCCTAATACACCACTTTAACTGTAATGATATAACCTACAATATTGGTAAGTACAAGAACACCATAGATAACCTGCATACTTCGTTCATTATAGTTTTTATTATAATGATCTGGATCACCATGCACTTCTGAAAAAGCAGAAGCCTGTACTTCATAACTTCGTGCTGAATTCACTGCACCATCCATACCTTTCGTAAATCGGCTAATTCCAAATGTAGTATTGGCCAAACATGCAGCCCATATAAGCCCCCATGCGAAAAAATAAAGTTCAAAATTTCGAGTCTTAATGGCAAAAATAGCTTGAATCACCAATAAAAACAAAACAGTCCTATAACGTTTCAGGCACCTCATAACACCCTCCTTAAACATGGCGAAGCCATACTCCACGCAGCTTTAGCTGCCCTCAACGCAACGCAGTTGCACTCAACGCAACGCTAGTCGCACTCAACGCAACGCAGTTGCCCTCAACGCAACGCAGTTGCACTCATCACAACGCAGTTGCCCTCAACGCAACGCAGTTGCACTCAACGCGACGCTAGTCGCACTCATCACAACGCATCTGCCCTCAACGCCAATCGTTAAAATTCCATTTCCAAAAATTTTTGTGTGAATTTCCCGTACATGATTTGACGGCTGATGACATACAAGCCTGCCATAATGCCACCATAAATTCCAACAATAAGCTGTGGTGACAAGTCTCCAATCAACAGGTAAACCAAGTAGAATGCACCACCCAAGAGGATTCTTGAAGCCAATGAAATCATGATGTTCATGTTGTTTTTTACGGCTGCTGTTGGATTGGTCCAGTGTATAAAAGGGCGAGATATATTGATAAAAAGATCTAATGTTGCAAGAAGTACAATGGCAACCAGTGAAACAAGAAGTGCCAGTATAATGTCCAATGGGTTTAATGGTAATATCCAGAAAGTGAGTGCAGCCAGTGCCCCTGTGGCAACAATGTTCAATATAATTGTGGTTAAAATACGTGCGCTGATATTGTCTCGCGCTGTAATGGGAAGTGCTCTCGTTTCCCAAAATGCACCACCTTCGCGGGTAATTGCAGTAGCTGATAAGGACCCCATAATGCTTGGTGATACGATAATGCCTATGAAAATGTATAATGCATAAGGCTCAAGCATAGGATTTTGTAACGTTTCTAAGTCCATTATTCCCGTAGCTGTATAGATCACAAACAAAAGAACAGGAATAAACATGGTCATAACTGTATTTAATAGGAACGTTGGGTTGTGAATAATAATTCCTAAGTGTCTTTTAATGAGCAAAGTTTTCTTGGATCTTTGGCTGTAATTTGCTTTTCCATTCTTTACAGTTTGTGTGCTTTGCTGATTGTACTTAATTAGTGCATTGCTGTAAAGCCGATTGGATGAAAACTTAAGCAGAAGAACAAACACCAGATTCATAAGGAGAAACCAAAGGGTGTTTATCAGTGACCCCCGCACCATTTTTGTGAGCCAAATACTTGGCGGAAAGCTCTGCCCAAGCATATGCATGAGTCCATCTTCTTGAGCTAAAATTGACATGAGGTTGCTTGGTTCCATTGCAGCTCTTGAAACCACCATTTGAAACCCAATAATTACGACGATAAAAAGAACATTTCCAATAATAATCATTAAATTGCGTTTGCTTTTGCCACCGACAAATCCCATAAAAGGCATGATTAGAAGCGTTGCAAAAATCATTGGAAATACAGGCAGCATTAGCATGGCAAGAAGTCCCATAATGAGGCGCATCACCATTAGACCTTCACCAAAAGCATAAAAGTAGACTGCCGGTCCGAAAATAAGGGCGGACATGCCCATTAGATACACATAAACCGTTGCCAATTTGGCAAATACAATGGTATCTTTTTTAACCGGTAGGGTGGCAATTAGGCTGAGGTCTTTGGCGTAAAAGAAAATGGAAACAATCAAAGGAATCGCCATAAAAAAGCCCATTAAAGTCCCGCCAACATAGATGTAGGTAATCACAAGTTCTGGCTTTCCAATCATTAAAAAACTGTCGTAAATCACTTTTATCATTTGAATCAAGGGCAATAGAATTACAATTGGCAGCAGAATCATCAATTTGCCCAGCCATTTATTTTTTATATTCATTTGTTGGGTGTATTTACTGAAAAAATCTTTAAGTTGAATGCGCGTCAGCGCTATGAGTTTATTCATCTTTCGTCATCTCCAGGAAAATTTCTTCTAGTGTTGCCGAACTATGGCGTTTTACATTATCAAGCGTGTCACAGGCAATAAGTTTGCCCTTGTGGATAATGGCAACACGGTCACATAAGTTTTCAACAACTTCAAGTACATGCGAGGAAAAAAGAACTGTCCCACCATTGGCACAATGCTCTCGCATTAAATCTTTAAGAATTTTATTGGAATGCGGATCAAGGCCAACATGGGGCTCATCCAAAATAAATAGTTTTGGATTTGGCAATAAGGCCCCACAAATCATAAGCTTTTGCCGCATACCATGGGAATAGGAATTCACAGTCTGGAACAAGGCGTCGTCAATTTGAAATAACTTTGTGTACCGTTCAATCCGATCTTTACGCTCAGCACTAGATACCTCATACATATCCGCTATAAAATTAAGATAGTCAATGCCCTTAATGGCGTCATAAATCTGAGATTGATCTGGGACAAACGTAAACTGTTGTTTGGCCTCTATGGCATCTGTACGGATGCTTTTTCCACCAATTGTCACATCGCCTTCAGATGGGGCGATAATCCCTGTAATCATCCTCAAAGTCGTGGTTTTTCCGGCCCCATTAGGTCCAATAAAGCCAAATATTTCACCTTGTTCAATGCTAAGGTCCAAATGATTTACAGCCACTTTTTCTTTACCAAATACTTTCGTCAATCCTTTTAATTCCAACATAGTGTTCACCTCATTTTATTTTTTCATTTATCCAGTCTGATATGTCTTGAATCACTTCAACACTCACATGTCCCGGAACTGCATACTCTTCAGGCGAAGACTTCCCTTCCCCTGGCATAAACAAATGGTTTAAATCTGGATACAAACCATACGAGGCTTGATCTCCAAGACCGGATTTCCAAAGCTCAAACTCCGACGGTGGTACTTGATAATCTCTTTCACCTTGCAAGATTAAAATGGGAATGTCCAGATCACTTGCAATTTCAGTAGGATTATAATGGATAAGGTCCATCCAATATCGGGCAGGAACGCCCAGGAGTTCTTCTGCCGAAAAATCATCTGGACTTGTGATCGCTTCAATTTTTGAAATTGCATCTGTCACCAGTTCCATCTGAGCCTCAATTGCTTTTTTAGAAGCTTCATCTGTTCCCTGAATTTCAGCTAAATAATGATATTGGTCTAGCATTAGTTTTTGAAGTGGGCTTACATTGCCACCCAGGATTACAATTCCCGCAACTGAATCACTTTGGCTTGCAATTCTAGGGGCTTGATTGCCCCCAAGAGAATGACCCAATACAACAATGCGATTCACATTAATTTGGTCAATGGTTTTTAAATACTCTACCGCATAACCTGCATCGTCTATGGTTTCATCGTAAATGGTGAAATTGTCCATCACTTCAGGATCTGTCAGCTGGCTTGCATGGGTATAAGTTCTTTTGTCGTATCTTAATACGGCAATGCCTCTTTCCACCAGCCCTTCTGCAATATCCTTAAAGGGTTTATTCTGATAAATCGTTTCATCTCGGTCATTGGGGCCTGATCCATGCACCAAAATTACAGCTGGAAAAGGGCCCTGCCCCTCAGGTAACAGAAGAGTCCCTTCAAGTTCATAGGGCGCTTTGCCAAACAAGACAGCTTTGCCATTATCATTCGATTCTGTTGCCGGTTCATTGGTAAAATCGTCAAGTGTGGTGGCTTCGTTAAAGTGAAAGCCTGCAATTTCTCCAGATTCATTAAAAACTACGTTGTAAATCAAATCTTTACTTGTATGATGGGTGCCAATTGAGACGACAATAAATCCTTGAGAATTTGACAAAAGTTCGCCAACACGTTCTTTGTAACCGCCGTATGTTGTTTCAATCTGTGCAAAAACAGATGCCATCGTGTCGGGCTTAAAAGCCGATTTCATGGTTTGATCCAGTCCCGCTTCATATGCCCCTTCAAAATCCTTTTCAATATAAAGGTCAAAAAAAGCAATACCCTTTTCAATAAACACTGAGTCCTCTATTTCAGGATCAGAGGTTTCAACAACCGGCTCTTTAACGTCATCACTTTTGCAGGCCACCAGTATCAAAACCATCATCAAAAGTACGATTCCTATTTTCTTCAAAAGGTCCCCCTCCTCTACTTAATCCATTCTACACCAGTATTTTATCTCTATAATCCTAAATTACCCTAAAGAGAATCTTAAAAATCCCTTAAACAAAAAAAGAACCCAAATTTGGATTCTTCTTCTAAAAAGTTGGGACGTGTATCACCCATATGACGGATTAAATGTCAAAAAAGTTTGTAAATCCTATTAATTTAAGTTAATATATTTAAGTAACTTTTACCCTGAATTACATAGGAGGCACAATGATTGAAATTGAAAATCTTTCAAAAGCATTTCAAGTTGCCAAGCGAAAAAAAGGGGCTTTTAGTAGCCTGTTTTCGCGTGATGTTGAAACCGTTCATGCTTTAAATGACATTTCATTCTCCATTGATCCCGGCGAAATCGTCGGATACATCGGACCCAATGGGGCTGGAAAGTCAACTACGATTAAAATTATGAGCGGTATTTTAGTGCCCTCATCCGGCAAATGTGAAATTATGGGCCATGTTCCTTGGAAGTCACGTATAAGTCATGTTCGCAATATCGGTGTCGTTTTTGGTCAAAGAACACAGCTTTGGTGGGACGTCCCGGTCTTAGATTCTTTTAACCTCTTAAAAGATATCTATAAAGTGTCTGATTCTCACTATGCCCGTTCTCTTGACCAACTCGTCACTTATCTTGACCTTAGCCATTTGCTACAAACACCTGTTAGGCAGCTCAGCCTAGGCCAGCGAATGCGGTGTGAGATTGCAGCGGCCCTAATTCATTCCCCCAAGATTCTATTTCTAGACGAACCCACAATTGGCCTCGATGCCGTTTCAAAAATTGCCGTACGTCAATTTATACAAAAAATTAATGCAGAAAATAAGGTTACTGTGGTCTTGACGACGCATGATATGAGCGATATTGAAGCATTGGCCAATCGCATTATTTTGATTGGTAAAGGGGAAAAACTCTATGACGGCAACTTAGATCACCTCAAAAACACCTATTTAAAGCATAAACGCATCACGGTTGACTTCACCGCGCCCACGACACTTTCAGAAATACCAGGCGTCACAACGCTTCAAACCAAAGGTCAGCGGAGTGTCCTTCTTGTGGACTTAAACGCTACAAATATCCCATCAGTGATGCAGGCACTGACACTTAGACCGGATATTTTGGATATATCCGTTGAAAATCAACCCATTGAAGAAATCATCGTCAATCTCTATGAGGCACATCAACTATGAAACTTTATTTTTCTCTGTTTAAAATCAGAGTATATCACGGCCTGCAATACCGTGTAGCCGCACTTGCCGGCATGGCAACTCAATTTTTTTGGGGTGCAATCTACATTATGATTTTCATGGCTTTTTATGGCGAAAACGATTCCGTCAATGGCTTCACCCTGTCTCAATTGATCTCATATGTCTGGCTTCAACAGGCATTTCTTGCATTTGTAGCCCTATGGGTTCGTGATAATGAGCTCTTTGAGATGATCCGTTCAGGCAACATAGCCTATGAACTTTGCCGGCCTGTAAACATTTATATCTTCTGGTATGCAAAACTTCTCGCTCAAAGGATTTCAAATGCTGCATTAAGATTCATGCCCATTCTTCTGGTGGCATTTCTTATTCCAGAACCTTATAAACTATCACTTCCAGTATCTCTGGATGCATTTGTACTCTTTGTAATCACACTCTTGCTTGGTGTCATTTTAAATGTGATTATTTCAATGTTTATCTATATTTCAGTTTTCGTAACCCTTTCCCCAACTGGGTCTCTTTTGCTTTTCAGTGTGGTCGGTGAATTCCTCTCGGGGCTTGTTATTCCACTCCCCTTAATGCCCGATTGGCTTAGGACTGTTGTTGAAATTCTACCCTTTAGATATGTAGCCGATTTCCCGCTGCGCATCTACTCAGGCAATATTCCCGTCGGTGAAGCAATCCTCAGTGTTGGCATGCAACTTTTCTGGATTGTTGCCCTGGGACTTTTGGGAAATTACCTGATGCAAAAGTCACTCAAACATCTCGTTGTACAAGGGGGCTAACATGAACTTATTTCTAAAATATGCCAAAGTATTTTTTAAGTCACAAATCATCTACAAAAAATCATTTATCCTCCTTTGTATTGGACAATTTTTCTTACCCTTTACGGTTTTTATTGGCCTATTCCTTCTTTTTGAAAGATTTGATGCCATTGATGGCTGGGCATTTAGTGAAGTCGCCCTTCTCTTTGGTGCCATTCACATGTCTTTTTCACTGGCAGAAATGTTGGTGCGTGGTTTTGATGCGTTTTCACAGTTAATTCGAACTGGCGATTTTGACCGTTTGTTGGTTAGGCCTGTCCCTACTGCCCTACAGGTAATGGGGTCAAAATTTGAATTTACAAGAATCGGTCGCCTGCTCCAAGGCACTGTGGTTTTAATGATTGGCCTAACAGGCATAGAGTTGCAATGGACTTTTCTAAAGGCACTTGCACTTGTCTTAATGATTGTCGGGGGGACCTTTATTATGGCCGGTCTTTTTATAATCTTTGCAACCTTATCCTTTTGGACCATCCAAGGTTTAGAACTGGCCAGCATCTTCACCGATGGCGGTAGAGAAATGTCCCAATACCCACTCACCATCTATGCCAAACCCATCCAGAAGTTTTTTACCTACGTCGTCCCCTTTGGCGTGGTCAACTACATGCCACTTATGTATATTTTAAACAAACCCCCTTACACCGCAACCGTGTACGCCTTTGTCCCCCTACTTGGCATTTTATTTATCATCCCAAGCCTACTCTTCTGGGAATTTGGCGTCAAACACTACAAATCCACCGGATCCTGATAAAAGAATGTACCTTTGGTGCATTGAGTATGGCTTCGCCATGAAGTAGCAGCGATTTAGTGATGTTAATCAAAAAACGCTTTATGAAAAGTTAGAGGTCATTAATCTCAAAACTTCATAAAGCGTTTTTCCTATACGCATCGCGACACCAGTCGCACTTAACATGACGCAGCCATAATCCACGTGCCGTTAGGCATACTCAACATGCCGTTAGGCATACTCAACATGCCGTAGGCATACTCAACATGCCGTAGGCATAATCAACATGCCGTTAGGCATACTCAACATGCCGTTAGGCATACTCAACGTGCCGTTAGGCATACTCAACATGCCGTTAGGCACATTCCACGACCTTTAGCCACAATCAACGCAACCTTAGCCGCATTTCAGCAAATCGCCATGAATCTCTAACCATGTCTTCCACAGTGTATTTGGCTTCCCAGCCTAGGTCACGAGCAGCCTTATCAGCATTGGCATAACTGGTGGCTATATCGCCTGAACGTCGAGGCGAAATCTTCTTGGGGATTTTAACGCCATTGATGCGCTCAAATGCTTCTACCAATTCAAGTACTGACGTGCCCTTTCCTGTGCCTAAATTGTAAATTCGCGTGCCCTTCTGACTCTTTTCGAGCGCTTTTACATGACCGTCTGCCAAATCAACAACATGGATATAATCTCTAACCCCGGTCCCATCTATTGTATCGTAATCGTCGCCAAATACATTTAAAATTGGAAGCTCGCCGATGGCAACTTTTGTAATATAGGGCATCAGATTGTTGGGAATACCATTTGGATTTTCACCAATCAAACCACTTTCATGAGCACCAATCGGGTTGAAATAACGTAACAAAGTCACGGAAAAATTTGGATTCGCCTTAGCCGTATCTGTTAAAATCCGTTCACTCATGGCTTTGGTTTCGCCATAAGGATTGGTTGTTTCTAAAAGAGGCAAAGATTCATCATAAGGAATTTTATTGTCACCATAAACGGTTGCTGATGAAGAGAACACAAACCGGTTAACACCATGCTCCAAGCAAAGTTTTGTAAGCACCATGGTACTAACGAGATTGTTGTGATAATACATTAAGGGCTTTTCTACGGATTCTCCAACTGCTTTATAGCCAGCAAAATGAATGACACCATCGAAAGTATACTCAGAAAATAAGTTGCGCATGGCCAATTCATCGGTCACATCCATTTTAAAAAAAGCCACTTCTGATTCTGTTATTTTTTCAATTGCATCAACAACTTCACGGTTGCTATTTGACAGATTATCAACGACCACAACGCTGTGTCCAGCTTTCAAAAGCGCCACACATGTGTGTGATCCAATGTAACCTGCCCCACCTGTTACTAGAATTCTCATTTTTGCCTCCTAACTTGTCTGGTAATCTTATCTCTCAAGTGTATCTCCAAATCTGATTGCGCGTGTAAAGCCTTCATTTGAAATTGACGCATCTCCGATTTTAGGGATTCTCTTTGTGATTCTAATAGGTCTATTGCTTGAATCAACTGTTCTGCTGTCACTTCAGCAAAGTTCTCCAGATATGGCATGCCTACTTGCTTGCAAAAGGCTTTTACCTTTGGGTCATAGGACAAACCTAAAAACGGAACTTGGTAGTTTGCACATAAAATTAGTGCATGGAGTCGCATACCAATGGCCAAAAAAGCATCTGCTACTTCCTGCTCTAAAGCGTCAAGATTACTGTGGATTACAGGTTCCCCTAGTTCTTTTAACACCAGATCGTCATTGCCTTTTTGCATGCCCAAGAACACAATTTCGTATCCTTTTGACTTTAACATCGGTAATGCTTCTTTAAAAGCATTTTGTAGATAGATTACTTCTGGCCACTGCCGTAAATTCACCACTATTTTTCGAGTTGTGGTTACTGGCCCCGCCTCAGGATCAGATTTTAGGGCAAGGTCTGCGCCCAAAATGGTATTGGCTTTTGAATCGCCATCAATCCAATTATAAGAAGCCTCATCTCTTAAATGGACAAGTGAAACCGCTTCAAGGGTTTTTTTTACACAATTCGACTGAATTTTTCCATGGATTGGCCCAATACCATTTCCAAGTAACAATACCCGTTTATGCGTTAGAAGGCCAAATCGAATTAATGTTAAATAATAAAAGAGACTTCTGTTAGATGTAACATTTTGAAGCATACTGCCACCGCCACCAACAATATAATCTGCTTTTAATATTTCTTTTGCTATTGAAAAAAATTTATTGCGGCTAATGCCTCTAACACCGTGCATCTGTTCTGTTTGGTCTACACGATAAGAAAGGGCTGAAATATTTTCTTTTCGAATATAGGGTGTCAAATGGTTTAATGTCTCTTTAAGCAGAAGTTCATCGCCAAGATTGCTTGACCCATAATACCCAATAACAAAAGCCCTATCGGGTTTTGAATAGACCGAAATATAGTCATCTGTCATTCGCTTAACAGAATAATAGTCGATGATGTAACTGCGTTGCCAATTAAAAGTTTCAGGGGGTATACCAACAATGGTTTGGATGTCTTTTTTCAAATCAGATGCGCGCAAAGGTCTTTCAACCCTGGCTGTAAAGTTGGTTTTTTCTGCAAGTGGCAATTTATCTTGCGTCAAAATACCCATATACCCATATTCACCCCCTAGAATTACTGGTAAGGTCATGCTCATCGCTTCAAGTGCTGCCCTACTTATGCCTACAAACAAGTCGCCTTGGTTTAGGACTTCTGGAACCGTCTCTATGGCGCCAGTAAAGGTGACGTTTTTGCAAGCTTTCGCCTTTATTTTTAGGTCTTCAAGTGCACTGCCACCGCCCACGATTACCACTTCTAATGGGAGGTCTGGGGCAATCTCTATTAGGGCATCCGCCATTTTTCTTGTATTATGCTCCAGTCTGCTCACATGCACCAACCGGCGATAGGGGTATTGGCTATTGGACACATAGAATTTATCTGGATTTATGCCATTTAGGGTTCGATGAATATTGCCTTTTATGGTATAGTGTGCCTTTAGGTAATCTTCCACATCTTCACTTACCACGAACAGTTCTTCTCCCCATTGGGTCAACCTTTTCAAGATAAAATTGACCTTAAAATTTCCATGGACTGTTGTCATCATTTTAAACTTGTGAATGCGTTTCATAAGACTCACATAGAGTGCTGGGATCCTCGCATGGGCGTGGATTATATCCGGTTTAAACCTTCTAATTTCACGGTGTAGACCAAGAAGGGACTGAATCACAGATGCTGGGTTCTTAGTGTGCAGAGGAATCGTCAGTAACCGAACGCCTGCTTCTTCCAGTTCGCGCGCATAGACCCCTCCATTTGAGGCGACCACTACTTCATAGCCTTGTTTAACCAAAGCTTTAGAAAGTTCTACAACATGTGTTTCGGCACCACCAATATCCAGCCCCATTAAGCACTGCATAATTTTCTTCATTAAAACTCAATCCCCTCAATACGTCCAGACGTAATCACTTTTTTGGTGTAGATTTTAGTTTCGGAATTTACCTTGATTTCCGTTATACCCTCTGCAAAATACCCAGTTTCACGTTCACTTAGATGAGCGTCTAAAGTCAGCATAACTGTATATTTATCTGGCACAGTTGCCCGAATCAATTGACCATCTGATGTCTCAACCACTTCTTCATAAGGCAAAATTTCGATTTTATCAATGACGCCAATAGCGCTGTTGGTTTCATCTGAAAGGACAGCTTCACCCACTGTCAAGTGTGAGGCCGTATAAGTTCTTACATTCTCTATGCGAATGGTCACTTGAGCAGGTCGCGTTTCTACAGCAGTAATTACGTCATCCGTACCCATTCCAAACACCTTAATGCCAACAACACTTACAGCTGCTAGAATAAATAAGATTAAAACGATGTCAAATTTTTTTAATTTCTTCATTGTCCAATCTCCTCCAATCCAATGACATACCCCATCGTTGCAAACCCTTTACCTTTGATGGGAATCATGGCGCCGACTTTAACATCTTCTTGTGTCACATAATAATGATGGGCATTTTGTGTTGCATTTGCCTCGATAACCAGAGTCACAACGTATTCATCCGGTACAATTGCTTTCTTAAACGTCCCATTCTCACGGTCTTTTACCTCAATTTCTCGAGGGGCACTTTCAAACGCTATAAGTGTTCCAACCTCATGATTTCGGCTAGAGTTAAAGAGTTTCATGCCTTCTTCAAGTTGATTGGCAAAGTTTTCTGTAACGGGGGATGTCTCATAGGTGTATCGAATTCTGATTTCTTCAGCTTCAGCGGTTTCTGTTGGGGATAAAAATGAATAGCCTACAAGGCTAACTGCCACTAATAAAATTAAAATAAGCACATCAATAATACTAATTTTTCCAAATACTTTTCCCTGTCGGTCTATAACTTTCATAGGCCCTCCCTATAGAATTGATCCATTTCTTTCATCATGGTCTCTAAATTAAAATTTGAATGTACACGGGCATTTCCCTTAAGTCCCATGGACTTCATTAAGTTTTCACTTTCCATTAGTGTCTTTAACCGTTTTGCAAACGTGTCTACGTCAAATGGGGGTACCAGGAAGCCTGTGACATCTGGTTGAATGACTTCCCGTATGCTTGGAAGGTCAAAAGCCACAACAGGTCGTCCGGTATTCATCGCTTCAAGTACTGAAAAAGGAAGCGCTTCCGATTCTGATGTATTGACAACGATGTCTGCCATTTGATAGATTGCGTCAATGGCATCCACATGGCCTGTCATTTCAATGGGCAAGTTATTGTCCTGAATCGCACGTCCAATATCTGATTCAAGAGATCCAGCCCCTACAAAATAAACTTTAAAGGGGATGTTGGCATCGCTTTTCAGTCTTTTAACAACTTCTAACATATAATGATGGCCTTTAATGCGTTCTAACCTACCTACAAGAACAATCCGTCTATACGTACACGGCTCAAACTCAAGAGGCGATTTCGGTAAAATACTGTTGTGAATCCGCACAATATGTTCTGCCTTAATGCCTTCCTCTAAAAGATTGCGTTTAACTTCCTCAGAGACGGCAATGACATCTGCTCTGAGCAATTTATTAACACAGTGCTTTATCAACCGTTTTACGCCACTAGACGGCTGGCTCAGTGTATGTTTGGTGTAAATAATCCGGCGGACACCATAAAGTTGTGCTGCGATTCGACCAGATAAGGCCCCATGCGCATGTATAATTTCAGGGCTTTCTCGTTTAATAAGCCTGTACGTCTCAATGATTCCTCGAAGACTAAAAGACCTATCCGCTATGCCGTCAATTTCAAAAATTTGATCCGTAGAAACACGGCTTTTCAATTGGCTGCCTTTGGGAACCACCAACTGGCACTGATATCTCGTCTGAGGCAAGTTGTCTAAAATAGTTTTGACATATTGGCCTGCCCCGCCAAAATTTGTATCCGAAATTATATGCATGAGTTTAATTCTAGACATCTGTATGTTCCTCCCTAGCTGCATAAGCAGAGATAACGCCAATTGTCATCATTAAAATATAAACAAACAAAATGTCGTAATTGTGAAATATGTGGTCTACCATTCCTTGAACCGTACAGCCAACAACACCTGCAAAGGCAGCAAAAGCATAATAAGCGTAGACACTCTTCTTTTTTTGAACAGAAAAAATAGCCCTTGCCCATGTAAAAAAGTAAAAAATATAAGCCAATATACCCACTAAACCAAGCTCAATCATAAGCATTAATAAGGTATTGTGTGCATGGAATGATTTAGCTGCTGAATAGGCATATGCTTTATAAAGCACTTTAAAATTCCCAAGTCCTGTCCCTTGGATAAAATAATCCTCAAGCATGTCAAAAGAGGCACGGTAAATAGATACGCGATAGGACATAGATGTGTCGCCACCCTCAAAAATACTCATGATTCTTCCAATTATAGCCTCAGGAACAAAATAAGGGCTTAAGAGAATACCAACTCCAATAAGGGGTAAATATTTTCGATCTTTAAACAGGACAATTAAAATGAGTGCAATGCCCAAACTCATCATTGACCCCCGTGATAAGGTTAAAACAACATTTAAGCCCCCCAATAAGAAAGCACCTGCAAAAAACAGTTTCATCCATTTGTTTTCGTGTCGGTTAATCCCTGCAAACATTAAAGGGAGTACCAATACCAGAAACTCACCATAAACGTTTGGATTTCCAAACACACTGTACACACGTACGCCAAGTTCTTGAACGTCTTCATCAAGCCAAGCAGGATCAACTGGTACCCCCACACTCTTCTGATAGACGCCATAAACCCCTAATAAAATTACCATAATGCCAATAATGACCATCACTTCACGAACAAACTGCCTGTCTCTGAATGTGCCCAAAATCATAGCTGAGAATGCAAATGTGCTCATATAGATCAGCCAGATCACAAGTCCATCACTTGAAACTGGATTGAAAAGCAAACTCACTGCCATAGTTGCCACAACAATTCCCATGGCAACAGAGATAAGTGGCATTTGGGGTTGATTGGTATCTGTGAGTCGATACAAAATCAAGAGCCCCACAATCCCAATAGATATTACAACACCTATCAAGGTTGGCAATAGAACATAACTAAAGATTTGGACATAAACGAACAGTTTGAGGACTGTTTTGTTTAAAACCAACTTTAAAATCCAACTGGCTTTAAGCCACTCTGATAAACCTGACCCGTTAATTTTTCGAGTTAGTTTTTTGGCATAACTTCCATTAAAGTCTTCTACCATGCCCTCATGCCCAGTAAAAAACTGCCTAAACCAACTTGCTTCAAACCAAAGCTGAAGGTGTTTTTCCAAATTCACGAAAAAGGCATGTGTTGCACTGTCCTGATACGCTTTATAAAAATTTAATAGCCATCCAATTACAATTCCATAGTTCATATCAATACGACTCCATTTGAAGCGAGGGAATCCCCACTTTTAATATTTTTAAAAGTCCAACATGGCAAGCAAAGTATGCTAACGTTATCCCGCCCATTATAACCACCGTTTTTAAAGTACCATACTGTAAGGTGGGCAAAATTCTACTGAGTCCATAAAACAAGACTGTATCTACAAAAAGGATGCTGAGGAATCGTTTTATAAATTCTACCCAATTTGCAATTAATCCTCTCCGGATGCTGATTGCCAGCATAATACCTGAAGAAAAAACCATAGATAAGGTTGCACCAAGTGCCAACCCTTCAAGCCCCATTAACCGTCCAAGTCCAATACTAAGGGGCAAGTTCAAACCTATACCAACAAGGGTAATCCAAAGGGGTAATCGGCTATTGCCCATGGCAAAATACACACGGTTTAAAATTTCTTTGAACCCGAGTCCCATCAAACCCCAGATAAACACGCCCAAAATACGTCCCGCCCTTACAGTTGCAGTTCTATCAAAAAGCCCTCTTTCAAAGAGAACGCGTATCATTTCTTCGCTAAATAGAACTGTAATGAAAACCACTGGAAGGCCAAAGTAAATAAAGAGTTCCAAACTTTTTTCTATAACATGGCCAAAGCCTTTTTTATTCTTCTGCGAAAAGGTTTTCGATAATTTAGGGAATACATAATTTGTTATGGTGTATACCAAAACGCCTGAAATGATAATATACACACGGTTGGCGTATTCCATAAGGGCAACACCACCTGAGTAATAACTGGCTAAGATGGATATAATCATTGCACTTGCAGGCTGTGCCCATGTTGAAAATAGAACAGGGCCCGTCATCCGAATGGTGTCACGCATATCTGATGACCTTAGATTCAGTTGGGGTTTATAAATGTAACCTTCCCTAGCCATCATCGGCATCTGAACCACAGCTTGAACCCCCCAGCCTATTGTGAACGCAACGGCCAAACCCACCAAACCAAAATTAGAATTAAGTGTCATCAAATAGACAATGACTACTGCATTTGAAAAAATACTAATTGCAGATGACATAACATAGTGCCCATAGGACTGCATGAGCCCTACAAATGTAAAGGTAATGGTGGCGAAAATCACAACTGGCGCCATATAACGCGTCAGTTCTGCGGCTAATTTAGAAGCTTCCACCCCTAGACCTGGGCCAAAAATAGATACCAAAGGTTCCGGTAGGATCAAAAGAACGAAAGCAACTGCGCCAGACAGAATTAGAGCAAATGTTAAAAAATGATTGGCATACTGAAATGCCTCTTTTTCACTTTTTTGATGGATGGTTCGATTGAAAATGGGAATAAACGTAGATACCACCGCAGCACTTAAGGCAAAATCAAAAAAGTTATTCGGAATCCTTGAGGCAATAAAAAAGGCATCGGCTTCATACGTTATTCCATAATCGCCAGCAATTAACATGTCCCTAACCATACCCAGCATTTTACTTAACAGGGTTGTCAAAATCATTGCCATTAAGACGATATAGTCTTTGTTTTCTTTTTTCATCATTCTCTTACCTGTTCCAGGAACTCTGGATTCTTAAATAGATTTTTCTTTAAAATTAAATCAGATACTTTTAGGCTATTCTTAGCGGATTCTATTTTAAGTGCCCACTCAGGGGTTATTTCAAGGGGCTCATAAGTAAATCGATTGTAAAGCATGTTGGAATTGTTCTGATAATAGGCCTCTTCAAAGAAGATCGATCCATCTCTTTTTACAGCATGCCCCGGCCCTTCTTTTAGCAAAGACGTGCCAAGTGTAAAGCTCGGATCGAGGTCCACAAGATCGCAAACTGTTGCAAATAAATCAACTTGTCCACCTATTTTTGTCTGAACCCCTTTAAGTTCAGTTCCTGGGGCATAAATCCATAAAGGGATTTTCTGAATAGATTCCCATGCGACTATGTGATCTTCTAAACTTAACAGATTGGAAAGCAGTGCCTTTTGATCTGTATATAATCCCGAATGGTCCCCATAAACCACTACAATGGTGTCTTCAAGATAACCTTCTGCTCCGAGACGGGCAAACACCTCTTCAAGCTGCCCATCTACATACCGCATACTTTTTAGATAATCTCCCACTTGTGTGTTTTCATAGGCACCTGTATCGGGTGCCATCCCTCTAAAGGCATCATAAGGGTGATGGCTGGAAAGCGTGACCATGAAACTGTAAAATGGTGTCTTTGATAGGGAATAATCCAAGCCCTGTCTAAAAAAAGAAGCGTCACTAATGGCCCATCCCAGAATTTCATCAATTGTTAAATCCTCTTTACTTATAAAATCATCAAATCCAAGCGTATTATAGACAACTTCTCGATTCCAAAAACTTGCTTGATACCCATGAAAGCCATAGCGCCCATACCCACGTTCCGAAAGAAGTTTGGGCAAGGACTCATAGATATTGCCCGCATGCAAATAATTTACAGCACCAACTGGGGCGGGGTAAAGGCCAACATTGGTCATAAATTCTGCATCTGATGTATTGCCACCTGCAACTTGATGGTATATATTTTCAAAATAAAGGGCATCATTTTTGAGTTGATTCAAAAATGGCGTCACCTGTTCGCCTTCAATTTCAAGGTCTACAACGAACTCTTGCATGGCTTCAACTTGTATAATAAGAAGATTTGGTGTCCCAGTCACATGAATGCCTGAATCGACTTTGTTGCCTTTTTCTTGTAAGTAGGTGTCTATGAGTTTCACATCAGAATCTGCTAAATCTAAGTCTACAAACCATCTATTTTTTGCAAAATCAACGGCATCATACCCATGAAAATAAAAAACACCAAGATCCTTTGCGATATTCTTTCGCTCATAAGCGTGATGGGTACGGTCAAT
The DNA here is from genome assembly GCF_016908355.1 of Fusibacter tunisiensis. GTDB lineage: Bacteria > Bacillota > Clostridia > Peptostreptococcales > Acidaminobacteraceae > Fusibacter_D > Fusibacter_D tunisiensis. Next base: position 19,122 of record NZ_JAFBDT010000019.1, on the reverse strand, counting down.
CTCAATCGCTGCATAAGAAAAATAACCCACAGAGGCAATTATAAGGGCAAACGCGCCAAGTGTTTCAATCAGCTTTCGCTTCTGAATCAGAACCTTCCTGAAAAACCAGGCATACCCAATCATAAATGGATACGGAAGGATGAAAATTAAATCTTTCAGCAATAAAAGTGATTTTGTGCTGTCTGCAACATCATCAACAAATCCAACTTGGTAAAGGATTGGTAAGGTCAATGGAATCCCATAATATCTGCCGTATAGGGCATCGGCAAAAAAAACAAGGGTTACAATCAAATCTGTTGCAATGAGACTGTAAACCGCCCGCTTTTGAAACACAAGTATGTTCAGAGCAATTAATATGAGTGCACTAGGCACCAAAAAGCTGAAAATTTTATCGCTCATCAGGCCAATTGTGACATGGATATAAGCTGCTTTTACAACTAAGGATGACAGCATACCGACTAAAAAAACAAATTTTATAACAAAATTATAATACTGGGTATTTTTCATAGTTATTCTCCGTGAAATTCTGATTTATAAACGTTTCGAGTCTATTTTAACATTCTCTATGCAAACATTCTATCATTATTTTTTTAGTTGACAACACAACTATATCGTTTTAAAATAGTTGTATCAGCAACTATTAGGGACACGAAAGGAATTAAAATGGGATTATCAAATGGATTTAAACTCAGCCGAGACATCTCTATTATCTTTAGGCATGGAAAAGCCTATATTGATGGTGAAATGGCCCAGTATGCCATTGGCAGTGGTCAATATGGTTTTTTATATTACCTTTATGGTCACAATGGCGCAACACAAGATGAAATCAGTCGCGGCCTCGACATGGATAAGGCCACAACTGCACGTGCGATACAAAAACTCGAAGACAACGGCTTTGTCGATAGGGTCCGAAATGAAAAAGACCATCGGGTAAATAACGTCTACCTAACTGAAAAAAGCAGCCGACTTAAAAACGACTTATTTGCCATTGCCCGCAGATGGGATGCCATTTTACTTGAGACTTTTACGGATGTAGAAAAAGAATGCCTTCAAAAGCTCATGTTCAAACTTTCTACAAATGCCAAAGCTCTAAAAACTAACAGCCATCATAAGGAGGACACAAAATGTCACACAACGAACGCTTAAGAACTGAAAGCGTCGGCAAATTACTGCTTCAATTTTCAATCCCTGCAATTGTGGGAATGATGGTGCAAGCGCTCTATAACATTGTCGATAGAATCTATATCGGCATGCTCGGCCCAATGCCAATGACCGGTATTGGACTGTCAATGCCCTTAATGATTCTTTTAATGGGGTTCAGTATGCTGGTTGGCATCGGATCTGCTTCAAGGATCTCAATACGATTGGGTGAGGACAATGAGGCTGAAGCCGAACACATTCTCGGAAATGCTTTTGTTATGCTCATTTTAATTATGGGGGCTGTTTCAATACTTGGCTTGATTTTTAAAACACCCCTCTTATATCTTTTTGGGGCCAGTGATGCCACATTTGGCTATGCCAACGATTATTTAACAATCATTTTAATTGGGGGAATCTTTCAAGGTCTCGGATTTGGTCTGAACAACGCCATCAGAGCAGAAGGCAATCCTCGAATGGCTATGTACACAATGTTGATTGGCGCAATTAGCAACATTATCCTTGACCCAATTTTTATCTTTGTTTTTGATATGGGAATTCAAGGGGCTGCGCTGGCAACAATTATATCTCAACTTTTAAATACAATCTGGGTTATACGCTACTTTAAAAGCGGTAGAAGTCGTCTCTCTTTAAAAATTGAGAACATGAAACTGGATCCAAGGATTATGATCAGCATCGTGACAATTGGAATGTCACCTTTTTTCATGCAAGTAGCTGCCAGTGTTGTAACCACCATATCCAATAATGCACTGGCAACCTATGGTGGTGATATTGCCATTAGTGCTATGACGGTAATCAATTCCTTGGCCATGTTCTTTCTCATGCCAATTTTTGGAATTAATCAAGGGTCACAACCCATTATTGGCTTCAATTATGGGGCGAAAGAATACAAACGCGTAAAAAAAGCGCTAACACTTGCTATTTTAGCGGCAACAAGCATCGCGGTTTTGGGTTTTATACTGACTCAGTTTTTCACGGTTCAAATGATAAAACTTTTTAACTCTGACCCTGAATTAATTGATGTTGCAACTGTGGGCATGCGTACATTCTTAAAAATGCTTCCAATAATCGGTTTCCAAATTGTGAGTTCCAACTATTTTCAAGCTGTTGGTAAAGCACAAAAGTCTATGTTCATGGCCCTTTTAAGACAAGTCTTACTTTTAATTCCTTTATTCCTCATTCTCCCGAAATTCTTTGGCTTGATGGGGGTTTGGTATGCAGGCCCAACTGCCGACTTTATAGCATCCCTTGTGACGGGTACTTTTCTCTTTATAGAGTTACGTCATCTGGACAGTTCGCATAATCTTAAAGCGTCACAAAGTGTTTAAACGTGTGGGGCTAATTTGCCCCACCCATTTCTTCATGAATTTCACTTAAATAAACCCATCTATTCATTAACGATTCCAACTGATCTTCCAGTTGGTTTTTTTCTTTGATTAAACCATCTAATCGGACATAGTCCGTGGCTGTTTTTTGAATTTCACTTTCTAACTGTGAAATGGCTTGTTCTGTTTCGGCAATTTTGCCATCAATTTCTTGCCATTCTTTTTGCTCTGAAAATGTGAATTTGACCTTTTCTGATTTTGGTTTGTTGCGCCCTCCGCTTGGGCTTGGTTCTTTAGCTGGCGCTTTCGCTTGTTGGTTTAAAGTTTCAAAGTAGGCATAATTTCCAGTATGCTCAACGATTTGCTTAGGGCCTTCAAACACCAACAACTTGTCCACCAATTTATCCAAAAGATATCGGTCATGAGACACAATAATTACCGCGCCTGGAAACCCTTCCAAGTATGCTTCAAGAACAGTTAACGTGGTAATGTCTAAATCATTTGTCGGCTCATCCAAAACCAAAATATTTGGGGCCTCCATAAGTACCCTTAATAGCTGAAGGCGTCTTCTTTCACCACCAGATAATTTTTCTATGGGCATCCATTGTAGCGTTTTGTCAAATAGAAATCGCTCCATCATTTGTGCTGCTGTTAGTTGAGTGCCATCTAAAACTTTTACGACCTCTCCACCCTCCTGAATGTACTCAATTGCCCGTTGACTTAAGTCCATATCAGGTGATTCCTGTGTAAAGTATCCAATTCTAACCGTCGTACCCATTTCAACACTGCCCTGATCGGGCTTATTTTTACCTGTCAATAGATTTATAAGGGTAGATTTTCCAATTCCATTTGGTCCCAGTATGCCCAATCGTTCATCTCGAAGTACTGTAAATGAAAAGTCCTCAATGATCGACTCATTGCCATAAGCCTTGTATATGTGTTTGGCTTCAATGGTCTTTCTTCCAAGACGCGTGCCGGCTAAAGCTATTGTCAACGCCTCTTTGCCATCAGTTTCCAAACTGCCTTCAAGGGATTCAAAACGGTCTATTCGGGCTTTTTGCTTTGTTGATCTTGCCCTTGCACCCCGTCTAATCCATGCCAACTCTCTGCGATAAAGATTCTGTTTTTTGATTTCTTCAGATGCAACAAGCGCCATCCGCTCTTGCTTTTTTTCAAGGTAATAACCATAGTTGCCAGGATAACTATAGAGTTTCCCTTGGTCTATTTCCAAAATACGATTCACCACACGTTCAAGAAAATACCGGTCATGGGTAATCATTATTAGAGCCCCTTTGCGTTGTTTTAAATACATCTCCAGCCACAAAATGGTTTCAGCATCTAAATGATTTGTCGGTTCATCCAATATTAGAAGTTGTGACGGTGTGATCAGGGCTGATGCCAAAGCTACTCGCTTTCTATTCCCACCAGATAGGGTGCCAACTTTTTGATCAAAATTGTCAATGCCAAGTTGTGTCAAAACACTTTTCGCTTCATGCTCCAAAGACCAGGCATTGTTTGCATCCATCTCTTGTGTTAGTTTCACCATAAGTTCACTGGGCGTCTCTGGATCCATTACTGCCTTTTCATAAGCCGCAACCCGCTTTAAATTCGGAGAAGTGCCTTTAAAAACAGCTTCTAAAACAGTTAACTCTGGATCATAAGTCACCACTTGGGGTAAATATTCCACATGCACAGCATTTCCTTTTATCACTTTTCCAGTGTCTGGTGTTTCAAGACCGGCTAATAGTTTAATTAATGTTGACTTACCAGTTCCATTCACACCAATAATGCCTATTTTATCTGTGTCTTCAATGCCAAAAGTCACATGGTCTATTAAAATACGTTCTGTATAAGCCTTGCTTAAATTTTCTACGGATAGTATATTCATTTATATCAACCTTTCTAAAGAATCTTAAATGATTATATCACATTTCCAAATAATGGGGTATATACAGACTATAGGATTAAATCCAATATTTAGAGGTGATTCGTATGGACATAACTTCCTATTTAGCACTTGTTGAAGATATACTTACACATGAAGCTGTGCTGAGCATGAGCGCATACATCCAACACAGGGACCTAAGTTGTCTCGAACATTCTATTTACGTGTCTTTCACCAGTTATTGCTTGGCTTATAAACTCAAGATGGACTCAAGACAAATTGCAAGAGCGGCACTCCTCCATGATTTTTTTCTTTATGACTGGCATGTGGGAAGACCAACCCGCCAAATGCACGGATTTGCCCACCCGAAACTGGCCCTTTATAATGCTTAAACGCATTTTAACTTGACTGAGGTGGAAAAAGACATTATTTTAAAACACATGTGGCCCCTTACTTTTAAGCCCCCTGCATATAAGGAATCTCTACTCGTCAATGCTGTTGACAAATACTGTAGTACGCTGGAAATTATTAGCCCTAATCATTGCCACAAAATCAAAACCCTAACAAAAAAACTATTGACCCAGATCGAACTGGACCAATAGTTTTATGTGTTTGGAATAATTTTTGTCAAAAACCAATCTGCAAGTCTTGGATCGAATTGTTTGCCACTTTGTGCCTTAATCTCAGCTTTCGCTTCCTCTATTGTCATCTTACGTTTATAAGGCCTTTCATTGGTCATTGCATCGTAACTGTCTACAATGGCGAGTAGTCTTGATCTAAAAGGAATCGCTTCACCCGCAAGCCCCATCGGGTAACCCTTTCCATCATATCGTTCATGGTGATGCAAGACAACTTCGGCTTCTTCTGCCAAATCATTGACAGAACTTAAAATTCGATAGCCAATTTCAGAATGTTTCTGAATGTCTTCCCTTTCAGATTGTGTTAATGGGCCTGCCTTGTTAAGAATTTCATCCTTAATTGCAATTTTGCCGATATCATGCAATAAGGCAATGGTTTTAATTTCTTCAATCTCATGGTTTGGCAAATCGAGAGATTTTGCAAATGCCTTGCAAAGTCGCGCCACATTTTCTGCGTGTTTCTTTTCAATGTCATTTTTTGCATATATGGTTTCTATGATTTTATCTATGGTCTTGCCCCGCATTGTTGGGCCTTCCACCAATTTTTTACTGTACATTAAATCTTCTGCTTCATTAAAAATTTCATCTATGCTTTGAGAACTCTTTTCTTTCACAGCCCAACCAAAAGAAACTGAAATATCAATAGAATTGACATTCACTGTTTTAGAGATAGCTTTAACTCTGTCAATTAGGACTTCTGCATGTGCGCTTGGCATATTGGGCACCAAAATTACGAACTCATCACCACCAATTCGAGATATAATCTCATCTTCTCTACAAGCTTCCTTCAATACATCTGCCACTTTAATCAGGAGCTCATCTCCAACTGTGTGACCAAAAGAATCATTAATTAGCTTGAGTCCATTTACATCCGCCATAATTAGGCACAATGGGTAGTTTCGCTCTACATCTAACCGCTTTAGTTCTTCTACAAAGAAACGCCTGTTGTAAAGTCCTGTCAACTGGTCATGATAGCTTAAATATTCAACATAGTCACGCCGCTCCTTATCTGCTGTAATATTTCGAGCAATGGCAACGACTTCATCGCCTCTTGATTTTACAAGTCGCATTTCATAATAAAATGGCTTTCCATGATGCTGAATTTCATACTCAAGCGTCTGAACACTTCCAGACCCCAGCGCTAGTTTTATGGCCCGCATACACTGACTTGAATATTTATCTGATAAGAGCACATTGATTTTTTTACCCACCAAATGATCCTCTGGATAATATACCTCATGGGCATCGCTGTTTTTCACATCGATGAATTCTCCTTCCCCATTTATGGTAAATACAATGTCTGGGAGCGCATTGATAATCGCTCGACTTTTGTTTTCACTTTGTATTAGCGTTTGATTCAGCTGATTAACGGCTTTTGTTTTGCGGTTTACAAGAATTCGCATAAAAATATTGTTGATTATGAGAAGTCCAAAAAGACCGATTATGCCTAGAATTACCCACTTATAGCGTTCATAAAAGTATACGATCCCCTTTGCTTCATAGACGCCTAGCCACTTGGTATGAATCACCTCGTATTCTCCAGTGGCCTTTATCAGCCTTAGGCCACCATCGATGGCAAGCCGCATTTCTTCATTGCCTTCTTTTACAGCCATAGCATAGTTGTGGGCAATAAAGCCAAGATTTTGAGCTTTAACGGTCTCATAGCCCAGTTCACTTGCCACATACAGCCCCGGAATTTTAAGGAGTCCTGCGTATTTTACTTCACCTTCTATGAGCAAGTCCAGGGCTTCTTTGACTGTGGGGACTGAAATAAGTTCAAATGCATACCCCGTTGATTGTAGGTATTCTTCCACAACATCGCCCTTTTGAACAGCTATACGCGCACCAGATAAACTTTCCAAAGAATCAATTTGAACACCTGACAAGGTGAAAATATCTCCTGAAAGCACACTATGGGTATTGGTGAAATCATACAGTTCTGCCCGGTCATCTGTATAGAACATGCCCGTTATAATGTCAATTTCCCCTGATTCCAACATAGACCTAACCTTATGCCACTCATCAAGTCGAATCTCATAGTCATATCCCAAGGCCTCAGAGATTGCTTTTGCAAGCTCTACATTGTAGCCTGCAGGTTGGCCATTGGCATCTATATAACTAAATGGTGGGTAATTCAGGTCATCTCCAAAAATAAGTTTTACTGGCGCTTCTTCTGCATAAACAATTGACTGGCTCATCACTATGAAACAGAATAGGTAAAGGATAATGTTTTTTTTAAGGTAAATTATTTTATACATAAGCAGCCTCCACTGTATCAGGTTATTACCCGAATTTGAAGTGCTTGTAACATCTATTTATCGGTTTAGCCTTTCTCGCAATGCCTTAAAAACAAGTGGTAATTTTCGTGTTGTGACATCCGGATAATTTCTATAAAAACGTGCGTATTTTCTGCCGCGTTCCAACATCTTACGAAGCCCAACATGCGCCTCGATTTGTTCCATGAAGTCTCCAATATTTTCCTCAATCATGTCCAAACCTTCATCCACTTGGTCAACAAAGTCATCAAGTAAGGCTTGCATTCTAAGTACAACACTTCTCAAACTAATAAGTTCACGTAAAGTAAAATAGGCATCCACTAAAATCATGCCGTATACCATAACTAAAAAAGTATTCAATAAAATTGGATTTATCATTTGATAAAAGGATTGTATCGGGCCATTGATATAGCGCCAGATCACATACCCACCAATTCCCCAAAAGATGGAGGGGCCCAAAGCGACACGTCCATGCAAGTTGAATTTCCTTTTTGAATAATCCCACCATCTGGCTTTTAAAGCCCATTCCATTAAAAAAGAGGTCCCGTATTCAAGAAACGACGCACAAAGTCCCAAATAGAAAATTGAGAAAGCCAGCGCTACTGTTTTAGATGCGGGTAAATAAGGCAGCAAGGCTTCCATTAACAAAACCATTGCTGTAGCGCCAAATCCATAAATTGGAATAAAGGGGGCTCTTAAAAAGCCACGGTTAACATATTTTTTCTGTTTAAACGAAACATAACTGGTTTCCCAGATCCATCCAATAAAAGCATAGGCTATAAACAATTCGAGTATATTCATCTGTGTCGCCTCCTGTTAAAACTATACCAAAAAACAAATAAAAAGAGTAGAAATAAAATACTCTACTCTTTAATGAATTTCTAAAAATCAACGGGTTTCCACATGCCATTTTGATAAAATTAAACGCAGGCTATGAATTAAGGGCTTAAACAGCACTAGAACAATAATAAAATTTGAAATGCCATGTACAATGTCAAATGGAATTCCACTAATCCAATAGGCAATTCCATAAGAAACCCCATAAAAAATAGACTCAAATATTGCAAAAAAGAATCCAAACAAAAATCCGTAAATTGCCGCTAGTACTGAAAAAACATATTCAGATTCAGTTTGCTTAACGATCGTATGGGTGAGCAAGATCAAAACTGGCCATATGATATAATAGCCCAAAATCCACGTTCCAAATCCATACATTAATACCTCTGTGGTCACAAATACCAGTGCAGCAAGCAAGGCCTTTCGAGCACCGAATAAAATTGTAAAAGCAATCATTAGAAACGTGACAATCTCGATATTCGGTATGGCCATCAAGACGATTTTACCCGCTGTAAGTGATGCTGACAAAATGGCAACAAGGGTAATGTCACGCGCTTTCATTACCAAGTACTCAATTCAAATCGGTATGTTTTACCGTCTTCAACAGGGAGCTCTTTTACACCTACAACTGCATCCTCACCATTTACTTTAATAGAATAGAATTCATTTTTTGTTTCATCTGCTGTATACCCTTCAAGTCCTGTTATATATATTCCAAAACTGGATTCCTGAAATTCCGGCTTTATGGTGGATTCCACTTCCATCATTAACGCATATACAAAGTCTGCATCTGTTTTAAATTCATAAGTTTTTTCAATACCCTCTGGTGCCACCACAATTTCCATTGTCACGGTTTTTGACCCTTCCTGCCCACCTGGCGCAAGATACTGGTTGTACATAAAAAGTGCAACCAAAGCACATAAGACAGCAATCACAATCCACATTACTTTTTTATTCATTATTAAACCTCCAATTTTTAGTGCAATAAAAAACCCATTCTCCAGTAAAATGGAGAATGAGTCAATTTACAATTCATCCCCACCTCACCCCCAGGAGATGTCTGTTACATTTATGGGCAGGTCTACCGGCTAAGCTTCTTCCGCCATTCACCCTTCCCGCATTTGCAGTGGTTTGTGAATTTTGTCAGCCTTACGGTTGCTGGGACAGCTCGAAAAATCGATTCCCTATTAAGTCTAAAGACACCTCATAAATTGAGTATTAAATTGCTTTACAAGTCTATTATAGGTAAATTGAAGGGGTAAATCAACTAAATTTTAAATCTACAGTAGCCATTGAACCATTATCCCCACCAGATTCAAACTGGCAAACACGACAAAGTTTTTAACAGCTAAGATAAATGTCTCCCCTTTTACTTGCTTTTGGTAGAATTTCTTAGTCTGTTTCATGACCATGGGGAATGATAACAAAACAATCAATTGTGTTATAGGAATAAAGCCAAGAATAACGCCTAAAATACTGGATAAATATGAAAATAAAACCAAAAAAACGTAAAGTTTCACAGAGTGCGCCTGACCCATCACAACAGGTAATGTATACCGGTTGTTGACAATATCTTCGTCTCGATCACATATATTGTTGGCAAGCATGATGTTAGAAATCAATGCCACAAGAGGCAAACTTACCCAGATTACAGGCAAGAGAATTTTATAATTAATCGAAAAAATGAATAGCCCCTCCTTAACCGAAAGCGACAGAGGATTTGACGTATACACGTGTATATAAAAAGCAATAAAAGGAATTAATCCACCCATGAAAAGTCCGCTCAAGGTCTCTCCTAAAACTGTCCTAGAGATAGGCAGTGGGCCATACGAGTAGGTGACGCCTATGAAAAAAGCTAACCCGCCCATTAAGAGAACCCAAACATCGGTTCTAAACGCCAAGAAAATGCCGGATAACGCGCCAATTATTAACATCGTAATTAAAGCATACTGCGCCTCGCTTTCTGATAGATCGCCTTTCCCAAGGGGGTTATGAACTTGATAATGGTAGCCTGTCTTTAGGACTGCCCGTTTATAATCCATCAAATGATTGAGTCCTGTCGTCGTAAGGTCAATCATCAACAAGGATAAAAACATCAACATCAGATTAATGGGGTCTAATCTAAATCCCATAAAAATCACCATAGAAGTGCCTGTTACAAATGGAAAAAAACTGGCAACTTTTGTTTGAATTTCAACAAATTTCAGAAAACTCTTTATTTTATACATTTCATATCTCCTTTAAAAATTACTATACCTTTATTCTACATTTAATGCTATAATTTTGTAATGTCAAATACACACAATTGGAGGCACATCATGAATCAAACACTAAAATCTTATCTCTGGATTTCCATTGGATCTTTATTGGTTGCAATTGGCATTAGCTTTTTTTTAATTCCTGCCAATCTTGCAACCGGTGGCATTACAGGTCTCGCTATGATTATAAATGCCCTATTTCCTCAAATTTCAATTGGAAATGCTTTAATTGTTCTCAATATTTTACTCTTTATCATTGGCTTTTTAACCATCGGTAAAGCTTTTGGTGGAAAGACTATTTATGCCAGTTTTTTGTTAACTGGAATCATTTACATTTTTGATACATTCTTCCCGCTAGCCAGTCCACTTGTAACCGATTTAATTGTAAATTTAATTGTTGGTGTTCTCATTTCAGGTATCGGTCTGGGTGTGGTCTTTAACCAAAACGCCTCAACTGGTGGAACCGATATTATTGCGAAAGTTCTAAACAAGTTCTTTAACATAGAAATCGGCAAATCATTGCTGATTGCCGATTTTGTAGTGGTTTCACTTGCCGCATTTAGTTTTGGAATCGAACTTGCTATTTATGCCTTTTTAGGTATCTTTTTCAACGGACTTATTATTGATTCAGTTATTGAAGGCTTCAATCTAAAAATTTCAGTTTCCATCAACTCCGTAAAATCTGAAGAGATTCAAACCTATATTGTCAATCACTTAGACCGCGGTGCCACAATCTACACTGCTAGAGGTGCCTATTCAAAGTCCAATCGTGAAATAGTGAATTCAGTCATGAATAAAAAAGAATTTGTCAAATTGAAAAACCATGTTAAAACAATTGATCCAAACGCTTTTATTATGGTTTCAAGTGTCCGCGAAGTGCTTGGAGAAGGCTTTTATAGTCACTAAAGCAGTTTGAGACTTATTGGTCTCAAACTGTTTTCTTTTTTTGCCTGCCCATGACTAATAGCACACCTGCCGAAGCAAACACAAAACCCAGTACGGCAATTAGGGCTATAGAAACACCCTTTGAATCATTTGAATCTGTTGCAATTCTATTTGTTTGACCTTCAATAAACACATCTTCAGTGGACAAAACAAGTGCCGAATATGAAGGCATCTCTAAACGGCCACCTTTAAATTTCTCAAGCGCTTGTGCTGAGGCTTCCTGACCATTAACCAAAATTTTATACTCAGACCCCGGCAAATTAATTTCTTGCGCCTTATCACGTCCATTAAAAATTACAATTAGGGTCTCTGAAATATCAAGGGCTTCATTTTTAGGAATCATATAGCCAATCATTTGGTCTTTTAGACTTACCACCGACGTTTCTTCACTGGAGAAAAACACAATGCCAGATTCTATAGCGCTCTGTGTCGACAACCTAAATGCTGGATAATTTTTTCTAAGGTCGATTAAACCTTTATGGTAGTCAAAGACGTCATGATACATTGTTTTTCTGTTCCAATCAATTTGATTGATTGAATCTGGTGACATATAGCTGTTATGATCGCCCTCTTTGGTTCTTAAAAAATCAACGCCCAAATGTAAAAACGGCATGCCTTGTGACGTTAATACAATGGCATTGCTTAACATATGCATGCGAATCCGCTCTTCTTCTGAAGCCGCAGGATTTGTTACCTGAAACTTATCCCAAAGGGTAAGATTGTCATGGGCAGAGACATAATTTACAGATTGGGAAGGATTTACAGCCCAAGGGTCATTTGAATAATTCACAGCGTCATAATTTACTTGGGGATGAAAAACCGCACCTACAATTCCAAACTTAACACTTTCTTCAAAACCGGCATAACCACTTGCAAAAGCACCTTCTTCAGCATTAAACACATGACCTTTAATACCATCACGCATGTCATCATTAAATGCGCCAATCGTTGGTGTCGCTGAAAGATTTGCCTTAAGTAACCGCTCACCATCTGGTAAAGTTGATGTTCCGCCAGTCCAACCCTCTCCATATAAAATTATATTGGGGTTGATTTTTTTGAGTTCCTTTTCAATGACTTGCATGGTTTCAATATCATGGACACCCATTAAATCAAATCTAAAACCGTCAATATGATACGTTTCAACCCAATGCTTCAATGAGTCTAAGATTAATTTTCTAACCATTATACGCTCTGAAGCCGTTTCATTTCCTGTCCCTGATGCATTTGAAAACTTCCCATCATCCATTCTATAATAATAACCTGGCATGAGTAAGTTTAAGTTAGAATCTGCGCTTAAAGCTGTATGGTTATAAACCACATCCATAATAACACCAATTCCAGCATCGTGTAAGCCTTTAATCATTTGCTTCATTTCAAGGATTCGACTTTCACCATTATAAGGATCTGTTGCATAGGATCCTTCAGGAACACTATAATTCTTAGGATCATATCCCCAGTTAAATACCCCTTCAGTAAGTTGCCTTTCATCAATACTGTTGAAATCATACATAGGCAAGATTTGAACGTGTGTTACACCGAGTTCCTTTAAGTGGTCAAGCCCGGTCACTGTCCCCGCATCAGTTTGCGTGCCAGATTCTACAACACCCAGATACTTGCCTGCATGCTCAATTCCAGAAGATGGGTGAATCGAAAAATCGCGAATATGCATTTCATATACAATTGCATCATTACTCTTTTCATATACCGGACCACGGTCATTTTGCCAGCCCTCAGGGTGCGTTTGCTCAAAGTCCACTACCATGGACCGATCTCCATTTACACCCGCTGCAACTGCATAGGGATCATACGTTTCTCGGTCTTGGCCATTCATTTTAAAGGCATAGGTGTAATAAAAGCCATGTAGGTCACCTTCTACAGAAACTTCCCATACCCCTTGATCTGACTGACGCATTGGTATTCGTTCAAGTTCAACCGGCCCTAATCCTTCGGCATATAGAACCAGTGTCATATCTTCTGCTAACGGTGACCAAACCCTAAATGTCGTTTTATTTTTAGTGTATGACACCCCAAGCACCCCTGTATAGCCAAAGGTAGATTCAAAAATTTCAGTGCCATAGATTCCTGAAATGTCTATAGGGACTTCAGCATACGTTCCAAACTCAGTGACATAGTCTTTTCCTATGGTTATTGCATCTTCCAAAAGCACAACAAAATTTTGAGCCATATCGCCTGAACCGCCACTTACTGCAGCAGGTTTTAAGTGCGTCCCATCTGAATCTACTAAACTAAACCCACTTCTCATCTCAGAAATAGGTATCGGTTTTGAACTTGTAATTTTTACCGTTTTTTCATCAATCAATTGTGCGCTTAAAAATTTTGGAGAAAGGTCTATTTCAGAGGCATCAAAATAGAAAGTTTCACTGCCCTGAACTACAAATATTTCAAGTTGATTTTTGGCATTTACACGATTAACAGGAATAAATCGATCCTGATCCACATCTTTTGCTTCCCAATCGCCTTTTCGGACGATAAATCCGATTTGATCAACAGATTCAATATTCTCTAGTGGAATAACAGCAACTTTACCAAATTCATCTTCATCTGTAAATTCATAACTTGTTCCTGCCTTGCTTTCAGGCCAAATCCATAAATTCCAATTTTCATATACGCTATCAAAACGATGGTAATGGATGATTAATTCAGTGGGTGCTTCTGCAAACACAACCTGTGGTATAACACTTAAAACCATCACCAAAACCAGTGAAAAACTGATTATTTTTTTCATATGATATATTCCCCCTATTTTTGCGCAACCGCTTGCATTTCCTACTTCATTATATCAAATTCTTATAATTTTCTCAATTGTCCAGTACTTTTATGATAAAATTAAACGAGAGGAGGTTATTTTAAATGGGAAAACTAATTTTAACAAATTTATTTGGCTATGATTTATTGATTGTTTTACTTGCTGTCATTAATGCCTTTGTGGTCTATCCAAGGGCTAAGCGGGCTTCGACACATTTGAAAAATCTCCTTCAACCTAAAATTTACATCCCTATTACACTCTTAATGGCACGAATTAAAGACCCCCATCCTGATAAACTTGACTTGAATTCCATGAAAAGTATGCACGCAGATGAAATTCATTACTACAGCATTTTTACTTCCATAAATTCTGCTTTTCCAATGATGGGTATGCTTGGTACAATTCTCTCCTTGCTTGGACTCTTAAATATGAGTCAAGCACAAGTCACACTGAATTTCACCACAGCCCTAACCTCTACTTTTTGGGGCCTTATTTTTGCTTTGCTTTTTAAGGCTGTTGATGCAACATTATCGCCAGTTGTAGACCAAAACCAAGAGAATCTAAAAATGATTCTAGAGCGTATGGATTTGGCAAGTCGAACCGAGGATGCCTATGCAGAAAAATAAATGGATGGATTTCACACCTCTTCTGGATGTTTTTTTAATTCTTTTATTTGTTATGTTAATCAATACCTCTATTTCAACGGATGCTCTAGAAGCCAATTATAGTAATGAAATTGAAAAATTACACTCAAAAATAAATACGCAAGCAGTGACACTCGCTCAGCTTTCAGAAACGTCTAATTCAGATTTAACAGATCCTAAAGACAGACTTTACGATTTTATTCTGAACCAAACAAAAATTATCTCCGTTGAACTAAAAACACGGAACAACCACCTTTGGGTTGACGGTTCACCCACAGACCTATATTTACTCTACCCAGATCAGAGTACACTGAACAGCCGAATGGCTCAAAAAAATAAAATCAAACAAAAACTAACGCAACTGTTACAATCTCAGAGCGACATCCCACCTATAGTCCTTTTTACTTTAACTGAAGATGGCAGTGTTTTTAGATATGCCTATTTACTTGTTCAGGAAAGTATAAGTGAACTTACAAGGGAACTTGGCGCCGATCGTTTCTTTCTCATCACTAACCCATAATGATTTAGGAGGTTCACATGAAATCTAAACGCAAAAAAAAATCCCGTAGAATACGAAACCTTCTGATTTTGGCTCTGCTTGTTATCCTACTTCTTCTCTTAGATGGCAGATTGGGTCTTGGCGGGCAACTAGGAAATTCTACACCCAATACGACGCCATCAGAAGTGCCAGAAACAACCAATCACACCAGCACCAATCTCAAACAGACGCTTCGCGTTTCAGAAGATTTGATTTTTCTCAATGAAACGTCCATTGAACTCACTGAACTTGGCTCAAGTCTTCAGAAACTACCTAAAGAAACCCTTATTGTCTTAGAAGATGATTTTGCAAATAATCGTATTTTTGAAGCTGTTGAATCTATTCTCATTGAGAACGATTTCGTGTATACAATAAAAGATTAATCAAAAAACCACCCCTTTATGTGTCATGACCATTGATCATAATCGGGGTGGTTTTTCTACATCATAAAATTACTTTTTACAAGAGCTGATACAAAATAGGCCATAAAGGTAAACATTATAAAAAACATTTCCATTCCAAAATAGAACATAAAGTGTAGGAATCGATTGTTATAGTACGGGTGTTCTCTCTTGAACAGATAAAGCATCATCAAGGCATAGGCTGTTGTAAAAATCGAAGTCACACCCATCAAGATGGCATTTCCGAAAAAGAAAGGATAGATATGTGCAAATAATTTAAAATCTAAATTGGATATGCCAAATAGCCAAAGCTTAAATGCTGCAAAAGCAACGACAGACGTCCAAAACAACACTTTTTCTTTATTTAAGGCCTCAAGTGGTGCAAACCGTTTAAACACCATTAAAGCAAGTATAAAGGCAATAATTCCATAATTATAAGGGGCCAGCATAGATAAAAGTGAAACAATTCCTAAAAACAGTGTATTGAACAGTTGAATCAAACTTCCTACCAATAATGACAGATAATTTACTTGATTTCTAGATCTTGCCGACTGAATCCACTCAGAAGTGTTGCCAGCACCTTTTAGCACTGAAGTGTTTTCTTCTTTATCCAGCCAGAATACTTTTGTACTTTCTCCATAATCGACGTAAAAATACGCAATCGGATAATTACGTGTAATTGTCAACCTTGTATTTTCTGTCATTTCATCTTTCTCACGCGTATATTTCGATACATTTGCAAAGGTTCCGCCCGCAGCTTGAGGGTATTTCATAAGTAGGGCTTCGCTACTTCTCTGAGCTTGAAGACTTCCTAACACATAAGTGACTTCATACCGATTCGACCCTACAATAACAGGGTATAAGTCTGTTCCAACATGATAGTAAGGCTGAAAGTAAAATTGATCTAAGTCATCCTTCTCGAACTGCCATACCCCAAGGGCTGTTGCAGATCCCGGATTCATTCGGTCATATTTGTGTGACATTACCGTGACGATGTCATCTGTCAAATATATATCTCTAATATAGCCATATGTCTTCTGAGCCGGCACATCCAACAAGTCCACCCATTCTACCGTGCCATTCTTAAATCTAAAAATTTGACCACCATCAGCTGTATTTAAAGCACCAAAAACCTGATCTTCATAGACTTCTATAACCACACTTTTTACATCTTCATAGCCAGCATAGTCAAATAGTGTTTCTTGCCCTTTAAATAAAGATAACTTGTTGTCATCCGCTGCAAGGGTGTATTCTCCCTCAGAGTCAAATTGTTCAGAATGCGTTGATAAAGTTTGAAGGCCTATAGGCGTCATCGTCTCATTGTCAATTTCAATCACCTCAAGTATCATACGATCACTGACTTTTACAAGGATTAAATCCTCTAGTGCTTCCACTTGAATGAGCTTAAGTGTATCAACTGCATCATGATCAATGGTAGTGGACTGAACAACTTCTCCCATGGCATCCAGTCTATAAAGCTGTATATAATTTTCTTTAATTGCACCCAGCACCATCTCTTCACTGCCTTCAATTACTGCAAGATCGATTTTTCGCTCATCAGTGGGCAGGTCTTCCATTATCCTTACACCCATTGACCAATTTGGTGATGGCTGTTTTTCTTCAATTGCTTTTTCGGATGCGGCAAATGCGAAAACGACAGCTATAACGCTTAAGATAAACCAGAAATTCCATTTTAAAAACCATTTAGTGTGATGTTTTTTCTTCATAATGCCCCCATTTTTTATCTATAAATAGTCTTGTCTTTCGTATGTAAATCCTTTATAATAGTTTAGGACATGCCGTCGTAGCTCAGCAGGTAGAGCAACGCCATGGTAAGGCGTAGGTCGTGAGTTCGAGTCTCATCGTCGGCTCCAGTTATATCAACGTTTCTAGCGTTTGCTAGGAGCGTTTTTTATTTCCATGTTTTAATCATTATACACAACTGATGCTTATAATTGTCTTAATTAAGTATTAATTAAATATGTTTAAAATTAAAGAAGCGACCGATGGCCGCTTCTTTTTTATGCATTTCATTAGAATATGATCCATGTCAATAAACCAAAGAGTGCAAAAATTCCAATTAAAACTGGAAGCATTGTCATAGCCGCTGCAATAAGCAATGCCAAAAAGTCACCTTTTTCAAGTTCTACATCGTATTTTTCAGGATCAAGCTCCTTTTTTTTAAGAATCTCTTTTACTTTATTAAACATGATAGCCTCTTTCCAATGGTCATTTATTTCTTAATAGTATATCAATTTAAATCTCTCCTGCAAAGTGGCATGCTGCAAAATGTCTTGGCCCGACTTCCTTATTCGGTGGCACAATCTCTTTACAAATGTCTTTTGCATACGGACATCTCGTGTGGAATTTACACCCTTTTGGCGTGTTTACGTTACTTGGAATCTCACCAATAATCGGCTCCATCTTCTTAATGCGATTTGGATTTGGCACCGGAATCGCTGAAAGAAGTGCTCTTGTGTATGGGTGCGTTGGGTTGTTATAAAGATCCTTCTTATCTGCCATCTCAACCAAAGATCCCAAATACATAACCCCTATCCTGTCACTAATGTGCTTTACAACACTTAGGTCATGGGAAATAAACAAGTATGATAGGCCCATTTTTTCTTGAAGGTCCATCATCAAGTTCAAGACTTGAGACTGAATCGATACGTCAAGTGCCGATACAGGCTCATCTGCCACAACAAAGTCTGGATTCAGTGCCAGGGCTCGGGCAATCCCAATACGTTGTCTCTGACCACCAGAAAATTGGTGGGGGTATCTGTAAGCATGGTAAGCCGATAAACCACACATTTCGATTACATCTGTTACCTTATCTGCAAGGTCTTGGCCTTTTTTAGCCAGTCCATGTGCCACCATGGCCTCGCCCACAAGGTTCATAACATTAATCCTTGGGTTTAACGATGAGTACGGGTCTTGAAAGATGAGCTGCATCTGCTGTCTCAGGTGTTTAAGGTCCTGGCCTTTAAGCCCTGAAATGTCTTTCCCATTGAATATTATCTCGCCTTCTGTCGGCTCATATAGTCTTACAATGGTTCTGCCCAGTGTCGACTTCCCACAACCAGACTCACCTACCAGACCTATAGTCTCTCCGCGCATAACATCAAAAGACACACCATCTACTGCCTTTACCGCTGCAACTTCCTTTTGAAGAAAGCCACCTTTTATGGGGAAATGTTTTTTTATGTCTCTAACCTCGAGAATTTTATCCTTCATCTATTTCCCCTCCTTTTCATCGTACAAGAAACATTTTACCGTATGCCCCTCGCCTACTGTGTAGTCGCCCGGTTGTTCTTTCTTACAACGCGCCATTGCATGCTTGCAGCGTGGTGCAAAATAGCAACCTTCAGGCAATTCAAATGGATTCGGTACAATCCCGTCTATGCTGTTGAGTCTCTCTCTATCTTCATCTAAGTTCGGGATCGAGTGCAA